>CAZNYS010000043.1:0-29507 GCA_964577305.1 uncultured Rikenellaceae bacterium
AGTTTCAGGATGTCTATGCCTGAATAGAGTTGAATCCTTAGCCTCAGCCTAATATAAACTTTACCAGTAAAAATCCAGATTCAATACCGATTCATTATCCCGGTTATCTTTTACATTTAGCCTGAGTGTATGTTTACCTCCCTGCTTGATATAATCAGGATCAGGCATATATGTGAGAAGTGAATTCTTGGGATCCCATTCAAACAGTGCCCATTTGCCATCTATAAAAGCCTTGTATTCGCCTATACCGCTGAATTCATCGTATATTTTTATTCTCAGTTCAGAGTTCTTTCCCAGTGTGGCACCGTCAGTGAATCTTACCGGTTCAACAGTAGGAGCTACGGTATCAATCCCTATAGCATATATACCAAGATCCTGCACTTTACCTTCCATAAATCCATTATTCCATTTTCCCCCTGCAAAAGAAATCAGTTCCCTGTCATCTTCATCGATATATACCAGGCATAATTTATCTTTTAGATCATCATTTATTTCACCGGATGGTTTAATTGCTATATCAAGACGACTGTGCACAGGTGTGTATTTGTTATGAACAAAATGAAGATCGGAATAAAGATCAACTCTTTCAGCCGGGGCTTTCTTATAATTAAAATACACTGAATCATAAAAGCAATTTGCCGGGAACGAGAGCCTTATATCGTGGTGTTTAATTTCATTTTTCTGCCCGAAGGGCATTAAAAGACCCTGCTTTTCTACAGGATCGTATAATTTTGCCGTATCCGGTCTTATAAAGAAATTTACAGATGAGTAATTATCGTTAAAGTCTGAAACACTGATTTCTATCTCGTGTATTTCCCTGTCATTGAATTCTATGATACCATCATTTATTATATGATTATATATGCTCAGCTTATTATTTGGCTCCAGGAAGGTTTTTTGAATATAGGAGTTGTTCTTAATTTTTTCTTCATAATCTATATGGCTGTTGATGTATCTTGTTTCAGAGAATGAAAATTCATCTATGGTATGGCTGTAAATAAGTTTATCGTCAACACTTAGGTTGATAACCCTGACCCCGCATTTATTCCAGCTATTATCAAGAAAATCATATGTATTTATTCCGAAACCAACGGGACCAGAAACCAATACAGGGATATTATTATTAATTGAATATTTCCCTTTGTCCCTGTATGTATTAAGTATGAGCTTCTCTCTTTTTCCGTTCACTTCAGACGATGTCCTTGCAGGGTAAACAGCAACAGAACGTATTACAGGCTTTATATTATCTTCAATATTATAAAACTGCGCTGGATCAAGAGGTTTTTCGTCGGATGATCTTCTGACTTCGAAATGCAAGTGCGGGCCCATGGAGCTGCCGCTGTTACCTGAAAAACCTATTATATCCCCCTCATTAACTGTAAATTCACTGGCTCCGGGAAACAGGTTAACTGAAAAGCTCTGCCTCGCATACTGGTTTTCCTTTACAAATTCCTCAATTTCAGGAATGAACTTGCTGAGATGTCCGTATACTGTTGATAATCCGTTTTTATGTCTGATGTACAATGCTTTGCCAAATCCTGTCGGGCTTACTACTATACGGTAAATCTGTCCGTCGGATGCAGCGTAAACCATTTTACCTGTAACACCTTTAGTTTTGAAATCTACACCTGAATGAAAATGGTCCGTTCTGGGCTCACCAAAATTAGCTGACAGAATAAGTGGGATGTCCAGTGGTGACCTTAGGATATTTGTTTTATCAGGTCCTTCAAATATTGTGACAAGAAATAGTGCAATTAAAATTTTTTGTATCATTTAAGGTTCTATGATTCAAATTTAATTAATAGGTGCAAAACTATTACACTCAAGTCTTATGCCAAAGTATTACACTTATTTTTTTTGCAAATATAGAGAACAATGTTAATTTTGTATTAAATACTATTTTATGACCGAGCGTGAAGTTGAAGAGCTTATATTGCTAAAAAGGAAAGTGGAGGAATTGGTGGTCAGATATGAGGAAACGGAAAGGGACCTGGTAAGTCTGAGGTCAGAGAAGGAGGAGTTAGAAAAGGAGCTCCATGAAAAAGAAGAAGAACTTATAGAACTTGAAGAAAAATATAATAAATTGCAATTATCCGGTGCAATAAAGGGAGATGAAGAGAGTACCCGGCTTGCGCGCAAAAGGATAAACAAATTAGTGCGGGAAATTGATAAGTGTATTGCTCTTTTAAATAATATATAAACAATGGATGATAAACTTTCCATAAGGGTAAACGTAGCGGACAGGTATTATCCATTGAAAATAGGCAGGGATGAGGAGGAGAGAATAAGGAAGGCTGCCCGTATGATCAACGAAAAGGTTCTGCAGTATAAGCAGAAATATGTTGATAAGGATATTCAGGACTTTCTTGCGATGGCAGCACTGCAGTATGTGATACAACTCCTCGATGTTAACAGAAAAGTAGATGATAAAGATGTATCACACAGCATAAAAGAGATTTCAGACAGGATAGATGCTGTAATGATGACGAAAGAGTAAAAAAGCGTTCTTTAATATAAAATAAAAGTATTTGCCCGCATTGTTTCTTCATTCGTTTTTGAAACTCAACACTTTAAAAATTGGAGTGAAGCTTAATGTGACTAGGGCAGGCCTCATTCACGGTTCGCCGTGAATTCCGGGAAACCGGGACAGTGGAAGTCCGACCCATATTAGCAACTCCATCCATGTCTAATGGGGTTTTTTTAAAGTTGAAGAAACTCTGCGGGTTTTCATTTTAAATAAACATACTATGGTAGAATTTATACTAAATAGAATAACACTTGAACTAACAGATTTGCTTGTGTGTGTGGGTGTTTTTATTGCAGGGTCAGTGTTATCCTTCTTTATATGGCAGCTTGTACTTAAAAGAAGAAGTGATAAAATCATTGCCGAAGCAGAAAATGAGGCTGAAGTACTGAAAAAGGAAAAAATACTTCAGGCGAAAGAAAAGTTCTTTCAGCTAAAATCTGAGCATGAAAAGTATATAGGTGAAAAGAACAATAAAATAGCCCAGGCTGAAAACAGGATCAAGCAAAAGGAATTCTCATTATCACAGAAACTTGAAGAAACACAGAGAAAAAATAATGAGCTGGATGCTATCCGTGAGAACCTGAATAATCAGCTCGATATAATAGATAAACGAGGAGAAGAACTCAACAGGTTGCATAAACAGCAGGTTGATCAGCTTGAAGCCATTTCGAGCCTCTCTGCAGACGAGGCAAAGAACCAGTTGATTGAATCTTTGAAAGAGGAAGCAAAGACCGAAGCCATGTCTTACATAAACGAGATAATGGATGAGGCCCGGATGACGGCCACCAAGGAGGCCAGGCGTATAGTAATGATGACTTTACAAAGGGTAGCAACAGAGGCAGCTATAGAGAATGCTGTTACAGTATTCCACATCGAATCTGATGAAATAAAAGGAAGGATAATAGGCAGGGAAGGTCGTAATATAAGGGCCCTTGAGGCTGCTACAGGTGTGGAGATCATAGTGGATGATACTCCTGAAGCCATTGTACTTTCAGCTTTTGACCCCGTACGACGGGAAATAGCTCGCCTATCACTTCACCAGCTCGTAAGTGACGGAAGGATACACCCTGCCAGGATAGAAGAGATTGTTGAGAAAACACGTAAGCAGATAGAAGAGGAGATAGTAGAAGTAGGAAAACGAACAGCCATCGACCTGGGTATCCATGGATTGCATCCTGAACTGATACGACTGGTAGGCAAAATGAAATACAGGTCGTCTTACGGACAAAACCTTCTTCAGCACAGCCGCGAAGTTGCCAATTTATGTGCTATAATGGCATCTGAACTCGGACTTAATGCCAAGCTGGCCAAACGTGCTGGATTACTGCATGACCTGGGCAAGGTTCCTGATGATGAGCCTGAGTTGCCGCATGCTGTTTTCGGGATGAAACTGGCTGAAAAATATAAAGAGAAACCTGAAGTATACAACGCGATAGGGGCACATCATGATGAAATTGAAATGACATCATTGATTGCACCTGTGGTTCAGGTATGTGACGCTATCTCCGGTGCAAGACCAGGAGCCAGGAGAGAAGTGGTTGAACTTTATATAAAGAGACTCAAGGAACTGGAAGCAGTGGCACTGGAGTATCCCGGTGTGTTGAAAACATACGCTATCCAGGCCGGAAGGGAACTAAGGGTAATAGTAGGTGCCGAGGCTGTATCAGACAAGGAAGCAGAATCAATGTCAAACGATATTGCACGAAAAATCCAGGATGAAATGACATATCCCGGTCAGGTAAAAATTACTGTCATCAGGGAAACAAGAGCGGTAAGTTATGCAAAATAGGAAGCTACTCAATATTGTTGGTGCCAGGCCTCAGATTATTAAGGCATCAGCAATAAGCCGCGTAATACGAAAAGACTATGGAGACCGCATTGAAGAAATAATACTTCATACCGGGCAGCATTATGACAGGGAACTGTCGGATGTTTTTTTTGAAGAACTTGAAATACCCAAACCAGATTATAACCTGGGCGTGGGATCGGCACGCCACGGCAGACAGACAGCATCAATGATATCGGGAATTGAGGAAGTAATTTTAAAGGAACAACCTGAAGCTGTTATTGTCTATGGTGATACTAACTCAACACTGGCTGCCGGTATTGCTGCGTCAAAACTTAAAGTCCCGGTGGTACATGTGGAAGCCGGGCTGCGATCGTTCAGGAAAGAAATGCCCGAAGAGATAAACAGGCTTCTGAGTGATCATATTTCAACCCTGTTGTTTGCACCTACAGATGCCGCACTGAAAAACCTGATTAAGGAAGGTATAAGACCCGATGCCAGCCCTCCTTTTACCATTGATAATCCAAAAATATTCCTTTCAGGGGATATAATGTATGATAACAGCCTCTTTTATGGTGAACTGGCTGATAATAAGATTAACGGTTTCCTTGATGACCTCGGTGCGCAGCATGGTAACTACATCCTTGCAACTATTCACAGGCAAAAAAATACGGATAATGCCGAACGACTAAACAATATACTGCAATCTCTTATTGAACTGTCTGTGGAGAAAAATATCCTCTTGGTATTACCACTTCACCCTCGGACAATAAATGCTCTTGAAAAAGAAAATCCAAAACTTCTCTTAAGGCTGAATAATATTGAATCGGTTAAACTGGTACCACCGGTATCATATCTCGAAATGATAATGCTTGAAAAAAATGCAGCAATCATTTGTACTGATTCCGGCGGAGTGCAGAAAGAAGCACATTTCTTCAGACGCCCATGCCTTGTACTAAGGTCAGAGAGTGAATGGATAGAGCTGGTGAAAAATGGTACAGCCGTGCTTGTTGATGACGACAGGGAAACAATAAGGGAAGCATTTGTGAAAATGATAAACGCAAATGAACTTAGTTACCCCGGCTTCTACGGGAACGGGAAAGCAGCTGAATTCATGGTGGACGAGGTAATGCAGATGATGTTGCAGTAGAAAATGATGGGGCTGTCTCATAAGTCCTCTAACCACCCCCTCCTCGACCTTACGGTCGGGATACCCCTCCTTTCAAAAGGAGGGGAAATGGCTGATATACAATACTATAACTTTCTCCTCCTCTTTAGAGGAGGAGTACCCCCGAGTACTCCGGGGGGGAGGTGTTAGACTTATGAGACAGCCCCAAACAGCATCCTTAGATAATATCAAGAATTTTCAGGGAAAGATCATTCATGATGGGTTTATAATCGTTAATAAACTTACCGGTAGCCCTGTTCCCGATAGCTGCACAAATAGTCAGAGCCTTGTGACCCAGTAAGGCAGATAGCCCGTAAAGTGCCGAACTTTCCATTTCATAGTTTAAAATACGGCTGCCCTTATACCTGAAAGTCATTATCTTATCATTTAATTCCCCGTCATAGGGTGCGAGCGAAAGTTTTCGACCTTGCGGCGCATAAAAGCCTGGAGTAGAGATAGTCATACCTTTTATAAAACCGGTTACTAAAAATTTATTTAAAAGTTCATCACTTGCGCCAATAATATATGGATAGGGTAGTCTGGCAGACCAGGCTGTGTACTTCATAAATTCTGATTCGAATTCAATATCTGTTATATCTTCTATTCCCCGGTAATAGTTCATTACCGCATCAAAACCAATTGCTTTTTCGGATATTATTGCCTGCCCTGGCAACAGGTCAGGCTGAAGCCCGCCAGAGGTACCTAACCTGACAAGAGTAAGACTCGTTCTTTCATTTAACTGAATCCTGTTATTAAGATCGTAATTGAACAGAGCATCCAGTTCATTAATAAGAATATCAATATTATCAGTGCCTATGCCGCTTGAAATTATACTTACTTCTTTACCCTTGTAAATGCCGGTAATTGTAAAAAACTCCCTGTTAATTCTTTTAATCCTTATGCTGTCAAGGTTCTGTCCTATCATTTCAACCCTGCCAGGATCGCCTACTATGATTATTTTTTCTGAAACCTCTCCAGGTTTAAGCCACAGGTGGAAAATACTGCCATCATTGTTTGTAATGAGCTCAGTCTCTTTCATATTTTGATTCGCTTAAATATAATGATATCTTATTACCAATTTAGAAAAAAGTAACCGTAATATAAAGAAAGAGAACAATTTTACACTATTTTTGTAATTCTAATAAACATAAATAGAAAATATTATGGCAATGAAACAAAAACAAACGATTATTATTTCACTGGCAGTTATCATTGTACTTTTATTACTGTTCGGAAGTAGAATGTTTTATATTATCCGACCGGGCGAGAGGGCAGTAGTATTTAAGACGATAACCGGTGAGCTGATTAAGGATAATATTGTTGGTACAGGACTAAAGGCTATTGCACCATGGAACTCGCTTTACAAGTATGATGTAAAAGAACAAAAAAGTGAAGAGACCATGGATGTACTTAGTAAGAATGGTTTGAGTATTAATGTGGATGTAACAGTAAGGTTCAATCCCATATATGACAGGATCGGGTACCTGCATGAGATTTTCGGAACAAATTATGTTAACAGGCTTGTAATTCCGGAAGTAAGATCTACGGTTCGACAGGTAACAGGACGTTATACGGCCGAGGAAATATATTCAACCAAGAGGAGTGAGGTAGAAGCTTCTATTATTGAAGAAACGGGGATTATTCTTGAGAAGAATAATATCGAAATGAAAGCCCTGCTGATACGTTCTATTGGGTTACCCCCCGATATCAAAAAAGCTATTGAAAGCAAACTTACAAGGGAGCAGGAAGCCCTTGCCATGAAATATGTAAATGATAGGGAAAGACTTGAGGCGGAGCGAAAACTTATTGAAGCAGAAGGTATAGCCAATTACAATCGCGAAATAAGTGCCAGTCTTACCGACAGGATACTTACACAGAAGGGTATAGATGCTACATTGAAGCTTGCTGAATCACCCAATACAAAAGTTGTTGTGGTGGGATCAGGTGAAAACGGCCTGCCGTTGATACTGGGTAATTATTAATCATTTATAGGGTTAATATTAACTTAATGGAAATATGAGACGGTTTGTATAAAAAGCACAAACCGTTTTTTTGTCTTTATGATTAAAGGTAATCCATAATCTGCCCCGAGATCAGTAGCAGTGATATCTCAGCACTTTTTACCTGGTACTGAACGGAGAGAAGCCTCTCTTCAGCGTCAAGCAAACTTTTTTGCACTTCTCTGAGTTCGAGGCCGGAGAGGTTGCCGAGCTTATATCGTTCAAAAGCTATTTCAAGGTTTTCAGAAGCTGTAGCAAGATTCTGTTCTTCAAGTTCAAGCAGCCTCAGATTATTTGAATACCCGGAAAACAAAGTCAGTAGATCTCCTATTATATCCTGTTCAACCTGAAGGTATTGAAGTGATACATTTTTTGTTTCAAGGATGGCATTGCGTTTTTCCCTTTTTCTATTAAATCCGTCAAACAGGTCCATACCAACACTTATGTTATAGTTAAGCCCGTTTGTATGCTGTGACGTGATTGAACTTGCTTCATATTTGTTAAACGAGTAATTATAGCCTGTTGAAGCTGTCACATATGGGTAACTTCTCGCAGCAATGATATCGTAATCATATTCTGATATAATCCTGTTTCTCCTGGCAATAAGGAGGGAGGTATTATTAGCCATAACCTTGTCATTTAAATGATCATAGATCAGGTCTTCTCTTATATCCAATATACTGTCAATTATTACGGGTGTTTGGTCAAGATCCTCAACTGCCATCAGTTGGTTAAGCCGTATTTCTGATGCTCGTAACACTTCATTTTGCCTTGCCAATCTTGAGCTATCTGAGTTGAAGTAGACTCTGGATTGCAGTAACTGAAGTTTTGAACCGGCTCCCAACAGGTATCTTTCTTCATCTATTCTGACCCTTTCCCTTGAAAGTTCAACAGCAAATTGAAGATTGTGGTAAAGCTGCTTTTGTTGAATATAATAGTAATATTCAGCAGCAATATTTGATATCAGGTTCTCTATTGCCATCTGGGTGTTCAATTCTCCAATTGCTTTCAATTCATTCAGTTTTTTAAGTGTCGTACGGGCGCTATATCCGTTGAAAATTGTCCAACCAACTGACATACCGGTTGTTGCAGATGAATTATGTATACCCATTGAGTTGTTTTCTCCTCCATCTGCAAGATTCTGATATGTTGAATTGATAGTACCACCGTACCTGCCCGATATATCGACTGATGGTAATAGGCCTGCATTTCCCAATGTCGCATTATTGTCGGCTACCGATTTTTTATTACCTGCAATAATAATAGAATAGTTTTTTTCAATTCCGGTTATTATACATTTATTCAGATCGTATGGCTCCTGTGCCATTAGGGATACACTTATACCAGTGAATATTGGAATAATGATAAGTAATAATTTAATTTTCATTTTCACCGTTTTTTCTTTCGCTTGAGATATATGTATATATAGCAGGAACAATATAGAGGGTTAAAAAGGTTGATACAAATAGCCCGCCAACAACTGAAACACCCATTGCCACACGGCTTTCAGCACCCTCACCAAGTCCTATTGCAAGTGGTAGTACACCAAGTATGGTCGAAAGGCTGGTCATTAAAATAGGACGGAACCTTGCCGCTGCGGAATGCTTGATGGCTTCTAATTTGTTCATTCCTCCTCTTTTCCTCTGGTTGGCGAATTCAACGATTAGTATACCGTTCTTTGATACTAGCCCTATAAGCATAATTATTCCAATCTGGCTGAAAATATTCATAGTGATATTGAAATACCAGATAAACAGAAGTGCTCCGGTAAGGGCCAGGGGAACAGACATCATGACTATAATCGGGTCACGGAAACTTTCAAATTGTGCTGATAGAACGAGGAATATGAGGATAATTGCCAGGACGAATGCAAACATAAGGCTGGACGAGCTCTCCTTAAAGTCTTTCGAGTCGCCGGCAAGGGCAGTCCTGAATGAATCATCAAGAACTTCAGAAGCTATGTTATCCATTTCTTCAAGTCCTTCACTTATTGTCTTGCCCCTTGCCAGTCCTGCAGAAACAGTAGCAGCAACAAAGCGATTGTACCTGTATAGCTGGGGAGGTGCTGTCTCTTCAGTAAGATCAACAAGGTTGTCAAATTGTATCATTTCTCCGGAGTTGTTTCTTACGTAAAGAGACTTCAGGTCAAGGGGTTTGTTCCTGTTCTCCCGGGCTAGTTCAGCCAGTATCTGATACTGTTTCCCGTTCATAAAGAAATACCCGAATCTCTGTCCGCTCAAAGCCAACTGAAGTGTTTGACCTATATTTTGTGTTGTTACCTGCAGTGCATTGGCTTTATCACGGTTAATATGTATCTGCAATTCGGGTTTAGAAAATTTCAGGTTTACATCTGCCATTTGTAATACCTCACTATTGGTTACCCTTTCCATAAATGGAGGAATAACCTCTCTCAGCTTATCTATGCTTGTTGCCTGCAGCACATATTGAACAGGTAAGCCTGAACGTCTTCCTCCAAATGTGGATTGCTGGGTTACCCTTGCCATTGCCTTTGTTTTTTTTCTTAATTCACCAGCCAGTGCATCGGCTATTTCCTGCTGGGTACGTTCCCTTTCACCCGGCTTAACCAGGACTAACCGGAGATTTCCTCCACCTCCTCTTACCATGGCAGTTAATTTTTCAGTCTCGGGAACAAGACTATCGGTCAGTCCAGCTATGTCTTCAATGTAATCAAGAACATATTCATAGGTAGCTCCTTCCTGGGTAACAGTACTTACCGATATTTGTGACCTGTCTTCAAGGGGAGCCATTTCTGATGGTATTGAAATAAATAAAATCACTATCAAACTTACTGCTGCAAGCAAAATAAATATTGCAAACCTTCTGTGTTTAAGGAAAGTTTCAAGCGATGATTTGTATTTCTTGTTAAGTGAGATAAAAAACTTTTCTGTCTTGTTGTAAAACCATCCTTTTCTTTTTTGCTGCTTCAGAAGCTTTGTTGACAACATTGGTGTCAATGTAAGCGCAACGAAGGATGATATTGCTACTGCTCCTGCAATAACAATACTGAACTCCCTGAATAACCTTCCGGTCATACCTTGCAGAAAGACTATTGGAATAAATACGGAAATCAGTGTGATAGTAGTGGAAATAATAGCAAAGAAAATCTCATTTGATCCTTTGATGCCGGCATCATATGGTTTCATTCCTGATTCTATCTTCACATATATGTTTTCCATCATTACTATTGCATCATCAACTACCAGTCCTATAGCCAGGACAATAGCCAGCATTGTGAGCACATTTATGGAAAATCCTGCCAGGTACATTATAAAGAATGATCCTATCAGTGAGACCGGTATGACTATTATGGGAATAAGGGTGGTTCGCCAGTTTCTAAGAAAGAAGAATATAATAATAATTACAAGGGAGAAAGCCGTTAAAATTGTGTTCCTCACCTCTCTTATTGATGTACGGATATATTCAGTATTATCAAAGCCTATTTCAACCTTGACATCCTCAGGAAGATCCTTTCTTATATACTCCAATCGCCTGTAGACCTCATCGGCAATATCTATATGGTTGGCACCGGGTTGTGGGATAATAACGTTTCCTACTGTTGGTACACCGTTAAGCTTCATTATCCCACGAATATCTTCAGGTCCCAGTTCAGCCCTCCCGATATCCCTGAACCTTACAATCTGATCACCTGACTGTTTGATAATTAGATTATTAAATTCTTCAGGGGTTGACATCAGTCCAAGTGTACGGATTGTAAGTTCAGTTGTATTGCCTTCGATACTGCCAGATGGCAACTCAATATTTTCCCTTGATATTGCATTTCTCACGTCAAGAGGGGTTAAATGGTATCCTGCAAGTTTTACCGGGTCAAGCCAAAGTCGCATTGCATATCTTTTTTCACCCCAGATCATAATGGAACTGACACCCGGAATCGTTTGTAACTGCTCTTTAAATGTAAGTTCTGCGATCTCAGAAATCTCAAGCAAAGATCGTTTATTACTCTGTATGGCAATAAACATGATTGGGCTGGCATCAGCATCAGCTTTTGAAACAGTGGGAGGATCAACATCCCTTGGCAGCCTTCTTTGTGCCTGTGATACTTTATCTCTTACATCATTGGCTGCTGTCTCCATGTCAACACTGAGTTCAAACTCTACTGTTATCCTGCTGCTACCCTGGCGACTCACACTCGTAAGGGTACGCACGCCAGGTATTCCATTAATCGACTGTTCCAGTGGCTCAGTTATCTGTGTTTCGATTACATCAGAATTGGCTCCTGGATAAGAGGTGCTGACTGTAATAATTGGAGGATCGACACTGGGAAACTCCCTGACACCAAGAAATGTCATACCAATTACTCCAAATAGTACTATTATGATAGAAAAAACCGTTGCAAGAACAGGCCTCTGTATGCTTATGGATGAAATACTCATATTATCTTGTGTTTATAAGTGTATCCAGCAATACAGGAAGTCCTTCCCTCATTTGCAGAATGCCTGATGTTATAAGTGTGTCACCGAAATTTATTCCCTCAACTATCTGAATGGCTGATTCTGTCCTTAACCCGGTTTTCACCGGAACCTTATGAGCCTTGCCTGCCTTATAGATGTATACCTTCTCACCGTCAATCTCAGGAATTAGGGCTTCAGTTGGTATTGAGATTGCATTATGCACTTCGTTCAATCTTAAACTGATACCGGCATATCTGCCTGGTTTGTGTTCTTCATTCCTGTTGGGGTATATTGCCCTCACAACAATCGTCCTGGTGTTTAAATCCACTTTTGGGTCAATTGCATAAACGCTTGCATAAAACAGCTCTGTATAACCATCAACACGAAATGTGATGGGAAATCCAGGCTTCAATTCACCTGCATAACGTTCAGGTACTGAAAATTCGATTTTTAATGGTTTAATTTTCACCAGCCGTGCAATTTTTGAGTTTGGTGATACATAACTTCCTTCACTCAGGTATCGCAAACCAATCTTTCCATCGAAAGGAGCCCTGAGTTCTGTTTCAGCTATCCTTGCTTTTACAAGTAGTATATCAGCTTCTGTTGACTGAAGTTCTGTAACAATTTGATCATAACTCTCCTGGCTTATTGCGTCCTTTTCAAGCAAAGCTCTTTGCCTGTATTCCTTCTCTTCCAGGAGTTTCTTCTGCGCTTCAAGCTTCAGAAGTTGAGCCTGCAGGTGGCGATCATTGATCTTACCTAAAAGGTCACCCTTCAATACAGGAGTTCCTTCATTAAAGAAAATACCTGTAATTTTCCCTGAAGTCTCAAATGATAGATCAACCTCTTCATCAGGCATCAGAGTACCATTACTATTGATTTGTTCGTTGATAACTGAAGGTGTTATAATAAAACCTGACACATTTAGAATTCGTTGCTCTCTGCCACTTCGGCTGACAATATCATCATCCTTTGAAAAAAGCTGTTTACCAAATTTTGGATATAGAATAATAATTAATAATACCAATAACGTTAAAAAGGTTACCAACGACCTGATTCTTTTCTTTTTCATATTCAGAATTATTTAATCCGGGAAGGCTGACTATAATTAGTTGTTAAATTTAATCAATAATATCCTTGTTATAACCAGCCATGATACACATAGTCAATGGGTTTGTCATTCTATACATCATTTCCAAAACCTTTACAAAAATGAATAATAATATTTGATTTAGCTATGGTAAAATGTTCACCGTTAATTAAAAAATGTTAAAATCAGGCCGATCTCCTTCTGTCAACAATATTTTTACTCTAATAGATATATACCTGCCTTAGCACTGGCTAGAACAAGTCTGTTAAAAATTGTTAAGTATTAACCGTATTTGGATTTTGGCTGAGATAGAATGGGTTTTTTAATATATTTTTGTACCCGTTGAAAAACAAAAAATATAATATATTGTTATAGAGTTAAATAGGTGTTGATGAATATTATAATGTTTAGACGGGTTTCCTTACTGATTATTCTTTTAGCTGTTCTGGTTACAACTCCCCTCAGTGCTGGCAGGAAGGACAGAAAGGACAGGCCAGATAATCCTCTGTTGAAACAAAAAAGCATCACAGCAATAAAAATTGACAATCCCCCGGTCATTGATGGAAAGCTGGATGATAAACAGTGGATGTATGCTGATTTAGCAGATAAGTTTATTCAATATTCACCCTATAACGGTTCTCCCAGTAAATATCGTACCGAGGTAAGGGTTCTTTATGATAATTCGGCAATATATGTTGGTGCAATGATGTATGATCCCAATCCTGACAGTATATACAAGGAACTGGGGGAGAGGGATTCTGATTATGGTCTTAATGCCGACCAGTTTACAATTGATATAAGTCCGTATAATGATGGTATTAACGGTGCAACTTTTAAGATATCTGTCTCAGGCGTGCAGTCTGACAGGCCACCGCGAACCGGTTCTGATGGTTTTAACCACAGGGGTGATACATGGGATGCTGTATGGGAGAGCAATACATCAATAGTTGAGAATGGATGGATAGCAGAGATAAAAATACCTTATTCTGCATTACGGTTTCCCAAAGATGAGGTACAGACCTGGGGGATTAACTTCTGGAGAGAAGTAAGGCGTGATAGGGAACAGTCGTCATGGAACTATGTTGACAGGGAGATAGGTTCCACTTTCAATCATCTTGGTGAGATGACCCAGATAAGAGATATAGAACCTCCATTACGCTTGTCTTTCACACCTTATGTTTCAGCTTACCTGGAGCAGAATCCTGACGAAGCGGGTGTAGGATTCACATATAATGGAGGCCTCGATCTTAAATATGGTATTAGTGAGTCTTTTACATTTGATGCTACACTGGTACCGGATTTTGGACAGGTTCAATCTGATGACCAGGTGCTTAATCTGAGTCCATATGAAGTACGTTACAATGAAAAACGTCCTTTCTTCATGGAAGGTACAGAATTATTCAATAAGGGAAACATATTTTATTCAAGGCGAATTGGATCCACTCCAAAAGGATATTATGAAGCATATGAAAATCTGAGTCCAACGGAAGAAGTAATATATAATCCCCAGGAATCATCGTTGATAAATGCTACAAAAGTATCAGGAAGAACAAAATCAGGGCTTGGAATAGGTGTTTTTAATGCCATGACTAATACTATGTATGCCACGGTTAAAGATGCTGAAACCGATGAGACCAGGAAGGTACTGACTGATCCGTTCACAAACTATAATATGATAGTACTCGACCAGAGCCTGAAAAATAATTCATATATAAGCCTGATTAACACCAATGTATGGCGTAATGCAGAGAATGATGAGAATTTCTATAACGCAAATGTAACTGGTACGGAATTCAATATCCAGGACAAAACCAGGTACTATTCTGTATCAGGCCAGGCAGCAGTATCACAGAAGTATTATAAAGATATTGAGAACGATTTCGGTCATGCTTTCCAGTTAAGTGGTGGCAAAACAGGTGGAGCGTTCAGGCTCGAATATGAAATTACAGCGTCATCTGATACTTATGACCATAATGATATGGGATACATGAGGAGAAATAATGAATTACAGAACCAGCTGAGTGTCTCCTATAATATTTATCAGCCATTTGGGAAGATTCTGAATGCAAGGAATTCTATAACGTACAGACATTTGATGCTGTATGAACCAAGAGTGTTCACGGGATCAGAGTTTAACCTCAGTTCAAATGTAACATTCATTAATCATATGACAGTTTTTTTGAGGGCAGAATATAAACCAGAGGGAGAAGATGATTATTATGAACCCCGTGTCGAAGGATGGTATTATCACCGTGGAAGAGAGCTTTCAACAAGTGCATGGTTAAGTTCCGACCGCAGTAAGAAGCTCTCAGCAAATATACGCTTCAGCTATAATAAAATATGGTCGCCATATGATCAGTATCAATACTCATACTCATTCGGTCCCACATTAAAGATCTCTGACAGGTTTTCATTGGATTACGAGATTCAAGTGCGAAACAGTTTAAATGATATTGGCTATGTCAGCTACGAAGATGAGCAGGAAATGATATACTTCGGCCTGAGGAATAATACCACTATTGAGAACATGTTTCAGTCAGGATTCATATTCTCTGCCAATTCTTATCTGTCAGTACGTTTACGACATTACTGGTCAAGAGCCGATTACCTCGACCAGTATTATATACTTAACAGGGATGGTTCTTTAACTGAAGCAGACAATGACAATAATTATGATTATAATTACAATGCATGGAATATTGACGTGAAATACACCTGGAGATTTGCCCCCGGCAGTGAAATGTCAGTTGTCTGGAAAAATTCAATTTACTCAGGTTCTGATCAGATATTCTATGATTTTAGTGAGAATATGAGGCATATGTTTGATACAGGAATGTCAAACAGTTTATCCCTGAAAATATTATACTACCTTGATTGGATGTATTTCCAGAAAAGAAAGTAGTTTTATACAATAACATCACTTACATAGCTATTGTGGATGCTTTATTTGTTAAGAATTGGATTCATTTATGAAATTTCGATTTATCCTGTTCACTGCCCTTGTTTTATTTGAATCAATATTTAATATTGACATTATTAATGCGCAGGTTACTACTGATAATAAAAGCCTTGTCGCGGTAAGAACAACTGAACCTCCGGATGTCGATGGATTTATTGATGAACCGGTATGGGATGCTTCCAATATTGCTGGTGATTTTGTACAGTACTCCCCTTATGGAGGACAGCCTTCCAAGCTTGAAACCGAGGTAAGGTTCTTGTTTGATAATGAAGCTGTTTATATTGCTGCTGTACTGTATGACAACTCTCCTGACAGTATTTACAGGCACCTGGGGCAGAGGGATAATGACAATGACCTCAATGCAGACTTTTTTTATGTGGATATAAGCACTTTTAATGACGGATTGAATGGTGAAACATTCAAGGTGTCAGCATCCGGTGTACAATCAGATATGAAAGCCAGATCATCAGAGGCAGGAGGAAGCGGATGGGGCCACGCCGACAAAAGCTGGGATGCAGTATGGTACAGTAGTGTCAGGATTACAGACTCTGGCTGGGTGGCTGAAATAAAGATACCATATTCAGCACTTCGCTTTCCTTCAGACCAGGTTCAGACATGGGGAGTTAATTTCTGGCGGGAGATCAGGCGATACAGGGAAGTATCGTCATGGAATTACGTAGACAGGGAAGCCGGATCAACATTCAATCACCTGGGAGAAGTAACCAACCTGTCTGATATAGTCCCCCCGATCCGTCTCAGTTTTACACCTTATGTTTCAGGTTATATAGAAAAATTTGACGGTGATAAACCCGATTATACTGCCAGCGGAGGAGTTGATATAAAATATGGTATTAATGAGAGCTTTACACTTGATGCAACATTGATACCTGATTTTGGACAGGTTCAGTCAGATGACGTGGTTTTAAACCTTACACCATATGAGGTTAAATACAATGAGAAAAGGCCTTTTTTTATGGAAGGCACGGAACTCTTTAACCGTGGAGATATTTTTTATTCAAGGCGCATAGGGGCCATCCCCAGGTATCATGGTAATATGGTTGATAGTTTAAGGGATAATGAAATTGTCAGTTATAGCCCTCGGGAATCTTCACTTCTGAATGCGACCAAGGTATCAGGTCGTACAAAATCCGGTCTTGGCATAGGTTTCTTTAATGCTTTTACTAAACAAATGTTCGCCTCTTTAAGTGATACCCTGTCAGGACAGGAAAGAAAAGTAACATCCGGACCCTTTACCAATTTCAATATGGTAGTCCTAGACCAGACACTTAAAAACGGCTCCTTTGTAAGCCTGATGAATACAAATGTGTGGCAACCATGGGATAAGAATTATGAAAAGTATAATGCAAACGTTTCAGGCGCCGAGTTTAAAATACAGAACAGTACCAAACAGTATTCTGTTTCAGCCAGGGGTACTATAAGCCAGAAATATTACACTGGAGCAGATAATGAATTTGGTCATTCATATGAGTTAAAAGGTGGTAAGACCGGTGGAAAATTCAGGGCCTCATACTCTCTATCAGCTTTATCAGACACCTATGACCCAAATGACATGGGTTACCTGCGGCGCAATAATGAATTTAATAATTCCATTGAAATCTCGTATAATACCTTCCAGCCTTTCTGGAAAATTTATACTACGAGAAACACCCTGTCATTTAATTACAACCAGTTATATCGTCCCCGGCTATTTACAGGGTCTTCAATCAGTTTGAATTCAATGATATTATTCAGTAACTACTGGTCTCTTATGATAAGGTCTGAATATAAACCTGGTGGCGAGGATGATTACTATGAACCAAGGATGTCAGGCAGGTATTATCACAGGCCGGAAGAAGTAATGGGATTCCTTAAGTTTGATACAGATAAGAGTAAGATACTTTATTTTGATTTTTCCATATCTGCTACAAAGATTTTCTCTGCAAGGAATCAGGTAAATTATTCAGTTTCAGCAGAACCTGAGGTGAAACTGTCATCAAGAGCTGTTGTGGGTTTAAATGTTTCATACGAAAAGAAAATAAATGATATAGGATTTGTTTCCATCGATAATGAGGATATCTTTTTTGGCATAAGGGATAATTCCACAATATCTACAACACTTAATTGCGAATATATCTTTATTGCTGATATGTATCTTACTTTCAGGATGCGTCATTATTGGTCCAGGGCTGACTACCTTGGCGATTACTATCTTCTGCTGAGTGATGGCTCTCTTGATCCTGTGGTATATGACAATAACCATGATTATAATTACAATGCATTTAATATAGATATGGTGTATACCTGGAGATTTGCACCTGGCAGTGAGATGTCACTTGTCTGGAAAAATTCAATCTATGCAGATTCTGATGAGATATACTATGATTTCGCGGAGAATTTGAGGCATATGTTTGACACAGATATGACAAACAGTTTATCCCTTAAAATATTATATTACCTTGATTGGATGTATTTCCAAAAAAGGAAGTAATTTTGCATAGAACAAAATCAAGAATTATATGATTCAGAGAATACAGACCCTTTACCTGGCTGTTGCCGCCGCTTTATCAGGATTTTTGCTTAAAGGGCCTATAGTCAGATTAGTAGGCGATGCTAACGAAACTTATGAGTTGAATTTTAAAGGCATCTGTTCAGTTGATAGTGGGGTTGTCAGAGATGTAATTGAGAAAAGCCTTCCGCTGACAGTAATACTTATAGCAGTACCGGTACTGTTTCTGATGGCAATTTTTCTTTACCGACGACGTAAACTACAGATAAGGATTACTGTTTTTTCTGCTCTGCTTCTGATAGGTGCTTTTCTGATTATGCTGTTCTATATTTTCTATACGAGTCGTAAATTGGAAGCCGAACTGATCTTCAATATTAAACTTACTTTTCCTATTATAGGTTCAATATTTGGTTACCTGGCCTTCAGGAATATTCTAAAAGATGAATTACTGATTAAATCCTATGACAGGATACGTTAATGCTCATTACAGTATAACCATATGCTCTTGGTCGGTTATTTTTTCACAATAATGACATTTTAGCGCAACATTTTTCTTGGACACAACCTTGAACCTGGTAGTCACCGACTCGAAATTGGTAATGCATTTAGGATTTACACATTTGGCAATACCGATTATCTCGTCAGGTACTTTCACAATACTTTTTTCCACAACTTCGTATCCTTTTATAATATTCAGTTTAGCTTCCGGCGCAACAAGAGCTATGCGGTTAATATCATCATCCTCAAAAAATATACCTGCCAGTTTAATAATTGCCTTGCGACCCAGTTTCTTGCTTTCAAGGTTTGTCCCGAAAGTGATTTGATTATTTATTTTATCCAGGCCCAGGATCTGTATAACCTTGAATAAGTTGGATGCCGGTATATGATCGATTACTGTTCCGTTTTCAATTGCGCTTACACTTAATTGTTTGGGTTCTTTCATGGTTACAGATTTTTATTTCAGCTCAAGTAAACGGGTTAGAATAGCCTGCCGGGTATAAACCCCGTTAAGAGCCTGCTGGAAATAATATGATTTCGTATTTGTATCAACATCAGGATGTATCTCATTGACTCTCGGTAATGGATGCAGTACTTTCATTCTGTCTTTGGTGTCACGCAGCATATTGTTTCGCAGTACGTAAACGTTTTTAACTTTTTCATATTCTATGGGATCACTGAAACGTTCTTTCTGAACCCGGGTCATGTAAATAATGTCAGCTTCATTTATTATATCCGTGAAGTCCGAATGTTCATAATATTTTAATCCGAGCTTATCAAGATATAGCTTATATTCAACAGGCATCTTCAGTTCTTCAGGAGAGATGAAATTAAAGGTAGTATTCCATCTCGACATTGCCATTAATAATGAATGTACCGTACGCCCGTACTTGAGATCACCAACGAGGAAGATATTCAGGTTATCCAGGCTACCCTGCGTTTTTCTTATAGAATAAAGGTCGAGCATTGTCTGCGTTGGATGCTGGTTTGCTCCGTCACCTGCATTTACTACGGGTATATCGGCTATCTCACTGGCCAGGCGTGCACTACCTTCTATAGGGTGTCTCATTACTATCAGGTCACAGTAATTATTAACTGTGCGAATGGTGTCATTAAGAGTTTCTCCCTTGGTTACACTGGAAGACGAGGCATCTGTGAAACCTACTATTTTGCCTCCAAGGCGTGATATTGCACTCTCAAAACTCAGGCGTGTACGTGTTGAAGGTTCAAAGAAGAGGGTGGCTATTACTTTTCCCTCCAGAATTGGCTGGATTGGTTTTTTTTCGAATTCTTCGGCCAGATCGAGTATGGATACCATTTCATCGGTAGTGAGGTCATCGATCGATACCAGGCTCTTATTCTTCATTAATCAGTGATTTAGGTGATTAAAATTTGTTGATTAAGCAAAGTTAAAAACTATGAATTATTTAAACTTATTTGTTAACAATTAATTTATAAATAGAGAATAATAAATCTATTATTTCACCTTTTTAAATTGAAGTTTATCTATTAATTCAAGTTTACTCCTGATTCTTTTTTCCAGTGATGCCCTGAAATGTATTTTCATCGTACAGTCCATTTCAAAAACCTGGTCGCTTTCTTGCAGGTTTTCTTCCTTGATTATTTTCATTACCTCGTTCATAACTGAATAGGGGAAATGCAAATGGTAAGTATAATCTACCGTTTTCTTTATTATTTCGGCATTTTCCAGTGCATCACTGGCTGCACTGCGGTATGCATTTATCAGGCCTCCTTTGCCAAGCAAAGTACCACCGAAATACCTCACAACAATAATTAAGATATTGGTAAGCTTAAAGGACTTTATCTGACCCATAATAGGATTACCTGCTGTGCCCGATGGTTCACCGTCGTCATTCACTCTCCAGTCATCATCCCCGGTACCCAATTTATAAGCATAGCAATGATGGCGTGCATCGTGATATTGCTTTTTTACCCTGTCCAGTACCTCCTTTATGCCATAAGCAGAATGCACAGGGCTGGCAATAGCTATAAATTTGCTTCCCCTGTCTTTGAACAGGCCCCTTGATTCCTCCCTTATGGTCCTGTATTCGTCTTTCATTTATTAAACCTAAAGATAGCTTAGAAAAACAATGGTTAATATTGACAGTACAATGCCTGCTTTGTTAAGATTACTCAGTTTCTCACTGAAGAAGATAAGAGCAATTATTACAGATAGTACTACTGTTCCCATATTATTAATACCGAAGACTATTGAACTGTCAAAAATATTACTTTCAAGCGCCATTATGATACCAAACAGTGAGAAAAAGTTCACTATACCCAGTATAATACCTGCAAGAATAATTTGAAGGAGTTTTTCGGGTTTTAAAACCCCTTTCCTGAACAAACTGAAAATCACTCCCATTATAGCAGATATTGAAAACAATATAGAGGAGAACATTACAGTGCTGTGATCAGCGATATGCACTTCCTGTGTGTATTTGATCAGTGAATCGATAAAACCTGCACTAAAGAAAATTATAATGGGCAATAATACCACCAGGATACCTTTATTCTTAGTCTTATCTCTGTTATATGTTGTCATAAAGACCGATGTGAGGGCCAGCAATATACCTGTTATTTTAAGGACACTTATTGGTTCATTAAAATAGAATAATGAGAAAGTGATTGGTATTACGACTGACATCTTCGCAGCGACCGAGGTGACAGCTATACCTGCTCTTTGTGTGGAAAGGGCTATTAAAAAGAATACTACTATAAAAAGTATCCCTATTATTATGGCCATGGGCATCCATCCGGCATTAAAGTCAGATCTTTCCGGAAGACCACCTATAATGAATCCAAGAATGGAGGCAGTAAGATAATTTATGACAATGATCCTGAAAGTATCAAGTTTCATATTGCCGGCTATCTTAAAAACAACCATAATACCTACACTTGTTATTATACAGAGCAGAAGATATATCATTGTTGTTCCTTTCCGTATTTATTAATCAGCGAGTTCGTTACTGAATGCAATAATTTGATATCCTTTCCTGAAGCCAGGGATAATCGTTCCATTATCCTGCCTTTTAAGACCTTATTACTACTTATTGTTGTGCCTGAAAGCAGTGTTTCTATTTTGTCTTTAAGTAACCTGAGGGACTCCGTTCCCTGGATTGGTTCATCATTAATATCCGCAGGCCCTTCCTTGTCGCTCAGCATATATGCATATATCATTACCGCCTGGGACAGGTTCAGGGAGGGGAAAGGTACTGCCATTGAAATTGTGCTTGTTATATCACATAGTGTTATCTCTTCATTAGTTAGACCTGATTCTTCCCTGCCGAAAACCAGTGCGATTTTATTATACTTATCATACCTTGCCTCCAGGAAGGGTTTGAGCTGTTCAAGATCAATATATTCACTTTTAGAGATCCTGTGCCTGGCAGTGGTACCGACAACTAAATCATTGTTCTCAACAGCTGCTCCCAGGCTTGTAAAAACCTGTGCATCATCAAGGATATCATTTGAACCATGGGCCAGCCATCGTGCTTTCCCTGTCTTATATTCGCAGGGGTTAACAAGACATAGCTTCCCGAACCCCATAGTTTTAATAGCACGTGCAGCCGCACCTATATTTTCAGGTACTTTTGGTTCAACAAGTATAAATGAAATATACACCGTCAATTTTTTTACAAATATTCCGAAAAAATACCTTATCAGAAAATAATATATAAATTTGTCTGTACTTACTGAAAAAATGAGGTGATGAATGTACTTTTAGATGAAAAAGATCTTAACAAGTTAATAGTTGTAGGTGACAGGATACTTATAAAACCCAAAACTCCACAGTCAAAGACTAAATCGGGTCTTTATCTTCCTCCAGGCGTTCAGGAGAATGAGAAGGTGCAGGTAGGATACGTTCTTAAAGTGGGACCCGGATATCCTATTCCTGCAGTTACCGATGTGGATGAACCCTGGAAGAGAAGAAATGAGGAACCCCAATATGTTCCTTTACAGCCCAAAGAAGGAGATCTTGCTGTTTATATGCAGAATACAGCTGTTGAAATAGAATTCAATAAGGAAAAATATGTGGTTGTATCACAATCCAGTATACTGATCCTTGTAAGAGACGAAGGCTTATTTGAGTGAGATGGTTGCTTTCATATCAGTCATAAAACAGTTACTATGAAATCCAGATTTTATCTGCCTTTTTTTGTTTTGCTGGTAATAATATTAGGCATTACAGCAATTATCATGTTACGAAAAACAAGATCTGACAGACTTGGCAATGAGATAGCAACCTACTCGGGTAGTGAAAGCTGTCATCCATGCCATGAAAGGTTTTACCAGTTGTGGCATGATTCACACCATGGCCTGGCAATGCAATCTGTAACCAGGAAATTTGTTGAAAATAATATACGATCATTTAATCAGGAAATTAAAGTCGGGACTGATGTGTTTGAGGTTTCATTGGATGGAGACACACTGGTTTTTAAAGAAACAAATAGATCCGGAGAGACAACTGAATACCCGGCTGTCCATACCATGGGTGGAAAGTATATTTATTATTTCCTGACTCCATTAACTGGTGGCCGGCTGCAGGTTCTTCCCCTGGCATACGACTCCAAAACTGACAACTGGTATAATAACCCGGAAAGCGGGGTAAGACATTTTGAGACTATTGAAGATGCGCCACTGGATTGGATGAATCACCTATATACTTTTAATACAACCTGTTATAATTGTCATGTGAGTCAGCTGGAGACAAATTATGATCTTGCTAATAATACCTATAATACTACATGGAGGGAACCGGGTATAAACTGCGAGACATGTCATGGACCAAGTTATGAGCATATAGTAGAATGTGTAAAAGCAGGGGAGGGGAATATACCTGGCGATCTTAAGATTGTACAGACCAGTGAATACACACCGGAGCAGCATAATGCTGCATGCGGATCATGCCATGCAAAGGCATCTGTGATTGCCCAGGAATTTGAACCAGGTTCACGTTTTTACGATTATTTTGATCTCATAACGCTTGAAAATCCTGATTTCTATGCTGATGGGCGTGACCTGGGTGAGAACTATACAATGACAACATGGGAAATGAATAAATGTGCTGCAAGCAGCGATATGCACTGCGTGAGATGCCATACCTCAAGTGGCAGATATCGTTTTGCAGGGGAGAACACGAACGATGCTTGTATGCCCTGCCACTCTGAAAAGGTGAATAATGTGAGTGCCCATACATTTCATACGACAGATTCACCGGGGAGTGAATGTGTCTCCTGCCACATGCCTAAAACAACTTTTGCACGAATGAATAGGAGTGATCATTCATTCCGCCCACCTATGCCCCGGTCTACAATGGCTTTTGGTTCGCCCAATGCCTGCAATATATGCCATGACGACAAAACAGCAGAATGGGCAGAGAAGGAAATACGGAAGACACATAAGCATGAATATCAGCAAGAAACAGTGGCAAATGGTTATCTTATAAGAAATGCCAGGGAAGGTAATTGGTCAGAACTGGATAAAATACTTATAGGTATTGAAAATGAAAGGTTTGATAAGATTTATACAACATCATTTATACGTTTGCTTGAAAATTGTAATGACACGGCTAAGTGGGAAGTGATGCTGAAACTAACGCACCATGAATCTCCACTGGTAAGGGGAGCGGCTGCACACAGCCTGTACAGTAATGATTCAAAGCAAGCTTTTAAACGACTGACAGAGCTTGTTGATGATGATTACAGGCTGGTCAGGCTCAATGCAGCATTTTCTATTAGTACATTTCCTGAAAACTATATTAACGATTCAAACAGAGTGAAAATTTCTGAGGCTCTCAACGAATATGAAAACTCACTTGTAACACATCCTGATGACTGGTCAGCACATTATAACCTTGGCAATTACTACAGTAATATTAATGATTTCGAAAAAGCCCTGAAAGCATATAATACATCAATAAAAATCTTTCCTGAGGCAATAATGCCAATGGTCAATGCTGGTTTTGTTTACTCATTGCAGGGTAACTACACCATGGCAGAAGAGATGTTTACACGAGCTCTTTCATATTCCCCTAATCATGAGACAGCGTTACTTAACCTGGCCTTATTATATGGTGAAACAGGTAAGCATGAACTGTCAATACAGTATTTCAGACGTCTGCTTAATGTAAGTGAAAAAAATGCTGTAGCTGCTTATAATCTTGCTGTTCTGGAATCTGAAAATGATATTGAACAGGCATTAAATCTAAGCAGGAAGGCTATGGAATGGGCACCGGATAATTTGAAATATGCATATACTCATGCTTTCTACCTGGTTAAATCGGGAAAAGCAGGGGATGCAAAAAAGATACTTGAAAATATTATTGGAAAAGATCCTCTATTCTTCGATTCATACTTCCTTCTTTCAAGCATTTTTATAAATGAGGATGAGATGAATGAAGCAAAGAAAATACTCAATAAAGCACTGGAGAATAATGGTCTTGACAATGATCAGAGAATCGCTATATTAAACAGGTTACAGCAGCTGGAACAGAATGAGAATTAGCAGGGAGAAAACCAGTACAAGTGATAACAGCCAATTGATAAAAATCAAGGAGGAATACCCTGATCATTCATTCTTTTATATTAACTTTCATATAGCAAAATCCAGCGATGTTTTTTCTGCCCTGAAGAAATTATCAGCTTACCTTGAGGATCACCAGCTTGAAGTATTACTGGCTTTTGGCTTTGGATTTAAAAGCCATGTCAATAAAGGTGTACTTAAAAAAATGATACCGTTAATATTATTATACCATAATTACTCTAAAGGTCACCATGTGCAGTTAATTTGTACTGATAGCAAGCACGTTAAATTAAGGGAGTACCCCGGAGATACCTGTGTGAAATCACTGGATCATTATGGCTCAGAATTGTATTTTATAAGTAATGTAACTTCCAATGAACAGAGCGATTATTACAGCCAGGCTTATTCTACATTCATGGCCCTGAAACGCATTCTTGAAAAGAATGATATTAGCTATGGTGATCTGGCCCGTACATGGCTGTATATTGATAATATCCTTAACTGGTATGATGAACTGAACCGTGCCAGGACTAATTTCTATAATGAAGAGAATCTTTTTGATGGTTTCATACCGGCCAGTACAGGGATAGGGCTAAGTAATTTAAATGGTAAATCCTTGTCGATTAGTGCATATGCACTTGGAAAGGAAGAAGATGACTGTATTATAAGAATGGTTGAATCGCCAATGCAATGCCCCGCGATAGATTATAAAAGTTCATTCAGCAGGGCAGTGGAGATCAGCTTTAATACATCAAAAAGACTTATTATAAGCGGAACAGCCTCAATAAACAGCAGTGGGGAAACGCTTCATAAGGACAGTATTGTAAAGCAGATTGAACATACAATGGAAGTATTGAAATCTATTATGATCAATGAGCAATACGGATGGGATAATGTTGTGCGTTCCATTGCTTATTTCCCGGATACCAAAGTTGAAAAGTACTTCATTAATTATTGCATGTTAAATAATATTGACTCTTCATATATCCTGGCTGTTAATGGTACTGTATGCAGGGATGACCTATTGTTTGAAATAGAACTTGATGCTGTTAAACCAGTGCAGCACTAAGATTTATAAAGTGAATATTCCTCAAATTCCTTATTGAAATTGCTTATTTCATCTTTCCATCTCTCCCTTTCATGGTTCAGTGAGCCCTCGTCTGAAATGGCTTTTCTCAGCAGGCTGTCGCCGGAAAGTATATCAAAGGGCATCAGCTCATCTTCATATTCATAAGGTGGATTCTTAAATTCAAGACTGCCGGAAATTTTATTTATTTTTTTAAAAATACATGCAGCTGTATATACAGGTTCATATAATTCGTTATCCGTAACGTGAATCTGCATGCCATTACAGTATTCGCCTGCAAATTTGTGGAAAGTTGGGATAAAGTTGTGCGGTCTGAAAGCACACCCAGGTATTTTCATTTTGTTGAGTTCTGCAATGATTTTATTAATTTCTAGAAATGGAGCTCCACATAATTCAAACGGCAGAGTGGTGCCACGACCCTCCGAAATGTTCATGGCTTCCACAAGCACCATACCGGGATATACTATTGCTGTATTGATTGATGGCATGTTTGGCGAGGGGAGTATCCAGGGTAATCCTGTATCTGACCAGGTCATTGCTCTCTGCCATCCTTCCATTTTTATGATTGTCAGGCTGCAGTTGATATCTTCTTTTTCATTCATAAAGAGGGCGATTTCTCCGATGGTCATTCCATGGCAGAGTGGAATTTCAGCACCACCAACGAAAGTATAGAACTCTTTCTTCAGCAGAGCCCCGTCTCTTTTTGTTCCCCCAAGAGGATTTGGTCTGTCAATCACAATTACAGGTATATCCTTTACTGCACATGCTTCCATACAGTGTTTTAAAGTCCATACATATGTATAGGGCCTTGTGCCAACATCCTGCAAATCAACTATCAGGATTTCTGTATTGGCAAGCATTTCCGAGGTTGGTTTACGCGTTTTACCATATAAACTGAAAACCGGCACCCTGTAGCTGTGATGAGTATATCCTTCCCATTCTATCATATTATCCTGAGTCTGGCCAAATAAACCATGCTGGGGTCCGAAAATTGCTTCCAGTACACTGGATTCCGAATGATATACTAAATCAATTATATGTTTAAACTCCCTGTTTGTGCTTGAAGCATGACATAATACTCCTGTTTTTTTATTCCTGATCAGCGGAAGTACGAGCCTGTTGAAATTATCTAAACCAGTTGTTACCATTTATTTATAAAAAATATATTCAATCTCTATTCACAATTTAAACAAAACAATATAAAATAGTGTTAATAATTATGTAGTTCTTTAGCATTCAAAATAAGTATAAATTGTTGACAGAGCAAGGTGTGGATTTGAAATCCACGCCATCGTTTAAACTGGTTAATGGCAAAATAAGCATAAATAGTTCATTAATAAATTTAAGAGGTTAACTTTGTAATTATTAAAACCAAAAATGTATGTCAGCCGTATACGTATAAAAGGAAATTTTACAGTGCTTTTTGTGCTAAATAATTAATAATAATGAGAAAAAATATAATAGTGCTAAGAATAAAAATAACAGTTTTATTATTTGCTATAGCATTTGTTGTTTCTTCATTTACTGATGTCTATGTTGAAGAGCCTGAAAGCCCGGCACCAAGGGTAAAGAAGATAATTCTGTTAATAGGTGATGGTATGGGCATTACACAGGTTTCGGCAACTATGACTGTAAGCGGGTACAGCCTGAATATGACATCTTCCAGGCATATAGGTTTCATGAAGACACAATCTTATGATAATTATATAACTGATTCAGCTGCTTCCGGTACCGCTATGGCATCAGGGGAAAAAACCCGCAACGGTATGCTTGGTATGGATCCTGACAGTAACAGGGTTGATCTTATTACTGAATTATTAAGGGATCAGAAAAAGATGTCATATGGGGTAGTTAGTACCAGTGCGGTTACTCATGCAACACCGGCATCGTTTGTTGCTCATAATGTAACCAGGAATGATTATGAAGGAATTGCCCTTGATTTTGTCAGGAACCAGCCTGATGTATTTATTGGAGGCGGAAAGTCAAATTTTGCTAACAGGAGAGATCAGCGGGACCTGATAAGGGTGCTCGAAAATGATGGCTATGAAGTTGTGTACACAATTGAAACCTTAAAGGAAGCCAGTGCTGACAAAGTAGCAGGATTACTGGCCGATATGCATATGCCGAGGTATTCGGAGGGCAGGGGTTATATGCTCGCCGAAGCTACACATAAAGCTATTGAACTGCTTAATCGTAACAACAGGGGGTTCTTCCTGATGGTTGAAGGATCGCAGATTGACTGGGGAGGACATGAAAATGATCCAAATTATGTTATTGAAGAGACATGGGATCTTGATGTAGCTGTAGGTGTAGCGCTCCAATTTGCTGCACAAGATCCTAGTACATTGGTGATAGTAACTGCTGATCATGAAACCGGAGGTATGACAATTCCAGGGGGTAACCTGGAAGATAATTCTATACTGGCAACATTCTCAAGCACTGGACATACAGGAGTTATAGTGCCTGTTTTTGCCTTCGGAGCCGGGGCAGAAGAATTCACCGGTTTTTATGAAAATACCGGCCTGTTTGACAAAATTAGCGAGGTGCTTAAACTGCGGTAAATACAATATTGTCTTGTAACTGACTATACACAGACTAAAATGCGGATACATACTGCAGGAATAACGTGTATATTGTTAATTATCTTACTGTTTATAAGTGGTCATCTTAAAGCGCAGGGTATCAATACTCTCAAGGTTGATTCTCAGCTAAGTATAAGCCTGTTGCTGGGTGAAATATCCGGTATGTCTTTCCATGAAGATGATATTTATGCGCTTAATGACGGGGGTAACGGATCTTATATCTTCAAGCTTGATATTAAAACTGGTGAACTGAAAGAAAAATACAGGTTTTTTAATATAAAAAATCACTATTGTCCGACTAAATTCTTAAGTCGGTAATTTATTTTCT
>CAZNYS010000044.1:0-27934 GCA_964577305.1 uncultured Rikenellaceae bacterium
CTTGACTTTAGATTTAAATGATTGTAATATTATCTCCTCTTATAAAATCCTTGAAGCCTCGGGGTTCGGATAAGGACACCCCTCCTTAATTCTCCGAATCAAGGAGGGGAAAGTTAAGCTGCTCCTATCATCATTTAATAAGAACCTCAGCCTTAGACTTTATTTTGAACTCCATATCATTGAGATCGCGCTCACCGCTCACTTCTCATCGCTTATTTCTTCCCTGACTTATCCGGGAAGGGCGGTATAGGAGGCAGCTTGACTGGAGATTTTTCCAGTTCATCCAATATAACCTCCACGGCTTTGTTCAGCTGCGCATCGGTACCCTTATACAGTTCTGCCGGGTCGTTCTCGA
The DNA here is from genome assembly GCA_964577305.1 of uncultured Rikenellaceae bacterium. Taxonomy (GTDB): domain Bacteria; phylum Bacteroidota; class Bacteroidia; order Bacteroidales; family VadinHA17; genus UBA9300. Next base: position 356 of record CAZNYS010000044.1, read on the forward strand.
TAATAATATCGGGGACAACTCCTTTCCCTTCAATAACAAATCCCTTACCATCCTTATCAAATGGTGCATACGAGGGAGTGATAATTGATCCGCCGTCGATCAGTGGTATAGCACCGCTGTATCCTACCACGCCACCCCATGACCTGGTACCTACTGTTGGTCCAATCTCGTTCACCTGGAAGCGGTAGGGGAACAGGTCGCCGTCAGATGCTGAATATTTATCAAGCAGGGTAATCTTTGGTCCTACATGCATACCCACGGGGTTGGGATCACCTTCCTGCTGGCCGGTATGCATGGTCATATAGGTAAGCTGACGTATCAGCCTCTCTATTATCATGGGTGACACATTGCCACCGCCATTACCACGAACATCTATTATCAATCCATCTTTTGTAAGCTGAGGATAATAATATTTAGCAAACTCATTAAGACCACTTACCCCCATATCGGGTATATGTATATATCCCACTTTGCCGTTGGTCTGCCTGTTTACTTCTTCTATATTGCTATGCACCCACTGGTAGTAGTATAGTGATGATTCGCTATTTATGGGCTTGACCAGCACCTCGCGGCTTCCTTCCGGCGATGGTTTGCTGTTGACCTCAAGCATTACCTCGTTTCCTGCTTTTCCGATCAGCAGGGTATATATATCATCTGTTGTAGTGGCTTTAATACCGTCAACCGAGATGATATAGTCACCTTCGTTCACGTTCACACCCACGGCGCGAAGGGGCGAGGTAAGGCCATTGCTCCAGTTGGCTCCCTTCAGGATTTTATCGATACGGAAATAACCGCTTTTGTCACGGCTGAGCTGTGCTCCCAGCAGCCCGGTTTGTATCCTTTCGGGCTCAGGTCTTTCACCATTATTGACATAGGTATGTCCTACATTGAGCTCGGCTATCATCTCTCCCATCAGGTAGGCCAGATCGGAGCGGTGGCTGACGTATGGCACCATCACATTATATTTATCATGTATGGTTTGCCAGTCTACCCCGTGCATTCCCGGATCATAGAAGAAGTCGCGCATATGTCTCCATATCTCGTCAAACATTTGCTGCCACTCATCCTGCAGGTTAACCAGCACCTTCATTTCCGAAACATCAACCTGTTCTTTTATATCAATCTTTCCAGATGGGAGGTCTATAACACCCCATTGTCTGCCCATGCGTACGAGCATTTTCTTACCGTTAGGTGACAGAGTAAACCTGATGTTGCTACCCAGTTCAGTCTCTTTTTTCTTCTCCAGGTCATACATTTTCATCGTGCTGCTACGGTCCGCCGTACTGCGTACACTGTAGTATATTTTACCGTTTACCCCGGTAACGCCTGAATAGTTCCCGGGTGTTACGGGCAGGGCAATGATACGTTCCTGTATACCGTCAATGTCAACCTTGACATCTTTATCTGTCTCTTCCTTTTTCTTATCATTCTCTCCTTTCTTTTCCTCATCCCCGCTTTTTACCACATCATTTTCCGGCGCAAACGGAGAGGGTGTTTCTTTAGCAAGTGTAACCAGGTATATACGGCTCATATCAACATAGGCATGGTTCCACTCGGTCTGGCTGTATACCGGGTTGAAATCACGCGCCGAGGTAAATAAAAGGTATTTGCCGTCGCTGCTGAACGATGGATTGGATGAATCGTACCATCCCTCGGTTACCTCGTATGACTTTTTGTCTTCCAGGTTGTAGAGCCTGATAATGGTCATGTCGCGCTGCGGACGGGTATATGTTACCCACTTGCTGTCGGGCGACCAGTTATAGCTGAACCCTGTGGAGCGATCCGATTGCTCAATTACGGTCACCTTTTTAGACTCAACATCAACATAGCAGAGCTCTCTCTTCTTGTTATGGAAAAGTATCTTTTTACTGTCGGGTGACCATTCAAGTGAGAATATATAGGTTTCGTTACCGTTTGTCAGCTGCACAGGTTTGCCACTGCCATCCTGTGGCATAATATAGATTTCAAACTCACCTGTGGCATCTGATATATAAGCTATATTCTTACCATCGGGTGACCATTTTGCATTGCGCTCATTTACCCCGGAAGTAGCAGTTAGGTTATGTGTTATACCATTCTGTGCAGGTACGGAATAAATATCGCCCCTTGCACTGAATACCACGCGTTCGCCATTGGGTGCCGGGCTTCCTTCGCGTATGCTTTCGGAGGCGTCCTTCCACTCGTTACGTGCCCAGGGACGGTCACCGGCTATAAATATTTCCAGTTTTTTTGACTGCTGTGTTTCCACGTTAAACAGGTATATATATCCTCCATTTTCGAAAGCTATATGCTTATTGCTGTGCGAGGGGAATTTGATGTCGTAATCAGTGAAATTGGTCACCTTGCGTGTTTCGCCTGTTTCGGTATCATAGGCAAAAAGGTTCATGGTGCGGTCGCGATCGGAGAGGAAGTATATCTCTTTTCCTATCCACATCGGGATGATATCCTGGGCCGGGTTATCTGTTACCTGCTCCACTTTTCCCGTTTTGAAATCATATACACGTATATCGTCTGCCATTCCTCCCCTGTAGTATTTCCATGTGCGAAACTCGCGGAAGACCCAGTTAAAGGCCAGTTTATTACCATCGGGTGAGTAAGAGCAGAATCCGCCGTCACTCAGTGGTATTTCAGATGAGAGCCCACCTGAGGCCGGTACGGTAAACAGCTGTCCGCGGAAGTCGTTGAACGACTGCTTGCGTGACCGGTAGACTATATGCTTGCCGTCGGGTGACCAGGTCATTACTATATTGTTTGGTCCCATACGGTCGCCAATATCATCGCGTCGCAGGGTGGCAGTGTATGTGAGCCTCTCAGGTTCACCACCTGCTGCCGGTATTTTGAACACTTCGGTGTTGCCGTCATACTGACCTGTAAAGGCTATCTCGCTGCCATCGGGCGAGAATCTTGGGAATACCTCGTAGCCATTATGTGTGGTCATTTTGCGGGCCATGCCGCCGTTAATGCCGGTGGTATACAGGTCGCCGGCATATGAGAAAACAAGCTGGTTTCCCGAAACAGTGGGAAACCTTAATAATCGTGCTTCGTCCTGTGCAGAAACCCGGAACATTGATGCCAGTGCTGCAAGGATAATAATTGATAGTATTCTATTCATGATTTTATTTGGTTTAATGGATTGGCAGTAAAATTAATTCAATTATTTACTACACGGGAAATTAGAATGTTAAATATAGTGAAATATTTGCTCCCTTCGGTCGCGTAATTTGCTCGCTGTGCTCGCGTAATTTGTCCCGCTTGCGCGGGACGTAATTTACTCGCTAACGCGAGCGTAATTAGATTATGAAATACAAAACCTTGCGTCTTTACATTATAAACTTTATAAACCCTATCAACTTCCTTAGCCTCAGCCTCAGCCTTTTTATGTTGTTTTTCCACTTTACAATGCCTTAATTTGTTATATGAGAAAACAAGATCATTATGAGAGAATATACGGTTAAGATACTGGAAGTATTTGAGGTTACTCATGATGTAAAAGGATTACGCATGGAGAAACCTGCGGGGTACACTTTCAGTCCGGGGCAGGCAACAAATGTTGCTGTCAACAAAGAGGACTGGAAGGATAAGAAAAGGCCCTTTACTTTTACCAGCCTGCCCGGTGATGATATCCTTGAACTGGTTATTAAAATATATGTTTCACATAATGGAGTAACAAAAGAAATAGGCGAATTGAAAAAAAGGGATGAGTTAATAATTACTGATCCATGGGGTTCAATAAATTACAGGGGTGAGGGAGTATTTATTGCCGGCGGATCGGGTATAACACCTTTCATTTCAATATTAAGAAACCTGGAAAGGAAAAATAAGATTAATGGCAATATGCTAATATTTGCCAATAATACCAGTAAGGATATTATCCTGGAGGATGAATTAACAGGGATTCTCGGGGAAGGCAGGTTCATCAATATACTGGCAAAAGAAGAATCGGAAAGATACCATTATGGTTTCATCACTAAAGAATTCCTGCAGGAACAGGTAAGTGACTTTAACAGGATATTCTACCTCTGCGGCCCGCCGCCCATGATGAAGGCAGTGCTGGAGCACCTTGAAAGCCTGGGAGTTGATAAAAAGTCTATAGTGAATGAAGATTTTTAATCCATGTACTGGTTAACTGGTTACTGGTTAATTCCTGAAATTATTAATGTGCAATCCCTAAGCCTCTTGTTTAAACATCCCCCTGGCCCCCTTGAAAGGGGGATCATATTCTGCAAATCATAAAAACTTTTTGATAACACCTCTCCCTGTCATATATTTGTTATTAATAATTTCCCGGGATTTATTTACGGAATTACAAATCTAAAACTACAAACTTATGAGAAAAATTTTGAGACTATCATTCCTGTTTGCTTTTATACTTTTTATCGTATCATGCAAGCAGGGTGAAAAGCCTGTATCCCCCGAAGACGTGGGGATGTCTTCTGATACACTTGCATATGCTGCTGAAAGGATGCAGAGCTATATTGACGAAGGTAAACTGGCCGGTATAGCTGTCAGGACAATAAAGAATGGTTCTGTTGTACAGGATGGATTGTATGGGGATGCTGATATCGAAAATGAAGTGCCAATTGAAGATAATACAATCTACAGGATATTCTCAATGTCAAAACCTGTAACAACGGTTGCTTTAATGACACTTTATGACGATGGCAAGTTCAAACTGGATGATAAAGTGTCGGATTATATACCCGAATTTGCAGAAACACTGGTATATACTCCGGGCGAGGAGGGCTTTACCCTGGAATCCCAGGAAAATGAGATGACCATAAGGAACCTGCTGACTCATACTTCCGGTCTCACATACGGGTGGGAACCTGGATCATATGTTGATTCACTGTATTATGTAAACGAAGTTACCTACTGGGATGCGCCTATTGGCGAGAAGGTTAAACTGCTGGCCACCATGCCGCTTAAATACCAGCCGGGAACCAGGTGGGAATACGGACTTTCACTTGACGTCGCTGGTTACCTTGTTGAGGTGCTGTCAGGACTGCCTTTAGATGAATACCTTAAGAAAGAGGTTTTTGATCCCCTGGGGATGGATGATACAGGGTTTTTTGTGCCTGAAGGGAAGCATTCAAGACTTGCCTGCCTGTACACCAGGGATAATGATGGTAAGATTACTAAGCTTAAGGGATCCGCAGGGCTCACGAAATCAGATGAGGCTGATTTTAATGATATCTTTAAGCAACCGGCAATACATTTCTCAGGTGGCGGCGGACTTGTCTCAACGGTAGACGATTATGAAAGATTCTGCAGGATGCTGCTCAATGGGGGCGAACTGGATGGAACCAGGATACTGGAAGAAGCAACTGTAGACCTGATCATGTCTGACCAGTTACCGGAAGGCGTTGCTTATAACGAGGGTTACGGCTTTGGCCTTGGCGGTCAGACAGAGCTTGAGTCAGGTTCCTACAGCTGGGGTGGAGCTGCTTCCACCAACTTTGTTGTCAATGCTAAACATGAACTTATTGTATTGACATTTACACAATTTATGCCCAGTGATTATAATTATTTTGGAGAATATGTGGGGATTGTTAGCAGGGCGATTATTGAGGAATAAAGAAGGCAAAGGCTAAGGCTAAGGCATTTTTATAGAGCATTGCTGCGTCGTAAATTTTGTAGGAAGGTTACCAAAATTATTCACCTCCGCCAGGGCTGTTAAGAATTTTGGGATGCTATATCCACAGGTATGACTGTGGCCCTGACGCTCCCTTTGGTCGGTCAGGGTCTTAGCTCCGCTCGACTATTGTTATTTACCGCCGGCGGTGAATAAACCTTATCCTTAGCCTCAGCCTCAGCCTCAGCCTCAGCCTCAGCCTTTTATTTATCAGTACTAGGTTCTCCTGCCTGATCAGACAAAGCCTGTAAAGCTTCTTCGAGCCTGTTAAGCTCGGCTCCTGCTTTTTCAAATTCTCTCTGTTGCATATACAACAGGTAGTTATCAAAAGCTTCCTTTGCACGTTCAATAAGTGTATATGTGCTCTGTGTGCCTTCACCCCGTATATCGCCGGTAGCTTTTTTTCCTGCAAACAGATTTCTTAATGCTTCATCAAGTGTTTCAGCATAACTCAGGTTATCATTGTGCATTACCGCTACCATCCTTAACTCAGGGTATGCTGAAGATTCCGATTGCAGATATATTGGTTCAACATATATTATTGTATTGTTTATAGGAATTGCCAGTACGTTTCCCCTGATTACATTTGAACCTGCCTGGTCCCACAGGGTTAGCTGTCCTGACAGGAATGAATCCTGGTCTATTTTAGTTTCCACCTGCTGTGTTCCCAGTATTCGTTTTTCCTTGGGGAACTGGTAGGCGAGAAATCTCCCGTAATTATCATTATCGCACATTCCGGCAATCCAGCCTATCATAACCTGTTTGTTTTTTGGTGTAAAGGGGAGCATAAGAATAAACTCAGCCTCGTCAGATCCTGGTGGTTCCCACATTATATAATATGGCTCTACAGGTTGCACGTTACTATAATACTTCTCAGTGCCCCTTACCCATAAATCTTCCTGGTTATAAAAAACCGCAGGGTCTGTCATATGGTATTTTGCATACACCAGTCCCTGGATTAACAGCATATCAGCAGGATACCGGATATGTTTCCTTAATGATGCGGGCATATCTGAGTCTGGTTTCAGTAATCCCGGGAATATTCTGTTATAAACCTGAACCAGGGGATCATCTTTTTCAAATATATAAAAATCAGTTTGCCCGTTATAAGCATCAATAACTATCTTCACCGAGTTACGAACGTAGTTTTCACCCTCCAGGTGAGAACTGACAAACCTGGAACTGCTCTTGCCCACCGGCTCGTTAACAGAATAAAGGTTCGCTGCTTCAAAGGAGGAAAAGGGCTCACTGTAAGGATAATATCCTGAAGCAGTATAAGCATCAATAATCCAGTATAGTTTACCATCATCAATAACTATATATGGATCATTGTCTAAATACAGGAAAGGTGTCAGTGTTTTAATACGTTCATTAATCTGGCGGTACAACATTATCCTGCTTTCCCTGGAGGGATAACCTGACACCAGGAAACGTGTCCCTCCATATTTCCATCCATAAATAAGTTTTCTCCAGAAATTGGAGACACTTACACCACCATTGCCATTATAATGAGCATATATATTCTCATCGCCACTGGGATAATCGAACTCTTTCTCCTTTGAGTTCACCACTGCATAACCTGAAGGTAATTCCCCATAATACAATTCAGGCCTGACAATTTTTAGATTCTCATAACTGCTTACCGGTGGAATGTCCTTGATTAAAAGATTTGGCAGTCCCTCCGGGGTAAATTCATTTACCAGGTTTAATACAGCCCCGTAGCCGTGTGTATATTTAAAATGCGTATTAACAAATGTCTGACTTTCAAGCGGCAGATTGGATGACTGCATTTCCCTGGCAGAAACCATTACAGCACGCTTTATACTGTCAATAGTATACCGGTCAATATCAACATCGTTGAATTCATAATAGAGCCTGATCTCCTGGAATTGTTTAAATACAGCGTCAAGAGCCCTGTAATCCCAGAGTCTTATATTTGAAAAGAGATTCCTGTTATTCTCCACAGTGTTTATATCAAGCTGATCTGATACATCGTACTCCTTTTTTTCGACTTTATCGAGATGAAAGCCTGACCTTGTGAACCGTATATTATTTTGAATGTATGGTTTTTCAACTGTAATTTCGTTAGGTTCAACTTTAAGCCATTGGAAAAGTACCGGAACAATAACCATAAGTAAAAACCAGAGTCCAATAGCAGAACCCGTTAAAACGTATAAGGACGATAATCCTGATTTTATTTTAATTGTACTTAACCTTCTGCGCAGAGCAGGATTAAAACCTGCTGTAATTAATATTATTGCTGTCAGCACAAATATTATTGAGAGAGCAGTAAGCATGGGCAATCTTATGTTTACATCCGTCCAGCCAGGGCCTGATACTATTCCGTATTCAGAAAAAAGAATACCAAATCTTGCCAGATATTTTCCGAATGCAAGTACCAGGAATATCACACCTGCTGAGATAAAAAGTGAAGCCAGTGGCTGTCTGAGGCTGTCAGAATAATCAGCATTTCTCTTTATCGCTTTAAAGTACCAGTATTGTATAAATGATGCGAAACCAATTATCAGGGTCAAAACCAGCAATTGAACGTAAAGTGATCTAAGAAAAGGATAGTTAAACAGGTAAAAACCAGTATCCTTATTCAAGACAGGTTCTGTCAAATCTGTCTGTATCCTGTTTAAAAATTTCAGGACCACATCCCAGTTCGAACACCAGAATATTCCCGTGAACAAAGCTCCAACCAGTATTGTAAGTGGCTGCAGGTATTTTATTTCACCCGAGAAGTTGATGGTGAGAAAATACACAATTAATCCCCCGGGAATAAAGGTTCCGGCCAGGAGGATGATTTTGGTGATCCATACTGTCCAGAACCGGTCATTATAACCAAGCTGGTCAAACCATAGCTTATCACTCCAGAAACCCATAAACCAGAAAAAGAGAATAACAAGTATTCCGGTAATGAGACCAGTAATTATAAGAGACACTTTCTTTTTTAAAACTCCTCTGGAAATAATAAATCCGGATAATGCGAGCAGGAGAATGAGGATCAGTGCATACATACTTTTAGTTTTATTTTATATAATAATAACTTCAGTGATATATAAGTTTTATATTAACTGAAAGTTGATTATTTAAAAACTCAATATATTTTATAAGTAGCCAATAACTTAACCAAATATAAGCAAAATCAATAATACAGGTGGGTGGTAATTCAATGAGAAATGAGAGATGAGCCCGGTTTCTTTCTCATCGCTTATTTACCTTTTATCGCTTGTCGTTGATCGTTCGTCGCTAACCGGGATCATGCCGGCTTCCTGCGGTAGCGGTAATCCAGGGCCACTATCTCGATGGCCTTTTTAATGCATTCGTTTACAGGGAGCTGCTGCATTGAAAGATTAGGATCTATGTGGAATAGTTTCATATAATATTGTGTTATTTCAGGGGCATAACTGAGCTGTTTCGCAAAATGGGGTTGACTGATCTGTTTTTTTATTTCCTTGCAGGTAACAAGGTTTTTTTCACTATACCCATTGATCCTGACAGCAAAGCCGAAGAGCCTGCATATAAGCCCCCTGTACATGTAGCATGAGCAATGCCCTTCCTTATCATCAGGATCATAGAATACACAGATGCTATTTATTTTCTTTTCCATCATATCAATGAGGATATCTTCATACACTCCTGACTGGTACATATTCTGTGCCGCCGGAAGGAATTCAAGTATTGTGGCATTAATATCCGGCTTAAAACAGCATTTGCCGCATCCGGGGATACATGCCAGTCCGGCTTTCTCCCTGAATATTTCTACATGATTATCCAGCCTGTTGAACAAGCGGTTAACAGACCTGATCTTATCTGTGAGCTGCATAAATTCATTATTAAGTTATTTTAACTGCCTGTGGTACCATGACGTTTACCCTTTGCTCTGTAACTTCCAGTATTGCCTGCAACATGCTTGCATAGTCCATCCCTTTGTATGCCGACATTTTTGCCAGGTGGCCGTCCCAGCACCATCCCGGGTTGGGGTTTATTTCAAGCAACCTGGGTGTTCCCTGAGCATCAAGCCTCCAGTCGAACCTGACGTAATCCCTGCATTCCAGTCTTTCGGACAATTTTAGGCTCCATGCAATGATCTGCTTTTTAGTACGGGAGTCAAGCCTTGCTTCTACAGAGCGTAAAAGCTTAAAATAAGGTGAGTTTTGCAGCCATTTGGCTTCGTATCCGCATATCCTGGGCAGATCATCGGGAAGAAGTGAATAGTCTTCTTCAATTATTGGCAGGGTGGTATAAGATTCAGGGGGGTTGCCAATGATACCGACGGTAAGATCCTTGCCTGTTAGGAATTCTTCCACCAGTATGGGTTTGTCATAACCAAGCTTTTCCCTTGTGGTAATAATGGCATTATTTAATTGCTCAATATTGTATGCCACACTTTTCTGGGTGATACCAAAACTGGAATCACCAAAATTGGGTTTGGCTATTACCGGGAACTCAATATTCATTTCGAAGATATTATCCTCAGGCTTGATATAGAAAGCATCAGCCACTGGTATATCCATTTCCTTGGCTATACCCCTGATAAGTGATTTATCGTAACAATATGCCAGGCACTGTGGGTTGGACCCGGAATAAGGTATCCTGAGCATCTCAAGTATTGCAGGCACATGCAGTTCGTACCTTGGATCATTATTAAATCCTTCATCACAGAGGTTCAGGGCAAAGTCGATCTGAGGTCTTAGCTTAATGAGGGTACTCACGAGTGTATCGTGGTTGCTGAGGTACGTGAATTTATAATTCTTGAGTGAACTGAGGGCTATTTTCAGTTGATCAAGAGTGTCATAATCGTCCTCATCGAATACGGTATCAGGCTTTAATAAGTCATTTTTTGAAGGATCACCCAGGATCACCGCCACATTCTTTAGTTCTGCAATTCCCTGTTTTACGGGTGACCATGTTTTAACAGCCTCGGCGGTCATAATGATTCGTCTCTCCATCATACCAAGATCCTGGTTGCGCTCCGACCCGGTTTTGTACTCATCATGTACCTGTATATTCCTGAATCCTGATTCATAGAGTATCTCTTTCAGGTTTTCCCTTGTATATAATCGTTCAGCATAAAACTGGTCGACGATAACACCCTTCTTAATATTGGATATTACCTCCCGGGATATCAGTCGCTGATTATCACCGGCCAGCGACCTTTCGCGACAGACAAAATGGTTTTTATCAAGCCATTCCCAGCTCCTGGGGCTATAATTTCCCCTGAGGTAATTACCATCGGCTACATCTATCAGGAACCTGCCCTGTGGCTTAAGTATCCTGAGTACTTCCTTCAGTATCTTGATATCATCATCCATACTTTCAAAATAGCCGAAGCTGTTACCCAGGATCATCACAACATCAAAATTGTCGGTAGTGTAGGGGAGCTTGCGGGCATCGCCTTCCCTGAAGATAACTGGCAGCCCCTCATTCTGATTTGCCTGTCTGGCCTTGTTTATCAGGTAATGTGACCGGTCGAGGCCATAGACATGGGTGAAACCCCTCCTCGCCAGTTCAAGGGAATGCCTGCCCTGGCCACATGCAAGGTCAAGTATTGTCTGGTCCTGTGTGAGGTTAAGGATGCCTGTGAACATATCAAGTTCATAAGACGTGATACTCTTATCTTCCACTACATCGGAATCTGTTTTAAGGTACATGGAGTTGAATATTCTGCGCCACCAGTCAGGTTTCAGGTATTCTTCAAGGTTGCTTACAGGTCCCAGCGAGGGACTAACGGGTTTATGATCTTTTTTGTTCCTGTTGATTTGTCCGTTTGTATTTCTCATCAGTAAGTTTAATTGTCAGTAATAGTGATCAGGTGATCAATATGTCAGGTTATCAGTAAAAGGGAAATAATAAATATTGCTATTACCACCAGGCTGATAATTAAGGCAATGGCATTGCCCTTGCTCTGCTGTTTCACATTATTAGTAATCATGCCAACCATGTTTATTTCAGAATTAGGACGGGATAATTTTGACAGGTAACAGAAGTGGGATATGATTTTTATGTTACATATGATTTCCTTCACGTCATAAGGTAAAATGATATCCTGTTAATCAGGCTTTTAGCATGTTGATAATTGTTTAATATTCAGATATATAGTATGAAAGAACAAGGTGATGAGACATATCCAGGGAAGAAGATAAAAACACATTATTTTTTTTTGAAAGTAATGACAGGTTACGACCTGTCAAAAAGAAGAATACCGGTTATGGAGATGGAAAGCACCAATAAGGGCCCGCTGGTAGTGCTTACAGCATGCATGCATGGAGATGAGACAGGTGGCACCGTTGTTGTTCACGAGCTGTTCAGGATGCTTAAACGCAATTTGAGATGCGGAAAAGTATTGGCATTTCCTATTCTGAATCCTTTTGGATTTGAAATTACCAGCAGGAGGATAAGTATAAGCAATGAAGATCTTAACCGGTCATTCCCCGGTAATATAAATGGATCTCTGGCCCAGAGGATAGCAGCTATAGTGATGAATAATATAACAAACAGGAAACCTGATCTTGTGCTTGACCTGCATAATGACTGGAATAAATCCATTCCATATGTCCTGATAGATAATATCCAGGACTCTGTTATTTTATCCCGGCTGCAACGTTATGCTAAAGTATCAAAACTGCCGGCGATACAGGAATCAGAAAAGATCAGGGGTTCTTTTTCGTATTGTCTCAATAATAGTGGCATACCGGCTTTAACCCTTGAACTCGGTGAGTCACTTATTATAAATGAGAAGAATGTAACCTATGGTATCAATGCAGTATTAAATATACTTTCAGTTCTCGGGATGCTCCATGGCCAGGTTAAGTCCATGGATATTGATTTGCCGGAACCTGCCAGGAATAAAATTCTCACTTATTCATCCAAGCCACTATGTTCTACAAGTGGTATTATAAGGTTTATAAAGAAACCGGGCGATTCAATAAATGAAGGGGATAAACTGGCCAGGGTTTATAATGCCTTTGGCAGGCTTACAGAGACAATTACCAGCATACAGGATGGAATAATACTGGGCCATAATGACTATGCTGTAGCATATCCTGGCTCGCCAGTTATGGCCTTTGGTGTATATGACAAATAGAATCAATAATCTTTTCAGAGGAAATAGTCTTTCTAACCTATTTTATATTTCGCAGCTAAAGATAACTTTGTAGTTGATTATCTTATGCTGAAATGAGATCTGATAGCAAGAATAACCTCAATGATGATGATATCATCAGGAAAATACTGGATGATCGTTTGACGGAATATTTTGAGGTTCTTTATAAGAGGTATTACCCCAGGGTGATGGATAAGTGTTATAGCCTTGTAAAGAACAGGAATATTGCTGAAGAACTGGCTGAGGATATTTTATGCAATACCTATGAGAAACTGGCCTCTTTCAAAAGGATGTCGTCTTTTTCCTCCTGGTTATATGCAATCACATATAATTACTGTATAGATCACCTGCGCCAGAAAAATAAGATGCACTATCCTTCATGGAACAGGGAAAATGAAATACCCGAGATAATAGATGATACAGATGAAAGCATAGAAAGCATAAGTTATGATAACCTCCTTTTAATACTTGATCTTATTCATCCCGAAGAGAAGGCCTTATTGCTGATGAAGTATCAGGATAATTTATCAATTAAGCAGATCAGTGCGGCATTAAGAATAAGTGATGATGCAGCAAAGATGCGCCTTAAAAGGGCACGCACAAGGGTATTATATTTATATAATAAGAAGTATATGCAAGATCACTAGCTGTTACTTGTTAACATTTTTACGTCATTATAGAAAATAAGCCTGATATGGAAGATTTTGTAAGAAAAGTGATTGAAGGGGATGGATGCACTCCGCCAACAACCTGTACAGTTGCATTTAATAATAAATTCAGTAATGCTTTAAATGTTGACTGGTATTCCAGGGGTGAATATTATGAGGCTGTTTTCTATAAAAATAATCTGGAACATGTTGCTGTGTTTACTCAATCAGGTGTTTTATCTGAATATAAGTTGCTGCTGCCTGAGGGGTACCTGCCCGGAAAAATAATTGATTTCCTGAAAGAAAAAGGTGAGATAATGAATGCCGTTTTAAGGAATAAGGGAAATTCTCTTGAGTACGAGGTGATAGTAATGAACAGCGAAATGAAGAGAATGATGATAGTATTCTCGGAGCAGGGGAAGGTACTGAACAGCAGAGAATTATGAACCGAACCCCGAGAAATCGGGACTCGTGAGCTCGCCCCGAATTTTCGTGGCTCAGTTGTCTTTTTTGCAGATAACAATGAACTCTTTTGAGTCCTTATCCAGGTCTTTGCCCATGTAGTCGCCAATGATAGTATAATCATCAAAATCGGAGCGTTCGATGAGGAGTTCCAGTTCATACCTGAAGAAGAAGCGCAGGGGGAACTTCCATTCTTCTGTTTTAAGTCCGTCATCTTCTTCCCACTCCAGGCGGAATAAGATGTTCAATACCTGGTTTACAAGGTCGGGCATAGATGTAACAATACGCCTGAGTCTTTTACCTGGTTTGTATTCATCATCAAAATCCTTTTGCTTATCTATGCCGTTATGCAGGATTCCCGGATCAGGCACAAAGGTATCAAAAACAAACATGCCACCAGCAGCCAGGTGCTTGTAAACATTATTAAGCGCCCTTATCTGCTCCTCTTTCTCGATCAGGTGCATGATCACCCTGAAAGGTGCAATAACCAGATCAAACTCAAAGTCAAAGCTGAAATCAGCAATGCTCTGTAAACTAATACGATGATGTTGATTTTTGTCGAGTTTCCTGTATAATACATCAAGCATTGACTGACTGATATCAATTCCATAAATATCAGCACCGTCTTTAATGGCATTCATAAAAAGACGGCCGGTACCGACGCCTATCTCAAGTACCTTTCCGTCAGTTTGCCTTATGAGGTTACGGAAGTATTCACTGTCCACACCATCACGCATGGGGTGGTAGATTGTGTCGTAAAAGCGGGCAAAGTTTTTTGGATACTCATGTTTCATTTTGGCTACAGATATTTATTTTATGGCATTTCATAATTCGAATACCTGCCCCGTTTTAACTGCATCCATTCCGAAAGCGTGATGAAAGGCTACAAGAGCGGGCAGTGCTGTACAGTGTGAGGGATATACATATTTTACTTCGTTGTCTTTTAGGTATTTTATTGTTTCCCGGGTTTGCAGGTCATCTTGTTTAAGGTGGAAACCGCCCATAATTCCATATATTCTTTCTTCACCACTTACTTTTTTCGCATGTTCGAGGGTATTAACAATACCTGCATGACCGCAGCCTGTCACAACAAATATTCCTTTTTTAAGCCCCAGGGCAAGGGCACTGTCATCAATTACAAAATCGGGTTTACCATCCTCGGATATGAAACCTGTTTGTTTTGACTCGAATGAAGTGGTACGTGGAATCTCACCCAGGAAGATTATCTTCGGGCTTACCTGGTAGGGATCGGAGGAGGTTATCAGGTCAAACCTGGCTGATATTTCACTGAATGTATTTTTCAATCCAATGTATTTATTTCCTGCCTTGCTGTATCGTTTTATAAAACATCCGGGATGACATATGAGCTTTCCGCCCCTGAGATATTGAAGACCGTTACCATGATCGTAATGACCGTGGCTCAGAATTATCACATCGATATTATTCAAATCAACACCCATAATGCCTGCGTTAAGCAGGAATAGATCGCTCTGGCCGGTATCGAAGAGTATTCTTTTCCCATCATGCTCAATGAGGTATGAAAGGCCATGTTCGGATCCGGTGAATGTTCCCGGGGCGTTCTCGGTAAGAATGGAGATCTTCATAAGGCTATGACTAAAGACAAAAGACAAAAGGTAAAAGTACAAAGGAAAAAGTTAAAAGTTAAACGTTAAAAATTCAAGATACACACCATCAATATTCCAATAATCCAATAATCCATTATTCCATAAAATGATATCCGTGGTTCATATACGTCAGTCTAACCAGCCTGTCTATAGCGTTGTATAATTCTCTGATCTGTTTGCTGGTGGGAATGGGTTTATTCCAGTTGTTCAGTGCCTGCGCGGTTAGTTGAAATATTTCATCTTCAAGCGGCCTGATCCACTGCATATAGGCTGACTGATTACTGTTGTATATCTTGTTTATGTTTATATAATCCTGACCATGACCGCGTGTTACAGGCATGCTTTCTTTTTTCATCCTTAGTGCCATTGTGCACATCCCTGAGTTTTCGTTCACAGGTGCGGTAAGCAGTTCAGGCAGGATATATTCATCATTCAACCATACCGGGTATGCCACTGAAGCAAGAGACCATCCGCCCACGGCCCACATCATTGTTTCAGCCGGATCATCACCGGGAGCTACACCTTTGAAGATAACTGATGAGGTTGAGGAGCGCCTGGCAATATTATCCCTGAAATGAACCATCTTTACCCTGTCTTCCGATGTAGCCAGGTCAGCCAGGTTAACACCGGTAAAACCATTCAGGAGGTTTCTTTCAGCATTACTCATTATAAATTCCACTGTAAGACTATTCTGCATGGCAGCCTGGTAGAATAGATTATAAGCGGTAATGTATCTTGCGTATCCTTGACCGGTCTCGGGGTCGCCATTAAATGAATAATTGGTCATCACCACAAAGCCCAGCGGAGCCACTGAAAGGTCATTAACATTAATCCTGGTAATGCTGCTGTCGCCTACTTCGTAGTATGCTGCACCTCCATGAGCATCTATAACTCCAAAATTGGCTTCAAGGCCGGTGGGCTTGTCGAGAGATTCAATCAATTCTTCAAATTCTTCAAGACTGGCACATGATGCCAGTGCACGAGCCATTATCTCCCCTTCACTGTATTTCCCGTTTTCATCTTCTCCCGGGTTAAGATTGTATGATGCTGTATTCATTATACAGAAACCTCTTGAGTTCATACCCATCCATGCTTCTGTCAGTTCTTTTTCCCCCACATTCACCATTGCTATATATTCATACTTCCCTGATGTAATATAAATCAATTTATTGTTCTCATTGCTCGTGTCGCGATGTTTCCACATAACCGGGCGTCCGTCAGATGTATACTTACCGCTTATAATAACTGAAGTACAGGCATCAATCCTGTTAGCCAGGGTTAGTATTAAAAATACCAGGAGGATGGTTAGTTGTTTCATTATAATGTTTTTGAGGTTTGATGGTTTGAGAGTTTGAGCGTTTGAATAAGCTAGAAACCAGATCAAACACTCAAACGTTCAAACCGTAATTAATAAACTCATTGTTTGTAACATTTGGTTGCTGAATCAATAAAAGTTATACCTGCATTTTTCATCTCGTCAAGTGTTTGTGCTTCGCTGGCGGATTCAGGTTCAACAGCTGCTATGGCATCGGTTATGAGCCAGGTATTAAAACCGTTACGTACTGCATCGAGGGCTGTATTTTTTACGCAGTATTCAGTGGTGAGGCCTGTGATATAGACATCTGTAACATTTTTGTTCAGAAGATATTCCATCAGGTTTTCATTGGTGGCTTCAAATGCCGAGTAGCCATCATCCTTAGTACCCGTTCCTTTATGAAAACCCTTTTGAATCCTGGTAATATTCAGATCAGGATGGAACAGTGCTCCCTTTGTTCCATCAATACAGTGCGGCGGCCACTTGTCAAAGTGTTTTGTATCGGGTGGATGCACATCACGTGATGCCACTACAACATCAAACTTATCCATCAGCTTATTGATGACGGGTATTATCTCATTTGCCTTTGGTGCGGGCAGAGCGCCACCCGGGGAAAAATCATTCTGTACATCTACAATAATCAGCGCTTCCATATCTTCTCCTTTAAATTATTACGTAAATCCATTAATTCTTTACCTATACCTACTTTATATATATGAGGATTATCAAACCTTTTAGATTCGGCCGGTAACTGTGCCAGCCTGTCAGCAGCATACTTTGCTGATTCATCCAGTGATCTTCCTTTAAGTACCTTTCCATTATCCATCACCTTTTCAATAATAGCCTCATGAGAATATCCCTTTAACCGGCAGTTTTTCTCAGGATGATAAGGATGAAATATAATTTCAGGCACCGCTGTATTTTCAAGTTCTATACCATCAGCATAAAACTCATTATCATTATCAACAAAACGGAATATTTTCTTTAAACCCGGCAGTGTTGTCTTGGTTATATTTTCGGACACTTTCATGCTTGGTTTATCATCAACATGAGTTAGTTTATATACACCATCCAGTGCACCTTCGTCTTTGCCTGTTACCAGGGCTGTTCCCACCCCGAAAGAGTCGATGGGCGCCTCCTGGTCCAGAAGACTTTTAATAAGGTGTTCATCGAGCTGGTTTGACACTACTATCTTAACATATTCCAGTCCTGCCTGGTTGAGCATCCTGCGCGATTCTTTGCTCATATAGGCAAGGTCGCCGCTATCAAGCCTGATGCCTGTGAGCTTATGGCCATTCTTTTCAAGCTCTTTTGCTACGGTGATAGCATTGGGAACGCCATGTTTAATTGTATCGTAAGTATCGACAAGCAATATTGATGAATCAGGATATAAACGAACGAACTCCCTGAAGGCATCAATTTCCCTATTGTAACTCTGTACCCATGAATGTGCCATTGTACCAGTAGATACAAAGCCGAAGATCCGGGCACTATAAGTATTTGAGCTTCCGTCAAAGCCGCCTATTATGGCCGCCCTGCTGGCATGTATGGCACCCAGGCCCTGTGCACGGCGAAGGCCAAAATCAATCAACAGCCTGTCGCCGGCAGCCAGGCGTATCCTTGCTGCCTTGGTAGCTATTAGTGACTGGAAGTTTAATACATTCAGGATCATACTTTCTACAAGCTGAGTCTCAATAATATTGCCTTCAACTCTAAGAACCGGTTCATTGGCAAATACTATCTCGCCCTCTGTTACGGAAAAGACATTACCCGTGAATCTGAAACTTTTAAGATATTCAATGAATTTATTATTGAAGCCTGTTGATTCCAGGTAACGGCAATCTTCTTTGCGGAAGCGGTAATTATGTATTGCTTCAAGCAGGTTATCAAGACCGGCATAAACGACAAAACCTCCTTCATAAGGGTTTTTACGGAAGAAATAATCGAAATTGGCCCTGGTATTCTTCTTCCCCGTAAGGAAATAACCCTGGGCCATTGTAAGTTCATAATGGTCGGTGTAGAGACCTGATTTTATATGAAGGACTGACATTTTTTTCTCTCTCCTTTCTATTTGATTTGTAGCCCATTTTAAGATAAGCAAAATTTTTGGGAATTTTGTTTAAGGAGAACGGAAAACGGAATGAGGGGGAGATATGTGCGTCAGCAGGTAATACAACGCGTGGCTGTGGGCACAGCCTTTAGCCTTTCAAATGGGATGGGGTTTTTACACACGGTGCATATCCCATAACCCGGGCTGTCTATTTTGTCAAGTACACCATTCAATATCTCTAATCTCTGTTTTGCTTTAGCTAAAGCCATTTCGTTAATATCCTTACCGGGATTACTTTCTTTAGTGGTAAACCAGTCGTTAGCATCGGACTCAACCTCCTCCTCCGTTAAATCAGTCAGTGTTTCAATTGAGTCCCTGAGGATTTGAATCTCATCTTCAACGCGTTTTCTTATTTCTTCCCTCTCTTCTGATGTCATAATTTATTGTTATGTTTATCCCTGCCAGTATGATATAAAGCCTGGTTAAGGAATATGTTAGGGTTGCGGGTTACCCCGTGACTGATAATAAGTTTAAGTCATATTTCTTCTCCAAAATTAATAAAAAAACTCTCCTTATATTTACATATGAACTGATAAATTGGAAAATAGTAAGATGAAATATTCTTTAAACGGAATTATATACAGGCTTATAATTGACCCGATATTATCGCGTTACTACCAAAGTATAATTGGCGAACTTGAATCAAACGACAACGTTCTGGATGTTGCATGTGGTACCGGGTCTTTGTCACTGGCCATGTCGGCAGTTGTTGAACGTGTATCAGGTATAGACCTGTCAGGACAAATGATAGATATTGCAAATGATTCAGCTGAAAAGAAAAATATTAGTAATGCCAGATTTACTATAAGGGATGCTTCTGATCTTTCGTCTTACAGTGATAATGAGTTTGATGTAGCTGTTGCTTCCATGGCCATTCACCAGTTTGATTCTAACCTGGCTCTGAAGATTCTTGTAGAAATGAAAAGAATTGCTTTAAAAGTAATACTAATGGATTATAATTACCCGATTCCGGTGGGTATATTTAGACTGGTAATTTTCTTTATTGAAAGGATAGCAGGAGGTGATCACTACAGGAACTTTAAAAGGTTTAATGCTTTTGGAGGGTTGCCATATTTTATTGATGAATCCGGACTTAAGGTTCAGTCAGAGAAGCTCAGGGGAAGGGGAGCGTTCAGAATTGTTGTTTGCAGGTAGAATATGGCAGGGAGCAGGGAAGAATTCCCTGCTCCCTGCTCCCTGCTGAACCGTCTCAGGCGGAATCACCTTCCACCTACAAACATAGGATCACCTGTGTATCCCAGTTCCTCCCAGTTGAGCTTTTTATATCTTCTCCTGGAGTGACAGTCTGTGCATCTTAAAGAATTTTCAGCAGGGGCAACCATATGATTGATAGGCCAGTACATTTCTGTTTCAACAAAACCAACCTTCCCCGAGTAAGCCAAATTAATTGTCTGCATTCCCAGTTCTGCAGCATCGTTCCAATCGTAAGTATCCCAGTAACCACCTTCACCAAACAATTTTGCAACTATTAAATAATTATTCCTGGAGTCATAGGGCTGCTTACCCCTCATTACCTTGAAAGGACTTATTTTAGCATCCGGATCATCTATATTACCTGGCAATTTGTTCAGCTCAACAATTTTTTCAGGATTAATTACATCGCCATACAGATAATAATCAGCCCTGCCATTATGCCATCTGTATTCCGGTATCACATTTTTGTCCCATCGAAAATCTCCTTTCTTTTTGTCATAGTCTGGTCTTCCATATTCATCAGGACTTGGATCCCTGTTTATTCCTGATGTTGACCAGTCCCACCATGTTTTTGTTGGTTCCTCCCTGGCAAAAGCAGGAATGTGGCATGTTTCGCAGGCAATTGAGCTAACATGATCGTTTATTAATTTCTTCCTGTGTGGTCGCTCTCCGTGACAACCAAGGCATGAAATATGATTTGTGCCAGCAGCTAAAGAACCATGGCTTGCTCCGAGAATTTTATGATTTTCGCCGGCATGGCAATCAGAACAAGTAAACCCAAGTTCTCCCATATGCACATCCAGGCTTGGGGAGGGATTTATCATACTCTCGTCCATATCGCCATGTTTAACTCCCGTTCCTCCACCACCATTAAAATGACATATACTGCAGTTTTCAATTTGTGTCTTACCAACACTCTGTGCCACTTTAACAAGGTCAACGGAGGGATCCGGCATTCCTGCACCTGTTGGTACCTTTTTGTATGTACCGGAATGGTCGTGACAAATAAGACAATCAATATTTCTTCCGTCAGAGAAGTTAAACGTTTCATCTTTCCATCCGTAACCAATATGACAACTGGTGCAACGTGGCCAGTTTGAAGGCACGGCAATGCAGTAATTATTAATAATATTTTGCTTACCCAGTCTAATTGTTTGACCATCCCGGTTAGTGAATTCATCACCCAACCAATTCCAGTGCCTTGTTTTAATTATATCAGTGTCCATTCCACTATGGCACTCCAGGCAAAGTTCTGTAACTTCCTGCGGGCTATTAAAGGGCCCCTCAATAAATTCTGAATGATCTACCTGTGCTGAAATATTTATTACGAAAAAAAGAGTAATGAAGAACGGTATTGTTTTCATGACTTATATTTATGTTAAAAAAAATCTTAACCTATAAATTTAAGTAATTTTTAACATACATTAAAAATAATAAGATATTTCCATCAAAGATATGAGCTTCGGTTATCAAAGAAGGCTACGGCGTGCAAGCAGGGTTCATAGTTCAGCGTAATCAGCGTAAATTATCTCTTGGTTCTTATGGGAACAAACCTTGGAGTCTTATTCTTATAATCCAAATACTCCGGATACTTGCTCATCGATATTGACTCGCTGAAATTGCTGCTGCCATAGAAAAGAAGTATGAGTAATATAGCGCCCATAACCGACATGTTGAGCCAGAGGCCGGTGGCAGAAACGCTGAAAAAGTAAAATACAATCCATATTGATTGTTCAGATGCATAATTCGGATGCCTTACAATTCCCCAAAGCCCGGAGTCAACAAAGCCCTTATTGTATTTTTCTGGCAATGGCTGACCGGATTCCATCAGGCGTTTCCTCTCTTTCTGGAAATTCCATTGCTGCTGGTCAGCTATTGTTTCTATTATAATAAACAGTATAGCTACAGCTGCAATAAAGAAGTCAACCCATGTCAGAGTGGCAGCGCCGAGGCTTTTCAGTGCAGGAAGGGTTATAAGAAGTATAAGCCCCATCTGGTAGAATGAAATAAACAGGAGGTTGAAAAGCATCCATTTCCACCTAGCAGAAAATTCCGGTCTTCCCCTTAGTGCGGGCCACCTGTAGTCTTCTTCACCTTCCCATATTCTCAGGGAATAACCACCTCTTCGCGCAAAGTTGTATGTCAGTCGTACGCCCCATAAAGTGACCACTGCGGCCATCAGGAGAAGCCGAACTTCATATCCCGACTGGATACATATCATCCAGGAGTATATCACGGGCATTATGCTCCAGAGTTTATCAACCTGGCTGAAATTACCGGTTATAGAGCTGGTAATAAAACATATAGATGCGGTGATAAAATATACCCACAGCAGATCAGTTAGTATGACCTGCTGATCCGGGCTCAATGGTACATCAAGCCTGAAAGCAAAAAAAGGGATTACAATTATTGTTATCAACAGTAATAATGCCGTTTTCCACATGATCCGCAATATTAATGAGACAAATGACTACGATCGCTAATACTACTGTTGACAAAAATAATATTTATTCCTTTTCTTTGAGATTTTTACCTTTATGGACCTTCTCTTCCAGCTTATTTACGATAGCTTCGGCTTTCTTTATGTTTTCCTTTCTCTGCTGGTATTCCTCATCGGAGATCCTGTTCTGATACTTCTCCTGCACTTCATCTCCCTTTTGTTTAACCTCATCAGACTTCCTTCTTGACTGTTGTTCTGCTTCAACATTCGTTGTGTCTATGGCACTTCTTCCTCTCCATGCTATTGCATTATTGTTAGCAAGCACGAAATTAATGATCAGCAAAAGAACAAGGCTTAATTAATTATTTTATAGCTTAAAATTAGTAGTTTATTATTCTTTCAATACGCTATCTACCTCCTGGGCGGATTCTTCAATTTCACTTATTGTACTGTCCATTTCCGGTGTGACAGCTTCAATCTGTTCAATTTCATCAGTTACGGCTTCATCAGATTTATCTTTTGATGAGCCTCCGGAGCATCCGGCCAGAATTAAAGCCGAGATTCCAAATGCGAAAAGTAATTTTTTCATAATTAATGGTTTAAGTAATAGTTGTATATTCTTAAGATCAAACGATAATTCCCAATGGAAATTGTTTTTAAAGTTAAGAAATTTAAGCAATTAAAGCAAACTGCAATAAGCTTATAACGCACCTGCCGCATTACCACAGGATAATATCTGATTCTCGTAAGTAAAGTAAGTTTGTCAGATGCCGAATATTTATCTCCTGAATAAATTCACATCGAGGGATCGTTCATTATTGACAAAAGCAACTACAAATGCCTGGTCATAGCCTGAGTTCCTGCATTTAGTTTGCAATTCACGGGCATCTGATAACTTTTCAAATTCACCAACAGTTACACGCCATGCACCACTATAATAGTATTCCCATGTATCATATTTAGTACCGTTAACTGAAATATTATATGTTCCTCCTTCTCTGGCACTTGACAGTATCTGCACTCTGTATATTACTTTGTCCTCAGCAGCATCTGCTTCTTCCTTCTTAAGTTCTTCTATCCTCAGGCTGTCAGCTATCCTTTTTTCTTCCGCGAGCCTTTCAGCTTCGAGTTTCTCTGCTGCCAGCTTTTCAGCTGCCAGCTTTTCAGCTGCCAGTCTTTCAGCTTCAAGTTCTTCTATTCTCAGGCTATCGGCTATCCTGTTTTCTTCTGGCTTGCTTACGGCTTCAAGATCTTCTGCCTCTTTCTGCATTGTTAACATGGGTGACCCTGTAGCATAATCTCTCAGAATATCAGAAAGTAAAAAGGCATTATCATTCTTATATTTTTCATCCAGTTCTATCTTGTACAGCTTTCTGTTTATTCGTTTTTTACCAATACCTGATCTTTCAATCATGGTATAAAACCCGTAATTTTTCCCTTCGCGGTTAATTTTAAAAGCAACTTCATCATTATCAGTATTTAATTGATCATACAGGTTTACGGGGTCATCCCAGTCAGAGCCATTAAAATTGCTGAAAAAGATATCATATCCACCGAATCCCTGAAGTCCGTCAGATGAGAAGTAAAGATTATTATTATGATCGAGGCAGGCGTAAAGTTCAGAGCCTGCGCTATTGAACTTTTTACCCATATTTTCGGGAGCTGTCCACATATTATTCTCATACCTGCTTAAGTACAGATCCAGACCTCCAATGCCACCCGGCATATCGGAAGAGAATATCATTAAGTCCCCGTCCGGTGATATTGTCGGGTGTGTATAATTATTATCCTCGCAGAATCCAAGGAGTTTATTCTGGACTGCCCATGGCTGGTCACTATTGGTTTTATCTGACTCAGCCATATATATTTTTACTTTACCATCCTGTTCTGACAATTTTGAATAATAAAATCTTGACAGGTTGCTGGTAAAGGTTATTCCATCAGCCGGAATCATCAATTGAGGGTTAATGTTAAAAGGAATCTCGTCCCCCAGTACAGAATCGTTTAATGAAGCATAGTATAATTCTTTGTCTCCGAATGAAATATGCTTTGAAATCATTTTTGCATCTCTTTTTGAGAGCGATAAGAATAGAATACCGTTGTTATAGAGCTGAACCCCTGACGAAGGTGTTAATATATCAATTTCAAATCTCCTGATTTTCAGATATGGAGTAGTTTTTATGGTATCAGTTTCTGCATTAGAAGAATTGCCAGACCGTGTTATTTCCATTGAATGGACTTTTCCGGGAATTCCCTGCGAAATAATACCAGGAAACATTATTGAAATCAAAATTACTATTATCATCTGTTTCATCCTTAATGGTTTTATTTTACCAGTGAAAACGTTTATATCGTCTTGATTTATTATAGGAAAGGTTTATTCCCGCAGACAACTCAATTGATGGGATGTTTTTATAATAGGCTGATTCTCTTGATAGAGCCAGGAATGCTCCTATATAAATCCCGGGGTAATTATACCTGAAGAAAACTGATATATTATCCTTATTATAAAAATAGGTACCAAGACAAAAATTATCTATATAGATCTTTACCATGGGGTAAATATGGTTAACAAAATCATGGAATGCGGTATCTGAAATACTAAAAATAACAGAGGGTTCAATCAATATGTTCATAGGTCTGTACAAGACTAACTTATAGCCACTCAAGAAATGATAATGTCTTGCTTCGTAATCATAGGTAACAGTATCATCCGGCAACATACCTTCAAGTAGGCCGGTTGATGATATACCCATGTAAAAAGAGGGGCTATAATAGTATATGCCAAAATCAATATTTGGGTCATATGTAGTTTCTTTTGTTGCACTCTCAGGAAATTCAACATCGGATGAAGTAGTCACTGTATTCATTGAACCCTCAAAAGAGATCCCGATGGCTAAAAACGACATGGAACTTTCATTTAATTTCAAATGGTAAGAACCTGTCACCTTAAAACCTGAGGATTTGACTTCCTCTGATGATCTGTGGAATACCTGGTAACCTATGCCCATATTTCTATAGCTAGAGAGATCAGGGATGTCATAATATCCCTTAATTTTTTTTGTAAATCTGGTATTACCACTGAGGACCATTGATTCATAATCATCTCCCGTAGCATAAGTAAAGTTTATGGAATTGTAATCTTTAGAGCCTGAGATTGCCGGATTATACCAGGCTGGATTAAAAAACCATGTTCCTGCAGGATTTATTTGTGAATCCTGGCTATATAGGGTTAATGGGCTTATTATGAATAATATATATAATACTTTCCGGAATGTTTTTAAACGGATCATTTGGGCAATTTTAAAAACCATTATACCAAGATATAAAAATTTAAGATATTTTAAATTATTAAACGAAGAATAGCCGGATTAATTATATTAACTATTTGACTTAAGAATTAACTTACCGGGAAACTGAAAAATCTTAAAAAATCCTTTTTATTTAAGGGCTGATTTTTCGGCTTATTTAACGTTTGAATGCGCTCATCTATGAAAAAGCTCTGTTGGTCAAATTAATTTAAATGCTGCTTTTTTATTTCATAAATTTGATTTGGTTTCATAACATGCTGAGCCTGTAAAAAGTCCAATTTTTGGATAAATATGCCTCGAAGTTAGAATTAAATTCAAGGATCAGCTTTACAGCCCGGCATTTATGAAACGAAGAAAAAATACTGCTTTGTTAGTCAATATTCCAATGTGACTGACGAAGCGTACGCATGCCTGAAAGTATCATTTTCGTGACTATCCAATTTTTTCATTTTACTAACTTCTACAAGCCGCCCACCGCAGACTCAGGGTCGGGAGGTGATGTATGTAGTTTGGAATATGAACTCAAAGTTATGCCAGATATTAGCACCGGTACCCGGACAATGAATCCTGGTGCAGGCTCAGCATCCTTTCATCCAGATTCAAATTATCCAAATGCAATTGTTGTGGTTTCAGACTTCAATTTTAAGGAATTTTTCCGGACTGAAGTAAATGCTTACTGTGATACTATTGCTGCAATCGAAGTTGCTTTCTTCGGGGCACCGGTTGCTAATTCTGGTTTTGATAAAGAAAAAAAATGTAATTTTACATATAACCTAACTGTCACCTCATCCGTGGGTTAATTTCAAACTCAAAAACAACCAGATTATGGGGTTTATAAGATCGTTATTTGCAATATTTCTATTCTGCCTGATTACATATTCAGGTTTTTCACAGGATGCTGGTGTCGATCAGGATGTGTGTGGTCTCACCACTACTCTTGCTGCTGCTGATCCAGATCCGGATACAGGAACATGGTCAGTAGTAGGTACGCCTCCAGGTAATGTTAGTTTTACAGATAATACATTATATAATACAGATGTCACAGTAGATACATATGGCTTGTATACTTTCAGGTGGACTGTTGCGGGAGTAGGCTATGATGATGTTGATATAACTTTTTATTCTGATGCAACCATTACTCATACAGGCGGTAGTAATAATCAAACCCTGTGTGTCAATACAGCTATTACCAATATTACCTACAGTATAGGAGGCAGTGGAAATAATGCATCAGCTACGGGGGTGCCGGCAGGTGTGTATGGAACTTACAACTCCGGAGTTTTTACCATAAGTGGTACCCCAACAGTATCAGGTACATTTAATTTTACTGTTAATGCTACTGGCCCCTGTAATTCGGCAACAGCATACGGCACAATAACCGTATCACCTGACAATACGATATCACTGAGTTCCGGTGCCGGAACGGATAATCAGACCGTTTGTATCAACACGGCTATAACACCCATAACTTATACCACAACCGGGGCGACAGGGGCTAATGTCACCGGTTTACCTGCGGGGGTAACCGGTAACTGGGCTGCCGACCAGGTTACGATAAGCGGCGCTCCATCATCGTCAGGAAACTTTAATTACACTGTAACATTAACAGGAGGTTGCGGCACTGTCACAGCAGGAGGCAGCATAGCAGTAACAGCGGAAAATACGATATCACTGAGTTCCGGTGCCGGAACGGATAATCAGACCGTTTGTATCA
>CAZNYS010000044.1:28034-28836 GCA_964577305.1 uncultured Rikenellaceae bacterium
GAGGCAGCATAGCAGTAACAGCGGAAAATACGATATCACTGAGTTCCGGTGCCGGTACTGATAATCAGACCGTCTGCATCAACACGGCTATTGACAATATAACCTATACCACAACCGGTGCTACAGGAGCTACTTTCAGCGGATTGCCCACAGGGGTAACCGGCAGCTGGTCATCCGACCAGGTGACCATAAGCGGCACTCCTACAGGCTCCGGGTCATTTGGTTATACGGTAACATTAACAGGTGGCTGCGGTAATACCACAGCAGGAGGTACAATAATTGTTAATCCAGATGCAACGATCACCTTAAGCTCAGCAGCAGGCACTGATTCCCAGACTCTTTGTATTAACACCGTTATAACTAATATTACCTACAATATAGGCGGCAGTGGTAATGGCGCAACAGTAACAGGACTGCCTACAGGGGTAAACGGAACCTACAGCTCAGGAGTATTTACCATAAGCGGCACTCCGACAGTATCAGGCACCTTTAATTATACTGTTACCGCCACCGGTCCCTGTGTCGAGCCAACGGCCCAGGGTACCATTACAGTCACTCCAGATGCAAAGATCACCTTAAGCTCAGCAGCAGGCACTGATTCCCAGACTCTTTGTATTAACACCGTTATAACTAATATTACCTACAATATAGGCGGCAGTGGTAATGGCGCAACAGTAACAGGACTGCCTACAGGGGTAAACGGAACCTACAGCTCAGGAGTATTTACCATAAGCGGCACTCCGACAGTATCAGGCACCTTTAATTATACTGTTACCGCCACCGGTCCCTGTGTCGAGCCAAC
>CAZNYS010000045.1:0-28568 GCA_964577305.1 uncultured Rikenellaceae bacterium
GTTTGAATGTTTGAAAATCATGCAATTGCAAAATCAAACGATCAAACTCTCAAACCGATCAAACAAACTTTTTTAGCTAAGCTCCTTCAGCTTCCTGATCGTCCCTTCCGGGTCGTCTGAGCCAAATACCGAGCTGCCCGCAACCAGCACGTTAACACCACTGTCAACAAGCTTCTTTGCATTTGTAGTATCTACCCCACCATCAACCTGGATCATTACATCATTACCCGATGCAGTTATCATCTTCTTAAGTGCGCTGATCCTCTCATAGCTGTTTCCTATGAATTCCTGTCCTCCGTAACCCGGATTTACTGTCATGATCAGTACCATATCCAAATATGGAAGAACCCATTCAAGCACTGACACAGGTGTATGTGGATTAAGCGACACACCTGCCTTCATTCCCAGCCTTCTTATTTCTGTTACTGTTCGGTTAAGGTGGCGACAGGCCTCGTAGTGAACGGTCAGTATACTGGCCCCGGCATCCCTGAAGCGTTCAAGGTACCTGTCGGGATCGACAATCATTAGATGAACATCAAGTGGTTTCTCTGATAGTTTATTAACATATTTCAGTACAGGAAAACCAAAAGTTATATTTGGAACAAATACACCATCCATAATATCAAGGTGAAGCCAGTCGGCCACACTACGGTTAACCATTGTTATATCCTTATCCAGCCGGCCAAAGTCAGCAGCCAGCAGCGATGGTGAAACTAAATGATCCATTGTTTACTTTTTCAGGTAAATTATGAATTAACCCAGGTAGGTCTTGAGTATCTTACTCCGGGTTGTATATTGTATTCTTTTAAGGGCTTTTTCTTTTATCTGCCTCACCCTTTCACGGGTCAATACCAGTTCCTCTCCTATCTCTTCCAGTGTGAGGGGATGCTTCATATTTATTCCAAAATACAGCTTTATAACTTTTGCTTCCCTGGGCGACAGTGTGCTTAGAGCTCTTTCTATCTCGTATGTAAGTGATTCATTGATAAGATGTTTATCCGGACTTGGGCTATCATCGCTCTGCATCACATCATACATATTATTATCTTCCTCGTTGCTTATCGGTGCGTCCATACTAACAGTACGACCATTGGATTTTAACACTTCCTTCACCTCTTCGGGGGCTACCTGCAGGACATCGGCAATTTCCTGCGAAGAAGGTTCTCTCTCAAATTCCTGTTCAAGTCGTGCGAATACCCTGTTAATCTTATTTATTGACCCTATCTTGTTCACCGGTAACCGTACTATCCTGGCCTGTTCGGCCAGTGCCTGCAGTATGGCCTGTCTTATCCACCATACTGCATACGAAATGAATTTGAATCCCCTTGTCTCATCAAATCTTTGTGCAGCTTTTATAAGCCCCAGGTTGCCTTCATTTATCAGGTCAGGAAGGCTCATACCCTGGTTCTGGTATTGCTTGGCCACAGAAACAACAAAACGTAAATTTGATTTTACAAGCTTGGCTAAAGCCTCCTTATCCCCTTTCTTAATCATCCTGGCCAGAATTACCTCCTCCTCCGGAGAAATCAGATCTACTTTCCCAATCTCCTGAAGATATTTATCAAGGGATGGAGTATCACGGTTAGTAACCTGTTTTGTTATCTTTAACTGCCGCATATAAAATAGGGTAAATCCGTATTCCGCCTGGTGACCATCACAATTATAGTAATAAAAATGCTTAACGGCAATAGGTGAATAAATTAAAATCATTCTAAAATAGGTTTTTTTAACTCATACTTTGACCTGAGGAGCAATTTTTTACATCATGTTTTTGTTATTTAACCTTTTTTAGGATATTAGTGTTGTATTATAATAAGGATTTGCTTATAATTGCAACGTTTTTAGCAGCATAGAATATTAAATTATCCTTGCGCATCTGCTTTCATATCTGAAACAGATTTTTCTTGAAAAAAAAATTATCAATACTATTTTCATTAACATTTTCCTACAATATTAACTATGTACGACATTCTTGAGTTAAACAAAAAGCTCCTCCCCGAACTGAGGGAGATAGCCAAGAATCTTAAGATCAAAAGAGTAGAATCATATCGAAAGCAAGATTTGATATATCTTATCCTTGATCAGCAGGCAATAGTTGAAGCCTCCGAGAATAAAGCTTCAGCTGCCAGGAAGAACAAAGGCCCGGAAAACAAAGAAAGTGATTCGGAATCTTATAAAAGACGGGGACGCAGACCAAGGACAAAGTCTGAAAACAAATTTGTTAAAGCGCCTCCACAACCAGCTGAACAAAAATCAGAAAGTCATGGTGATCAAATGGTAAGCACTGATACCAGACAGGTAAAAAAGCCTGTTATACAGAAACCTGAAAGCCGGCAAAACATAAGAAAAGAACGGCAGTATGACAGGGAAGAAGCTGAGAAAAGCCCCGAAAGACCTAAACAGGAAGTAGCTGCCAGGGATACCGGCAAGGAAACAACAAAGGGCGATACCCCTAAGAAAGACTCTGACAGAAGCGCTGATAAAAGGTATAAAAAACAGGATAACCACAGGGACAAGGAGAGGGAAAGCGAACAACGTGACTCTCAGAAAAAACATGAAAAGGAACCTGAAATCAGGGAGGTGGAATATGAGTTTGAAGGTATAATATCGAATACCGGCGTGCTTGAAATTATGCCCGACGGGTATGGTTTCCTGCGCTCAGCCGATTATAACTATCTCAATTCACCCGATGATATATATGTTTCACAGTCCCAGATTAAGTTATTTGGCCTTAAAACCGGCGATACTGTGGAAGGCACTATAAGGCCTCCTAAAGAAGGTGAGAAATACTTCCCCCTGATAAAAATACAAATGATCAACGGGCGTACACCTGACTTTATTCGTGACCGGGTACCTTTTGATTATCTAACCCCCCTGTTCCCGAACGAAAAATTTACCCTGTGTTCGCCCGGGGAAGGAACTCTCTCAGTAAGAGTGGTTGATATGTTTGCACCTATTGGTAAAGGACAGAGAGGGCTTATAGTTGCACAGCCAAAAACCGGTAAAACAATCCTCCTGCAGGATATAGCCAATGCAATAGCCAAGCATCATCCGGAGGCATATCTTATGATACTGCTCATAGATGAAAGACCTGAAGAGGTAACTGATATGGCCAGAAGTGTAAACGCTGAAGTTATAGCTTCTACCTTCGACGAACCGGCTGAAAGGCATGTACGCGTGGCAAATATAGTACTCGAAAAAGCCAAGCGGATGGTCGAATGCGGACATGATGTTGTTATCCTCCTGGACTCTATTACCAGGCTGGCAAGGGCTTTTAATACCATAGCACCAGCATCAGGGAAAGTATTGTCGGGTGGTGTCGATTCAAATGCGCTGCATAAACCAAAAAGGTTTTTTGGAGCTGCCCGTAATATCGAAGGCGGAGGTTCATTAACAATACTATCAACAGCACTTACCGAAACAGGTTCAAAAATGGATGATGTGATCTTCGAGGAATTCAAGGGAACAGGTAATATGGAACTTCAGCTCGACCGTAAACTGTCGAACAGGAGAATATTCCCGTCAATTGATATTCCTGCATCCAGTACCAGGAGGGAAGACCTGCTACTCGAAAAGAACTTCCTCAATAAAATATGGATCCTCAGGAATTACCTCACCGACATGAATGCTGTGGAAGCAATGGAGTTTCTGCGTGACAGGCTTCGCCAGACTCAATCGAACGAAGAATTCCTTATCTCCATGAATGGAGGATAATATAATTGATCCCTCTTATCAAGAAAGTAAGTTTATTAAGTACTAATTTTTCTAATTAAATAAGATTTATATCAGACATGGGAACAAAGAAAAAGTTTATAACACTTGACGGTAACCAGGCAGCATCACATATTGCTTATATGTTCAGTGAAGTTGCATGCATCTATCCAATTACACCCTCGTCAAATATGGCTGAATTCATAGATGAATGGGCTGCTAACGGAAGAAAGAATATTTTCGGGGAGGAAGTAAAAGTAGTGGAGATGCAATCTGAAGGAGGCGCATCAGGCGCTGTTCATGGCTCATTACAGTCCGGAGCCCTCACATCTACATTCACAGCCTCACAGGGCCTGCTTCTGATGATACCTAATATGTATAAGATGGCCGGCGAATTACTTCCCGGGGTATTTCATGTCAGCGCCCGCTCGGTAGCTGCTCATGCACTTTCAATTTTCGGTGATCATAGCGATATTTATGCCACCAGGCAGACAGGTTTTGGTATGATAGCTACCGGAAGTGTACAGGAGATAATGGACCTTGCTGGAACAGCCCACCTTTCAGCTATAAAGTCCCGCATACCATTCATGCATTTTTTCGACGGGTTCAGGTCTTCACATGAAATACAGAAGGTCGAACTCCTCGAAACAGAGGATATGAAAAAATTAATGGACTGGGATGCAGTGCAGGCTTTCAGGAATAATGCACTCAGCCCTGAAAACCCTGTCACAAGGGGAACAGCACAGAACCCTGATATCTATTTCCAGGCAAAAGAATCTGTCAATATTTTCTATGAACCGCTGGCTGATATCGTTGCGGAAAACATGAAAAAGATATCAGATCTTACAGGAAGAGACTATAAACCATTTACATATTATGGCGCAACCGATGCTGAGAATATCATAATAGCAATGGGATCAGTTACCTCAACCATTAAGGAGACAATCGACTATATGACCTCAAGGGGAGAAAAAGTTGGTCTTATTACAGTTCACCTTTACCGCCCCTTCTCAAGCAAATACTTCTTCGATGTTCTCCCCTCCACTGTGAAGAAAATATCAGTGCTCGACCGTACCAAGGAACCCGGAGCCAATGGAGAACCATTGTACCTTGACGTACGCGACATGTTCTTTGAAAAAGATGATCACCCGGTAATAGTTGGTGGCCGTTACGGCCTCTCTTCCAAAGACACAACACCGGCGATGATCATGTCGGTTTATGAAAACATGAAAAAAGATTCACCAAAGAACCATTTCACAGTAGGTATCAATGATGATGTAACAAACCTGTCATTGCCACTGTTTCCTGAATTAAATGTATGCGATGAATGCACCTATTCTGCCAAATTCTACGGACTGGGCTCTGATGGTACCGTTGGTGCAAACAAAAACTCAATAAAGATCATTGGTGAAACAACCGATAAATATTGCCAGGCATATTTTGCATATGACTCTAAAAAGTCAGGTGGACTTACTGTTTCCCACCTTCGTTTCGGGGATACACCCATCAGGTCAACATACCTGGTGAATACTCCCGATTTCGTTGCCTGCCACGTAGCACCTTACCTCGAGAAATATGATATGCTCAAAGGGCTTAAAAAAGGAGGCACATTCCTTCTGAACGCTGCATGGAAAGATGATGAAGAAGAAGAAAGACTTCCGGCAGCAGTAAAAAAATATCTGGCCGAGAACGATATTGATTTCTATATGATCAACGCCACAGATATAGCTGAAGAAATTGGCCTTGGCGGCCGTACAAATACAATAATGCAGAGTGCTTTTTTTAAGGTGGCCAATGTAATACCCTATGATAAGGCAGTTGATGAGATGAAAAAATTTATCGTCAAATCTTACGGAGCCAAGGGTGAAGATATCGTTAAAATGAACTATGCAGCCGTTGACCGGGGTGGTAAGGTAACAAAAATCAATGTGCCTGACTCCTGGAAGAATGTTAAACCAGAAAAAAAGAAAGTCGACGAAAAATTGCCTGAATTTGTTAGGGATGTGGTAAATCCTATCATTGCACAGAAAGGTGATGATCTTCCTGTTAGTGCTTTCAGGGGCAGGGAAGATGGAACATTCCCCGCCGGCACCACCCAGTTTGAAAAGCGCGGTGTTGCAGTGTGGACACCGGAATGGATTCCCGATAACTGTATACAGTGTAACCAGTGTTCATTTGTTTGCCCGCATGCGGTAATAAGACCCTTCCTCCTTACCGATGAAGAAGCAGCCAATGCTCCCGGTGGAACCGAAGTAATCCAGGGAATAGGTCCCCTGAAAGAATATAAGTTCAGGATACAGGTGAGCGTATACGACTGTACCGGCTGCGGTAACTGTGCCGATGTATGTCCGTCCAAGGAAAAAGCTCTCGTGATGAAGCCTTTCGAATCACAGCTTGACCAGGCTGAAAAATGGACATATATGCATGAAGAGGTAGGTTATAAGGATACGGTTGTTGATAAACTGAAAACCGTTAAGAACAGCCAGTTCTCACAACCACTGTTCGAATTCTCAGGTGCTTGTGCAGGCTGTGGTGAGACTCCTTACGTTAAAGTTATTACTCAGTTGTTTGGAGACAGGATGATTGTGGCTAATGCAACAGGTTGTTCTTCAATATACGGTGGATCAGCACCTTCAACACCATATACAATGAACAAAGAAGGTTATGGTCCGGCATGGGCCAACTCCCTCTTCGAGGATAATGCTGAATATGGATTCGGTATCGCAACAGGTATAACCAAACTGCGCGACCGTATAGCACGGATAATGAAATCAGCCAACGGAGTAAGCGCTTCAACAAAAGAAGCCTTTAATGAATGGATAGAAGCCAAAAATGATGCTGAAGCATCCAAAGCAGCTTCAAAGAAAGTAATCGAGGCATGCGAAAACGAAAAAAACGGTGTTTGCACGGAAATACTTACCCTTAAAAAGTACCTGGTAAAAAAATCAATATGGATATTCGGAGGCGACGGCTGGGCTTATGATATAGGATACGGAGGCCTCGATCATGTTGTAGCCTCCGGTGAAGATGTGAATATACTGGTTCTTGATACTGAAGTTTATTCGAACACCGGCGGGCAGGCATCAAAAGCAACCCCAGCAGGTGCCGTGGCAAAATTCGCTGCTTCAGGTAAAAAGATAAGGAAAAAAGACCTCGGGCAAATGGCCATGACCTATGGCTATGTATATGTGGCCCAGGTAGCCATGGGAGCCAGCCAGTCACAATTCCTTAAAGCAGTACGCGAAGCTGAATCATATCCAGGACCATCACTGATAATAGCTTACTCACCATGTATTAACCATGGACTGAGAGCCGGAATGGGTAAATCCCAGGCCCAGGAAGAAAATGCTGTTAAAAGTGGTTACTGGCATAACTACAGGTATGACCCACGCCTCGAGGCAGAGGGAAAAAATCCGTTTACACTCGATTCAAAGGAACCCGAATGGAGCTTGTTTCAGGACTTCCTTAATTCAGAGGTTAGGTATACGTCCCTGACAAAGTCATTCCCTGAAGAAGCAAAAGTGCTCTTCAAGGCAGCCGAGGAAAACGCTAAATGGAGATATAATTCCTATAAGCGACTGGCCTCACTGGAATATTAGTAATTTTCTTCACTATCTTTGCAGCAGATTATATTTAACCATGGGACGCTTACTTGCAATTGATTACGGCAGAAAAAGAACAGGACTGGCAGTATCAGACCCTGATAAAATCATTGCAAGCCCGCTGAAAACCATTGCTACAAACGAACTGGAAGCATTCCTGAGAGAATATGTCAGTAAGGAAGAGGTTGAAGCTATCATCATTGGCTATCCAAAGACTATGAATAATCAACCTTCAGGCCTGGTAAAACAGCTGGAACCATTCATTAACAGGCTCAGGAAGATATTCTTTGATATAGACCTTCACCTTGTTGATGAGAGGTTTACATCGAGTATTGCTCAAAAAGCAATGATTGAGGGGGGAATGAAAAAATCAGACAGGCAAAAAAAAGAGAATATTGATAAAATAAGTGCCTCACTGATCCTTCAATCCTATATGAAACAAATTAAGAATTATTCTAAATAAAGAATTATAATTTGTAACTTTGCCCTCTGAAGTAACTGAGTATAGTAAAGATAATAAACTTATAACTCATAACTTGTCCTGAGCGAGATCGTAAGATCGAGTCGAAGGGCTCATAACTCATAACTCATAACTCATAATTGCAATGGTCTACCCTGTATATGTATATGGACATCCCGTACTGAGGAAAGTGGCTGAGGATATTGATAAGAACTACGAAGGCCTCGACCAGCTTATTGAAGATATGTTTGAAACTATGCGGCATTCTGAAGGAATAGGGCTTGCAGCTCCACAGATAGGAAAATCCATCCGCATATTTGTTGTCGATGGTACCCCAATATCAGATGATGAACCTGAATTGGCTGATTTCAGGCATGTATTTATTAATCCCTACATTAAGGAAAGAAGAGGTGAAGTGGTTTTAATGAATGAAGGATGCCTCAGCATACCGGAGATACGTGAAGAAGTTAACCGAGAATCAACAATACGCATCGAGTATTTTGACAAAGACTGGAAATTTCACAACGAAGTGATTAACGGGTTCAGGGCAAGGATAATTGAGCATGAATATGACCATCTGGACGGTGTGCTTTTTACCGATCTGGTTAGCCCTCTCAGGAAAAGACTGTTGAAATCCAAACTTGCAGGCATTAGCAAGGGCAAATTCGATGTTGATTATAAAACAGTCCTTCCAAAACAAAAAGCAAAGTAATCCGGATTTTGTATCTTTATATGGTAATCGCTGAAGAGTGCTGTATAAAGAGATCCCTTTCACAGGATACTGCATAGCCCTGGCAACAGGTATAATATGCGGTTCATATATGCATTCAGTATTATACTGTTATGCTGCTGTTATTATATTGTCTGTTATCCTGGTAATCAATATCTCACTGCACCGTCAGAGTAGGACATCACTAATCTATGGTCTGATCCTGCATTGCTGCATCTTCTTCATGGGATGTTCACTATCAATACTACAAAAAAATAAACTGGACTATATCGTCCCCGGACCACATGAATTTGTGCTCAGGACAGATGATTACCCTGCACCGGCAGCAAGGTCGTTAATGCTTCATACCAGCATAATTTCAGTTGGGGGTAACAATAATAAGAATAATAAATTACTCCTGTATACAGATTGCAGGTACCTTCCTCCATCTTTAAAACCGGGAAGTATTATCAGGTTAGTTTCCATACCGGTTGAAATAACCGACTTTAACAGTTCAGACAATTTTGATTACCGCTCGTTCATGAACCGGAGAGGTTTTCGTTACTGTATTTTTTGTTACGACAGTATTTCAGTTATTGATGAGAAACCCGGACTGAAGCATCATGGCCTCATGTTAAGGAGATACATGTTCAATCGGCTTAAAAACACCTTAACAGACGAAAAAAGCCTTGCCGTGGTATCGGCTATAACCCTGGGCTACAGGGAGCTACTTGACGATGAAATAAAGGAAGAATTCAGGAAAAGCGGGATAATTCATATTATGGCTGTTTCAGGCCTGCATGTGGGAATAATAAGTATTATTATTGTTTCCCTTCTGAAAATTACTCGTATCAGGTCAGGCCTTGTCAGGCTGTTGATATCCCTTATGATGATCTGGACTTATGCCTTCGTAACAGGTTTGAGCCCTTCAGTAACAAGGGCCTCTGTAATGTTTTCCTTTCTTAATACCGGTTATCTTATTAACCGCCCTGTGAAACCGTTAAACTCGGTTATGGCTTCCGCCTTTGTTATCCTTGTAGTAAATCCAACCATGATCTTTGAGCCTTCATTCCTTCTCTCCTATTCAGCAGTTATCGTTATAGTATCCAATTACAGGGACCTGCTGGCAAAGATCACTTTCCGGGGCCGCCTTCTGAGTTCAGTATGGAAAATACTGTCCATTTCCCTGCTGGCACAGGCCGGAACCATTCCTTTTGTGGCATTTTTCTTCGGCGAAATACCCATGTTATCAGTTCTGTCAAACCTTTTTGCCATACCACTGGCTACAATTATCCTCTTTGCCGGCTTTATTCTTATACTTCTGGCAGGCCTGCCTATGATTCCTGGTCTGTTAAACAGTATACTTGTTTACTGTGTCAACACATTATCTGATGCTGCAGCTATAATAGCATCGTGGGACAGGGTTGTAATTACTGCGGATGGTCTCTCGGCTGCAAGAACCGCAATATTGTTCTTCCTCTTATTGGTATTAATAAGGTTTTTCCTTGACAGGGAAAAGAATAATCCACATATTCTACTGACTATAACCATTTTATATTTCATAATTCCCTGAAAATAACGTCTTTTACTAAAGATTTAATCATATTTGTCAAATATTAGTACTCTATTTTATAAATTTGCCTTGTTTTTGTCTATAACACAAATGAGATGAGGATAGTAATAGCAGGTGCAGGAGAAGTTGGTACACACTTGGCAAAGATGCTGAGCAATGAACAGCATGATATTGTGATCATTGATCCGGAGGAGAGCAGGCTCAAGCCAATAGATTCATCACTTGATGTAATGACCTGCCTGGGCTCGGCTACTTCAGTTAATCTCCTTAAAGATACACTGGGTAAAAAAACAGACCTGTTTATTGCTGTTGCCCATCTTGAAGATACAAATATCACTGCGGCCATACTTGCCAAACGACTGGGTGCTGTGAAAACAATTGCACGTATAGATAACCGGGAGTACCTGGAGCATACTACGAGGGAATTTTTTAAGTCTATGGGCATCGATTCCCTTATATACCCCGAACTTATTGCAGCAAAAGAAGTCATGGGCCTGCTTCATGAAACAGGCACCACCGAGTTTATGGAATTTTCAGGAGGGATGTTATCCCTTTACGTGCAAAAGCTTGAAGAAAATGCCCCTGTTGTGAATAAAAAACTGAGGGATGTTACACGTGAACATAAAAACACTAATTATAGAGCCGTTGCTATAAAAAGGGATGAAGAAACAATAATACCCAGGGGCGATGAAGTATTCATGGAAGGTGATCTTGTTTATGTTGTGTCAACACGGGAAGGCATCCAGGAAATGATGAAATTTTCAGGTAAGGAAAACTTTATTGCCAAAAGAATAATGATTCTCGGGGGCAGCAGGATTGGAAAACGGGTAGCACAGTCACTTCAGAAAGAGTGTTCTGTCAAAATGATAGAGATTGATGCCGACAAGTGCGAGGAACTTGCAGATGAACTGGAGAATACGCTTATTATCCACGGCGATGGCAGGGATGCGAACCTCCTGCTACAGGAAGGGATAGCACAGAAAGACGTATTTGTAGCTGTCACAGGTAATTCAGAAACAAACATCCTTGCCTGCCTGCTCGCCAACAAGCTGGGAGTGAAGAAAACAATAGCAGAGGTAGAGAATGTTGAATATATTAACCTGGCCGAGAACAGCGGTATAGATACAATAATAAATAAGAAACTATCGGCTGCAAGCCGCATTTTCAGGCACACCACCAATCCCAATGTAACACAGGTTAAATGTATGACTGGTACCGATGCTGAAGTACTTGAATACAGGGTGCCTGAGGGTTCAAAGATAGTAAAGGGAAAACTTCGCGACATTAATTTTCCAAAGGGATCTATTGTGGGAGGAGGCACAAGGGATGGCATACCGTTTATCGCTACGGGCGATACAATAATTAAACCTAACGATAAGGTTGTGGTTTTCACTCTTCCTTACGCCCTTGAGAAAATGTCAAAATTTTTCCTCTAGTGATTGTATATGTTGAACGGTAAAATTATAGGAAGGGTTCTTGGTATACTGTTGATCCTGGAAGGCATCTGCATGCTTACCATTATTCCCGTATCACTGTATTACGCGGAGGGCGACTTTCTCCCGGTTGTTATCTCAACCTTTATAACCCTTGCAGTGGGTGTGTTAATGTCACAACTGTTCAGGGATCATAATAGCACAATAGGCAAAAGGGAAGGATACCTCATTGTTACAGGTTCATGGCTGATATTTTCCCTTTTCGGGAGCCTGCCTTTTACTATTGGAAATGCTATCCCTTCATATACTGACGCTTTCTTTGAAACGATCTCCGGGTTTACCACAACGGGGGCATCAATACTGACTGATCCTGAATCCATGTCGCACGGGCTGCTTTATTGGCGCAGCATGACACAATGGCTCGGAGGGATGGGTATTATTGTACTGTCTCTGGCCATACTTCCTATACTTAAAATAGGAAGTATGCAACTTTTTTCAGCTGAAGTGCCGGGTCCCACACCCGATAAGTTGCATCCTAAGATCAGGGAAACAGCAAAACGTCTCTGGTTAATATACCTGGGATTCACCCTTACTGAGGCTTTATTGCTCAAACTGGGCGGTATGAGTTTCTTTGATGCCATATGCCACTCCTTTACCACGATGGCTACAGGAGGATATTCAACAAAAACTGCCAGTATTGCAGCATTTAATACTCCTTATATACATTATGTTATCACTGTTTTCATGGTAATAGCCGGTACAAACTTTTCACTGGCATATTTTGGATTACACGGCAGGTTCAGGAAGATATTCACCAATGAAGAATTTCTTTTCTATATATCTCTTCTCCTTGCGTTTATAATAGGGGTAACTGCCGTCCTGTACTTCAGTCAGGGTCATCCTCTCGAAGAATCGTTCAGGAATGCAGCTTTCCAGGTTGTATCAATAGTTACAACTACCGGGTATGCAACATCTGATTATTGTTCATGGGGCCCGTTCCTTATCCTCGTAATCTTTATCCTTATGTTTACAGGCGGTTCAGCCGGATCAACAGGTGGTGGAATAAAGATGGTCAGGCTGCTCCTGCTGGCAAAGAACAGCAGGCAGGAACTGAGCCGTCTTATACATCCCAATGCTGTGATACCCGTGCGGCTTAATCATAAGGTAGTGCCACAGAACATGCTCTATAATGTACTGGCTTTTATTGTATTCTACTTCCTGATTACTGGTATAAGCGCTATGATAATATCAGCTATGGGCTATGACCTTGCAAGCTCATTCAGTTCCGTAGCTGCCACGCTGGGCAACATAGGTCCGGGGCTGGGTGAAGTTGGACCCACAATGAATTATGCACATTTCCCTGACTTCGGGAAATGGTTTCTCTCATTCCTGATGCTGCTTGGCCGCCTTGAATTATTTACAGTGCTGGTTCTGTTAACAAGGTGGTTCTATAAAAACTGATCATTCAGTCTCACCGATACCTTCCCTGATAATCATTGGTTCATCCCCCGTGCAATCTATCACCGTGGTAGGTTCATTATTGCCATAACCACCGTCAATCACAAGGTCGGCAAATTCCCTGTACTTTTCGTATATAAGCTCAGGATCAGTGGTATATTCTATTATCTCATCCATGTCATGTACAGATGTAGTGATAAGTGGACTTCCCAATTCCTTCACCATCTCAAGCACTATATTATTGGAAGGGATACGTATGCCAACTGTCTTTTTCTTATTCTTGAACAACCTGGGAATCTGATTGTTTGCCTGGAGAATAAAGGTGAAAGGGCCGGGTGTATTTCTCTTTATGAGCTTGAAGATATTATTATCCCTGATAATGGTATACTGTGCCAGCTGACTCAGATCATGAAAGATAAGAGACATATCAGGTCGCGAAGGATCAAACCCTTTATGACTGGCTATCCTTTCCATCGCTTTTGTAGCCTTCACACTGCATCCAATAGCATATACCGAATCAGTGGGATAGATAACTATCCCACCCTGCTCCAGTATATCCACCGTCTGGCGTATATGTTTTGGATTCGGATTCTCCTCAAATAACCTTATATACTGTGCTGCCATAAGCCGCAAAGATAACAAAAAGTCCACCTCCGCCAAGGCTACGGCGGACAAAGTAGATTAATGGAACCGAGGAACCTGAGCCAGCATCAGCAGTCGAAATGGGATACTCCCGCTGGCGCGAGTCTCCGGACTCGGATTATTTGAAGATCAGCGAACGAAGGTCTGGAAGTAGGCACGGCCTGAGCTAAGAAATGCCTGTCTGAGC
Source organism: uncultured Rikenellaceae bacterium (assembly GCA_964577305.1). Classification (GTDB taxonomy): domain Bacteria; phylum Bacteroidota; class Bacteroidia; order Bacteroidales; family VadinHA17; genus UBA9300. Next base: position 13,776 of record CAZNYS010000045.1, read on the forward strand.
CCTGACAGAACGACTTGTACTGAGCTTGTCGAAGTAAGTGATCGTCAGGGGGAGTTACATTTCGGGGGATTCCAGACCAAGGGAGCCTTTAAATAATCTGCAGCCGTTGATTCTTTTGGTTCTTTTCTCATCAAGGAGAAAAGAAGAAAGACTATTGTAACACTTGAATTCATTTCAATGGAATAATGGAATATTGGAACCTAGCCCCGGGGATTCGGGGCGAGCTCGACGAATCCCCTCATAAGCGGGGTGAGTCAATGATGGATTAATGTAATGATGTATTAAATAATTGATATATTAATCACATCCTGCCGAAGGCAGGAATTATTCGGCCTCAGATTATTTGAAGATGAGCGAACGAAGGTCTGGAAGTAGGCACGGCCTGAGCTAAGAAATGCCTGTCTGAGCCCTGACAGAACGACTTGTACTGAGCTTGTCGAAGTAAGTGATCGTCAGGGGGAGTTACATTTCGGGGGATTCCAGACCAAGGGAGCCTTTAAATAATCTGCAGCCGTTGATTCTTTTGGTTCTTTTCTCATCAAGGAGAAAAGAACAATAAAGAGGGGCAAGCTACTTGCATCGCACTGCTACAACCGCCTACCCTTGCTACCTTCCGGTCCTGGGGGAGTTCAGCAGGAGCTGGTCGTACAAGACTTACCCCATGCAAAAATAATAATTTTGTTGCAGGCCCACAACAATAAATCATAAACAATATAGGCTGACAATTATTAATTTTCCTTTATATTTGCCGAATAATCATATTTGATAAGCATTTAAAACTATCTAATCAGAAAATTATGGAAAAAAAAGTATCACCTTGGAAAGCAAACCTGAATGCAGGTATCATACTGGGTTTGCTGAGCATAATATGGACCCTCCTTATGTGGTTTCTCGATCAGACTACCAACAATACCATAGGTTTAATATTTTTTGTTGTGCTTATTATAGGTCTGTTCATAGGAATAAAATACTACAGGGATAAGTATCTCAATGGTTTCATTACCTACGGACAATCTCTTGGCGCAGGTGTCATTATTATGCTGTATTACAGCATAATAACTGCTATCTTTGCTTATATCCTCTATAAGTTTATCGATCCCAACCTGACAGATAAAATTTTAGCCCTAACCGAGGAAAAACTTGTTGAAAGAGGCATGGCTGAAGGAATGATTGAACAGTCGATGCAGTTCCAGAAAAAAATCATGACTCCATTAGTGATGAGCATTAGTGGTATTTTCAGCGGTGTATTTTTTGGCACCATTTTCTCACTTATCATCAGCCTCTTTACCAAGAGAGAAGGGAATCCGCTTATTGACGAAGCTATAGCAGAAGACGAAGAATCCAAGTAATGGATATATCAGTTGTAGTACCGGTATACAACGAAGAAGAATCGCTTCCCGAGCTGACAGACTGGATCTCACGTGTATGCACCGCAGCCGGCCTGTCTTATGAAATTCTCTTGATAGATGATGGAAGTACAGACTCATCATGGGCTGTTATCAACAAACTCAAGGAGGACAATAATAATATCAGCGGCATCAGTTTCAGACATAATTATGGCAAGGCAGCAGCCCTTCATACCGGTTTCAGGGAAGCTGCCGGCGATGTCGTTATTACCATGGATGCTGATCTGCAGGACAGCCCGGATGAGATACCTGCACTATACAGCATGATCAAAGAAGAAGGCTACGACCTGGTGTCAGGATGGAAAAAGAAACGCCACGATCCTTTTATCAAGAAGTTCACCAGCAGGATATATAATTTCACGGCAAGGAGAGCATCGGGCATTAAACTGCACGATTTCAACTGCGGGTTAAAAGCCTACCGGAACGATGTAACAAAGAGTATAGAGGTATTTGGTGAGATGCACCGGTATATACCCATGCTGGCCAGGGAATCAGGCTTTGGCAGGATTGGTGAAAAGATTGTTGAACACAGGGCAAGGAAATATGGGGTCACCAAGTACGGGCTCGATCGCTTCATTAAGGGTTACCTCGATCTGCTTACAATAACCTTTATCACAAGGTTTGGTAAAAGGCCCATGCACCTGTTTGGCACCATGGGCTCATTGCTTTTCCTTGCAGGTTTTATACTGGCCTTATACCTGGGTATAAAAAAGCTTCATTATGTAAACCTTGGCCTTCGTGCACCGCTGGTAACCGACAGTCCCTGGTTCTATATTGCCCTCACGGTTATGATCCTGGGCACCTTCTTCTTTCTCACGGGCTTCCTGGCCGAGCTCATCAACCGCACTTCCACCGGACGGAATGAATACCTGATCAAGGACAAAGTCTAGAGGCTAAGATCCCCCTTTCAAGGGGGTTGGGGGGATGTAAAAGGCTAAGTAAAGTTGAATGAAGTTTAGAATGAGTTTCACCTGTGGATAAGAAATCACCAATGATCCCTGCCACCCCTTGAGGGGGTGAATAATCTTCAAAGAGGCACCATGACGAGTCTCTTCGGTTGACAATTATTGCAGTCCACCTTTAAAATTGACGACGCACTGGTAGTGCGTCGCTACGTTGTTGACAGTCGCCGTCAACCTGCAAAATTCACCTTATAAACCTTATAAACTTTATCAACCTTATCAACATTAATTATTACTTAACTCATCCTACGTCCGCTACTAATAATCATCTAGCAGTAAGCACATTGAAACCACTCGGCTCCTCTAGTTCATAATTGCTCGCTCCCACCAGCCACATTCACTTTCCGCTCGCGAGCTCGCCCCGAATTCTCGGGGCTCGGTTCATAAATAATAATTAATAATTCGTATTTGGCTCACCACTCAGAGCTCATCTGCTCCTTCCCCAGTACGTTCATCCTGCTTGTAAACTGGTTTCCCTCACTATCGACTATGGTAAGTACATGCTCCCCCGGTTCAGGAGCCAGTCCCACCTGGTGAATGATCTGTGTTTCTCCCACAAACTGGTCGTCCAGGTGCCAGTAAAGAGTATTATCCCTGTTCCTCTGTGCAGCTTCAAAAACAATTTTGCCTATTAGCCCATCATGTTCCACAGGAACATAAAGACCCTGCAGGTTCCTGGGATATAATAATTCAATATTGCCCTTTCCTGCCCTGTTATCGCAACCGGGCATCCAGGGAGGAAGATTACGATATTCGGGATGCTGCTTCCTGTAGTACCATTCCTGTGCCGGGGGAAGCACAAACCAGGAAATATGTTTCATATCATTCGGATTGTAACAATCATCAGTCACACGGTATTTCATATCACTGCTCAGGTGTACCATAGTATGGTAAGGACAGACCCGGCTGATCACTCCGCTGCGTGGAATCAGCACCATGGCTGTCCTGGTACACATTGACGAAGCCCTGTGCCCGCTTTCCAGGCATATCTCCACTTCTTCCATCCCTGAGGCTGGCAGATCAAACCATTCCCCTGTACCCAGAAGGTCAAAAATATCAAACAATAGAGGAGCTGCTGCTGATACACCTGTAAGCCCGGGTCGCCCTTCACCATCAGCATTGCCTGCCCATACACCTACAACATAATCTGCATTGAAACCTATGGCCCAGGCATCCCTGAAACCGAAGCTGGTACCTGTCTTCCAAGCTATCTTCCCTGATGATGAAAAACTTTGCCAGCCACTGCGTTGGACAGGCCTGTTAACATCCTGTAAAGCTTTAAAAGTAAACCATATAGAGGCAGCAGACAGGGGCATTGTATTATCCACATCTGCCTCTGTTTTCATTCTCTCATCATAATATGGCAAGCTGTATATCCTTTTACCTGCTTTGTCACCATGATTCTGCAGTTTCACTGCCATACGTGCATAGCACCCTGTAAGCTCAAGCAGGCAGGCCTCACCCCCTCCCAGTATGAGGGATAAGCCATAATCATCCGCATCCCTGTCGAATGTACTGAAGCCTATTTGATTAAGGAAAAGCAAAAAACGGTCAGGGCTGTAATCCCTGAGCATCTCAACTGCAGGAATATTCAATGAGCGTTGCAGTGCCTGTGCAGCCGGAACAGCCCCGTTATATTCAAGGTTGAAGTTTTTAGGTGAGTAACCGGAAAACTCAACCGGGACATCGGGGACCAGCATCCCGGGCAATAACTCACCCGATTCGAGCATGGCTGCATACAGGAACGGTTTAAGTATACTGCCCGTGCTGCGACGGGCTGTAATCATATCAACCATACCTCCATGCTCATCCTCTTCCTTACTTACGTTTCCAGCATATGCTACTATTTTTCCGGATTCAGCTTCCACTACAATGGCAGCAATATTATGGATCTCATTCTGCCTGTTAACTTCCTGTTGCCTCCCTGCCAGGGTCATTACTTTTTCCTGCAGGTCATATTCTATTGTGGTTCTATATCGTCCACCATTCTTTCGAGTAACATATTTGCCTGTTACCTGTGGAGCAAGAGAAGGAAGGTCATATACCTTTTCAGGCAGTCGCTCTGCCATAGCTAATTGACATGTCATGCTATCAATGATACCTCTCTCGTGCAGCAACATAAGCAATTCATTTCGCTTTATTGTTAAGTCAGGATTATTCCTTCCCGGATAAATCATTGACGGAGCATTGGGCAATACGGCCAGCATACATGCTTCAGCCCATGAAAGATCAGAGGGATGCCTGCCGAAATACCTCCATGACGCTGACTCAATGCCAACCACATTGCCCCCGAAAGGTGCATTGGAAGCATACTGTAACAATATCTCTTCCTTGCTGTATAATAACTCCATCTTGAGAGCCATCAATATCTCAAGCATCTTTCGTGGCACTGTCCTTGGCGGATTGTCACCTGACATACGGGCCAGTTGCATTGTTATTGTGCTGCCACCACTTACTATCTCCCTATTCTTTATGTTCAGGTACAAACTACGTACTAAGGATACAGGGTTAACACCCGGATGTATGTAAAAATACCTGTCTTCATAATTAACCACTGCAACCCTGTACTTGCTGCTTAACGAATCTGCCGGCGGAAATCTCCACTGGCCGTCAGAGGCGATATGCGCTCCGAGCAGCCTGCCTTCTTTCGATTCAATAACCGTAGCCCTTGGATTATCAAACCGGGGCACAGGAAATATTATACATGTAACAGGTATCACTGCTGTTACAATAATTAATATATACACCCGTAGTCTTTGTTTTTTCACTCCTTTATTACCTTAACGGTCATACCTTTTGTTTTAGCAAAGAAAGAATTATCATACATGCCCTCGCATACCACGGCAGGCAGGGTAAACTCTCCTTCGTATGCTGCTGTCATTGTTAATTCAAAGCGTTTTGTTTTGTTTGGCTCAAGGCTGAAGTAAGTATAAATCCGGTCGTCCCTTATATCACGATAATCGTAACTACTGTTATCTTCCCCTGTTGCTCCTTCGAAAAGTCTTGTATTCATTATCTCCCATCCTGAAGGAAATACCTGTGATAAAGCAACATCATCAACCTGGTACATAGTGGTGTTCCTGACAGTCACCGCCACGGTAAAATCACTGCCCTGAAGTAAAGAACCCGGATCTATTACCTTTCCTTCCCTGTTGCGGTACTGAACAGACAGGTTCAGGCCTCTTTCTTCAGGCACTGTAGTGAATTCCAGCGGTGTACCTTTCCATACAGCGGTGGCAAAGATCCTGTCATTGCCCTTATTTTCCAGTTCCAGTTTTATCCTGCCTTCAGCATCATAATCCAGCCCGTAGTTGTTTATTGCTCTTTCAGTACTGTAGTTTTCTTTTATGCCATTAACTGATATTGAATAGCTAAGGGCTTCATCAGGGCTTTGTTTACCAAAGAAATTTGTCAGCGCCACCAGGCTCCATGCTGTAGTCTGGGTGCTAAGCCAGCGTTGTGAAGACAGCACATCCGACAGTTCACGTGCCAGCCTGAAAGCCTGCTCCTGTTCATCAAGTATTGATAATACATTGAGCACTACTGCCATATTTCTTTCCCTCGTGCCATAGGTCTCCCTGAAGCTGTCCTGTGGTACCAGGTTGCGCAGGTCGATGAGCTCGTATGCCACTTCACTCCTTCCTGCCCGTGCATATGACCCGGCCAGGAACCATAAAGCCGTCATATCCAGGTCTGATCCCCTCTCCCTTAACCTGTTCATGGCGCCGGTAAGGGGATCGCCGGCTTCGGCAAGCACATACAGGCGGTATGCCTGTGTCACCTGCATATATTTCTTTTTCACATCGTAATTATAGGCCTGAGCCTCCCTCTTTATAAATCGTAACAAATGGTCCATCATTGAGGCCGGAACGGTATATCCTGACCTGTCGGCCTGTATCATGAAATGAGCAGCATAAACAGATCCCCAGTCACTTTTATGATCCGATCCGGGCCAGAAAGACATACCCCCTGATGAAAGCTGGTAACGGCTTAATTTATCTATACCATCCTTAATATTCATCTCTATCTCTTCTTTCCTTCCGGGGGCAGCTTCGAGTATACTGCCAATGAAGAGTTGCGGGAATACTGCCGAGGTAGTCTGCTCGATGCAACCATGCGGGTACTGTATCAGGTAATCAAGCCTTTTCTCAAGGTTAAGAGGTAATATACCCGAGACCTCTATCTGTGCAGAATTGGTTCCTTCCACCCCGAACTTCTCAATATCCAGGCTCCACTTTTCACCTGCTTTAAGCTCTTTGAAAGCCGACCTTGTCTCGGGCGGGTTGGGGTTTCTGACATCGATATATATATCGTGTCTTGCCGACTCCTTGCCTGCAGTAGCTGTAATATTCACGACAGCCTGCCCGGTACGCCTGGCAACAGCATAATCAAATTCAATATCATATTCCCCTGTTTCGTCTATATCCACTACCATGCTTGAAGGCCCCTTTGCTTCCAGGAGGTCATTTGTTTCAATTTCCACATTTATCCTGTCCAGGCCTTCTTCCATTGCAAATACTGACACAGGGATCTTTATTTTCTCTCCCGGCCCTATCACCCTTGAGAGGGTACCCAGTACCATCACCGGGTTTGATACAGGTACCGTTTTTTCCGCACTGCCATATGCATGCCCATTAGCCGATATAAGCATGGCTCTTACTGATCCAACATAATTTGGCATCATTATATGATGTTCTGCTGTTTTATTTTTCTCCAGTCTGAACGGCCCAATAACCCTGACCACCGGTTCAAACCTCCTGCTCCTGCTTTTTGAAGGATCAACTGCCGACTCATCACCCCCTATGGCAAACATTTTCTCCAGCTCACCACCATATGCGCCGAGGACATACCTGTACATATCCCATGTTTTTACACCCAGTGCCTCCTTCCTGTAAAATTCAGGCCATGGGTCAGGTGTTTTAAATCCCGTCAGGTCGAGTAGACCTTCATCCACAACAGCAAAATAATAATCCATTGCCTTCCCCTTATTCTCCCTGATCCTTACCCTGAACTCCTTCTCGGGCCGTAATTTATCAGGCATATCCATCAACGGTTCCAGGTGAGAATCAGGGTCTTCAACCAGCACGGGAGCAATCCCGTACATTCTTATCGGAAGGTCGTTAGCTGTTTCTGAATGAGGGTTGAGAAGGCTAACATGAACATATACATTTGGCGACATCTCACTTCCTGCGATGAACTCATAGCTTGTATTCTCGTCAATATTGTTTATCCATTCCTGCTTCAATACTTTTGTACCGTTCTCCAGGCTCACCAGGACCCTTGATGATGCCCCTGCCGGGAAACTGACCGTTACTTTCTCTCCTGCATTATACTTTTCTTTGTCTGTACTTACCATCAGTACTTCTGCACCCCCGGCACTCTCTGTGCGACCCCAGGGCCAATCGAAATAAACCACCTTACCGGCAGTGTTACCGGATGATAGGTCTGCAAGAACAAGATATCTTCCCCAGCGGCTCCTGGGAATATTCATTTTAAATGAACCCTTCCCATCCGAACCTGTTTGAATAGTGGTGGTATATACCGGTTCATGGTAGGTCCGGCCTGCATATGATGCCAGGTTATCATATGAACTGCTCCACCAGTATCGCCATTCCAGCTTAAAGACCTTTACTGTAATACCTGAGGATGATACCGGATTACCCTTCTCATCAACAGTGATCACATCAAAACTATGATCTTCATCAGTGTTCAGTTTCTGATATTTCGGGTCCGACCATGGTACCTTAAAACCTACATACCTTGCGAAGGGTGATATTTTCTTTGTAAACCTGTTTATACTGAAATCACCTCCCGGCTCAAAAACCCTTGTTATAAAAGTGGCATTCAGCATATTATTCACTTCTGAATTAGGCCTGAAATTGAAATTTACAGTTGCGTCACCACTGGCATCAAGGTTTCCTTCAAACACTTCAAGTTCAGGATAGTAAGTATCCCCAAAAGGAGCATTAAATATATAATCCCCGTATGAATTGAACGAGGTAGGAATATTACTGAAGCTCGTCGTTATTCTTGCCTTCATACCTGATGCGGGCGTTCCATGAAGCCACCTGGATGACAACCTGGCACTGTAATTTGTATTCCCTGTGAGTATATCACTGTCAAAATCAAAGTTGATTTTGAGGCGGTTTGGTTTAACAGTCTCAATCCTTATCCACTTTGTAAACTCAGTTCCTCCTATCCTGACAGTAGTGTACCAGTTACCTGTTGGGTCGTTTTCATTGGTCTTAAAATAGAAGGGATAAATAACCCTCTCAGACCTGGTCCTGGTAATCCTTTCAGCCACCTGGCCCCTGGCATCATGAACTTCCATTATTATAGGATGTCCTTCAGGTATCCAGCCCTGCTTATCTTCAAGTATGAAAGCCACGAAAACCGAGTCACCGGGACGCCAGACACCCCTTTCGCCATAAATAAAACCTTTAAGACCGTCATTGGTTTGCTTACCCGATACATCGAAATTACTCAGTGAGAGAGAACTACCGTCATTTGTCTTCAGGTAGCCGATATTTTCATTCTTCTTTGCGATTAAAAGAAATGTATTCCGTTCGGTATCGAATGATCCAAATCCGTCATTATCAGTTCTTACACTTGTTATCAGCTGGTTCTGGAAGTCATATGCCTCAACAAGCACACCAGGCTCGGGCATTGCCGTATTAAGGTTAGTAATAATTACATTCATCCTCCTGTTAGCATCCCTTTTTGCTATTATGCCGAAATCAGATCCCAGGATATTACGGCGAACAAATTTATCAGGCGAATAGTAAGCCTGTGAACAGGGATCATCCCTTAACTGCCAGTTGTAATACCTATCATAATAAATCCTGTTGTATGAGGTCCTGTTATCATCGGTTTCAGCACTTACCGGATAATAATGCTCATCAATATTCCTTGCTGCTTCACATGGGAATAAGGAATACGACATCCTGAAACCTATTTCAACCCTGTAAATAGCCCCTGCCTGTACATCTATCATATCGGACAGGTCAATGGTAAAGTAATTCCATCTTCCATAATCTATCGGCCTTTCCGATACCAGGTTCACCCTGGCTCGCTTTATTGTCCTTCCAACATAATTGAGCTGCCACTGCCCATCCATCTCGTTATTCTGAAGAAAGCTATGTATATTATTAGAGAAGATTTGTGTTATCCTTACATCTACTGCATTCAGGTTTACTGCCTCAAAAGGAAAAATCAAACCCTGACCTGAAGGCACTATCACTCCACTGCCCGGTAACCTGATCCCCGGATTTATACCACCAAAATCAACATATAAGCCTGCTGATTCACCCAGCTGGTAACCGAAAGAGTTTGACAGCGATCCGTCAATTGTTACCTTGTGTCGTCCAGTCAGTTTCGACGAAGGGAATACCTTTAAAACATTATTCTCCCTTTCAATTTTAGATATCCCATTACCTTCAATTAATACCAGCCCTGTAAGCTCTATAGACTTATTTATAATATCACTGAATTTTATGGCAAGGTACTGTGCCGGAGTGTTTATCACTCTTGATGACAGCAACCTGAAGTCCTTCAGCGAAGGTACTTCCACTGTTTTTTCTCCCGAGTGGCCAGCGCCTGCTTTTTTCCCATTCCATTTTAATACTACCTCACCTTCCTCTTCAGTTCTTTTTATTCCTTTAACAGTGAATATGTGTTTGCGAATAGCTGGCTGGTGATCCCATTCAACAACCAGATCAATACCCTGCTGGCTGGCAGTCAGTATGTTTTCCACCTCGCTTTCATCAAACTCATCACTTGTGATGAGCTCACCTGATAACAGGTACCTGGTATTATCATCATCAGGCATTTCCAGTCCTGATATTTCAACAACGAAATTCTTTTCAGGTGTAAAAACCGCGAAGCTGTATTCCTTAATCTTCACCTTCTCTTCATAGATCCTGTCCAGGTTAACTTTTATATCATACTGTTTACCCCAGTCGAATTTATTTTCCGGGGTGAAGACAAGTGTTGATGCATCGGCCCAAACTACCTTGCCTTCAACAGAGGGGCTTATCTCCATCACTTTTTGATCTGCAATATCTTCTCCTACCTGTTCTTCCGGCACAACAGGTGATGCAAATTTTACTACCAGCTGTGCCGAACGCGATATTTGCCCCGATGTATAGCCGGTAATATACTCGCTTACCAGGATATCAGTTTCAGTTATTTGTTTTTTTTCTGTCTTACATCCATTGATACAAATAATGATCATTGCTGTAAGAACGATAAGAGGAAGTAATCTGGAATTCATAAGTATGGTTTATTAGAGTTTTAAGTATTAATATCCTACCTGATCCATCCTGGTATTTTACCCGGGTCCGGTCTGGAACCATAAAAAAGATCATCAAGCTTAATTGCCAGTCGTCGAAAGATAAAGTTATTTCTTATTCCCCACCTGATGAAATTATGGAATGCATTTGATTTATGAGAATAAGGGCATACAGCCATGCATCGTCCGCAGTCTGTACCTGCCTGGCACCAGTAAGTAAAGCAGCTTTCCTGGTTTATCTGCCACCTGAGTCCTCCGGGATGACTTTCACGCCCGCCATAAGGAATACTTGAAGAGGGGCATACGCGTGCACATTTTTTACATATCATACAGAAGTCAATAACCGTATTATCATAGCCGGGTTTATCACACAGCAGAGGTGCATCCGTAGTCACAACGGCAATCCTGGCCCTTGGTCCCAGTTTCGGTGTCATTAACAAACCCATCCTGCCAATCTCGCCTAATCCGGCATCCCTGGCCACAAGTGGACAAATTACATCATAATTAGCATCAATATGTGTGGTGCCTTCATAACCCAGTTTCCTCAGCGTAAGGGCTATCTGCGTTGCTATCATCCCTGATTTAAGGTATTGTTGAGCTGATTCCATCACCGCTGGAGCCTGCGGGCCTGTACTGGTAAGCTCATGATCCATCTCAACAGTAATGACTATACCATATTTATGATTATTCTCTACCTTTTTACCGTACCGATCCCCCCTGCCCCCAAAGGTATAAAAATGGTAATCATGCATTTCGGTTATACCAACACTGTGCCCACCCATTTTTCTCGCCCAATGCTTTATGAATCCTGATAGTTTTTCTGAAGTATCATGACTTCCGGGCCTGTCATCCCTGACCTGATCAGGGATCTGCGACGGATGACCATTCTCCCCTGCCCCCTGCTCCCTGCCACCTGCTTCTTCCCGCAGGGGAAAAAACGTTTTCACAGCCTCAAAGCTGGCCTCTGCACTGGCAAAAGCATACCTGTTATAATATGCGGCACCAGGGCTCAGCAGGCCTGGTTTCGACCTGAAAAAATCATCCTTCTCCCTGTTCTCAGGGCGCATCTTATAATACTCATCAAACCTATTCTCACCAGGTTTTATCTCGTTGCGCGAGAACATTGTATCCCGCTCATCCCTGTTTTTCTGCGGTATCCCCGGCTCATACTTTCTTCCCTTTAATGGCAGGAATAGCAGCAACAGGATTGCTGCAGTTATTATTAGAGCCATATAAAATATAGTCATCCGGGATATGCTATTTTCCAGTTTGACCGGTTTGAACAATTTGACCGTTTGATACCTTAGGATTGCTCTATCAAACCTTCAAACATTCAAACTCTCAAACCTTATTAATGCTTACTTTTATCATTTTCAAGATACCCTGCAAGGTACCCGTACCTTTCCGTTAGCTTCCCCTCCTTGCAAATGGTTGCTCTTTCCAGCATTGCTGATTTTTTCATATTAAGAAGATCATCCATTATATTATCCATCAGCTGTCTGCCAAAATCTGCTGAGGAATCACGTGGCAGCTCACCCGGAAGGTTATCCACGGCCATCACGGTAATATTATCAGGGTTCCTGAAAGGTCTCTCCTCTTTCCCTGTCCGTGGATTAAACCCATAGAAAGGATCAGCTATGGTAGTAGCTCTTACAGTTGATGGTATAGGGCCATTTATATCGCAACTGACATCCGCTATTACCGACAGGCTGAAATCAGGCCTTTTCATATCTTCCAGTGTGAAGAACACCGGGGATTCAGGGTCCCAGAAATGAGCGGCAATAAATATATCTGTCACTTTTGTATAGGGTTCAAAAGCAGATTCGTAGTCAGCAGGATTTTTTATGAAATGATCAAAGCTGAATGGTTTACCGTCTTTTCTTCGTGTATAGTGTTGCGGGCCTATCTGGCATACCACAGGTACATCGAACTGCTTATTAAGGAAATCTTCGGAGCTTACTTTAACGACGTTGGTATGACTTAATGTCTCCATTGCACCACCTGCCACCCTACCCTCTCCTGTAACAAGTATCTTAAGGCCGGGTATAAGGTCTATCATTTTAAGTCCAGCCCATACTTCATCCAGGTCATTACATTCATTGCAGGGTTTCAGTTTAAACCTGTCGGTACGTATACCCCTTGCTCTTAGACCGTTATAGGCACCAACAATGCCTGCCCAGTGCCCGAAAGCAACAACACGTCCACCATCATCGCGGGTAAGGTATTCATAATCTATAAGCCGTATCTTCTTTCCCACTAAAGTCCTGAACATATCCCTGTTATAGGATTGTTCCTTTGCCACGTGGGCAAAAAACAGGTATGTTTTTCCAGGTATAAAGGTTGACTTATTCACTTCCTTAACGCCCATGAGAATGTCGCAATTACCCAGGTTTTCACGCAATGGTATTTTAAGGTATTTATACTCATCATCCGAGTAGCACCTGTAATCGCTGGGCTGCAGGTAGAACTCCGCATCAGGGTATTTTATATGGAGGTCAACTATCTGCGAGGGGGTCAGGGGGACTCTCTTATCGGGCGGGTTTTTTGTCTCTCTCAGTATTCCTACTTTAACTCTCTTCTCCATACATAAAAAATTTCTGTGTTATTTGGTTACTGTGAAATTACTAATTCCGGCTTAATTTTTGCAGGGTTTTAGCAGGTATTAATTAACATTTTTTATTGTACCTTTATATCCCCCTTTGAAGGGGGCCAGGGGGATGTCCCCCGCAAACGTTCTTTAACACTAAATACTACTTATACTGCAAGCATAAGTGACAATTCGAAATACTTTTGTCTTTTGCCTTTTGTCTTTTATCTTTTTTCGGGGCTGACATGGTTTCGACAGCAGGATGAGGTGGTATGTAAGCATGCAGAGTGTGGTAACGCAGCTCTATAAACTGTGTTGCAACTTTTTAAATGGCGAAGATAACTTTGCTCTCGCAGCGTAACCGAATAACAGTAAGTTATGCTTATCCCGGTACCAGGTACCGGGACGGGACGTTTCCCGGGCGGTCAGGCCCTGAGCCAACCCGATATGGAGACGCACGGAAATCAGGGATAGCCTGAGGACTTCTCCGCTCCGATGGTGAAATAACAGGAGATAAGGATTAATCTGGTTGTTCCGCACCTTATTAATCCCGACAAACAAGCAGGACTAAGCATGTAGAAAGCATATGGTCTCCCTGACTGGACGCGGGTTCGACTCCCGCCAGCTCCACCTCCGCCGGATCTTTGATCAAGCAGAAAAACAAACACCCCCGACAGGGGGTTTGTTTTTTAAAGAGCTACCGTTGTGAGCTTGCTCACATAAGGTAGTCCTTTAAAAAATAATGACCACGCACAGCGTTGTGTTTGTTTTTCTATTTGCAGGACTTCATACAAGGAGTCGCCGACCCCGAGAACTCGGGGGAGGCACCATTCTTCGCCCGCCGAAGTCCCGAGAACTCGGGACGAAGGAGGGCTTTTCATTATAATCACAGATTTTGGTAATACGGCTTCGGCGGACAGGCAGGGACCTTGGGTTAATCTACTTATTTGGGTAACCTGACAATAAGAAGTTGCATACGTTTCTGCAAAATTGCAGCCTGCTCAATAGGTACACCAATTTGACCCTGTTTTCGATAAACGTTGACAATGGCTGTTCCTGCGATAATTGCCAATTAATTCTACCGACTAAAGGTCCCTGAGTAAGTCATTAGCCCTGAAGTTCAGGGCTAATGACGCATCGAAGGGTGATGAATTTTCGATAAAATTGAATAAATAGAAGATCCCCATTCCACAAAATTTTCTAAATTTAAGCTACCATGTCTCGCGCTTATGTTTACATATTAGAATGCTCCGATGGCACCTATTATACTGGCAGCACCAGGGATCTCTGGCAGCGACTCAAGGGACATCATGATGGAGAAGCAACTAATTACACCAGGCGTCGCCGGCCGCTAGTGCTTGTATACTACGAGGTATTTGAAAGGATAGATGAAGCCTTCGAAAGAGAGAAGCAGATCCAGGGCTGGCGAAGGGAGAAGAAGGAAGCATTGATTAATGAAATGCAGGATCGATTGCCAGGTTTGTCAAGGAGGGTAGTAAAGGGGAACCTTAATATCTTAACTTTGATAACTAAACATCTAAACATCTA
>CAZNYS010000046.1:0-28485 GCA_964577305.1 uncultured Rikenellaceae bacterium
TCCGGATTATTGTTAATATCTGCTTATTTTTGAGATTACTGATTAGTTACAAAAATATCTATTTGGTTTATTTCTTTGATTTTGATCATAACAGGGAATTTTATTTTTCAGTTACAGACCATAGCCTGGTGCGTACGTTTGATGCTATCCAGGGTGAAAAAGTGATAGTGCATTACAGGCAAAAAAATGGTGTTTTATTCTGGCATGGTGATTCAGAATATCTTGTTGACAATGTAAAACTTATACGATAGTTGCCTGCAAACAATATACTCTGATTATTTGTTGACAAAGTATAGAACTAGTGTTAAAAATAAAAAGATGAAAAAAGTATTGATCGCACTGGATTTTGATCCTTCTGCACAAAAAGTGGCAGAATCTGGATTTTCAATTGCTAAAGCTATGAACGCTGAAGTTATTTTGCTGCATATACTATCAGATCCAGCGTATTACTCTTCAACAGAACATATTACGATAATGGGATTTGCCGGTAGCAAGAATATTCTTCCGCTGAAATCAGATAATATTGATGAACTAAAAAAAACAGCTCAAAAATTTCTTGATAAATCAAAAGAGCACTTGGGTGATAAAACCATTAAAACCCTGTTAAAAGAAGGTGAATTTTCAGAATCTATCCTGACATCTGCACAAGATTTACATGCTGATCTTATTGTTATGGGTTCTCATAGCCGGAAAGTGTCGTCAAGGATGGTCATGGGAAGTGTAACCAGGAAAGTTTTACAACGCTCTTCTATCCCTCTTTTGATCATTCCGACAAAAAAAGCAATTAAAAAAGACTCCCTGTAATAAGGTAAAGACTTATTTCATCTCAATACACAATTGCCTTCAGAAAATTAGCCACCATTCTCCTGATTAAGTGATGCTGGCATTACTAAACGATGGAGCTATTCTTTCTATTGCATATGACAATGTTCATTACAAAGATCAGCCCGAAGCATGGAATATGCGCATGGTGCTTGGGATATCAACTGTACTTGGCGTTATAGGAGTAGTCTCTGCCTTTGGTTTGTTCTATCTCGGTGAGCGTGTATTTCATATAGACCGTGCTCATATCCAGACACTGATGTATTTGAAACTGTCTGTTTCAGGACATCTGACGATTTTTCTCACAAGAACACGCGGCCCGTTCTGGTCAATACGTCCGGCGAAGATCTTATGGATAGCGGTACCCGGCACGCAGGTAGTGGCAACGTTAATAGCTGTTTATGGGCTTTTTATGACACCGCTCGGCTGGGGTTGGGCTCTGTTTGAAATATATAAATGTGATCGATCCGGCTGATTTTTGCAGTCAGGACTAGAAACTGAACTCTTCTGATCCAGAGTCAAAAGCGTCAAGAACTAGTTCCAATAGCACACGAACCATTAGATGTAAGGCATTAAATATCAATGATTCAGAAAGAGATTATTCAAGTTGTTGATGATTTTGTTGATTAAGATACATTGTAATTTGTTCATTCTGACTAGCTAATATTATATAGGAAATAATAATTGAAAAATAGTTGGATTAATTATTACATTTTTGTACTACTAATGGAAATGGTCTCGTAAATATCTGATTTACAATACCATTTGATTTTGATGGTTGGTGTTAGAAGAATACGAAATATGCTATCCAGAGTATTAAAATTTTTCAAGACCACCCAATCCAAATAATGCAAAATCATATTTAACAGGATCTTCTTTGTCAAATCTTCGTAAAATTTTGTCTAATGCTGTAACTGCTTTGGAATCGTTCTGTTTGCGGGTAAGAAGACCCAGTTTCCTTGCAACTCTGCCTGAATGAACATCAAGAGGACAGGATAGAATTGAAGGAGAAATGGATTTCCACAAACCGAAATCAACACCTTTATTATCCTTCCTTATCATCCACCTCAAATACATATTTAATTTCTTCGCCGCCGACCCCTTTAATGGATCTGAAATATGTTTCATTGTCCGTTTATCATGTGGCAACTCAAAAAAAATGCTCCTGAACTGATGAATGGCAGGTTGTAATGAATCTTTTGCCTGGTATTGATTAAATATACTTTCCAAACCATAATGTGACATATAAATGTTTTTTAGTGATTTAATGAAGTATATGAAATCTGCCGAACTAAATGTCCTGTGGATAACGCACTTTATTCTTTCAAGATCATTTTCATTATGATTTAAAACGAAATCATATGGCGAATCATCCATGAAATCCATCATACGTTTTGCATTCCTAAGGATCATGGTTCGATTTCCCCAGGCAATTGTAGCAGCTAAAAAGCCAGAGATCTCAATGTCTTCTTTCCTTGTGTATTGGTGTGGTATGCTTATGGGATCGAGTTCAATAAAATCAGGCCGATTATATTTATCAACCTTTTCATCCAAAAACTCTTTCAGTTCTTCTTTTTTTAATTTCATTCCCATAATTTTGGAATCACAAAAATAAAGAAATATGATTAAAAATCATGCTACCTTAATTATCCGTAGGAACATGTTTTTCAGGTGGATGGTTAGAGATGACGGGCGTGGCGTTGATTTTGGAATATGGAAATCAATAGATAAGTCTGTTCTGTACATACCCCTTGATTACCATACAGGTAATACATCACGTGCACTGGGGCTTCTCTCACGAAAACAGGACGACTGGAAAGCAGTTGAGGAACTGACTTTAGTGTTGAGGTAATTTGATGACAAAGACCCTGTTAAATATGATTTCTCACTGTTTGGATTGGGCATAATTGAGAAATTTTAACTATGGACTATTTTGATTTTAAACAGTTCAGAATATACCAGCATAAATCGGCTTTCAGGATAGGCACCGACGCTGTCCTTCTTGGTGCATGGGCAGATACCTCATCCGCTGCAATGATCCTGGATATTGGAACAGGGACAGGCTTGCTTGCCTTAATGATGGCTCAGAGAACAGGTTCTGAGATAATAGCCCTTGAACCCGACAACCATTCGTATGAGCAGGCATTGGAAAATGTTCGGATAAACCCCTGGAATAACAGGATTCAGGTGCTGAATATAAAGGTCCAGGATTATTACCCGGATCATAAATTTGACCTGATAGTGTCTAATCCGCCTTTTTTCAGGAAGTCGCTGGCCAACCGGGATGAACGATTATCAAGAGCCAGGCATGACCATGATCTGCCTTCCTTCAACCTGTTGAGGGCAGTGGAAAGACTTATTACCGTGAATGGTAAATTCTGCCTTGTATTACCATATGCTGAAGCAGCACTGTTTATTGCTGAAGCAGCGGATTTTGAACTTTACTGTAATAAAATACTCAGGATTAAACCCATACCGTCAGCCCCCGTAAAAAGAATGTTGATGGAATTCGGCAGGGAGAAAAGAGAGCTTCAGCAGTCATTCCTCACTATAGAAACAGCCAGGCATGAATATACAGACGAATATAAACAACTGACTGCTGACTTTTATCTTGATTTCTAAAAGATTAATTCCGATTCGGGCAAACCGTATTTTTCCTCTGTTCTTATCCCCATTTTTTCCAGGTTGGAAAGAACAGGTATATATATTTCTTTCTTTACGGGTCTGTATACCCCTTTAAGATCAATCTGGCCATTGAGTATCAGCTTAACGGCAACCGCTGCAGGTAAAGCAACAGTCCTTGATATTGAGGTGTCTGATGATGGTGACCCATAGTCAATCATCTGTGAACTTATTACCTCTCTGCTGCCGTCTTTATGTCTGGCAAGGAAAATATGCTTGAGGATTATCATATCACTTTCATCCTCTTTTAAAATCATTTTGCTCATCATTAAATCAGAAATCACTTCAAATGTGCTCTTCATTAATACCGGTATTTTCCTGTCATCAAATAATCCGAGCCATTCGAATGATTTTACAGCTGCTGCATCCATATCTAAACCCAGGTGATCAGTAAACTGTTCCCTAAGAGTTTTATTTCCCTGTCCAATTCTTGACCTTATAAGTCCTGCATATGTTTTTCCTTTAAGATCTTCCTTTTCCCTGTTAAGGAGATTAAGTGACTTGAGAGCATCAATGGTTTCACACCATCCCCTGAACCTGAATGTCCCCCTGAACATGGTTCTGATATCCCTGAGTCCGTAAATATCAATATAGCTTATTGAATCCCTGTTTGCATAAACCTCGAGTGTGCCTATATTCCTTATTTCATAGTTGAAGGTTTTCCTGAAGAGGTCTTCTGGCTTAATATTGATTATTTTCCCTTCATCCAGGTACTTTGCATCATTCAGGCTGGCAAGCAGGACTCCTTCAGGACTCCATGTAAATTTATAACCCATCGGATTATCTGCGTATTGAGGAGCGGGCAGAGCTCCACAGAGCGACCAGAATTTTTCAATTGTACCACCCTTGTTGTGCACCTTATCAATAATCCTCATCGCCGACATATGGTCTATCCCGGGATCAAGACCTATCTCGTTGAGTATTATTATCCCTGCTTCCCTGGCTCCTTTATCCAATTCCGACATTTCCTGCCTGACATATGAGGTTGTTACCATATGTTTCCTGGACTGTATGCATACTTCTGCAACACTGGTGTGGAATTTATAGGGAAGAAGGCTGACAACAAGTTCTGATTCCTGCACCATTGGAATTAGTTCAGCAATATTGCTGGCATCCCAATATACTACTTCTCCATTGGGATGATCTCTTAATATCTTTTGTGCATTATCACAGGTGTTACATGCAATTTTAATCTTACAATCATTATCAAGCAGGTAATTAATAAGTGGTTTTGCTACCATGCCGGCACCTAATACTAATACTCTGTGCATAGGAAAGAATTATAGGGTTCAAATAAGAGCCTGAATATACTCAAATGTATTCAGCCTTTCAATGATAGATGCTATTTTTTTGGAACACTGTCATTTTGAGGAAGCCCAGCAACCGAAGAATCTGGGAAAAATAACTTTTTACAGTTTGAGTGCCTGCCTGACGGCAGTCAGGTTTGAACGTTTGAATATTTGAAAAGTATACTACATCTGATCAAACGATCAAACGATCAAACATTCAAACAGGTAATCCTATACTTCACACAGATCCGCATAACTCATAATTAATAATTAATAATTCATCTTTAGGATTCTTTTCAACAATCCTTCAATAACCCTTTCTTCTCAGGATTCATCGTCGTATATTTGTATTACCTGCAGGAGCTAAAATTTTGTTAAGGAGCTGTATAATAATACGATGAATGGATCCAAACAATATGTCGAAACACCTCTGATGAAGCAGTATTACAGCATCAAGGAAAAGCATCCTGATGCAATATTACTGTTCAGGGTAGGTGATTTCTACGAAACATTCGGGGAGGATGCCATACGTTCGTCGGAAATACTTGGAATAACCCTTACCAGGAGGGCTAACGGGGCAGCTTCATGGGTTGAGCTGGCAGGTTTTCCGTATCATGCACTTGATAATTACCTGCCCAAGCTTGTAAGGGCAGGGCAAAGGGTTGCCATTTGTGAGCAACTTGAGGACCCCAAACTGGCAAAAAAAATAGTGAAAAGAGGCATTACCGAACTGGTAACTCCAGGGGTTTTACTTAATGATAAGGTACTCGAGCATAAGGAAAATAATTTCCTTGCCGCAGTTCATATCCATAAATCAATCAGTGGGGTAGCATTCCTTGATATTTCCACGGGCGAATTCCTCGTTGCCGAAGGTTCTCATACATATATAGAACAGCTACTCAGTAATTTTGCTCCCAAAGAAGTACTTTTTGAAAAGGGAAAAACAGAGGAATACAGGGAGAGGTTCGGTTCGAGATATTATAATTACAAGCTGGATGACTGGATCTTCAGGACTGATGCTGCAAATGACAGGCTGCTTAAGCATTTCGGCACAGCATCACTGAAAGGATTCGGGATACATGGTCTCGATTACGCAATTATAGCTGCCGGGGCTGTATTGTATTATCTTGATATTACACAACATGAAAAGACAGGCCATATAACAGGTATTTCAAGAATAGAAGAAGAAAAGTACGTCTGGCTCGACCGTTTTACTATCCGTAACCTTGAACTGTTCACATCACCTTTCCAGGGGGCAAGAACACTTATTGATATTATTGACCGTACCACAAGCCCAATGGGAGGCAGGCTCCTGAAAAAATGGATCGCACTGCCGCTTAAGACACAGGATAGTATAACCGGCAGGCATGATACCGTTGAATACATTGTCAATAATCCTGGTTTCAGGGAGAATATTCAGGAACAGATAGCACAGATAGGTGATCTTGAGCGACTGGTCTCCAAAATTGCCACAGGAAGAATTAATCCCCGGGAAATTGTTCAGTTAAAAAGGTCTCTTCAGTCAGTAGTACCTGTGAAAGAACAGTGTGGTACAGCTGACTGTCAGGCACTGAACCAGCTTTCTTCAAAACTGAAGCTCTGTGAGGAGGCAGTGAAAAAAATTGACGAGGGAATAAATGATGACCCTCCGGTTATGATCAGTAAAGGCAATGTAATATCTGAAGGGATTTCTGAAGAACTTGATGAGCTGAGAAAAATACTGCACTCAGGTAAGGACTACCTTGTTGACCTGCAGGCAAGAGAAAGTAAAAATACTGGCATACCAAGCCTTAAAGTAGGATTTAATAATGTATTTGGATATTATATAGAGGTAAGGAATACACATAAATCAAAAGTGCCGGGTGATTGGACCAGAAAACAAACCCTGGTAAGTGCAGAGAGATACATTACGGAAGAACTGAAGGAATATGAGAATAAAATACTGGGTGCCGAAGAAAAGATCCTTGAGCTGGAACAGATGCTGTATAATGAACTGGTATCATTCCTTGCAGGTTATATCAATGATATACAAATAAATGCGGCATTGATTGCTGAGCTCGACTGCCTGCTTTCATTTGCACTTGTTTCTGTCGATTATGACTATGTCAGGCCGGAGATCAATGATTCATTTATAATTGATATTAAAGACGGGCGACACCCTGTTATTGAGCAACAACTACCTGCAGATGAGTCATATATCCCAAATGATGTATACCTGGATAATGAAGAACAACAGATAATAATACTCACCGGTCCAAATATGTCAGGTAAGTCGGCCCTGCTCAGGCAGACCGCTCTGATCGTCCTTCTGGCACAGGCAGGTTGTTTTGTCCCCGCTTCCTCCGCAAGCATAGGCCTGGTTGATAAGATCTTTACCAGGGTTGGAGCATCAGATAATATTAGCCTTGGTGAGTCAACTTTCATGGTGGAGATGAATGAGGCAGCCAGTATACTTAATAATATTTCAGACAGGAGCCTTATATTGCTCGATGAGATAGGACGGGGCACCTCCACCTATGACGGTATATCAATAGCCTGGGCAATGGTTGAATATATACATGAGCAGCGTGCCAGGGCAAAAACACTCTTTGCAACTCACTATCATGAATTGAACGAAATGGAAACCTCGTTCAGCCGGGTAAAAAATTACAATGTGTCAATAAAGGAACTTGATGATAGGGTTATTTTCCTGAGAAAGCTAAAGAGGGGAGGTAGTGAACATAGTTTCGGCATACATGTGGCGCGAATGGCAGGTATGCCCCTCAGTGTGGTGAAGAGAGCGGATGATGTGCTGAAGCAGATGGAAGAGGGAAGCAGGGAAAGCGGTATCGCCAAACCGGTAGGCGACCTGGCCTCGAAACGCGAAGGACTTCAACTGAGCATTTACCAGCTCGATGACCCTGTACTCAAACAAATCAGGGATGAACTGATCGGGCTTGATGTCAATAATCTCACCCCGGTTGAGGCACTGAATAAACTTTATAACATCCAGAAGCTGCTTCGTAAATAGTAGTTTAGGCTAAGGCTGAGGTTAAGGCTAAGGAGTTCCGGATTCGGTTTTTGACAGTACAAGAATCTATTTACGCCTGCGTTAGCAGGCCACTTACGCGACCAGAGGGAGCAATTTACGCGAATGTAGTGAGCTAATTACATATGCGTTATTCTATCATCTTCTGGTTATGCGAATTAACAAACAGGATTGTCCCCAGTTCTTCGTAACCGGAAAATATTTCTTCATCATGCTTCAGTGATTCACCCCTGAAGCCTATCAGGGTAAGTGCGGCATCCTTTGATCTTTCTGCGATCAGTTCTTTGGGATTGACTTCAGGTTCCTCGATAATTATTTCAATATTTTTTTCAGTTATTGGAAGCCTTCCTTCCTTTATCAGCTTTTTATTGTTTTCCTGTATCTCATAATATTGTTCGGGTTTGCAGATATCAAATATTTTTGTTTTTGATTTCTTCCAGTCGGGATGTCCTGAAATAATAAAGCTCAGCAGGATCATAAGGTTGGCATTGAACTCATCTGTTGATTTAATCCACACATGAATACCCTGTTTAAATACAATATTCTTCTGTGAACTTGCCAGTATGCAAACATCAAAGTTACCTGCGTTAACCAGAGCATGATTCTCCATTATTTCATGTAATTCTTCAGGCCTTTCTTTGCTGTATTCGAATATCACCATATTGTTTTCCATACCGGAAATTCCGGGTAGCTGTATGGCCTGGGCTATAGCTGATGTATAAGAAGGTGAAATTAAAGTGTCGATGTATACATGATTTTCAATATGTTCAAAGCTCTTGACAAGGTTTCTTAAGATTTCCTGCGCTTCAGCATGTGATTTCTTTGAATAATAACCTTCAATCCTGTGCAGATAAGTACCGAAGCCGTACCTGAAAGATATCCAGTTCAGCAGTCTGAAAGCCGTGTCCCTCTCAAACGAGTTCTTTGATATACATATGGCGCTGGGCCTCCATTCCTGCTGTTTCTTCTTACTTGCACTCTTCTGGAGGTATACCTGGAGATTCCTGTTGAGCTGGAATAGTGCATTGGCAAAAATTGATTGTAATCCCTGTCTTTCCTTATGGTAATAGTTTATAAATGCATAAATCAGTATCATTACAATAATGGCAATAATGGCATAGGTTGCATTAATTTTGAACATGATCCATAATGAAATTATGAATCCTATTAATGAAAGGAACCAATTTGATTTAAATGACGGCCTGTATGAAGGGCTGGCCCCGAAATGGTTAAGAAATGATATCAGGCATAATGTTCCGTATGTGACCATAAAAAACATCGAAATAATGCCCGCAACAGTATTCACGTTACCAAGGGTTACAAAAACCATGGCAATAATAACTGTTATCAGTGATGCATTTACTGGTTCATTATCCCCTTTTCTGCCTTTTGACAGCCATCCGTTCAGTCTGGACGATGGGAATGACCGGTCGGTTGCCAGGGCCTGCATGGTCCTTGGAGCTACCATCACCGATCCCAGGGCAGATGAAATGGTTGAAGCCGCCAGTCCCAGGGGGATAATAAAGGCACCTCCTATGGCTATTTTGCCCATTATTAACTGGTTGTTTAACAGGTCCTCAATACTTGCTGATGAAGCCAGCTTGAATACAATAAAAACGTATATTATCATACCTGTTATCGTTGCAATGGTTGTACCACGGGGAATTGACTTTGACGGATTTCTCAAATCACCTGAGAGACCCACGCCTGCAGTCATACCAGTAAACGCCGGGAATACAATGGCAAAAACCATAAAAAAGCTTTCCTTATTCCTGAATGCCGCAGATTCAAGTGTATAATTGGCCTGCTCTGCATGTTCCGTCGATCCCAGAAAAAACATTACAATGGAAATAGCGAGGATGGCAACCACGAAGTACAGGGCTTTAACACCCATGTTGGCTCCTTTCTTAAGTATAAGAAATGCCAGTAACGTCATCGCCGGTATTGATATCACCTGCCTTGGCAGTATGAAATCATACTTTTCCTTAATGAAATTGAATAAGAATTCAAATGATTCTGTAAAGGCAATTACGTAAAAAGCAACGCTTATAGCCTGCGACATGTACAGGGCGATACCTATCGTTGCCCCTATGTTCAGGCCGAATGACCTGCTTATTATAAAGTATTCACCTCCCCCTTCAACACGCTTATTGGTGGCAATCTCTGATATTGCCAGTGCAGTGGGTATTGTCAGCATATGCCCCAGCAGGATAATTAATATCACTCCCCAGAAGCCCAGAGTACCTACGGCATAGCCGAATCTCAGGAATAATATTGCACCCAGTATAGTAGATATTGCAGTGAAAAATACCGGGGCAGTGCCAAATCCTTTCTTTTTTGGTTCA
Organism: uncultured Rikenellaceae bacterium; assembly: GCA_964577305.1. Classification (GTDB taxonomy): domain Bacteria; phylum Bacteroidota; class Bacteroidia; order Bacteroidales; family VadinHA17; genus UBA9300. Next base: position 10,167 of record CAZNYS010000046.1, read on the forward strand.
GTCATGTATATGCAAATTTATGAGCCCTAAATTACTATTTAGTACTTATTTTACAACATCTGTCATATAGAAATTCAGCCTGAACTTAATATAGGATATTTATATAGTTCTTTTAAAACTATATTTTTGGATAATTTAAAAAAGTATTATTTTTGCATTCACCTTTGCGGGAATAGCTCAGTTGGTAGAGCACGACCTTGCCAAGGTCGGGGTCGCGGATTCGAGTTCCGTTTCCCGCTCATCCTGAAGAAGGCAGCGATTTATCGCTGCCTTTTTGTATTTACAGGGGAAAAAATGAGCTTGCTCATAATTTGCCCTGTAAATACAAAAACAGCCACTTCGTGGCTTCTTCAGGATGAAAGCGACCCGCCGGGAGGCAAGGATCCGCCGAGTGCGAAGCACGAGGCAATTCCTTGCCGCATTGTGGCTCCTTCAGGATGAAAGCGACCCGCCGGGAGGCAAGGATCCGACCCCGAGAATTCGGGGTCAATTCCGGAAACAGATACGTTTCACGTTTCATGTTACAATTTCCATGTTTTTTTCGTAATTTTGCACCGCTGAAAGCGCACGCCCGGATGGTAGGACCGACCGTAAAAAAATAACCCTGTGGGTAATTTTAGGGAGGGGCCAGACAGTGGGGGAGACAATTCCACCATCCGGATTGAATGAGTTCTTTGTTGAATGTATAGATACAGTTTATTAAATTAATTAAATCGCCAATTTTGAAGTCGCCCGGATGGTGGAATTGGTAGACACGTTGGACTTAAAATCCAATGGCCGTACAGGCTGTGCGGGTTCAAGTCCCGCTCCGGGTACCAAACGGGACAAGAGGTCAATTTCGACCTCTTGTTTTTTTTTGGAACGTCCCAAGACCTCACTAATCCTGAGGATGAGTTGGACTGGTTCCGTGAAGACAGGAGTTGCAACTTTTTATTATCCGTCGAAGCTTTCTTGTCCGCAGTATGTTTCCCGGGGGAGGGACCGAAGGCGGAAGCGAAGGAGGACCTTTCTCCAAAATGAGCTTTTCTGCAAAGATGCAACTAAGGATGTAAATTCCGGTGCAAATGGGTACCCTTCTCTGGCTTAAGGTGACCACCCCATTTTTTACGATATTAGTCATACTTTAAGGTATTTATTACACGGATTGACGTGCTCAATTATTTCCAGAATGAAGTGGTCAACTTATCTTTGATTTGCATCCAGGCTGCATAAATACCAGGTTTGCAACAAACTTAATATTATCTGTGGAAAAAGTTATTTGTGTTGCATCATCGTTTATCGGAAATTTACATTATAAATATTTGATAAAAACATGTCTCTAACAGCCTGGGCAAAACAAATTGAACTTTAAAATATTCTTAAATGAAAAAGACCGACTCAATTCAACAAAGTGCAAAGACAGCTGGTATAGCCTACCTGCTGATTATTGGAACTTCTATTCTATCAATGATCTTTGGTCCTTACAAATTAATGGCTGAAGGTGATATTGCAGCAACCATCAGCAATATTTCTGAAAATCAATTACTGTTCAGAATAGGAGCAACATATGACCTGCTTATGTTTATAGGGGTTATTATTCTTTCAGTTGCCCTTTATAGAATTCTCAGTAAGGTGAATAAGACAATCGATTTAACTGCTTTGTTTTGCAGGATAGGTGAAGCCATGATCGGAAGCCTGACAGTAATCTGCAGTATTACAATATTGATCCTGATCAATAAGGGTATGAACTCTCAGTCTATTAATGGGACGATAGAGATACTTTTTGATGTAAAAGCTGCTACTCTAAATATTGTGTTTGCATTCCTTGGCCTGGGATCAATTCTATTTTGTTACCTGTTCTACAGGGCAAGACTTATTCCAAGACTATTAGCAGCTTTCGGAATATTTGCCTTTCTATTGGTATTTGCCGAAAGTATTGCGGTTCTTCTCTTCTCTGTACAATCAACAATCGTGACGGGTCTTTCAGCAATCGTGTTCGAAATAATTATTGGGATCTGGCTTATAGCAAAAGGCGTTGATACTTCCAACCTGTCAACTAATGTCAAAAATTAGTAAAAATGAAAGTTACATTAAAATATAATAATATTCCTCTCCATCTGTACACTGATTAGTGAGAAAGTAGAGGCTCAGGACAATGAATGGAACAGTGATACATTGGATAATGGACAAATAACCGTCAGATATCGCTTTAATCATTATACTGATGTATCTGGAAAGGATAGTCTGATCATTGAGGATGAGACTACCTTAATTGAGAGCATGAGCTTCAGTAAATGTATCGAGTTGATGAATGATGTGTCAATGCATAAAGAGTTTTCGGGAGATAAAGAAAGTGTAAAGATCAGAGATATCTCCAATTCTGAGTGTATAGTTTATTATTATACCAGGAACCCATGGCCTATTAAAAACTCGGATTGTGTGGCTAAGATGAATTCAATGCTGGATACAATTAACCGGGTTGCGACTTTTACCTTCAGTGCGGCATCTGGGGAGTATTTAATGGGCGACGTAAACAGGATGACACAATATGATGTAGTTTACACATACATGGAATTGCCCGAAGGAAAAGTTAAACTAACCATTAAGGGGAGAACATCTCCTCCCGTAAAAGTTCCTTTCTGGATAATAAAGTCCGCGTTTCCGGGTGCTCCTGCCAAAGCAATCCGAAAAATAGCCGAACTTACTAAAGACTAAAATATTTAATATTATGAAAACAATATTGTTACTGTTAGTTGCATCTTTTCTTAACGTTAGCTGTGAAAGAGATTTCTCCGATCATTATCCGTACAATCCTCCCGAGTTTATAAATGACGGTCTGAATGTGGGTGTCCTGAATGAAGTATCCATCGATACCCAGTTAATTTTGAAGGCTGATGGAAGAATCCGACAAGGAAAATATGGAGAAGTGCATTCTATGTTGATCTATAAAGATGATAAACTGGTATTTGAAAATTATTATCCCGGACATATATACAAATGGGATGCACCAGCTTACCATGGAGAATTAGTAAACTGGGATCGAAGTATGGCTCACGAAATGATGTCCTGTACCAAAAGTGTAACCTCGGCATGTATTGGAATTGCTATTGATAAAGGTTTTATTGCAAGTGTTCATCAATCCATATTCGACTATTTACCGGATCATCAGCACCTTAAAGTTGACAACAGAGAATACATAACCATCGAACATCTGGTAACAATGACCTCAGGATTAGCCTGGGATGAATGGAGCGTAGCTCATGGTTCATCAGCCAATGATATTGATAATTTATGGTTTGATTGTGAAGACCAAATTAGTTGTGTTTTGGAAAGGCCATGGTGGAAAGAGCCCGGTCAATTATTTACATATAATGGAGGGGGGATGGTTATTTTGACCGAAATCATTAAAAATGCTACCAATATGAATATTGATAAGTTTTCAAGGAAGTATTTGTTCGAGCCCCTTGGCACTGAGAATACTCGATGGACGCAATTCCCGGGAGGTGTTTGGGATGGTTCAGGTTCATTCTATATGACTCCAAGAGATATGATTAAGTTTGGTGCTACTTATCTAAATAACGGCGTTTGGAATGATGAAAGAATTATATCTTCTGATTGGGTTGAAAAGAGTTCAACTCCCTATGGAAATAATATTAATATAAATATACCCGGAGAAGATTCCGGGAAAAACAGTTACGGATATAGCTGGTGGACAAGTGAGCTAACCAATTCAGGCAATAGAACAAAGTTGTTCCGAGCCGGTGGTTGGGGAGGCCAGGAAATAATTGTTATTCCAGAAGAAAATATGGTTGTGACGTTTACCGGTGGGAACTATGCCACTAAAACACACATTTACGAAATACTTGAAAGATTTATCTTACCTGCAGTAAATAAGTAGAATAAGGATGTAAAAATGAGAATATTGCAGAACAATAAATGAAGTGTTTTTGATTAGTAAAAGAAATCAATATAAGAAATCAATTAATAAAAATGAAAGCGGTTATTTGTGAAAAATACGGTCCTCCCGAAGTACTCAAATTCAAAGAGATAGATAAGCCTGTCCCAAAAGACAATGAAGTACTGATAAAAGTAGATGCTACAAGTGTTAACGCCGCCGATTGCAATATCAGAGGTCTTACCTATATTCCGACAGGACTCGGACTATTAGATAAACTAATGCTCGGTTTTAAAAAGCCCAAAATTGCAATCATAGGTTCAGTCATTGCTGGTAAAATTGAAGCAATTGGGAAAGATGTAAAATTATTTAAACCAGGAGACCGTGTATATGGTACTGGTCCTGAGCTGGGAGCATACGCCGAATATGCCTGTCGTTCTGAAGTTGGAGCTTTTTCAAAAATCCCCGAAAATATAAGCTTCGAGCAAGCTGCAACAATACCCTATGGTGCATTAACAGCATTCTATTTTCTGCACGACAAAGCCAAAATAACCAAGGGACAGAAAGTCCTTATCAATGGCGCTTCAGGAGGAGTAGGAGTCTATGCCGTGCAATTTGCACACTATTTTGGTGCCGAGGTGACAGGTGTATGCAGCAGTGCAAATATTGAATTTGTAAAATTCCTGGGAGCTCACAAGGTAATAGATTATACAAAAGAAGACTTTACTCAAAGTAGTCAAAAATGGGATGTAATTTTCGATATTGTTGTAGGCAAGACTTCCTTCTCTAAATATAAGAAATCATTAAATCCAAAGGGCTACTATCTGGCTGTTGCCGGTGGACTAATTGATATGTTACAGATGTTGTGGACCTCCATTATAGGAGGGAAGAAGGTAGTATTTGGAGGTGGTACCGAATGCGAAAAAATTGAGAATTTCGAATTCATTAATAAGCTGCTTGTTGAAGGTGAATTAAAACCAATAGTTGATAGAAGTTTCCCGTTTGACCAAATAGTCGAAGCTCATAGATACGTAGAAGAGGGACACAAAAAGGGAAATATAGCTGTAATTATGTAGTGCAAATGTCTGGAATCCTATAAACTCAATACCATACTATTAAATCCGAATTTTCCTCATGTCATTTATATTCGTGAAGATGTGAAAATAATATATATTAAGTAGTCTTTAAAATAGTTGCAACTTTCGTCCGTTCGGGGTACGATAAAAAGCCGATGATTTCATCGGCTTTTTTGTTGAAGTGTTGAAGTGTTTAAGTGTTAAATGTTGAGATGTTTAGATCGTATGTTTGAAAAGGCATAGGTCTTCGAAATAGATTAAATTTAAAGTGACAAAACTATTAATAACTTAATCTAAAGACCTATGCAAACACAAAGTAACAAACTAGATTTCAACGGACAAAATTTTTATTGCGGAATAGACATACATAAAAAATGCTGGTCCGTGACAATTGAGACTGATGATATAACATTGAAAACTTTCAGCCAGGAAGCTGATCCTGAACAATTTGTTAAGTTTCTAAGAAGGAATTACCCCGGTGGTAACTACATTATTGGTTACGAGTCAGGATATTTTGGTTTTAACCTTCAACGTTATCTGTCAAATCAAAAAATTGATTGCAAAGTTATACACCCTGCAGACATCCCTACCACCCACAAAGAAAAAGATCAAAAAAGGGATCCACTTGATAGCAGGAAAATAGCTCGTGCTTTGAGGACAGGTGAAGTTGATTCAATATGGGTTCCACCTTTATACCTGGAGCAGGATCGTCAATTACTAAGAGTACGCAGGATCCTGACAAAAGATATTACCCGGGTAAAGAACAGGATTAAAGCAATTTTGCAGATACATGGAATAAAATATCCTGACACATTCGAAAGGAATGGCAGTCATTGGTCTAAACGTTTTATTGCCTGGCTGGAAAGTATCAAACTTGACGAAACAACGGGTACTGAAGCACTCCAGGTCGTTGTAAGATATTTAAATTATCTCAGAGAAGAACAGCTAACAGTATCGCGGAAGATAAAATCATTAGCCTTTACGGAAAGATATAATGCCGGGTATTCAGAGTTAATAAAATTACCCGGTATAGGAATGTTAATAGCAATGATCATTCTTACAGAGATTGGAGAAATCAGCAGATTTAAAAGTGCAGATAACTTCAGATCTTTCATAGGCCTTATCCCCAGATCTCACAGTTCAGGCGACAAGGACTATCAAGGAAGAATAACTAACAGAAGTAATACTCATTTGCGCGCATTAATTATTGAAGCTACATGGAGTGCAATAAAAAAGGACCCATATTACCTGAATATATATTGTAACTATAAAAGCAGAATGAAACCGAATAAAGCATTAATAAGAACGGCCAGGAAGCTGGTTAATAATATTTATTATACACTAAAAAGAGTAAACGAATAAAATAAAAAAACTAATTTTATATGCTAAACTTACTGAGAGAGACCGCTCAAAACTCCTTGCAGCTCCTAACCGGATGACTGCTCAATCGTTTAGATTGCGGCTCTCTCTTTTTTATGTTAAACGTGATCTTGCAGCTCTTAATTAGAGATGACTGCTAATAGAAGAATGCATAAAAATTGGTAGAAAAGTATTGAATCATTGATAACATAATTTCCAGGCTTATGTTATCAACAATTCAATAAAACATAAAAAAAGGGTATCCTAAATTTGTTTTTCAACATAGAAGGAGTTTAGAGGTTTAGATATATTTCAGTGGATTGAGTAGAGCAGACGTTAATTTATACAAAGCAATTGACCCCGTCAGGAGTCATATAATTGTAGAGTATAGGATATTAAGAGATATGCAACCCTGAAGGGGTCGAATAATTATTCTATTGCTTGGCATTCTGTCCTAGCGCTTTTGCAATGGCTTTTTCAACAAGAGGTTCCATGACTTTGTAACCGGCTTTGTTAGGGTGGATACCATCATAAGTGTACTCGTCCTTCAGTCCATTGCGTTCATCAACCATTGATGAGAAATAATCGAGATAGATAACTCCGTTCTTTTCGGCATAACTCTTTATCATTGAATTCAATGCCGGAATCTCTTTATCCGGGTTACTGTCAGGGTACCAGGGGAAGTCATATACCGGTAACACAGAGCATAGAATAACCTTGATGCCATTTCCTCTTGCCATTGCAGCCATTGAAACAAGGTTGTCTTCAATCCTCTTAAGAGTTGATGGACTTGTGTTGCCGGCAATATCGTTGGTTCCTGCCAGGATGACGACAACGGCAGGCCTGAGGGCGATCACATCGGCCCTGAACCTGCTAAGCATCTGGGGGGTGCTTTGACCGCTTATGCCACGGTTAATATACTGCCTGCCCGAGAAAAACCCGGGCGACACCAGCTTCCAGCCTTCTGTAATGGAATTGCCCATGAACACTACACGCTCTTCACTCTTTGAAGGTGATCCTATTTCTGTGTTTTCATCCTTGTAACGATCAAGGTTTGCCCAGTCCTGGGCCAGTGTGTTTTCACACATAAAAATCAAAAAAGTAAACAAACAAAAAATGAGATTTGACTTGCTCATTGCCCGAATGTTTTTGCCATTAGCCTAAGATGAATAAATACCCCTACATATAACGTATAAATATGCTAATTTATGTATAAGCAATCTACAATTTTACACCCGGTGGGAACTATTATTTAACAAAATTGTGGAAATGATTAACAAAGCCCGGAGTTGTATTTTGAAGTTAATGACTTCGTCCGAGGTAGCCCCGATTTTCGAAACCCGGCACAATACTTTTAACAGACTCAGTTCCGGGAAATGGTGAATAAATCAAATAACATGGTTTGATCAGTTTGATCGGTTTGATTGTTTGAAATAATCAAACGTTCAAACATTCAAACGGTCAAACCTTATTCTCTCATCTCTCATCTCTCATAACTCATCTCTCATCTCACCGGTCCCCATTCAACAAGGATATCATCATCGAATATTACATACGATTCGGTGTAGATCCACCTTTCCTGTATATTTGATCCCTTGATGATCCTGTCGACCCTGAGAGGCTTGCCCCAGCTGTCAAACACCATATCATTATTCATGCCTTTCCATATCTTATGCTCATAAATAGACTGGCCTGCCTTTGATCCGTACTTGTTAATGAGCATCTCCCTCCTGTCAACGGGCTGTTGCTGCTGAATAGCCTGTTCAGCCTGTTCCCCAACCTGCAATATTTCTCCTTCGGTATTCCTGAGAATTGCTTTTTCAGTTGTTATCCATCCCTCTGATTCCCCGTAGATGACTTTAAGGTAATCTTCTTCGACAACAAGTACATCGAGAGTCGTATCTGCTTTTATATAGGCTATAACAGAACTGGCGTTTCCCTTATCACCGAAAAGCCTTGTAACTGATTTTGTGGTTGCCTTATAATATTGAGCTGATAAGCCTGATGTTACGATCAGTGCCATAAACATAAGCACCAACGTCCTGAATATTCTGTTTTTCTCCATAACTGATACTTTTTGATTTCCAGGGGCATGCAACAAACGTATTGATCATGTCCTGACCCCTGCACAAGATAAGAAGCAAAAACTATACCACTCACCGTATTTTTATTTATTAAGTTTGAACGTTTGAGAGTTTGATCGTTTGATCTGGTTTTTAGCTCACTCAAACGCTCAACCGAACACCGATTTATCGGGGTGAGCTCGACGAACCCTGAATCTTCGGGGTGAGTCAAACAGTTCAAACCTTTCAAACCATTATACCGTTAGTCGTTTGTCATGTCCATCTGGCATTATTGCATCCATTTTCTTATATTGTATTATATTTGTCCGCCAACTTTATTTTGAGTAATCATTAAAAACCTGGAAAATGGCAACTGAAAACAATAAGCAGTTTGAAACAAGCGAGAATTTACAGAAGATGGTTCTTAATATAATGTATACAATGAGGGAGAAATATAACAAGTATCCTGAATACAGGACCATCATGATGAATCTTACAACAGTGTCAAAGGAGCTGAATGCAATCAGGATAAAAGAGATTACCGGGGAGATGGAATCTCCTGAGAACGAATAACAGGGTATTAATGTTTCCGAATAATCATAAGGCCATCCCTGGCAGGAATTAGTATTTTCTCAACGCGTTGATCTTCTTTTACCACCTGGTTAAACCTGCGAATTCCATTTGTCATGGGGTCATTCTTGGTGGGGTCAGCCACCTTACCGTCCCATAATACATTGTCGGCCAGGATATAACCATTTTTCTTAAGCTTTTCAAATGAAAGCTTGTAATACTGTGGATATTGTCTTTTATCGCCATCAATGAAAATCAGGTCAAACGAAAGCTCCAATTCTTTCATTATATCAAGTGCATCACCTGTATGAAACACTATTTTATCCTCCATGCCTGCTTTCCGGACGTATTCCCTGCTTATTTCCGCCAGTTCATCATTGATTTCAATGGTGTGCAGCATGGCATCCTGTGACAGGGCCCTGGCCATGCTTATGGCGGAATAGCCTGTATAAGTACCTATCTCAAGCACCAGGGAAGGCCTGATCATCCTGACTATCATTTCAAGCAGCTTACCCTGTATATGTCCTGAGATCATATTGGGATTAAGCACCGATGTATAGGTTTTTCTGTACAATTCGTTCAGGATCTCATCTTCCGGAGAGGTGATCTCAAGTATATATTTCTCGATATCAATATCCATTATTTGGTGTAAATAAGGGTTGAGAGCATATTTTCGGCGAATATCTCGTTGGCAATTTCAAGGAGATCTGATGATGATAGCTGGTTAATCTTTTGGTACAGGCTTTCTATTGATTCCATCCTGTTGAATACCAGGATATTTTTACCCATTGCAAGCATGTGGTTCTCATGGTTCTCCCAGGCCCGGGCAATATTACCCTGCATCTGGTTTTTGGCCTTCTGTAATTGTGATATACCCAGCCTTTGTTCACGGAGTTTCTTTAATTCCTTAAAAACAATATCTATACTACTGTTACGGTTTTTCTCATCGGTTCCGAAATATATCATAAACACTCCGCTGTCGCAGTAAGGTATATAGTTTGATTCAACATTATAGGCAAAGCCTTTTTTTTCGCGAAGCGATAAATTAAGGCGTGAGTTCAGACCCTGTCCACCCAGTGTATTATTCAGCAGGAACATGGCCACACGCCTCTTATCCTTTATATTATATGCAAGGTTACCTATGATGCAATGGTCCTGCCATGTATTTTTACTGAGAGTTTTTTGAAGAGGTTTATATTCATTGAATGTTATCCTGTTTTTATGAGTCTGTTTAACCGGTATATTACTGAAATATTTCTCAAACAGTTTTATGAGTTGTTTTTCTCTTATATCACCCACTGAACAGACAACCATTTCAGCGGTGTTGTAGTTATTATGTACAAAAACATTAATCATGTCCCGGTTGAAGTTGCGAAGTGATTTTTCTGATCCCAGTATACTCCTTCCTATCGGGGCACCGGCATATATCATTTCTTCAAAATCGTCAAAGATAAGCTCGGAGGGTGTATCCCTGTATGAGTTTATCTCTTCGATTATTACCTCTTTTTCTTTCAGTATTTCCTTTTCAGGGAATGTTGAATTAAAGATTACATCACTTATTATATCAAAGGCCTTATTATAATCTTGTTTCAGGAATGAGCCATAGATGGCAGTTTCTTCCTTCGTGGTATATGCATTCAGCTCACCACCCCGGTCTTCCAGGCTGCTGAGAATATGGTATGTTTTTCTCTTACGGGTACCCTTGAACAGCATATGTTCCACGAAATGGGCCATTCCGTGTTGCTCTTTATTTTCATCCCTTGAGCCTGTATTTATTATCACTCCGCAATGAGCGACCATATTTGGCACAGCCTTATGGACAAGGCGGATGCCATTTGGCAGTGGATGGTGTAATAAATTCATATATAATCAAATATGGCTGTAAAGTTAGTGTATGACAGGCACAAGATAAAACCTTTTGGATAAATATTTTGAGGCACACGACTATGTGCCGGTTAAAAAAGATAAATTTATTTTTTGCCATAATGAAAATGCGGTTTATATTTGCATTCCTAAAAGTTGGTGCCATAGCTCAGTTGTCCCGAATCTTCGATTCGAGGATCCACGAAAAAGCGAAGCTTTTTCGGGAGTAGAGCATGGATGAAGTTGTAGAATGTTGTTTTAAATATACTGGTGCCATAGCTCAGTTGGTAGAGCACAGGACTGAAAATCCTGGTGTCCCTGGTTCAATTCCAGGTGGCACCACACTTTGAAACCTCAAAGTTTTCACAACCGCTTATAATCAAGGATTATAGGCGGTTTTGTTTTTATGCCCTTCCCAAAATCTTCATAAATACTCCTAAAAAAGGAGTAAAAATCGAGACCATATCATTTTTACTGAAAAGGGTCTCGGCAATCTTTGTAACTGGTTGAATATTTTGCATTTGTTTGCAGGGTTTTGCATAGTAAGCACTTAATCAGAAAGCATAATTTAGCACCATAATCGATACCATTTAACATGAAAAATAAAATAATAAGTCATTTTTATATTAAGAAAGCAAGGGTTAACAGTAACGGTTATGCCCCTATATACTTGAGGATAACAATCAACGGTCAAAGATCTGAGATTGCAACTGGTATTAAAGCCTTACCTGAAACCTGGGATAAAGCATCAGAAAAAATTATTGGGAGATCTGAAAAGGTCAGGTCTTTAAACTCTCAATTAGCAAATCTTTTAATTAAGGTTGAGCGTGCTTTCCTGATTTTGGATGACAATGATGAAAAAATGACTGTTAGGATGCTAATTCATCAGATTAAAGGGAGTGAAGAAAAACAACAGGGTATTATTGAGGTATTTAATAAAGTTTTAATAAGAATGGAGGAGCTGATTGGAATTGATTATTCAAAAAATACAATCAAGGCTTATAAATCTGCAAGAAATAGCGTCCAGGGTTTTGTCAGGGTTAAAATGAGGTACGAGGATATGGGAGTGATGCATATTGACAAAAGTTTTGCACAGGAATATTTAAATTATTTGAAGATTACTAAGGGCTTAAAACATAACTCAGCAGTTAAAATACTGAAAACATTAGCAGCAGTAATGAATTATTCAACTGAGAATGGGATAATAATTAAGAATCCCATGGAGGATTTTCATTGTAGCTTTAAAGAAAATGACAGGGGTTATTTAACATCTGAGGAAGTTGATAAGATATATACTAAAAAGTTTGAAATCAGCAGATTGGGGAAAGTTAGAGATGTGTATATTTTTCAGATCTATACAGGATTGGCCTATATTGACCTATTTAATCTTACTACTGATTCATTAGAAACAGACGCTGATGGTTCAATATGGATTGCAACAAAAAGACAAAAATCAAGCAATATTTCAATAATACCATTATTACCAAGAGCCAGAGAAATCATAGAAAAATACAAAGGAGACTACATGTGCCAATTAAAAGGCAAAATACTGCCTGTATACAGCAATCAAAAAATGAATAGTTATCTTAAAGAAATAGCTGATTTATGCGGAATAAAGAAACGCCTGACAACTCATCTTGCACGTCATACTTTTGCAACAACAATAACTCTCACCAATGGTGTCCCTATAGAGACAGTTAGTAAAATGCTTGGCCATACAAACCTGAAAACCACTCAGATATATGCCAAGATTGTAAAGGAAAAGATAGCTAAGGACATGAAACATTTGATGAATAATGATGAGAAATAATATCAGTATTGTTATATTTGGATTAGAATGAATATATCTAGTCCAGATACAAATGAAGATTGGCATTTCATAGCTTTCTTAGAGCTTCTTAACGAACAATTGTTTTGGAACTTAATTAATTATGAAAACAAAGAATCATTATTTTATGATAGTTTCTTTGATTTTTTGAATGAATTAAGTACAAGTTATCATAGATATTTGAGTGAAGAAAAGGATACTAAATTTCTTCTGAAGGAAAAACATGCATTATTTGAGTTATTACTCAAGAAACTCTTCCGGATCGAAAAAGATAAAGTAATTCATTTACCATCTAAAGTAATTATTGATCAAAATGGAAATGCAAAACAAAAAACTGCTGAACTTCAATATAGGTACTTAATAAAGGCGATTGATGTACTTGCATTTTCATTAAATAAAGATAACCCTCCTGAAGTTGATGGGGATGCACCGAATAGGCAGAAATTTAACGGATTTCTAATTAGAAATACCGGATGCATTAAAGATGTCTTCCAACAATTAATAAAATTTCAGTTGATTGCAAATAATACGGATTACGATACCTTCGAAAAGGCTTTTCTTGGAATGATCCCTAAAACAAAGATTGTTTGGGAGGGCAAGAAAAGTGAATTATACTATTTTATCAGCCAAATTTTTGCAAGAGATTATGTAAGAAATGGTGAAAAGTCAAAGTGGGATATCGCACTTAATACATTTATGATTAAAGGTGAACCAGAGTACAAAAAAGCGAATCTAAAAAGTCAAGATACTCCAAAAGATCTGGAGAAATTAGAAACTATCCTGCGTACTTTCTCAGAGAATGAATAACCATAATCTCTACTTTTAACTCTACTTATATATTTTTCTTCTTTCAATTACTCCCAAATATTGTGGATAAATAACTCTACGATTCTACTTAAAATTCGCAGAGTCGCCTGAATATTAGATTGTTACAAAACAAATATTTTTTATTATGTATTGTAATAATTTAACAAGTCAAATTGAAACTCTGCGAAAAGAACTAATCGAAGAGTTAAAGAATAGGCAAGATCAGCCTATTAAGAGAATTCTTAAATCTGCTGAGACCAGAAAGGTTCTTGGAGGAATCTCTGCTGCTAAGTTGCAGTACCTGCGAATAAGTGGGAAATTACCAGCTATTGACGCTGATGGAATGTGGTTATACGACTATGACGACATCCTTGAATTCATTGAGTCAAACAAAAACTCAAGGAAGGAGGTGCATCATGGTTAGTTATGATATTCCTTTCAGGCTTGAGATTTTAGAGAGCCATATACTTGAAATTGAGTCCTTATTAAATGAAGTACGGGAAGCATTCAGTGAACAAGATTCCTTGTATGACAACTCCGATATGATAAGATACTTTAAAGTGTCTGAAAGAACACTAGCAAACTGTAGAGCAATGGGTTTAATATCATATTCCAAAATTGGGAGTAAAATATATTACACCAAAGAAGACAGGGATAGGTTTCTTGAAAACCACAAGGTGTATTCAGATGAGTGTTATATTAATGAAGAAGGGAGGGTATGGTGATGGAAAATACAAATGGAAACCTTCAGTCCAATAATGAACATTCATCTGATTCAGATAGTGTTTTCAAAACAGCAAAAGAAATGCTCGATAATGACATTACAGAAATATCTATGTTATGGGGTCATTTTTTTCAGAAATATGGTTTAGCTCTTGTATCAGGCTCCAGTGATGTTGGTAAAAGCTCCTTCATGAGGCAGTTTGCTATTGCTATAGTGACTGGACAAGATAAATATTTAGACTATGAGCTTAAACCAGAGCATCATAGAGTAATATATATTAGTTCTGAGGATGATTATGATAGCTTATCTGTTAGATTTAAAAAAGAGTGTCCCGATCATAATAATGAAACTGGGTATGAAAATCTTCTCGTTTTGCTTGACGGTGGAGACCCCAGAATCATATTGGAAGCAGAACTTGAAAAGCAGCCATTTGATTGCATTATTATTGATGCTCTAGGCGATTTTTTAAAAGGCGATGTCAACGCAGTGAATAATACTCGACAGTTCTTATCTGATTATCTGGCAATTTGTCAGAAATATAAATGTTTAGTGATCTTTCTCCATCATAACCGAAAGACCTCCAGTGACACTAAGCCTAAAAAAAATGATGTATTAGGCAGTCAGGGGCTTGAAGCTAAACCAAGATCTGTGTTGCAACTGAGTAAAAATTCATCAAAAAAACGGGAATTAAAAATAGTTAAAGCGAATTATGTTCCTGATGAAGAAAAGGAAAAGAGTATTATTCTATCTGTTGATGAGAATTTTATCTTTAAAAATACAGGTATTATAGAGGATAATCATAGTAACAACCAAGATGATGAGATAAATAATACAATAAGGCAACTTTATTCTGAGGGTAAATCATTAAGGGAAGCACAAAAAGATCTGGCTGAAAAATTTGGAAAAAAAGCTCCAAAAAAATCAACCATTGGTAAGAGGTTTAAACAATTTGGAAAAGATTATGATAATGGTGTCCAGCGTCCAGAATCCTAGGAAAATGGACAGTGGACAGTTTGACGTAGTTTTTGTAAGAAGGTCGGTTCTCAGGGATCGGCCTTTTTATTTATATGAGGTAGTAACTTTATTATTAATACCCCCACCCTTTTATATGCATATAAAAACACCCCCCCCACCATCTTATTTTTTGATTATATATAGCTGTGTGCGGATTAATTCCTAAAACACCCCTCCCAAGCTGAGAGATGGGGTGAATACTCCCCTTAACTTATTATTAACCAAAACTATAATTATGGTAACTATCGTTGATTACGCAAAGCGTACAAACAGGGAAGGTGAAGAGTTTAATGCTCTTATCCTTCAGAGTGGCATGGAACTGGTTAAGTCCAAAGAGACGAACAACTACTACGCCACTGCGAAACGAACCTCAATCACTTCCACTTTTAATGAAAATACCTGTGAAAAGCTGATTGGCACTGAAATTCCTGGCTCTATTCAGAGAATTGATTGTGATCCTTATGAATATACCATTAAAGAGACAGGAGAGGTAATTACTCTAACTCACCAATGGGTTTACCTGAAAGAAGGCGAAACCATTGAGCAGAAGATACTGGAAGAGGAGGTCATATCACCTTCAGTTAAGTAAATAGCGGGGGACAGCCGTCCCCTCTTTTTAATCAATTAAAACAACATCTATGAAACTACAAAAAGCTGAAAAAAAGCAAGCCAGGATAAAGATGGCTCTTCAGGGACCGTCTGGATCAGGTAAAACATACAGCTCACTATTGCTTGCATACGGTCTGACAAACAACTGGGATGATATAGCGATAATAGACACTGAGAACTATTCAGCCCATCTTTACTCAAAACTGGGCAGCTATAATGTACTTAACCTGCCTGCACCCTTCAATCCTGAAAGGTATATTCAGGCAATAGAAGAATGTGAAAATGCTGGTGCGAAAGTTATTATCATTGATAGTGTTTCTCATGAGTGGGAAGGACAGGGTGGCATACTGGAGACACATAGTGGGATGGCTGGCAACAGTTTTACCAACTGGAATAAACTGACTCCACGACATAACGCATTTGTACAGAGAATCCTTCATTCTCCCTGCCATATAATTGCCACTATCAGGACTAAGCAGGATTATGTCCTTTCTGAAAAGAATGGAAAATATGTGCCTGAGAAGGTAGGATTAAAAGGAGTTACACGAGATGGCCTTGATTATGAATTCACCTTAGTCTTTGACCTGGATATAAAGCATTATGCTTCAGTCTCAAAAGACCGCACAGGTATTTTTGACGGAACACCTCAGTTTATTATCAGTCCCGGTACAGGTGTAAGGATACTGTCATGGTGCCTTGGTGATTCACTTCTTAACAGGATTAAGTCGCAGATAGAAAATGCGTCAACAAGCCAGGAATTAAGAAACATTATTATAAAGTATCCAACACTGAGAGAAGAGCTTGAACCTCTCTGTATAGCCAGGAATAAGGAGTTGCAGACTATTCCTGAAGATAATATCGTCAAACCTAAAACAGAAACGTCATGAACCAGCTTGTAATAGAAAATGGAAGCATAGATAATTCCATAGAGATAGTGCACACTTCTTCGGATCAGTTCATAAGGTCAAATACAAAGTCAATACCTTATAATGAGCTGAAGCATGGTAGTATCATACCTTCATTCAAGGATAATGAATCTACCATAAGCCATACTGAGTTCATTGATGCTTTTGTTGAGGTATGCGATAATTTCTTCATAGGAGAGAAAGTATTATCTCCTGCTATAAGAGTGTCACATCCTATACGGGGCAGAATACCACAGGCTGTAGGCAAACCTGCAAAAGAACTGAAGGAGAATGAAAAGACAGTTTACTATGAGAGGATGGCATTCATATATGAGTTACCTGGCATAACAGCCAAGATAAACGGGAACAGTCATACTCTTTCAGTAGGTGGAGTGAGAGCTTACAACCTTGAGAACCTGTATAGCAGAAAGACTGAAGAGAGGTTCAAGGTATTTATTGGTTTTCAAAATACTGTCTGTATAAACCTGAGCATCTTCACTGACGGCTTGCAGGACGATTTGCGGGTAAGGACAGTAACTGAGCTTAAATCTGAAATAATACACCTTCTTAAAGGATTTAATGTTGAAAGCCAGATAAATGCCTTGAATAAGCTAAGTGATTACGAGCTTACGGAACATCAGTTTGCATGTCTGATAGGAAGATCAAGGCTATATAACTATCTGAAGCCAGAAGAGAAGAAGAAAATACCTATGCTGCCATTAAATGACAGTCAGGTTTCTTTGATAGCTAAAGGATTTTATAATGATCCTAATTATTGCGGATCTGAGAACTCAACTATCAGCCTATGGAATGTGTATAACCTTTTCACCGATGCTGTGAAGACATCGTATATAGACAGTTTCCTTGGAAGGAATTCAGGATCTACTGATTTTATCATGCACCTGAAAGACTGCTTTGATGCAGGTAAAGAATCATGGTTTTTGAGCTAAATTTTAACGGTAATGGATAATGAAGATTACCTTAAAGAATTGCTTAAATGGGTATCATCAGACAGCATTCTGGTCATTGATCGAAAAGGTGCTCTCAGACGCATTTACTGCCCTTTTGAGGCTATCTGCATAGTAGTATTCCCAGACATCAACAGGGGTGAGAAAGTGGCTGTAGAAGCTGTTAAAATCACTGTCACGCTAAAGGAAGTATACATCATTAAGGGCAAGGCTTATTTCATTATTTTCTTCAGAATAATCTTATAGGACTGTCGAGTTTATGCTGCATTTTCCTGGCCCTTTTGAGATGGTTTACCTCGACTATAAATAAACAAAAACCACTGAAAAGGGACGCTAATAGCCACCTGTCTTAATGGATGGGTGGCTTTAAAATTGTTCTTGAGTTTAGGAGATAGCTAGTGGAGATCACATTATAATGTTATATATGGAAATACTGCTTTCCATTAAACTTTTCGGTCGATCATCAGACTTATGGCATTATCAATTGATCCTTTTTCCGAGATCGTATCTGAAATCAAACAATTTTCATGCAGTACTTCAAATGTAACTTGATTATGAGGCTGAGTTGTATTAACATTAATATTATATTCACATGTTTTCATTGGAGTGTAAGCGGGAACTTACAATGTAGGAAAAATGGCAAATAAGGATGTTGCAAA
>CAZNYS010000047.1:0-27568 GCA_964577305.1 uncultured Rikenellaceae bacterium
ACGCAAATTCAACTGTTTAGCAATAGTAATCTAATGATATTATGAAAAAAATACATTTAATCCTTTTCATATTTCTGTTAATAAGTTCACAGTTAACTTATTCACAAAAAATAAAAACCGATGCCAATGTATTTGGGCATGTAACCTCGGAAGGTGTTCATATACCTTATGCTACGGTAATTGTAAAAGGGACAACAATAGGTACAATAACCGATGAAACAGGCCACTTCACCATAATAAATCTTCCCCTTGGAGAAATAACCATTGAGGCAAGAATGATGGGCTACAAACCACAGGTAAAAACATTTGTGGCAGAAAAGAATACCACTGCAGAGATTAAGTTCGACCTTGAACATGATGTTCTTAACCTCGAAGAAGTTGTTGTTACTGCAAACAGGAGTGAACAGAAACGTAATGAAGCTCCCGTTATTGTAAATACCATCTCGCCCGTTATTTTTAATAACTCTCAATCAGTTACCCTGGGCGAGGCACTTAATTTTTCCCCCGGGCTCCGGCTGGAGAATAACTGCCAGAATTGTGGTTTCTCACAGCTCCGCATGAATGGTATGGAAGGTCCGTACTCTCAGATTCTGATTAATAGCAGGCCAATATTCAGCGGTCTGGCCGGTGTTTATGGACTGGAACTGATACCTTCCAATATGATTGAAAAAATTGAAGTAGTACGTGGAGGTGGATCAGCCCTTTTTGGGAGCAATGCAATAGCGGGTACTGTTAATATAATACTAAAAAATCCACTCAGAAATAGCTATGAAGTGGGTGTTAACTATGGCCTTATCGGTGCAGGAGTTGATGGATCAGGAGGGGCAACTCCTGATCTACAGGCTAATTTTAATACATCCGTAGTCTCTGACGATTATAAGTCAGGTGTTTCATTATTTGGCTTTACTCGCGACCGTAAAATGTTCGATGCCAATGATGACAGCTTTTCTGAACTGACACCTCTTAATAATCTTACTTTAGGTACCAGGTTATATCACCGTTTTGGCTATCGCGATAAACTGTCATTCGACTTTTTTAATATTATTGAAGAGCGCGATGGCGGTAATAAACAGGATTATCCCCTGCACGAAAGGGATATTGCCGAAGCGCTTAAGCATGATTTTAAAACGGCGGCTCTTACCTTTGATAAATTCTTCCGGAATCAGGACCTGCTGTCTGTTTATGCATCCGCCCAGTATATTGAGAGAGACTCATATTATGGAGCAGAACAGTCGCTCACTGATTATGGTAATTCAACAGACCGTACCTATAACCTGGGAGCCCAGTATAAAGCAGTATTTGATAATTCCATTCTTGTGGCAGGTTTTGAGAATACAGGTGGTTTCCTCCTGGATAAGAAACTGGGATATCCTGATTACAACAATGCCACTATTGCTGATAGCGAAATAGAAGAGGTTCCTCATACTGAAAATATTGTTATTGCTGACCAGGCTTCTGTAACTACAGGTGCCTTTATACAGTACGATCTTGAGCTGGGGAATGCCAAAATTGCTTTTGGAGGAAGGTATGATTTTTATATGGTGAAGAATTATGCCAATGAAAGACAGGATGCCACCTCGGGCAGTGTGTTCAGCCCAAGGATTAACCTGATGTACGGATTAACAGAATTACTGAAGGTAAGATTGAGCTATTCCCAGGGTTACCGTGCTCCCCAGATATTTGATGAGGACCTGCATATTGAAAGCTCGGGATCAAGGCAGGTATTGCATCGTAACGATCCGGATCTTAAACAGGAAACCAGTCACACCATACTGGCATCCCTTGATTTTAATGGTCTGGTAGGCAATGCGTTCACTGGCTTTCTGGTAGAGGGATTCTATACACGTTTGCTTGATCCTTTTGCTAATGAATTTGGTGATCCTGATGAGGAGGGTACCGTTATGTATACAAGGGTAAACGCAGATGGAGGAGCAACAGTGAAGGGGGTAAATATGGAATTTAAACTCAGGCCTTCCGGCTCATTTACTCTTTCATCAGGCTTCACTCTTCAAACGAGTGAATATGATGAAGTCCAGGAGTTCGATGAAACAAAGTTCTTTCGATCACCAAACGCCTATGGCTTCGTGGCAGTGGACTGGGATCTGGGGAAAAATACCGGCCTTGCTGTATCAGGTAATTATACCGGGAAGATGCTGGTACCATATTTTGGAACAGAAACTGATCCTGACAGAGGTGAAATGAGGGAATCGGAACGTTTCTTTGACCTTGGAATAAAATTGAAACATAATATCAGGCTAAACGGTACATCACTGCAGATCTTTGGTGGTATTAAAAATATCTTTAATTCTTACCAGTCAGATTTTGACATTGGTATTAACCGCGATCCGGCATATATATACGGACCACTATCGCCGCGTACAATATATTTCGGCATCAAATATGGCAACTTGACCCTTTGATCCCGAACCCCTTTCAAGGGGAAAGGATGGGAAGCTATCCAGGGGGATGTTATAGCTCACAGTTTGGAGACGCGCGACCCGCGCGTCTCTACAATTGGAAATCATTGTATCCTTCCTTGAAAATTAACTTTATAAACATCCCTTAGCCTCAGCCTCCTTTAGTCGTTCGTCGTTAGTCATTCGTCGTTCCTTGTCTGCCGAAGGAGTCCTCGGGACGAAGGTGGAGCCGTTTGTCGCACCTCGCATATATCATCTTTCCCCTATTGACTTCGCCTCCTAAATAACCTATATTTGATAACTATCATCAAAGAATAATTATCATTTAAGATTAAATAAATGGTATATGAAAAACTCTTAAAAGAAAATGATCTGAAAGTGACCCCGCAGAGGGTTGCTGTGCTTGAGGCTATTGATCATCTTAAGATGCATCCTAATGCTGAAGAGATAAGGGAATTTATACAGAAAAAATATCCCAATATCGCAACCGGCACCATTTACAAGATACTTGACGCAATGGTTGAGAGAGGTCTGGTAAAAAGGGTCCAGACAGCTAAAGACATAATGAGGTATGATGGGATACGGGAAAAACATCATCATCTCTACTGTAAAGAAACAGAGGATATAATTGACTATTTCGATGAGGACCTGGACAGGTTGCTGGATGATTATTTCAGTGTAAAAAATATTCCCGGGTTCATGATTGATGATATAAAACTACAGATAAACGGATATTTATTAAAAAAAGATAAGAAATCATAAAACCAAAGACGATGAGCAAGAAAGACAAACTTACCAATGCATCAGGCCGTCCATACCCAGAGAATGAAGACAGTATGACGGCAGGACGGCGTGGTCCGGTATTACTGCAGGATCACTATTTGCATGAGAAACTGGCCCACTTTAACCGTGAGCGTATACCCGAAAGGGTGGTTCATGCCAAGGGTACCGGTGCTTTTGGTACCTTTAAGGTTACAGGAGACATAACTAAGTACACGAAAGCTAAGCTTTTCAGTAAAGTTGGCAATGAATGCCGGGTGATTGTGCGCTTTTCCACCGTGGGAGGTGAGAAAGGCAGTGCCGACACCGAGCGCGACCCCAGGGGCTTTGCCGTTAAGTTTTATACTGAAGACGGCAATTGGGACCTGGTGGGTAATAATACACCTGTATTTTTTATCAAGGACGCTAAAAAATTTCCCGACTTCATACATACTCAGAAGCGTGATCCAAAAACAAACCTGAAAAGCCCGACGATGATATGGGATTACTGGGGACTGAACCCGGAAAGCCTGCACCAGGTGATTATCCTGTTCAGCGACCGCGGTACACCCAATGGTTACAGGTTCATGAACGGATACGGCAGCCATACCTTCTCCATGGTGAACAGTAAAAATGAAAGGGTATGGGTTAAGTTTCATTTCAAGACCCTGCAGGGTAACAGAACCCTCTCAGGCCCACAGGCTGAAGAGATGAGAGGCAAAGATCCTGATTATTCTCAGCGCGACATGTTAAAAGCTATTGAAGAGGGTGATTACCCGAAGTGGGCTCTTAAGATACAGGTAATGACCGATGAGCAGGCCAGGAAATTCAGGTGGAATCCCTTTGATCTGACAAAAGTGTGGCCACATGCCGAATTTCCCCTGATCGAGGCCGGGATAATGGAACTGAACGAGATACCTGCCAATTACTTTGCCAATGTGGAACAGGCGGCCTTTGCTCCCTCACATACTGTAAATGGCATTGGTCTATCCCCGGATAAGATGTTACAGGGCAGGATATTTGCCTATCCCGATGCACACCGTTACAGGCTGGGCGCAAACTATGAGCAGATACCTGTTAACAGGCCGATTAACACGGTTCATAATTACCAGCGTGATGGCATGATGAGAACTGATGGTAACAGTGGCGACAGCCCGAACTACTTCCCTAACAGTTTTGATAATATTGAAACTGATAATGAATACAGGGAACCGGCATTGCCACTCGATGGCGATATAGCCGATACATATTACAGGAACGAGAACGAGGACGATCATTACTCACAACCGGCAGCCCTGGTAAATGAAGTAATGACCGAGCATGAAAGGGAAAGCACCATCTCGAATATTATCGCATCAATGAAAGGTATATGCGGACCTAAAAGGGATGAGATAATAAAGAGACAACTGGAGCATTTCCAAAAGATGGATCCTGGTTTCGCCAGGAAAGTATCTGAAGGCCTGTAATCTCCTTCATCCCCCTTTGAACCGAAGCCCGAACGAAGTGAAGGGATGAGCTCGACGACCGAAGGGAGTCAACGGGGCCAGGGGGATGTAAGAAATAAGTTTAAGTAGTTTAAGTGGTTTAAGAGTTTGGGTGTTTAGAGGTTGAGAGGTTTAGACGCGCCATGGCGCGCCTCTACGATTAATCTCGCGCTGCTCGGTTCATAACTCATCTCTCATAACTCATCTCTCATAACTCATCTCTCATCTCTGCCTCTTCCTCCCCTCCTTTTTTCCTGGTAATAAGTAACCACGCTACATACAGCCTCGTTACCCCGTACAGTACAGCATACACCGCCATTATCACTGTAGCCAGTACTGCACCCTTGAAGGGATTGTAGAGCAGGAGACCACCCACAAGAATTGATATTATTGCTGTAATAAGATTCAGGGGACGGGCAGGCATCAACTTCTTCAGTCGAAAATAGGCTGCAAACTGCATTATTCCCAGGATGACTATCAGCAGTCCCATAAAGAATATCAGCAGTCCCACCGTTACTTTAGGGTATGCGACAATGAACAGGCCTATCAAGGCGTAGATAGTACCCTGGACAAATATAAACTGCCAGAATCCTGATTTCCTTGCAAGCGCAATAATAATGAGCACTATACCTGCAATTATGGCCAGCGCACCGATGTAAGTAGCAATTGTCAACAGTGCATCTGCAGGATTCATAAATATTATCACAGCCAGTGCTATGGCTATTACCCCTTTCAACACTTCCCACCCCCAGTTAGTGTGTACTGTATTATTCATAATCCACCGTTATAATAAAATAATCCTAAAGTTAACTAATTAACATATAATTCATAAATTATAAATCATAATTAATACTTCAATTTCATCTCTCGCTCCTCATCTCTCATCTCTCATCGCTCATCTCTCTTTATCCTGAACGCTCCAATCCTCGTACTATAACTCTCCGCTCCTTCCTTCAGATAATCACCAACATACCATATAGTATGGTCATCGTCCGGGTCAACCGCCGTCTGTGCATAATCCATCCACCTCATAGTATTAATCTGTGATGCTTCACCCTCAACAAGCACAGCCTCCTTCAGTGTAAGCAGTCCCGGAGGATCACCTGCCAGTCTGCCGGCAAAACGCTGACCGGGATAATGACTGGCTCCCCCGAATGAATAGCCTATCCCAATATTGCCATATTTATCCATGGCAGGGCTGCTCATCCACCGGTAATTATCGTCGGGTGCGTATGTTCCCTGCTGAAACAGCTTAACATCCCTGTTATCATCAATCCTGAATTCATACCAGCGCACACCGCCACCGCCGGCCGTGGTATTAACGGAATGAACGGCTACTATCGATTCCTGGTCACCTATCCTGCGGTATACCAGCCTCGGCATTATCTTGTCACCCTGCGAATCCAGTTTCTGGTCAGTTCCCGGCTGTGGTACTGTCTTTGTTAACTGCCCATTGCCCAGGTAATTATACTCGGCTACCTCTATCTTTTCAGGCCCTTCCAGCTTTGATTGTGACGGTTCTTCCCAATCAACACTGAACTTCCAGTAGTATATTCCATTATCAGAAAATACATCCTTCAACTGTGCTCCACCCGTAGCCATCAATATATTAGGCTCTCCTTCCGGAGGCAGCTGGTATCCGTCCAGGTCTGCGTTATTCAGGAAAACCACGCTGTCGATTACAAAACATATTTCCTGTGCAGGTTTACCTTCCAGCATCTTCTCACGCTCCACCACGCAGGCATGCTTCTGTATTACATGGTCACCCGTGCTTGTAGGTACATAATACCCGTCTGGCCATACTGCCGGCCTTGGGTAATCAGGGAACAGGGGCCTGACAAATTCATAGCGGTAATAGGAGCCAAAGGGATCAGGGCTGGTGCTTATTGCATAGCACATGCAATATGATCCCTCCTCGTTACGAGGCACACTTCTTCTTGTTCTTCGCAGCGAATCGGCCAATGCCAGCTCTTCCGGCGTTGGCTTTTGGGGCTTAAATAGTTTCTCTGCTTTACCGGGCTGGTGGGGATTCCCGGTCATGCTGGCTTTTGCCGCCTCTCCGTGCTTCTGTGTCCCGGGCTCTGACTCCCTGGCAGGCAGACGCCTGAAGATAGGCATCACTATCAGCCATCTGCCGGCAAGCTGGTCATAACGCACCACGGCATCACCGTTATTCATCTCTTCACACGGGCCGCCAAAGCCCCTGAAGACATTATTTGTATTTACCGGGCCGTAGAGCACCATGCCGGTACTGTCATACTTCTCACCCTTCTTGGTGAATATTGCCATTTTCGAATTAACAGTCTGCATGATATGATCAGGTCCCACTGCCAGTGAATTATCGGAAGGATTCCTGTGCCTTGCCGTCCCCTGCGGACCCTCAAAGCCATACCCCAGTCCATCAAAACTTGCAGCAATCTCCGCCGGTGGTCTCGTGCCCTGGCCTGTCTGCTCAACTGGTGCCGTAGGTTGTATTTCAATAGCACCGGAGAACGTTTTACTTTTATGTATGGTCTCTCTTTGCTCCAGTGCAGCAGATACATCATTCCTTCCCGATTTTGTAACTGTCATACTGCTCTGCGCAGACAGCTGAAGAGCGATAGCTGTAAGGATAATACTGATGAATAATCTTAACATAGTCCAGTTTTTTTCACAATATATAAAGATAAAAAGATATTATGACATACGCCCCTCCTCCCTCTGCCTTCAACCCTGCCTCATGCCTCGTTTAAGTCGTTTAAGAGTTTAGTTGTTGTCTTTCTGCAGGATTTCCTTAAGAGGCGCCATGGCGCGTCTCTACAATTGGTAATCACTGTAAACTTCCTGCAAAATTTACTTTATAAACTTTTTAAACTTTATCAACCTTATCAACTTTATCAACCTTATCATCACATTTCCCTATCTTTACACATCACACAAAATAACATGCCATGGACCTCAACATATCAATCATAGGTTACATCCGCAACGAATGGAACGAACCTATGCATCACCAGGCTGACAGCATCATGCGCAGCATATCAACCATCGAGGTAAAGGAAGAATATGCTGACGGGCTCTTCAAGATCGAGAACTTCTCTGAGCTGAACATCCTTTTCTACTTCGACCGCTCTGAAGGCTATGAGCTGCGCACCACAACCCACTCAGGTGATTACCGCGGCGTTTTTGCCTGCTGCTCACCCCGGCGCCCCAGCCCCATCGGCCTCACCCGCGTCACCCTCACAGAACGCAATGGCAATATCCTCAAAGTCACCGGCCTCGATGCCCTCAACAATACTCCCGTGCTTGATATAAAACCTTTTTTGGACCTGGATCACCCTTCTGCGTAATCAGCCTAAATCTGCGTAATCTGTGTCCTTAGCCTTAGCCTCAGCCTTAGCCTTTATTTCTCTCGCCTCTTCCCCCTTCGCATTTATTTGCATAACTTGTTCGCATCAATTTCGCATCTCTATTTCAAAATTATTTCATTACTTTTAATCCTTTTGATAAAGCAATTTAAATTTAAACAAGCAATACCATGATCAAAGAGATCCTATCAGAATCATTGAATACAGAAGTGTTTATCACAGAAAAAGTGAATATAATCCGACAGGCAGTGTTAGAGGGTACAGCCATCAACGCACTCTCAGGCGGGGTGGATTCCTCTGTTGTGACACTGCTTGGTCACAGGGCCCTGGGTACCAGGCTCAGGACCGTTTTTATACAGAATGGGCTTATGCGTGAAGGAGAACCGCAGAGGGTGGCTTCCTTCTTTAAGGACAAGGGTGTTAAGGTGGAAATTATTGATGCTGAAGACGCATTTCTTTCAGCTCTTAGTGGTATCACCGATCCTGAAGAAAAGCGGGAGGCCATAACCCAGACCTTTTACAAAGAAGTCTTTGGTAAGCTGGTAAGAGAGAGCCAGGCCCAGTACCTTCTACAGGGTACCATCCTTACCGATGTGGATGAGACCGTTGCCGGGATCAAGCGACAGCACAATGTGTTTGAGCAACTGGGGATTGATCCACAGGAGGCTTTCGGTTACGGTATCTTAGAACCTCTGATACAGCTAAGAAAAGACGGTGTAAGAAAAGTAGGCAAAGCACTGGGACTCACAGAGGAATATTATAACCGTATCCCTTTTCCCGGACCTGCACTGTCCGCCCGCATTATCGGTGAAGTGACCCGCGAAAAGCTGAACATGGTAAGGAAAGCCACACAGATAACAGAAAACCGGCTCAGCGACAGCGGGGCATTCCAGTATATGGCAATACTCCATGAAGATCGTGTCACCGGGATGTGTGACGGGAAAAGAGATTTTGGACACCAGATCGAGATCCGTTGCTGGGACAGTGTGGATGCACGGACCGCCACACCTACAAACCTGCCTTTTGAAACGTTAACAGAACTGGCCAACAGGATCCTGGAAGAAGTGCCCGGCGTGGTAAGCGTGACATACAACATCGCCCCCAAACCACCATCAACCATCGAAGCCGTCTGACAACATCGTTCAGCATTCAACGTTCCGTGTTCCATGTTTCAGGTTTCAGGTTTCAGGTTGACAATGTGACAATGCCTAAATAGCGCTGACCTTATTAAACCAACACGCCCTATTTCCGCTAAACCCATTCGTATAGCAGCACATAAATTGTTAATCGTTGGCTGCTTTTCTTTGCCCTGTGCTTTTTCTCTTAGTCTCTCAGTCTCTTCGTCACTTCGTCATCGCTAGGTTCGCATCATTTAAGAAATATTAACCTTTATCTTAACAACTATTAATTAACTTAGTGCAATAACTAACAATTATTCCTATGAAACCTCTTTCCAGATTAATTTTCTTTTCGATACTCTTTCTTTCCTTAACATCAACACTCTTCGCCCAGGACGACATTCTCTGGGGCGATGCAGTGCCTGAAGGATGGAATGGTGACTGGTCCGATAAGTACCTTACGGCATGTGAGAAATCGGGCTTTACCTATACTGCCAACAACCAGGATATACTGGAATATTTCGAGATGCTAATGTGGAACAGTGAGCATGTGTCAGTATTCGATATGTTCATAAGCGACAGGGGCAGGGCATGTCCCGTGCTGGTGATGGCTAATCCCAGGGTGCGGAATGCACGCGAGGCAAGAGAGTCGGGCAAGACGATCGTTTACCTGCAGGGTGGTATCCACCCAAGTGAATGCGAAGGTAAGGAAGCATTGCTCATGATTGTCCGGGATATACTGTTAGGCGATAAAAATTACCTGCTCGATAACCTTATTATCCTTGTATGCCCCAACTTCAATGTCGATGGTAATGAAACACGTAATATCAGCAGCGGTAAACCGGTTATCTCGGGGACAAGGCATAATGCCTATGATCTTGATGTTAACAGGGACGCCATTAAGCTCGAGACAACTAATATGATAGGAGCATATGAAAATGTGTTTAACAGGTGGGACCCGGTGCTGATATACGATACTCACCGCATGGGCAGCGTACGTCATGGATATCCCATTGTGTATGCCGGTTCCAATGTGGTAACTGCCCATCCCGGTCCGCGCGATTATGTCACCTACGAGATCTTCCCCGAGATAACAAAGCAGGGAAGGAAGAATGGTAAGATTGAGATTTTCTACCATTGCGGACTGTCGAGAGATGAATGGCCACCTGCGGAGTTTACACATGACAACGCCATCTGGTCCACGGAAGCAAAGTTCATGGTAAGCGGTTACGGTCTGCGTAACCGTATGGCTATACTGGTTGAGACAGTAGGGTATGTATCCCTGGAGAAGATGATATACAGCCAGTATGTATTTGCCGATGAGCTGTTGAAGTATATCTATAAGAATGGCAAAAAGATGGAGGAAGTTTGCAGGGAGGCTGACGAGGAAGTGGTGAGAAAAATTACGGAAGAAGCCCCATCCGGCAAACTGATGAATTATGTTGAAGGGGAATATGTTTCTGAAGGGAAGTATGATATCCTGGGGTATAAGGAGCTGAGCTTTGATTATATCCCCGGTACCAGCATAATGAATGTTCAGCCGGTAAGCGAAGATGGCAGTCCTGAAGTGATCCAGGGTGTTAAGCTGGTGACAAAACCCGTTGGTACTAAACAGGCTGCTGTGCCCAGGGGATATTTTATCCCGCGGGAACTGGGATTCCTGGTCGATAAGCTAAGGATCCTCGGGCTGGAAGTAACACAGCTCGAAGAGCCTGTAACAGCCTCAGGTGAGGAATTTGTTATTGATGATATGATACGTGAACGTACCAGTAGCTGGCCGGGATATATCATGACTAAGCTTGAAGGCAACTTTGTAAGGGCGGAGAACAAGTTTATCCCTGCCGGTACCTGGCATCTCGATATGGCCCAGCCCCTGGCCAATGTAGCCTTCTATGCCCTCGAACCACAGGTCGGCGACGGCTTCATAGGCTGGAACCTCCTCGATCAGTACTTTATAAACCTCGGGGTCTATGAACACAGCATCGTCTACCCGGTATTCAAGTATTTCACAAGATCCCCCTTTTAAGGGGGAAAGTACCGACCGAAGTGTCGGGACAGGGGGATGTAAATGCACAGAGCACAGGGCAGAAATCCCAATTCAACAACTAAACAGTTCAACGATTCAACAACTTCTAAACCACAAAACGCCATGAACCTCCTCAGACTAACACTGGCAACACTACTTTTAACCATTTTTGCTGTCCCTGCCCATTCACAACAATGGCGTCAACGGCGCAGCAACGAGGGAATAACCGAGACATTCAAATGGAGAAGCATAGGTCCGGGGAACATGATGGGCCGTGTATCCGCTCTTGATGTCCTTAACCACGACCATAAAGTGGCGCTCGTGGGAGCAGCATCAGGGGGCGTATGGCTTACCGTTAACGGCGGTATAACATGGACACCTATCTTCGATAACTACGGTGCAGCATCAATAGGAGATGTGGCATTCTTCCAGCCTGACTCATCAATAATATGGGTCGGCACCGGTGAAGCCAATAACCGTAACAGCAGTGCCTGGGGTGATGGTGTGTATAAGTCGACCGACTATGGGAAGACATTCACCAATATGGGACTGGAAGAGACACACCAGATAGCACGCATCGCTACTCATCCCACGGATAAGGATATCCTGTATGTCGCTGCTGTTGGTCACCTGTGGGGCTATTCGGGCGACCGCGGGCTTTTCAAAACAACAGATGGTGGAAAGACATGGAAGAAACTGACCAACGGACTTCCTGATGATGGTAAGACAGGGTGCACTGAAATACGTATGCATCCCAAAAACCCTGATATATTGTATGCAGGTATGTACCACCGGCTCAGGACCCCCTGGTCCATGCACAGCGGCGGACCAAACGGCGGTATCTTTAAATCGGTCGATGGTGGAGAGAGCTGGACCAAATTGACCAATGGACTACCTGAAGGTCAGACAGGCAGGATAGGATTGTCAATATATTACAGCAATCCCGATATTATTGTCGCCTATGTCGAAGCCAGTGATAAACTGCCTGACGACCTCAGCATACCAGGACCGGGAGTATATCGCTCTGAAGATGGTGGTGAATCATGGAAATACCTGTACAGGCATATGAGCAGGCCTATGTACCATGGCCGGATAGAGATAAATCCCCTGGATGATAACCTGATATATGTTATTGCCCGGCAATATGCTTTCTCTGATGATGGTGGTAAGACATGGTCGGGCAAGCCATGGGGCGGTGCCGGGGGCGACGACCACGACCTGTGGCTCAGCCCGGTGGATAGGGATGTGTTTTATACCGCGGCCGACCAGGGTGCACACCTGACAG
Organism: uncultured Rikenellaceae bacterium; assembly: GCA_964577305.1. Taxonomy (GTDB): domain Bacteria; phylum Bacteroidota; class Bacteroidia; order Bacteroidales; family VadinHA17; genus UBA9300. Next base: position 12,437 of record CAZNYS010000047.1, read on the forward strand.
AGGACGGGGGGAAAACATTCAGGAACTTTACCAATATGGCAATAGGACAGTACTATGCCATAGGTGTTGATATGCGCGACCCGTACTGGATATATGGCGGGTTGCAGGATAACAGCAACTGGGGAACACCGAGCAATACCCGTGAAAGCAGGGGCATAATGACACACCATAGTATTGAGATAGCCGGCGGCGATGGTTTCCATAACCAGGTAGATCCAACTGATTGGAGAACAGTGTATACTGTCTGCCATGTAGCAGGCGTCGGCAGGATAAACATGGAGACAAGGGAACATAAATTCATCAGCCCTACACCCGCAACCGTAACTAATTTCATGGATTATGCCGAAGCCGATTATGAAGAGACACTGGTCGACTATACCATCGATCCAGGTGAAGGCTGGCTATGGAGGGATATACCCACAAGGTTGATCAAAGGCAGTACCCTGCCTCCCCATTTCCGATTTAACTGGAACTCACCACTGGTGCTGTCACCCAATAATCCGCGTACAATATACCTTGGTGGCAACCACCTCTTCAGGTCGGTCGACAGGGGTGAGACATGGACAATAATCAGTCCTGACCTTACAACCAATGACCCGGAAAAGAGAAACTCATCAGGCACGGGCGGACTGACACGCGAGGTAACAGGAGCAGAAAATCACTGCACAATAATAACAGTCGCTGAATCACCACTTAATGAGGAACTTATATGGGTGGGCACTGACGATGGTAACGTTCAGATTACCAGTGATGGCGGTAAAACATGGACCAATGTACGGTCCAATATAGAAGGTGTACCTGAATGTACCTGGGTAAGCAGGGTGGAAGCATCCCATTTTGAGCAGGGCAGGGCTTATGTGACCTTCGACGGGCACCGGTTCGACGATAATAAGGCATATGTGTATATGACCGAAAATTTTGGACAGACATGGCTTGATATATCGGGAAATATACCCCATGGAAATGCACTATATGTAGTACGGGAAGACTTTGTCAACCCCGACCTGCTGTTTGTTGGTTCAGAACTCATGTGCTTCGTATCAACAGACAGGGGCAGGACCTGGGAGCGATTTATGAATAATATGCCCACTGTAGCCTTCCACGACCTGAAAATTCACCCGAGGGATGCCGATCTTATAGCAGGTACCCATGGCAGGAGCCTCTGGATACTGGATGATATCACACCGCTGCAGCAGCTTACCGGTGAGGTAAGACAAAAGGATGTGCACATGTTTAAAAATCGCGTTGCTACGAAATGGCTCGAGCTGGATATGGGCGATGACCAGGTATATTTCGAGTTCAGGGGTGAGAATGCACCAAGGGGAGCCTCTGTATCCTTCTGGCTGAAAAATAAGCCTGCTGAAGAAATTAGCATGACGATTGAAGACATAGCAGGGAAGTATTCAAAGACCATCAGTTTTGAAGCAGACCAGGGCATTAACAGGGCACGATGGAACCTTGAGTTTCCAGTGACGGAGACTAAGATCGAAAAGTTCAGGCAGACCTTGCTCGCAGCCGTGGCAGAAATTGAAAAGGAGAAGCTCAGCAGAGAGCACACGTCACAGCTGGCAGGGATTAAGTCAACCATTGATTCAGCAGAAGGTATACGCGAACTTAACGATGCCTATATAGACCTTACCTTCAGCTTCGGCCAGTATGCAAAGGGACGACCCATCTTCGGCAAGCAGCTCAACAACTCAATAGAAGCCCCCGCCGGAAAATACAAAGTCACCCTGGATGTTGATGGTAAAGAATACTATGGTTTCGTAGAGGTACGTAATGATCCCTTGCTATAGTAAGTTTAAGTGGTTTAAGAGTTTAGAGGTTTAGATGTTTAATAAAAACAACTTTTCCCTCCTTTGCGAAAGGAGCGTATATAACTGATATACAATACTATAACTTTCTCCTCCTCTAAAGAGGAGGAGTACCCCTGACAGAGCGACTTGTGCTGAGCTTGTCGAAGCAAGCGATTGTCAGGGGGGAGGTGGTGTATTTATAAAACAGGCCTGGCTGATGTCGGATCCACACCATAAATGATAATTTTTTATTCTTCCTGCAAAATTTAACGACGCACTGGTAGTGCGTCGCTACATTGAAAATTATTATAATCTACCTGTAAAATTCCTTTTATAAACCTTATAAACCTTATAAACTTTATCAACCTTTTCCCTGCACCCTACCCCCTGCTCCCTGCCCTTAGTACACTTCCCACTCCTGCAGCCCCGACGCACACCTCTCATGCCGTTTCACGTACATACGCAGAGATGAGGTGGTCACCGGCTCAAAACTGAGCTCATTGTACTTGTATTTCTCCGTTCCGTATTCGTTCAGGGCCTTCACAAGCTGCCAGCGTTCATTGTCATCAAGGTAGAACAACTCCCAGGACTCCGGCACCCTGCAGCAGGTCCATGGTTTATGGTCATAATATGTGGTCATTGTTGAGGGCTCGTTATCGTACCAGTATACCCTGGCAGATGATACTGTCTCAGGTTTATCGAATATATACTGCACCCACTGTATGGTATCATCCATGGGCCAGCGGTAATAATTGGATATAGGTATATTCTGGTTGTATGGGATGACGTACTGGTCGTTAACGCCCGCCAGGGTGGTGGTGTCGTATGAGGATATCACCCTGCTCCTCGATGCAATTGTAAGCTCCTGGACGGGATGAGGTATAACAGCATTTTCCTTACAGGGTATCCATACCATCATCCCGGCCGGACCCCTGTTGGCCCATAGGTAATACGGTATGGCAGTTATTTCCTGCTCATTTATAAGGGGTTCATTGTTGCCCTGTTGCTTTTTGAAGCTGTAGCCCGTGGTGGTGATTGCGTATGTCCCATCAAGCAGCTCATCCCTCTTTTCCACAGTAAACACAGCCTCCGGCTCAATCATTATATTCTGCACTAGACCATCACTGTTATCAGGTCCCTCAAGACAGTAAACTATCGGCCCGCGCTGGATAGCAAACCTGCCCTTGTCATCTTCAACCCTGTCATTTGCAGCTATCTTACGTGTTTGCATCGGCAGTTCCATTATCACCACGTCACCGTCAGACCATTCCCTTTCTATAACTGCATAGCCATCCTCCATTGTGTAATTCATTGTCTTGCTGTTGATACTTATACTTGCCATTCCGGCCGGGTCATCCATAAAATAATACAGGGCAGAAGGAACAGGATTACCCAGGGTCCATCCCGGTATCCTTATCCTGAGGGTGAGATCATCGTTATCCATCGGATCAACTTTTATTCTTACCATCCCATCCCAGGGATATCCTGTTTCCAGGCTTATCTCCACCGGGCCATCTTCCAGTTCAACCCTGCTGTTGCTGCCAATGAAAAGGTTGACATACAGGTCGTTGTCTTTATGGGCATATATAAATCCAGGCACCTGCGGCATGAATCGCACTATATTAGTCAGGCAGCAGGGCACACCGTAGTATGATGCACGCTGGTATTGGCCGGTCGATGCCAGCGGATTAGGATAGAAGAAGCGGTCGCCTGATATTGACACTCCATCCAGGAGGCTGTTATACAGTATCCTCTCCAGCACGTCAATATAAGCAGCATTGCCTTTCAGGCGGAACATACGTTCGTTCCACAGTATATTGGCTATTGATGCGCAGGTTTCGTTATAGGCTGTAATATTGGGCAGGTAATACGGTTCGCCAAATGCCTCGTGGTCAGCATAAGCACCCGTGCCACCGGTGATATACAGTTTTGATGAAACCATGCTGTTCCATATCCTGTCTATGGCTGCTGCGTAGTCTTTATCTCCTGTCAGAGCCACTATATCGGTCACACCTGAGTACAGGTACAGTGCACGCACGGCATGACCAATAGGTTCTTCCTGGTTGGCGACTTTCTTATGCGACTGGCTGTATTCCGTGCCGTTGGGTCCGCGTGAATCGATAAAGAATTTCGACAGCTCAAGGTAATCCTCGTTCCCTGTTGCCCGGTACAGCTTCACCAGTGCCAGCTCCACCTCCGGGTGGAAGGGGTAGGAGACCAGCTTACCCGGGCCGAAGACTGACAGCAGCAACTCTGCATTTTTTTCAGCCACCTCCAGCATATCAGTCTTACCTGTAGCCTGGTAATGGGCTACGGCAGCCTCGTACATATGCCCCGGTCCGTAGAGGCCATGGGTTCCGCCCGTCTCACCGAAGTCATCCGTTCCCAGCCACCGCAGCGAGTCGGGCAGGGGAGTGCCATCGGGATTTGTCCGGGCTCGTCCCAGGTTGCCGTCGGGTTGCTGCGAATCCTTTACCATCTGCACCAGCGAGTCGGCAAGCACCTGCAGCTGCGGGTCATTTTCCGTCATCAGGTAATAGCACACTCCTTCAAGCACCTTATACAGGCTTGATCCGCCTATTCTGCCTTTATCATTCAGCTGTTCCAGCACGTAAGGCATGGTAACTTCGAGATTACGCTCTATCTTGTGGTTCCAGAAAGTGTCTGTCAGTTCCACATCGGAAAAGTGCACCGCTTCAACAGGATAATCTTTTGCTTTTTCACCGCATCCGGATAAAAGGACAGCTATAGTCAGGGATAGAATAATGAGGCTTCTGCTTTTCATACAATTGAAGTTTTTAATTTCTACCCCAAGTTATCCTATTATTTAACACAGGTCAATAAAAGAATGTGCTTCTACAACATGAAGAACCATTATTGATTATTCACTTCATCATTCGATATTCGATATTCAATATTCGATATTGGCTTCGCCGAGCTCGAATCCCTCACTCCTCTACTATCTCAACCCTCCTGTTCTTCGCCCTTCCTTCCTCAGTCAGGTTAGAGGCCACTGGTGACAGTGAGCTCACCCCGTATGCTTTCAGCTGGCCTGCATCAACGCCATAGCCCGACACCATCTTATCCATGACCGCCTTAGCCCTGTTCTCCGATAGGGACATATTGTTGTCGAAGTCACCCACATTATCGGTATGACCTACTATGAAGAACTTATTGTCCGGGTTGGCCTTAAGATATTCCGCGATATTCTTCAGTGCAGGCTCTGACTCGGATTTGATAGTTGCTTCCCCTGTATCAAAGAGCAAGCCGGAAAGCACGCTGTGACCTGATAACTGCAGGCCTTTTTCTATCGATCTTGCTGTCACCAGGCCTGTCTTCATCTCTTTCTCTTCTATCACATCCATAGAAGTAAGTATCCAGTCAGCGTCGTCATCGGATGAAATGTAAAGTACTATATAAACATTCCTTCCTTCATTAAGCCCGCTGGCCACAAGATACCTGAACCCCATTCTTCCGTCAGGATGGTCATAAGGTGATGACATCTTATTGATATCACCATAATAATTATAGAACCAGAACTCCCAGCCAGGCTGTTTTGCCATTTTATCCGACCAGGTAAAGAGCGTAGTGAAGTTAGCACTTTCAAGGGCCAGCTCATAGTTTTTATAGATCTCGAAAACCGTGTGATCACCCTGTGTGCTGTACTGTATCCTTGTTACTTCACCTTCGATATTAAGCACCTCCTCCACCTGTCCTTCCTCCTCGGTAAAGCCCAGGACAAGTGTATACTCATCATAATTCTTATGATCGTAGAATTCAATTACAGAACCTTCGAAGCGGGAGATAAGAGCATGGTCTTTCCCTCCCTCGATATCTGTATCTCTCTGTGCAAGGATGTTTACCGGAACCATCAATGCACAGACCGAAAAAAAGAAAAATACTTTCTTCATGATTAATACTTTATTGATCTTATGAAAAAAATTGATTGTTAGTAATACTGCCAACGAAAATATAAGTACACTACTAAATCATTAATCTTTAGTAGTTTTAAGAGATAAGGCATTTTTAATGGCCCTAATGGCACACCAAAACGCATAAGTTCCAGTCTAGGTGTTAAGATTATACAAATTACAAAATTCTGTGGAAATAAGCAAGATAGAACAATTTTTACGTTCAACGTTAAGCGTTCAGTGTTCAATGTTCCGGGTTCCATGCTCCTCGTTAGCTCAACAGCGAATGCTTCAGCATAAACGCTCAATCCCCTCAACAGTCACTCGGTTTGAATGTTTGAGATGTTTGAATGTTTGATTAATTTCTGTTCCTTCGTCTCTTAGTCCACAGTCTTCAGTCCACATTCCCCAATCTTCAGTCTGCAGTACTCCTTTCTTAATGCCGACTGCCAACTGCCGACTGCCGACTGAGGACTTATGTCTCATCTCTTGCCTCTTGCATCTCATCTCTTAGTCTCTAAGCCGCTCCGTCACTAAGTCCCTTTTCCTGCCCCCTGTTTCATCAGCCGACAATGTCAGACGTAGTTTTAACGAAGTCTGAAGGAGTCCTCGGGACGAAGGTAGTAACGTTGGAGGATCCTTTCTCCATTCTTATTTGCCTCGTATTCATTACTTTCTTAAATTTAACATATTAAACCATATAAACGGCCATGCCCAGCCTAATCCCCGGATACGAATACGACATCTTCATCAGCTACCGCCAGAAAGACAATAAGTATGATGGCTGGGTGACAGAGTTTGTAGAAAATCTTAAACGTGAGCTTGACTCGATGTTTAAGGAAGAAATAAGTGTTTATTTCGACATTAATCCTCACGACGGACTTCTGGAGACCCACGAAGTTGATGCTTCCCTCAGGGAAAAACTCAAATGTCTGGTATGTATACCGATAATTTCCCGGACCTATTGCGATCCCAAATCATTTGCCTGGGAACATGAATTCAAGGCTTTTATAGAACTGGCTTCCACCGACCAGTTCGGATTAAAGATAAAACTGCCAAACGGGAATATTGCAAACAGGGTCTTACCTGTGCGTATTCACGATCTTGACAGTTCTGACATCAGTTTATTTGAGTCTACCATTGGCGGAGTTCTGAGACCAGTTGATTTTATCTACAAGGAAACAGGAGTAAACCGCCAGCTCCGGGCAAAAGATGATGATATCATCAAAAGCCCCGGTCATGTACTCTACCGCGATCAGATAAACAAGGTTGCCCTGGCCGTCAGGGAGATCATCCAGAGTATGAGGTTGCAACTTGCCAGGGACAGGAAAAAAGAAAAAGAAATCCCGGGTGAGGAGAAAATTAAACAACAGGAGTATTTATCAGAAGAACAGTTAAGGCTTGAAAAAGACGAGTCAAAGGATAAAATCAAACCTGATCAGGCCAAACCGGAGAAAACCGGGAAAACAAGTCCTGCCTTTTTCAAACCCAAAATGCTGATCCCGCTGTTTATTCTGCTTTTCATCCTGGCTGGTGCAATTCTCCTGTTGAATCACAGGGCCAAAGTCAGGTGGGCTAAAGATGAAGGATTGCAGGAGATCGAGAGATTATATGACGAAGAAAATTATGTTGAAGCTTTCAATCTGGCCGGAAAAGCTGAAAGGTACATTTCAAAGGATTCTTTGTTAATGGAACGGCTCTCAAAAGTGGGAACAAAACTGACTATCCTCACCGACCCTCCGGAAGCAGATGTTTTTTGGAAGGCATACTCCGACACTTCCGATTCATGGCCGCATATCGGGCAAACTCCTATTGATGGCATCAAGATGCCTGTTCAAACATTCTATCGTTTCAGAATCGAAAAGACCGGTTACGAAACTGTTTTCGGTGCGACAAGGACAAGTGTTGATACTCTGTCACGTAAACTTTTTAAAACAGGAGAAATACCGCCGGGGATGGTATATGTTGACGGATACTGGGATGAAGTGAAAAACACCTGGGAGGAAGAGTATGGATCCTTTATTGATAAATATGAAGTAACTAACAAACAGTATAAAGAATTTGTTGATAAAGGAGGCTACAGGAACCATGCCTATTGGACGAATGAATTTATCAAAGATGGGAAAAAACTTTCGTTTGATGAAGCCCTGTCGAAGTTCATTGATAAAACGGGAAGGCCCGGCCCTTCAACATGGGAAGCAGGTGATTATCCCGAAGGGCAGGATGATTACCCTGTTAGAGGTGTAAGCTGGTACGAAGCAGCTGCCTTTGCTGAATACTCCGGGAAAATACTTCCGACTGCTGATCACTGGGATAGTGGTGTGGGTTTCTACTGGCCTTCCATTTGGACTAATTTCGGACCAGAAATATATCCTTTAAGTAATATAGATAGTAAAGACCTTGTACCAGTAGGCAGAAAAAAAGCTATATCATGCTTCGGTGCATACGATATGGCCGGTAATGTAAGAGAATGGTGCTCGAATGAATCAAGTAATGGACGAATTATAGCAGGTGGAGGATGGGATGATGCAAGCTATGTTTTTGAAACCTGGAATCAGCTTCCTTCTTTTGACCGCTCTCCCCAGAATGGATTCCGGTGCGCTTTGTATATTGATAAAGAAAGAATTCCCGGAACTGCTTTCAGATTTATCGAGTTATCGACCAGAGATGAGAGGGATTATTCCAGGGAAAACCCGGTCCCGGAACAAACATTCCAGATTTATAAAAACCAGTTTCTATACGATAGGACTGAACTTAACGCAAAAATTGAAGAGAGAGACAATACTCCAAACGACTATATCATCGAGAAAGTAACTTTTGATGCAGCTTATGGAAAAGACAGGATGATCGCATATCTTGCTCTTCCCAGGAACGCATCCCCTCCATACCAGGCACTTATTTTCTTTCCGGGCTCAATGGCTATCCGTTATAAAGATCTGAAAACAAACAGATATGGACCTGAAGCTTTAGAGTTTGTTTTAAAAAGCGGCCGGGCAGCGGTGTTCCCGATCTATTTCGGAACCTTTGAAAGAAATGACAATCAGGTACGGAAAAGTGACGCCGAGCACAGTCATCAGTATACTGAAAATTTGATCAAGTGGGTAAAAGATTTCAGCAGGTCGATTGATTATCTGGAAACCCGCCCCGATATAGATATTGATAAGCTTGGATTTTACGGATTTAGCTGGGGAGGACGATTAGGTGCTATTATCCCGGCTGTTGAAAAACGCCTGGCAGTTAACATATTGGTCCTGGGTGGATTCAATCCCTTTAGTCCATACCCGGAAGCTGATGAAATCAATTACGTTTCTAGGATCAGCATTCCTACCCTGATGCTGAACGGTAAATACGATTCCTCTTTTGACCTTGATAATCAGGTTATTCCATTCTTCCGCCTTATTGGAACCCCGGAAGCAGATAAGCGTCTTTGTATATATGAATCAGGGCATTATATTTCACAAAAATATAAGGTAAAGGAGGTTCTGGAATGGCTGGACAAGTATTTCGGACCGGTGAATTATTTACATGAAGAATAAAAAAAGGTAAGCAGAATCCTGCCGTATAAACAAAAATAATCCCCACCTCTGCGTAATCAGCGCTAATCAGCGCAATCTGCGTTTCTCATCTCTCATCTCTCATCGCTCTTATCCTAATCGGTCCCATTAACCCTGAAGATACCAGCTCCGACTCCCTCGTATAATACCTGTAAGTAGTATACGTATACCTCGCCTCAGGATCTACCTCATCGCCTATCAACCTGTTAACCCACAGGTTAGCTACCTGTATCTCAAGATGATTGGTTCCTTCCTGTATGGCACCCGACAGGTCAAGCTGCCACGGAGCACACCATGCCACACCCATGTCTTTGCCGTTAAGTATCACCCTCGCTATATGGTTCACCTTTCCCAGGTCTATGTATACAGGTCCCTCCGGTATTTCAGGCAGCTCAAATGATTTATGGTAGCTGGCTATCCCTGAATAATACCTTATCCCTCCTTCAGGCCTTGAGGTCCAGTCGACCAGCGAATCAAACACTACCTCTGCCGGGCCACCCCATGCAGTGTCAAATGATACTGTCCATGGACCCTCCAGCTCAAGAATGGTCTTCTCAGCGGAGAAGTTTGACCTCTCTGCTTGTTCTGCTGCACGTTTCCCGCGTCCCGTGAATACTACGAAATAGCCCTGGTAGGCGTCCAATTTAACCGGTATGGTGGTCATCCCATCATGGTGATGGTATTCAGGAAGTGGACGGATCTCCCCCGTAAGCGGATCCCATAATTCAGGAACACCCTTTCTTACACGGAAGGTGCAATTAGTATTAATAAGCTCATCACTCGTGTTTGAAATAAAATAAATATCCATCTCCCCGTTGCGGCGATGGGTGTAGCGCACAGGACCCTCAGACCGGAAATCTTCCTGCACACCCATCTCTTTAAGGACATAGGCTGTCGCCTCGTAATGAGGGTAGAGCTCACCCTGTATTTCTTCAGATAAGCTGCCACCCCAGGTAATGCTGCCTTTTCCACAGCTTATTTTAGTTACTTCAGATGGGGGCTCAAAGCCGCCCCATATCTCTTTTGAGAGGTTATATACAATAGAATCACATTCAGGATAATTAACCAGGCTCGGCGACTTTACCGGTGGCCCACCGACAATAACAGCTCCCTGCTTTGCAAGCGATTTGATCTTTTGTAGCAACTCCGGTGTCATAGTATCATATATTGGCATCACAAGAATATGGTATGATGCCCCGCCGGGAAAAACGATCTTTCCATCTTTCACCTTCGCCATATTCATCAGCATTAATGGAGAAATGCCGTCGAAATTATATCCCCGGCGGTCCGGTATGCTGTCACTACCACTTAAGGCAGATTCCGGCGGCCTGAATATATGAGGTGCTCCTTCAGGTGTCAGGTACAGCACATCTGCAATATACTGTCCCTGCTGCAGCATGTACTGGCATCTGGTTATATAACGATGGTATTCACCTACCATGGTCCACCATGTCTGTCCCCTGTCCCAGTGCACCCCGTAAGGTCCCATGGTCATGCCCGGGCGCAGGCTGTCGCCCAGCGATTTATGCACGAATGTATGGTACACAAAGCGATTGATGCCTGCACAGAAGGCCCAGTCGCCCTGGTTCTTCATAGACCCCGGGTACATCTTCCATGCCTCATTACTCAGTGCCGTGAATGCTTCCGCTGCCAGCACCGGGCGGCCATGGATATGGGCTATTGAACCCGATTCAAAGACGCTATAAGTGGTATTGAACCCATACCCTTTGCTCCAGAACTCGCACATAGGCACATCGGCCGGCGATCCCAGGTCCAGGTCGGCTGTGGGATTCATATCATAGGGTTCAATGGATAAGCCGAAGCCGTATTCACGGCTAATATCCTTTATCCTGCCCACGTGGTTCTCCATCACGAGCTCCTGTGACGTTATCCTCATATCCCAGAGGAAGCGCTCAGTCTGATCCGGGCTGCCCACTATTTTTCCATCATATGCCGGCAGCCATGGCAGGGGGTCATAGCCCCTTCGTTTCATGAATTCATCCATAAATCCCTCGGTCCAGTTCTGAGCCCCCATCTCCCAGCTGTCCATATGGATAAAGGTCCACCCTCTATTTGAACCCGGTCCAGGGCGACCGGTCTTTTCAATGAGCTTTCCCAGGAAATTATCAAAATGGTGGTTAAAAGCCGTGGCACTGAACTTATCACATTCAAAGCCTATTCCCGGTCTTGGTGCCGGGCGGGTGACAGCCCCGTTATTGCGTAAACCGAACCGCATGATGGTCCAATTGCCTTCAGGCACCTCCCAGGTGAAACGGCCATCATCCTGCATGTATGCTGTCACATTAATAACCTCTTGCTCCGGGATTATTGCACCTGCTGGTACGTCCGGGTATTCAGCTTGGGCCTGCAGGAAAGGCTTTACTCCCTCCTGTGATGAATAGGGAGAACGATATACCAGGGCCTTTTCGGTAATATCTTTTATCCTGGTAGTGTCTGATGGAGCAGGGAAGGCCAGGACTATTACATCTTCATAATATTCAAGCCATCGCTTTTTCATCTCCGTGCCAAGGCTGTTCTCACCGAATATGGGAGGGTGGGGTGGTGGAACGGGCAGCTGTATATCGCATTCACCCGGCCCTTCCACCGTGGTTGAAGACGACACCAGGTGTCTCATCGATTCTTCCGGTTTTACCCAGGGACCGCCCGAGCCTGTCCAGCCCGGACCGACACCCATTGTTATCTCTATGCCCAGCCTTTCCGCTTCACGCACCGCATGAACAAATAGTTCCTGCCACTCGTCGCTGAGGAAATCCACCGGTCCGCGTGGTACATCCACGTTCACTTCCAGGAACACCAGGTTACCGATCCCTGCCTCTTGCATCGATTCCAGGTCAGCCGTCATCTCCCCGCGCGACAGGTTACCATCCATGAAGTACCAGTACACCCCCGGCTTTGCCGTATCGGGAGGCTCCCTGAATGACTCTGCCAGGGTCTTATAGTCCACCACCCAGGTATCCCCGGTCCTTCTGTTACAACAGGTTATAATAATGATAATCAAACCCGTGACTATGAACACTATCGGATACCGCAAAGCCCGTTTCATTTTGATAATACTGATTTACCCCTGCTTATCAAAATTATACTTATTTCATGCAAATTCAAACAGAATTGTTGCATCACATAGTCATCAATTACTTTTAAAAGTAATTTTTACCTCATAGATGCGTTAATCAAATAGTGAGCCTGATCTTTTAAAATTTTGACCTATGAGAAAAATGAAAAAGTTACAGTACAGGTGTATATTTATTATTGCTTTCATGGTAATGATATCTATTGAAGGCTATAGCCAGAGACCCCTTCCGGATGAACTCCTCAGAAACCCGATAGAGGGACAAATTAAATATATAGAGGAACATACCAGGATTTATGAAAACTACCGGGCAATAAGGGAGGATATGTTTCAGAAAATCAACAGTAACATTATGGATTCTCTAACAGCGAACAAAATTGAGATTACCGGATTAAATAATCTTATCTCAACCCTGAACAGTGCCAATGATTCCCTGAATAATTCACTTGAAGAGACAATATCCAGCCTGCAGGAAGTTACCCGGACAAAAAACAATATCAGACTTTTTGGCATGAAAATCAATAAGGTAGCCTATAATTCAATTATGTTGACAATTATTGCAGGATTAATAATTGTGCTGGCAATAGGATTTACCGTGTTTAAAAGAAACAGGTTTGTAACCATCAAAACCAGGGACGAATTTAAGAAACTTAATGAGGAGTTTGAAACCTATCGCCAGTCTTCCAGGCTAGCCCGTGAAAAAATGACAATGGATCATTTCAGAGAAATAAAAAAGCTGAAGGGAATCTGATTTCTCGGGGCGCTCAACAGCGAATGCTTCAGCATGAGCGCTCAATCCTCTCAACCTTTCTGAGTCCAGCCTCCGTTTAAGTCGTTGAAGAGTTTAAGAGTTTAATGATTTACTCTTATCATAAACCACTTAAACCACTTAAACTTTTCAACTCTAACAGATTCTTCCTTTTTATACTATCCTAAATCATTTAACAGTAAGTAAATTGTTAATCGTTGGTTGCTTTCCCTGCTCCCTGCTCCCTGCTTTGTCCTCCGAAGCTTTAGCGAAGGAGGACCCCCTAAACATTTTTAATAAATAATAAATACTTTTGCATCTAGAAAACATATCACCTTAATAAAGAAATAAAATGAAGAACAAATCAAAATGTATTACCTGCATGGCAGCACTGCTGTTTCTGGCAGCCTGCACACCAAAAGCGCCCACCGACCTCACGCAAACCGGTTTTATTCCCCAACCCGCAAGCGTTACCGCCACCGGCGATGCTTTTAAAGTATTTGCTACTACTGCGGTTTATTATCAGTCCGGAGCGGAAGGCTTGCAACATACCGCTGCGTACCTGGCAGGACAATTGATCGGGATTTCAGGGCTGACCATTAGTACCGAGGCTGCAGACAAGGCACCGTCAAGGGGAATTTACCTTGAAGTGAGCGATGATGATGCCGAACTGGGTAGCGAGGGGTATGAGCTGAACATCGGCAAAAGACTGGTGACCATTAAAGCCGGTTCAGCGGCCGGTTGTTTCTATGGCGGTCAAACCCTGCTGCAAACCCTTCCCGTGAAAGCTGCTGAGGGCGAAGAACTGACCATTGCCACCGGTACGGTCCATGATTTTCCGGAATACGTCTATCGCGGTTTCATGCTCGATGTGGCGCGCCATTTTTTCGGTGTTGAGGATGTTAAGAGAGTGATCGATTTGCTGGCTGTTTATAAAATGAACGCACTCCACCTGCACCTTACCGACGACCAGGGCTGGCGCATTGAAATCAAGTCGTGGCCGATGCTCACCGAAATAGGAGGCAGCACGGAAGTGGGCGGCGGCGAAGGAGGGTTCTACACGCAGGAACAGTATGTCGAAATTGTGAAATATGCACAGGAGCGGCACATTACCATCATTCCGGAGATCGACATGCCGGGACATACCAATGCTGCCCTGGCATCTTATGCGGAGCTGAACTGCGATGGCAAAGCCCGGGAATTGTACACCGGGACCGACGTGGGCTTCAGTACCCTTTGTACCGACAAGGAGATCACCTATCAGTTTGTGGATGATGTGGTGAAGGAGATTACGGCTCTTACGCCCGGTCCGTGGTTTCACATTGGTGGCGATGAATCCCATGTAACGGCACACGACGACTATGTTTATTTTATTGACCGTGCACAGGACATTGTGGTAAAATATGGGAAAAAAGTGATTGGCTGGGACGAGATTGCCAATGCCACCCCGGTGGAAGGCACCACCGTTCAGTTCTGGGCCGATGTTGAAAATACCACCATGGGAGTGGAAAAAGGAGCCAGTGTGCTGATTTCTCCGGCAGCACGTGCTTACCTGGATATGCAGTACGACTCCACTACTTACCTGGGATTGCACTGGGCAGGGTACATTGAAGTGGATCACGGGTATACCTGGGATCCGGCAACCCTGGTCGAAGGGGTCACAAAAGAAAACATCCTGGGTGTGGAAGCGCCACTGTGGACCGAAACCATTACCAGCATGGACGAACTGGAATACATGGTTTTCCCGAGGCTGCCCGGCTACGCCGAGATAGGGTGGACGACCCCGGCTCTCCGGAACTGGGAAACTTACAAACTACGTTTGGCTGACCACGGCAAACGCTTCGAAGACCTTGATATCGACTTTTACCGCTCGCCGCTGGTACCCTGGAGCGAGTAGTCCCAAGGTTCCCCCTTTCAAGGGGGTTAGGGGGATGTCCTTATACTGTTGAATCGTTAAATCGAGAAGGGTGAGCCCCGAGGCCCCTAGATTCCGCAGGCCTTTACTTTTTGAATAAATCTATTCTAAAATAGT
>CAZNYS010000048.1:0-27473 GCA_964577305.1 uncultured Rikenellaceae bacterium
TGTATTTTTTTCATAATATCATTAGATTACTATTGCTAAACAGTTGAATTTGCGTATACAGTCCTCCCTTTGTTAACTCATAAGGAGCCGGAATTCTATATACATCTGGATAAGGAGAAATTACGATATTATGAAAGAGGTGGAGCCCGTCCTTTATGAAGAGTTATGCAGGCAGGCATGATTTCCGGCAGCAGATAATTTGCAAAACTTTCTTTCCTGTCAATGCTTAAAAGAAAAAGAAAAAGGAACAGTACAGGAAACAGCAATTCCATGTTTTCCAGTGTAATTATCTGGTCCCAGGTGTGATTATGTGATTTAACAGGTTCAGTATCACTGCTTTTATTATAAGGGTGAGCATGTGTTACCAATTTCCCAGGAGCAAGCTCGTGTGTATGCAGGTAGAATGAATTATTAAATATCTGCACTGCATACATGGTAATAAGCAACAGCACAGCTGCCCTTAGTAATTTCTTCCTGGTTTTTTGCTTTCTGAGCATATATAATCACAGAATTATCTACAAATATAATCAAACATGTTCATTTATTGACCCAATAATCCAACAATCCAGTTTTCCATTAATCCATTTTTTTGTACTTTTGGGTATTCATTGGTTAGGGAATGCCGTGGCCTGCAGGAGGTATGAAAGCAGGGAGTCGGCAACAGTTCCCGCTGCTGTGAGTCCCGTAAAAGGTTTGACGGCACAATGCCACTCTGAGATTAAGGGGAAGGCGCCGCAAACAGGGATAAGTCAGAAGACCTGCCAGTGAATAAAAGCTTTGCAGCCTGCGGTGAACAGGTAACGGGTATCATCGTTTGCTGCCAACCAACAAGGTAAAAACAAACGATGAACAGGAAGATATTCATAACAGCTTTATTATCAATTCTTGCCACGGCAATCTTTTCCCAGGGTATACGTGATTCTGTTTTCCTGGTGCCACCGGTTACTGTGACCTCCGAAGGGATGTTCAACAAGGAAGAAGCCGGAATGAAAGAAACAGTGGTGGATTCAGTTATCATCCTTGAGAAAATCAACCTTTCATTATCAGATTTATTATCAGAGAATACACCCGTTTTTATTAAGAGTCATGGTCGCGGGGCACTGGCCACTGCATCATTCAGGGGCACGGCTCCCTCCCATACACAGGTAAACTGGAACGGCATAAATATAAATACTCCTATGGCGGGTATGGTTGATTTTTCACTTATACCGGTTTATATCATTGATGAGATGAATATCAGGCACGGGACGGCATCAATAGCCGACCGCAGCGGCGGCCTGGGGGGATCGATCAATATAAATAACAGGGCAGACTGGGATAACAGGCTGTCAGGCAAATACATGCAGGGCCTTGGCAGTTACAGCAGTTTTGATGAGTTCCTGCAATTCAGTGCGGGCAATAAGGTGGTGCAATCGAAGACAAGGCTTTACCATAATTATTCAGCGAATGACTATACTTTTATAAACAGGGGAATAGGAAATATTGATCCCCTGACAGGGCAGATAGTGAATCCTGTCGATACCAATGATAATGCTGATTACATGAAGTATGGCCTGCTCCAGGAGATCTACTTCAGGCCGGGCAGCAGGGATTTCTTCTCGGTTAAGTACTGGGGCCAGCAGGCCTTTCGCACCATCCCGCGTGCCACAAGTTATGAAGGGCCTGATAACTCAAACCTGAACAGCCAGTCGGACACCGATCACAGGATTATGGGCGACTGGAAGCATTTTGGTGAGAGGGGCAGGCTTGAGCTCCGGACAGGATATACATTCAAACGCCTTGACTATATACTGAAGAATACTGTATACGGAATGGGGCTGATACCTGTGATCTATTCTGAGAGCACCCAGACCGGTTTGCTGAATAATGCCAGCTATAAGCTCGATATGGAGAATGATCTATCGCTGAAAGCCAGTATTGATGCCAACCTGTACAGGGTAAACACACGCGATTCTGTTAAGAAAACGGGGTACAGTGAACAAAGATTTGAATTATCATCATTTGTCTCATTGCATAAGCAGTTTGCCGGCCGGCTGAACCTTAACCTTATGCTGCGCCAGGATATGACAGATAATAAGTTCACACCTCTCATTCCATATCTCGGTTTTGATCTGCTCCTGATGAAAAACAAGAGTCTTATCGTGAAGGGTAATATAGCAGGCAGCTATCGTTATCCGTCTCTCAATGATCTTTACTGGGAGCCCGGTGGCAACCCCGACCTCCTGCCCGAGAATGGATTTAGCTACGAGCTGGGACTGGAATACAGGACTGCCTTTACTCATCACGTCCTGGAAACTGAGCTGACTGCATACCGATCGGATATTAAGAACTGGATACTGTGGATACCGAGTTTTAAGGGCTACTGGGAGCCACGCAATATACGGAGGGTGCTGTCACAGGGCTTAGAGATATATGCCTCTCTCAGAGGCAGTATAGGTGAACTAAACTACAGTTGTACAGGCACATATGCTTATACCAGTTCTGTAAATTACGGGGAAAAGAGTATATGGGGAAATGAGTCGTATGGCAAGCAGCTTGTGTATGTGCCTCTGCATTCAGGTAACCTGATGGTAAAGCTTACTTACCAGGGATTTTCGCTTGGATGGCAGCATAATTCATACAGTGAGCGTTTCACTACTTCGAATAATGATGTGAGCCGTAGGGACCGGTTATACCCGTATTTCATGAACAACTGTTCGCTGGGAAAAGAGATGCAGATCAGGAAGGTGGGGTTGTCAGCCGAATTAAAGGTATATAACCTTTTTAACGAGACCTATCATTCGGTCCTGTACAGGCCTATGCCGGGACGTAATTACATGCTGTTGTTAATGATTAAATTTTAATATAAATGCCTGCCAGGATTGCCAATATTATTCTGATCGTTTTACTTCTTGCTGTTTCATGCATGAAGGATGACGGGCTGTGGGCTCCAGGCGACCTGGATCTGCAAGCTTCACCAGAAGGATTATTTATCATTAACGAGGGTAATTTCACATATAATAATGCCTCGGTATCTTATTATGATATTGAGAAGCAGGAGGTATATAATGATATCTTTTACAACACCAATGCCCTCCCGCTAGGCGATGCGGCTACATCAATGACCATCAATGACAGCCTGGGATACATCGTGCTTAACAACAGCGGGAAGGTCAATATTATCAATATCAACACGTTTGAGTATGCAGGCAAGATAACAGGCCTGACCTCACCCCGTTATATGCATATAATCAATGATAATAAGGCTTATATCAGCGACATGTATTCCAGGTCGGTTACCATTGTTAATCCCTCCACCTTTGAAATAATTGGAGATATTGATGTAAGCAATGAACAGAGTGATTTTTCACAGCACTCCACCGAGCAGATGGTTCAGTACGGGAAGTATATATTTACAAACTGCTGGAGTTATGACAATAAGATACTGGTGATAGACAGTAATACCGACCAGCTAATTGATTCGATAGAGGTCCTGATACAGCCACGGTCTATGGTCATAGACAGGTTCAGCAAGATATGGGTCCTTACCGATGGTGGCTACCAGGGCAGCCCATATGGTTATGAAGCACCGGGACTCATAAGGATAGATGCGGAGCTAAGGATAGTAGAAAAGATCTGGAGGTTTGAGCCCGGCGACTACCCCGGAGCACTTAAGCTTAATGGCAGCAGGGATACACTGTATTTTATCAACAGGCATATTTACAGGCACCCGGTATATTCTGAAGAGGAGCCGGAGGTTTTTATTGAGAACCCCAATACGGGATTATCGGGAGGATTTTACACACTTGGAATTGATCCAAATACTTCCGAACTTTATGTAGCCGATGCCATAGATTATGTGCAGAGGGGTCTTGTTTACCGCTACCGCCATAATGGTGTGGCTGTTGACACATTCAGGGTAGGTATCATACCCACATCGTTTTGTTTCAAATAAACACTTCATCCTATGAAAGGATATATACAGGTGTATACCGGCAACGGTAAGGGCAAAACAACGGCAGCTTTCGGCCTGGCACTAAGAGCAGCTGGTGCAGGTAAAAAGGTGTTTATTGCCCAGTTTGTAAAGGGCAGGAAGTATTCCGAGACAGATGCATTAAGCAGGTATCTCCCACAGGTAACTGTTAAGCAGTATGGACGGGGTTGCTTTATTGTTAAGGAACCGGAGGCAGAAGATGTAAAAGCTGCACGCAAGGGACTTGCTGAGGTAAAGAGTATAATCTCAGAAGGAAAATATGATATAATAATACTTGATGAGGCCAGTATTGCAATTTATTATAAGCTGTTTAGTGTAAATGAACTGACAGATATACTGAAAAAGAAAAAAGAGGAAACCGAAATAATAATAACAGGAAGGTATGCACCACGGGAACTGATCAATATTGCCGATCTTGTTACCGAGATGAAAGAAATAAAGCATTATTATACAACTGGCGTTGAAGCCAGAGAAGGAATTGAGTATTGATTGACTTGAAATTAAAGCTAATTTTTCGTAACTTTTTAAAGTCTAAAGTTGTGGGAAAATGCTTACCCGTACTGAATTACATACGCATGAGGAAGTACTGAGTATATACCATAAACTAAAAAGGTATTCGAATTATCTTATTTACGTCACATTAGTGGTATTCATACTTGGTATGCTGACCTATGGCCAGGATTTCTCATTTCGTGAGCATGCATTCAGTCATTTCGGGCGTATTCGCACCCAGGACGGCAGTCCAAATACCCTGTCGCTGTTTATATATGGCACGGGCATGTTACTCAGTGCACTCATATGTTTCAAGTTAAGTAACCTGGCCGAGGACAATACCAGTCATTACCTGTTCAGGCTGGCAGCAGCCGGGTATATATTACTCATTGTCCCATGCGACGTCCTGAATTCCATACATTCAATTGGAGGAGTTCTGGTTATCGGGCCATTATGGTTCCTGACAGTTATACAGCTGCATGATCTATTCCGTTATTACAACAAGGGCAGGATATATCTTTACCACCTCATATTACAGGGCACTGTTCTTCCCTATGCTTTCCTCTATGCCGTTGGTTCACCCTTATGCGATATGATGCAGAAGTTTGCGCTGGCGGGGCTTATGATAAGCCTGAAGCTGGTGATTGCAGAGCATGCCAAAGCGGTGAGAGATGAGATTAAGAAAGGCTGAGGCTAAGGCCCCGAATCTTCGATTCGAGGGTCCTCGAAATTCTAATTCACCATTCTGGCGAAAGAATTTCGGGACTAAGGCTTCCTCCTTCGCCCTCGATTCCTCGGGCTACGGAGGACAGGGAAGGAAAGTTGATAAAGTTGATAAGGTTCATAAAAGGAGTTTTACAGATAGATTATAATAATTAATAACCTATAGGCGCAAGGGCCGCCTTCGCCCCGGAGCCTCGGGGCTATGGCGGCCGGAGCCTTGCGCCTCAATAGAATTTTGCAGGAAGCTTACAATGATTGCCAATTGTAGAGACGCGCCATGGCGCGTCTTAAGGAAATCCTGCAGAAAGACAACTCCTAAACGACTTAACGATTAAACGAGGGATGGAGGAGTGTTGAGTGGACAATCTAATAAATAAACAGGAATATTATGGGCAGGATGATGCCTATGGCTACAAGGATTGCGCCGCGGCGGGTGATGCCGTTCCTGCCTTTGATGATAAACAGGCCTGTTATGGTAACTAGTATGAGTGAAACACAGAAGATATCGCTGAACCATTTCCACCATTTGCCCGGGTTATAATGCAGGAAGTTGAACTGGTAGAATAACGGCCTTTTGCTTATCCTCTCCACATAACCCTCTCCTGTTGTGGTATTTACTATGGCCGAACCACCAACGAGAAAAAGAGTGAACTTATCCCCGGAGGGATAATACGAAGTTTTAAAGTTCTTTGTCTCCCCCAGCTCTTCAAGCAACTGATATACCTTTTCTTCGTTTGTGGAATCGCGTGTAAACTGTATATCAGTTGTAAAAGTACGCTGATCGATAATATAATTTGAGTTCCAGTCGTGTTTATGATTGAGGGCTATGCCAGAAAAGGCATAGATAATAGTCATTCCTGCGATAATATATCCTACATCCCTGTGTGTTACCCTGTTAAGCTTACGTAATTTCATATCAATAAATTAAAAAAGGCCAGGCTGGGCCTGACCTCTGCAAAAATATAAATATTCTTTTATTTAACCGTATGATCCTTATAATTAAGCACCATATCGGCAAGCACGGGCTGCTTTGCTATAGCTTCTTCTGTTTCGCAGGCTTCACCTTCCTCGGTAGCCACATGTTCTTTTTCCATTTCCATTCCGGGCTCAGCTTTACTGAATACACCTGTAACTGAAATTTCACTACCCAGCAGTTCGGTAGGGAATTTGGGTACTTCATCGCCTGCTGATATGAATAACCTTATATCGGGATTTTCACCAACTATATACATTTTTTTACCAGTATGCATACATACATGCACCACTTTCCCTTCCACAGTGATTTCTTTATCAAGGTACTGGTCGGGGTTTTCTATGATGCTGGCGAAAGTCACATTTTCAACTCCTTCACTACCTTCAGCAGCTGCTGCTTTTTCTTCAGCTTTATTTCCACAGGCAGCAAATAATGCTGTGATAATAGCAAGACCTAATATTCTCTTCATCATGATTTTTCTTGTTTTTAATTTATTCAAAGTTTTAGTATCCTTCATTTTAGAGATGCAATTATAGTGAAAAAATGTTAAATGGGTATGGAAAATAATATGCGATTTATCATAAATGAAGGCTAAGGCGGACAGGGAAGGCTAAAGCTGAGGAAAAAGGAAAAAAGTTTGAGGGGTACAAACAAGTCCGCCTTCGCCCCGAATTCTCAAGGACGAGGCACTCCTTCGCCCCGAAGTCTCGGGGCTATGGAGGGCGAGGGTGGTCAGGTATGAGGTGTATATTCAAGTATGTCGCCGGGCTGGCAGTCAAGTGTGTTGCAAATGCTTTCGAGGGTGGAGAAGCGAATTGCCTTTGCCTTCCCTGTTTTAAGAACCGAGAGGTTGGCCATAGTGAGACCTACTTTTCCCGACAGTTCGGTAAGGCTCATCTTCCTGCGGGCCAGCATAACATCGAGATTAACAATAATAGCCATACTGATAATATTAAATTGTTAAACTAGTCTCTTCTTCCAATTTCAGTCCCCTCAGGAAAATATGCGACAGGGCCCATAGAACGAGTGAGAAAATCAACAATACAACATGAGACTGAGTATCGTTTGTGAACTCTATCGTTCCGAAATGCAGGTTTCTGACTATAATTATCATGACCAGGAAATCATAAACATGCCAGAGAAACCAGAATGCCAGAAGGCTCAGGGCCAACACCCTGAGGCGCCTGATATTCTTTGCTTCAAAGATAATGCCCCTGTTAACACTCCATATGAACTTCCTGAATATAAATAACATGAAATACATTGCTCCAATAACAAGCGCCAGAGGTATCATAAAATACCTGGCTATCTCTGGTGGAGTACCGGGAAACTTAATTTCACCATAAGCCTCCACCAGTTGAACAGCAGTTGATGAATTCTCACCTATTAATACGCCGTTAAGATTTGTGTTAAAGGCAACCGGTAATCTCACCTGCAGCTCCAGTTCATCCCCGAAAAAATTTATAAGAATTAAAAAGGCCGCAACTATAGCTACTACTGTAACAAGGTTAAATAACCAGAAGATAATTTCATTTAATATGAATATTATCTTAATACTCCAAGGTGTTTTTGTCTTTTCCATAATTATAAGTTTGAATTATGATACTAAGATACTATACATTTATTGAAAAACAAAATATATTTATCGTTTTTCGATATATTTATATTGATTATAAATAATATTGAAGCTAAGGGTAAGGCTAAGGTTAAGGGAGTAAGTATTGAAACTTAGAGACGAAGTGATGCAGTAATGTTGAGAGTGAGTGGAAATTGGGTTAAATGTGAGAATAATATGGTTTAAGGGGTTTAAGTGGTTCAGGGGTTGAGAAGGTCCCGAAAAAGCAATTGTTTTTTCGAGAATCCTCGAATCGAAGATTCGGGATTAAGCGCGACCTTCGGTCGCTGTTGAGTTAACTCGGAACCTGGAACCCTAAACACGGAACACGGAACACGGAACTAAAATTCCCTGCCCCCTGTCGGAGCAAAGCGAAGACCCTGACCGACCAACGGGAGCGTCAGGGCTCCCTGCTCCAAGCCTCAGTAATCCAGGCTATTGAGGATTTCGAGGTAGCGTTGTTTATGGGGCATGGTGGATGCTTTGAAGTCGGAAACCAGTTGTCTGAGTTCATCATCGAGGTTATTGGCAGCCAGCAGTTCAACAAGGTTTAGGTATACAGAGCCGGTAAGTCCATGGACGGATGATTTCAGTGAGGGCAGCATATTTCTGAATATTTCAATAGCTATTTCAGGTTCGAGCCTGTCCATGGCATTAAAAGCTGTATTGATCTTCAGGTTAATATCTTCATCCAGGTTAAGTGCAAGAACTGAGAAGCAGTTATCATCACAATATTCAACAATATCAAACCAGTCAATACCGTCTGGCAACTTATCAAAGGCAAGTGTAAAATAGACCTTCTCACCTATTGAGCTGAATTCATAACTGTCAGGGCAGAGTGGCAGCCCGCTTACATTTTTCATCTTTAACTTCATCCCGTTTCCATATTCCAGGTATGTGTTTTCATCAATACAGAAGTAGCCACCCCTTACCTGGTTCTGTATACTCATATCCAACAGCGTCTGTGTGCCGGTAATCCTGACTCTTATAACTTCTATTGTTTCAGGGTTTTTAAGGCCGTAATTAGGTTGTACGATCTCCTGTGCATGCATTAATGTGCAGCTTAGAAGTATTGTGCCCAGTAATGCAATTATCTGTGATTTGTACATATTATTTATACTATCTATAATATTGTAAGTATATTACCTGTTCCCATCTCTACAAAATTCCCGCCAAAAGCCTGCCTGAACCATTCTATTTGTTGCTCGCCCGTGCAATGTGTGGCGCCGCATTTTTGCACACCCAACTGATGCATCTGTTCAATTATTTTATTTATCTGCTCCTCTGAGCTGTTCATAAGATGAAAGCCACCAAAGACCATATATATTTCTTTCCCAAAGTCGTTTTTGACCTGGGTAAGTATATTAATGATACCGGGATGAGAGCAGCCTGTCATTACAACCAGTCCTTTAGCTGTATTCAATACCATGGACTGTTCAGGAATTGCCCTGCCAAGTACACCTGTACTGTAGAGCCCATTGCACACCTGTACAGGTTTGCTTACCAGCTCTGTAACAGAACCTGTTTTTTCGGGAATCCTGAAAAAGTTGTTACTGAAAGTTTCAGGCACCACAACCTTTATATCAGGGTTCATATTTAACAATGCACCAAGTCCGCCAAAATGATCTCCATGTTCATGCGAAATAAATACTTCATCTATTTCAGTGGCATCAAGGCCCATTTTTTTGAAGTTAGCTTCAAAGATATCCGGTCTTGTTCCTGTATCAAAGAGTATGCATTTATCAAGTCCCTCGATAAGTATTGAAAATCCCCAGTCGGCCTGTGTTCCTTCTTTATATACATAGTTATCGTATATAATATGCACCTTCACAGGGGTTGTTATGGGCTCACCCAGGGCCTCAGGGCCTTTCCCGGTGTAATGGTCATAGTTAGCTGTTTGTGAGCATGATGTCGTCAGCAGTGTTGCTGCCAGTAGCGTTGTTAATAATATTTTTGGTTTCATGGCAAAGGGGATTATGAGTTATGAATTATGAGTTATGAGTTATGAGTTATGAGTAAAATTACGAATTAATATGGATTTTGTTAATCACATATTATAAGGATGACATATGAATTGCTGAGGGGGGAGTTGAGAATGAGTTCCGCCTTCACTGAAGTTACGGAGGACACTGTGAGAGTGAGCTGAGAAAGTTGGGAAAAAACTTTTTCAACTTTACAAGTTAGTTTTCGCCAAAGAGGAAGTCAAGGCCTACAGCAAAAACGAATGTCCGGGTATCGTAATATTCTGTTACATCAACTGAGGTTGTTGCATTTTCCGGAGTATAGCTATATTCCTTTTCATCTTTCTTATAGAGGGTATAGGACAACCCGAGATTGAGATCGATCAGCTCTGTCAGTCGTATGCCCACTCCTCCTCCCAGGGTATTGGAGGGCAGGCTGTAGCGTCTCTCACTCTGGTATTCTTTATTTACACCGGGACGTACCAGCAGCCATCCGGCACTGACCCGTAGTGCATTACCAAGCTTATATTCAGCACCGAAAGCCATCTCATATGAATTCTTATCGATCATATCTATAATTACCTCTTTGCTGCCATCAAAATCAATTGGTTTATCGAAGTAATAGTGTATGCCTGCATAATACATAAACTTGTTTGACGGACGCCGTGTAAGACCGAATGAGAGCATAGCAGGCATATCCGCGATAACTTCTTTACCATCCACGAACATTCCTCCACCATCTTTACCATCGATGACTTCTGTTATGAGTCTCAGTCGTGTTTTAAACTCGTATTTAAGTGCCCAGTTGGTATAAAGCGATGGAGCATAGTCAATACTTATTACCGGTGTAAACCCATAACCCAGCTCCACCACATCTATATCCATTTTACTCCTAAGCTCTACCAGGTCAGCCGCATTTTCCAGTGAGGGTTCGAGTGTATCGCCAACAGTGTTTGCTATTCCCCTCAGGTAATCTGCAGGATCCACCCTGAAATCGCCTTCTGCATTTGTACCGCTTATGCTAATTCCCGTTAAACTACCTTTGTAGGTATTTTTTCCTCTCACCAATCTCAGTCCTGTGGCCACCGAAAAGTAATCACTTATCATATAGGCCATATTTACCTGGAAGCCGGGATGGAATGATCTTGCATTATATTCGACATTCAGGTCATAATCTGTTATATTACTATAGAGAGGATCTGATCCTGACACATCAGTTACGGCCTGGTCAACAGCTTCAAGGTTTGTTTTCATATAAGGTAACAGGTCAGCAATTTTTCGTTCGATTGAAGGCAGGCCGTCTTCATACTTTGCTGATCCCCTTCCTCCTATCAGGTTTACGCCTCCGGAGAAAGCGAACCGGCCTGTTTTATACACTCCATATATAGCAGGAAAAATTGGTGTCAGCACCCTGCCTTTGAATTCCTGTGGCCCATCGAAATTATCATAGTCGCTTGTAATAAGCTGGACCTCTCCCTGTGACATGTTATTAACTGACAAGAAAAAGCCATCGCTGAAATGAACCAGCCCGGCAGGGTTATAGAATGCAGCGTCGACATCTATTGTTGCATCCCTGCACTGGAACCTGGTGAACATTGCACTCTGGTTGGTATTGGTAACCAGTCCGCCTGCAGTTAAACTGGCATGCAGGCATATTATTACTGATATGAAAAGTATCTTTTTCATGCTGGTATGACTGATTTTTGCTACTAATAGTTGCATTGGAAAGGTGGGCAGTGAGGTTTAAAAGTTTAAGTGGTTTAAGTGTTTAATTATGCGGTTTTAAACCACTTAAACTAATTTTCACATCCCCCGGTCACGAGTTACTCGGGACCACCCCCTTTAAAAGGGGATCAGAAGTTAAGGTCGACGCCCACGGCCACAACCCATGTTGAGGTATCGTAGGTTTCATTAACCGGTATCGGATTTTCCCCGAGGTAGTAATTATATGTTTTACAACCGTCCTTGTACGAGGTCAACATTGCTCCAAGGTTAATATCAATAAGTGGTGTTACGGACAGTTTAACTCCACCACCAACAGTACTGGTGTTAATGCTATACCTGACGTCATTCTGGTAATTATCATTTACACCTGTCCTTGACCCGCCGTAGCCTGCACTTATACTGAGTGGTCCGAAGAGGTTATATTCGACCCCCAGGGCATATTCAATAAAGTTGTTATCTATCATTTCCACGTCAAAATCCGGGCTACCGTCGTAGTCATTATTCTTATCGAAATAATAATGTATACCTGCAGATACCAGCAGCTTATTCAATGGATTCAGTGATGCACCCACGGACAGCATTGCCGGCATGTCGGCAACAACTTTTTCTCCATCAACCCACATACCGCCTGCATCTTTGCCATCGTTTACTGTTGTTTCAAGTTCAAGTTTTGTCTTATGCTCATACTTGATAGCAATATTAAGCATATCGATTGGTGATATATTAACACTCAGGATTGGTGTTATACCGCTTCCACTTTCAACCACATCGGCTTCTAAAGAGGTTTGCATATCCAGCAGTGCTGCAGTTGCATTAAGTTCTCCAGAGGCACCTGCACCAATTGCATAGGGATGTGCTGCCACTGCCCTGAGGTAGTCGCCCGGTGTCCCGTTAAACGGTGAAGGAAGGCCTGTAGCAGGGTCAGGGGATGCTGTTATCATCACATCGGATACAGAACCAGTATATGTATTTTTTGCGATGACATACCGTGCCCCGAGTGCAACAGAAATCATATCATTTATCTCATAAGAGAAATTGACCTGGGTGCCATAATAAATCGAGCTACCTGTGAATTCGATATCTGAGCTATACGATTGCACATTTCTGAACAATGGATCGGGGAATCCCAGATCCGTCACACCCTGGTCGAGCTCAGACAGGGATGCCTGCATTGAAGGTACCAAGGATGACACCATCATTTCGAATGACGGCAGGCCAGTCGCGTATTCAGCACCGCCACCACCGCCAATAGGATTGAAACCAGCAGAAATGACAAATTTACCCATTTTGAAAGCTGCGTAGACAGACGGGAATATTGGAGCAGAGACCTTACCTATATATTCAACAGGTACCGTGCCTCCCTGTGAGCCTGTCAGGTATGGAAAATCATTCGTAACAGTCTTGGTCTGTCCTATTGTCTGGTTACTTACAGACAGGTGAAGGCCATTACCCAGTTTTGTCAGGCCGGCCGGATTAAAATACACTGCATCAACACCTAAAGTGGCATCCCGACACAGCATTCTGGTAAAGCTGGCACTCTGGTTTGTATTGGTTACCAGCCCTCCCGCCATAAGTCCTGAAGCAAGACAGATGGCAACAAATGTTAATAAGATTTTTTTCATAGCTTAGGGTTTTGATAAGCATTATTAGGGCTAAATATAGTTAATTAATATTTTATGCAAGTTAATTATTTTATTGAAAGGGATTCTTAAGTCAGTATATTATCACAAGATGACTCCTTCCATTAATTTTTCCAGGTCTTCGGCCATAGCAATAAACTCATCAGCCGACATATCTTTAACATATGCCAGTCCATGTGTTGCTCTTAATATTGGCTGGTCATTATCGTAGAAGAAAGCTTTACCTGTTAACAGTTGCACCTGTTTAAGCTGTTCAACCCAGATCTTTCTTGTAAGGTCGCTAAATTTACCATCATACTCATAGCTCGGGAATGATGCATGTACCTGGCTCCCGTAGCATTGTTCAAATGAACTTTCGAGTACAGCCATTGAATTCAGGGATACAGGCACAATGGTATTTACTTCAGAGGGATGGAAGCGGTACCATACATTCCTGTATCCCATTACCCGTAGTCCGGAAAGATCTTTCTCCCTACCCCATTCTTTTACTGCAGCGGCAATAGCCTGCAGCACTTTGTAATGCGTATCGGGTCCACTCCCTTCCGGGTCGAGTGCAAGACTTATTATATCCGGGTTAATACTTCTCAGCTGGTTGAGCACCGGTTCCACATCACGGTCATGTTCAGGCTGTTCGGTAAATATATCTCCCTTATAGAAGCCCAGGCGCAAGTGATGTATATTCCTGATAGGCACGCCAAAATGAGCCCATACCAGTTCTTCCTCAAATTCACGTACCATTCCCTTCAGTTTTTGTATTTGCCCAGGGCTCTTACTGCCTGTATACGAGCTACGTAATGTTCTGATCACGTTATTGATGACTTCTATCATATGTAACTTGTCCTTCAGTTCCCATATTTCCACCAGTCCTCTCACCACCCTGTGGCAGATACCACGACGCATACCGGCATAATTATGCTGTGCCGTGGCATTCAGGTAATGATAGATATCTTTATACCATTTTATTTTATAGCCACCGTCAAAAAAGTCAGGGTAATATATCATCTGTATCTCACCCTCTTTCAGCAGTTTCAGTGTATCCAGCAGTATGCTCTCCATGAAGTGGTCGGTAACTGCCGTAAAACCTGATGTCAGAACGCAAAAGTGCACATCGTTGGTAGCTGATCGAACCTGACGTATACATTTGGGCAATATTCCAAGCATTATATCATCATGGTGAGGACCTGTGTGGTAAATTACCCTGTTCTCTTCCCTTATCATTCCTCTTTCTATCTTTGTCCTGACAGAATCAACCACTCCCTGTACCGTTTTATTTCCCAGCCCGGGTATCATCGAGCAGTATTTATCATTTTGAAGGTCATTAAGGGTGAGGTTTCGCGAGTATTTGTCCAGTTTCTGGCAGAGGTTTATCACTGCTTTTTCTGTTTTTTCATCTGTCCATTCACCCTCCATAAAATACTGGTCAACGCGGTCTTCCAGTGCCGAGGCTGCTCCCCTCGTAAGGTAGAATGCACTATTTTCGAGTCGCTGCAATGCAGTTGCAGGATAAAGAGTATTCATTTTGTTTTCAAGGGCTTCCTTTATTATACCAGCTTTTGCTTCCCCTGCTGCAAAAATTATGGCTACGGCATCGGGCTTATATGTAATTGTTTCCAGGCCTATTGTTATTACCAGTCTTTTTCTTGACACTTCTATTCCTCCCAGGTCGCCGGCAGCCACAGCCTGAGTTTCAAAGTTAGTAGCAGTGAGCCTGGTTGTTGAAAAGAGGTCTGTTCCCCTGGTATTAAAGGCTATATGACCATCGGGGCCTATACCCCCGAGGAAGAATCCTATACCACCCTTTGCACGTACCTGCTGCTCATACCAGGAGCACCAGTTGTCGATCATAAAGATTGCTTTCTGCTTTACTTCCTCAACCTTTGTTTTTGCTTCCCTGAAGCGAAGGCTCAGGTCGATACTCAAATCCGGGAATATCTCCCTGTAATGCATATCATCGGGCAAGGGGACAGACACCGAGTTCATGGTAAGGCAGTTGGACCGTTCGAGTCCAAGCTGATCGATATAGAAATTAAGTACATAATTATAGAAGCTGTTATGCTGTGCCGGGTTTATCGGATAAAATTCATCCATCTGCACAAACTGCAGTCCCCTGGTATCGGGTCTGGATATATTGCCAAGGCCATACCGGGCAAGAATATCTTTAACTTCCCCACGTTTCCAGTTATCGAGCAGGTAACGTGTGTACTTAATAAAATACTCAGGTGTCTTTCCTGTAGGTAAACTTATCACTCCTTCAGGATTCTCCGACACCCACTCGAGGAACCTGAGTGCGGTAAATATTCCAAGCCTGGGGAAATGATCCACAACGATGTACGGCACGCGGGTTGAGATGGCATAACTGCCTGCCAGTTCATAAAATATGTTCTCAATCCTTGATTTAAAATGTCTGCTCATAATTAGGGATTAGAATTGAGGTGAAAGATAAAAGTAAAAGATAAAAGATAAAAGATTAAAGACAAAAGTAAAAAGATAAAAGTAAAAAGTTGAAGCGAAGCCCCGAATAATCGGGGCGAAGCGGAAACCC
Source organism: uncultured Rikenellaceae bacterium (assembly GCA_964577305.1). Classification (GTDB taxonomy): domain Bacteria; phylum Bacteroidota; class Bacteroidia; order Bacteroidales; family VadinHA17; genus UBA9300. The sequence continues at coordinate 15,645 of CAZNYS010000048.1, forward strand.
CGGCTGAACGTAGTGAACGCCGGGGGAAAAAGGTAACCGAGCCCCGAATAATCGGGGCGAAGCGGAAACCCCGACGTTCACTTCGTTCAGTCGGGGGGCGATGCTGGAGATCCACACCAGCGGTGCGGGCGTTACAGCCAGAGGAAGTCTATACCTACGCGGTTGGGGCCTTCTTCAAGATTTTCAATAATAATAGAATAGTTACCAGGCTGTAATTCTGTTCCTTTCAGGCTGTGATTCCTTGACAGCATTCTGTAAGCCGACCTGAGATCAGCCTCAACAGCAGTTTCTTCTTCCATTCCTTTGATATATATTTTCACTTTGCCGCTCAAGGGAGTATGAGCCATAGTAAGCTGGATATTTTTTTCACCGGCATCAGTTACGGAGAATCTTAATTCAAAACTTTCGCCTTTTGCACTGTAATTATTAAAGAAAGCCCTGCCCCCACTCCATAAATAGTTATAGAACAACCTGTCGGCGGGGTAGAGGCTCACAATATCTTCTGCTTCAATAAAATTATAACCATCGGAGCCCAGGTATTTTTCCGGGGCATCCCAGTGAGGCATTAATTGTATCCTCAGGTCGGCATCTGAAATCTTCATATTATCATCTATAGTTTCAGGTGGTGCATAATAGTAGCATATCCTGCCGTAATCAAAGCCATCCACCTTTCCATGATGGTAGAGCTCCATAAAGAAGGCAAAGCCGGAGTCAAAGACAATATCATCTATAACCTGGTAACGGTAATTAGTTACAAAACCCCTGTTTGCCGGTCCATCGTTACGTGGCTGTCCGCAATACATATGATCAAAAAGTTCACTTGATGACCATGAATAGTTAAAATAATCTTCTGATCCTGTTCCGAAAACAGAAGGGCAGGTATCGTCATCAACGAAAATTTTTTCATCGCCTTCGCCCCACCAGTTGCCCCATGATGAAGGCACGCTGCTCGGGTTTTTAATAAATGCTGCAACACCCACGAATCTTCCCTTTCCTTTTGCCACGAGATAAGGTATATCCTGTACATCTATATTTGAAGCTGTCAGGTCATGGTCTATCCTCCATTTAGCCCTGAAGTGCATTGAACTGCCTTCGCTCCAATCATAATCTTCAAGCCTGTAAGAGTACTCAAGATGCATATCTTCATCTGAACGATTCTCAATCATTATAAGTGCTTTTTGTTCGAAAGGCATAGGAAACCGGCATATCATCAGCCCATTCCCGTCAACAGTGAATGGCAAGCTGGAATAAGGATTAATGCTCGGTGCAGCGCCAAAGAAATCACCCAGCGGGGCATGCACCTGGGGTACGGAGGCATCATCAAAAAATATACTCAGTATATTTTTTCTTAACCCTGCATTTATATCGCCTGATTTAATCCTGAAGGCAAGTTCAGTTACCTGCCTGGTTCCCGAAATAGTATCTATAACGCCTGATGTACCGGGAGGAATCATTATTTCTTCTGACACTGTCTCGTCGCTTGCTGCCTGGTACAGGGAAGGATCATTAAATATGCCGGCGATCTTTTCAATGAGGCCAGCAGCATTACCTATGTCAGCTTTACTGAAAGTACGTATGTCTGTTTTATCACTGTATAGTCTCACCTGGATCTGGTAGAAATGCAATTTACTGATATCTCCCCTCCAGACTATGCGGCATCCATTGCTGAAAGGAAGAGGAAAATAGCATGCATCATTCTGCCTGAAAACAGATTCAAGGTAACTACTGTCAAGATCATTACTGAGGGCCCATGCAGTATTCCACAAAAATTTTTCAGCATTAGCTGAATACAGGGGCTCACTTTTATTATCAAGATATACTTTAAGCTCCCCGTTAATCATGGCTGTCCAGGTACGTACTATAGCCCCGGGACCCCTGATATCACAAACAAGATATTCGCCAATTCCCGAAGAATCGGGCTCAATAATAGTCTCAAGGAATCCTGGTACAGGCTCACCTCCAAATCCGTCAGAATTTTTAAACCATCCCGGTCGGCCTGGAACTGTACTTCTCCTGTCGTATGAAGAGAATTGAACTGTTTTATAATGATTATCAGGCAAGTAACTCAACCTTTCCAGGGAGATAAGTTCTTCGAGAAGTGTTTCTGTACTGATAACTCCTGATGTGGTGTGTTCAGTATCACATGAAGAAATGAATAAAACAACTATAAATAATATTGCTGACAGGGTTTTCATAATGACATGATTAAGGTTAATTTTTAACTAAGTTAATAATCATATAGAAATAAGCGTTATCAGGAAAAAAATTCTTATTTTTTAAGTACAAAATCGATGACTGATGAAGAGCAAGATACCAGAGATAGTAATCCTTTTCATTATACCGGTTCTTCTAACTGATTGTACCACACTGAGCCGGAGTATGGATAATTACCGGGAGAGAAGGGAAAAGAAGATCGAGGAAGGTTACGAGGCAATAAAGCAGCTGGCATTCTCCGGTTTATACCAGTTTGAAGCCACAAGAGCATATGCAACAGGATATGCTTCAGTTGATCTTGCAGGAGGCATTTATTATCTTATAGTGAATTATTACGAAGTTCAAGCATACCTGCCATTTTATGGAGTGCAATACATGGCTGACATGCAAAGAGGATCAGGTATAAGTATTGATGGCAAGCTGGAGGATATTATGATAGAAGAAAGTGACAGCCGTCACAGGGTTCTGGTAAGGTTTTCGGTGGACAGTGATTCTGATAAGTACCTAATCAACCTGGATATTGGTCCAAGCGGTGAAGCAAACCTAACAATTTCATCATCAAAGAGGAGTACCATAACGTACATGGGGAAAGTCACTCCAATAGAGCCTGAGGAGGAGGAGGAAAAATAATAAATTGCACTCACACCTGTAGTAAATAATATCTACCGGCAACTAATATAGAAAACACTTCATGCAAAAGGATAAAAGTGAGTTTGTTGACCGGATAAGCAAGAACAAAGATATCATTCACAAGATATGTAATGTTTATTGCCAGCGGGGATGCGACCAGGAGGATCTCAGCCAGGAGATTGTTTACCAGCTATGGAGGTCATATGCAAGCGTCAGAAATGAATCAGTTTTTTCAACCTGGATGTACAAGGTGGCTCTTAACACTGCATTCCAATATATTCGTTATAATAAAAGGAGGCTTCCTGTAAAAGAAAATAACTATCAGCAAATGGATATTGTGGATGAGACAGGTTCGCAATCAACAGATCTCTTACAAGTACTTTATAATCTGATCAACCAACTTAAACCATTTGACAAAGCCCTGCTTATGTTATGGCTGGAAAAGAAAAGCTATACAGAAATCTCTGATATCCTGGGCATAAGTGAAAAAAACGTAAGTGTAAAAATGGTACGAATTAAAGAACAGCTGAGAAAGCTTGCCTCAGTTATTGAAGTCGAATTTTAAAAAAACAGCCATGAACCTAACAGATATATTTTCAGTATGGGAAACCAGCAATAAAGAATCATATGACAATCTGGATCTTTCGCCTGAAAGAATCAGGGCAATCATTAAGCCCAGAATAAACAGGTCACTGCTACCTGTAAAAATTAATATAGTAACATACCTGATTGTACAGTTTGCATCAATTATTATGCTGTCATATAATCTATCGCTTTTTCTAAATAATAGTTCATTACTGATCCTTACTGCAGCTATGCTGATCAGTGCATCTATTTTCTTTTTTTACGGTCTGAATACCATTTACAGGATCAACAGGACAGATTATGTCTTTAAAGACCTGCTGGAATCGATACAGAAAAAGCTGAAGCTGCTGAGGATAAATTGTGAGATCTGGCTCTGGATCTGCTCGGCTTCTATAATTATCCTGATTCTTGCACTTAATATGATGACAGACAGTGTGGAAGGTACTTACAGGATAAATAAGACCTTTGTTTTTATAGCCACAACAGTCATAGTCTTCTTTTTCATTTACGGATTGAATAAACTGAGTCTCAGCAGAGTAATAAATGAATACAGGGATTATTACTCTGATCTTCAGAATAATGCACTTGACAGGGTTACTGCCAGGGACAAGTGGATAAGGAAATACAGGGTATGGATAATTATCGGGTTGGCAATTATATTCATATTACTACTGTTGTCAGTTATTAAGGCGATTATGGTATCTCATCAATTGGGGGTTTAGGTTTGATTGAAGAATACAGATCAACGATTTCAGATTTAAGGATTAAATCTGAAATCTTAAATCTGCAATCGATATTCTTCATTCATATCCCCTCCGAAAGGGGGATCCTAATGTTAATGAAAAATAACACTTCCCCTTGCAACATCTTTCCTGTTTCGGTGTCTTTTAGATGAGAATAAAAACAAATAGATACTTTTTATTTATAACACCAAAAAGAATTGAGACTACCATGAAAAGAATATTTAACCTAACTGTTTTAGCTCTTATTATATCATCATTCGCATTCGCAGGTGACCTGAAATTGCCGGTTGCACAGGGGAATACCAACAGTGAGCTGGGCATTTACACAATTGAAAAGGCTGCACAATTTGAAATGATTAAAGGTGAGCCCCTTCGGGCATACTGGATATGGTATGAAAATTCACCTGATTCACTTACAGTGGCTGTTGACGACAGCATGAATGGAATAACGAGGTTCCTGGTTATTTCAGATGATCTAGTAATAGAATATATCTGTTATAATAATTCTTTTGGTGCCAGGCTTATAGACGAACGTTTCGCGGAGGAAGGGTTTTCTACTTCAAACCAAAACCTTGACAGGCAGCAATACTATCATCAGAAAGTTATTACGCAAAAGCCAACGACTGAAACGGAATACCTAAGCCTAATATCGGTATATTTTCCAAAGCTCATAAAGGATTACAGCAAGATATATGCAAAAAAAGATTAAAGGTTTCTTTCCAATTCTCAGGTTTTAGGTTTGAAAGCAGGTTTGTCATCCCCGGCAAACCTGTTTTTATTTTGTATAACACACTAAATAAATCTACCGGTTAGCGTTTTTTAGTTTAAATTTACTTCATGATATTCTTTAAATAATTCAATATACTTAAATAATATAAAAACCTGTAACGTTATGAAAAATTCATTAAAAGTAGTCTTGGTGTTTCTGCTGGCCGTTATTTATAGTTTCAGTGTGCAGGCACAGACCAAGGAACCTGTACTGACAGGTAAAGAAAGAGTGAATATGTTTGCCAAGCACAAGGACATGAAGGAAAAATCATCCTTCAAGGATTTTCACTGGCAATACATTGGTCCTACAAATATAAGTGGCCGTTGCACTGATGTTGAGGCTGTTATACCTAGAGGAGAATCATATACCATCTGGATTGGCTCAGCTACAGGCGGAGTGTGGAAATCGGAAAATGAGGGCAGTACATTTGAATCTGTCTTTGATGATATGCCCACAGCATCGATTGGTGATATAGCAATTGATCCCAATGATCCTGATGTTGTGTGGGTAGGCACCGGTGAGGCTAATATTTTCAGGAGTTCCAATGCGGGCTGCGGAATTTTTAAAACCACTGATGGAGGTATGACCTGGAAGAATATGGGTCTGGAGAATACTATGACCATTGGCAGAATAAGGATAAATCCTAAAAATTCTAATATAGTATATGTAGCTGCCACAGGTCATGAATGGACACCGAATGAAGAAAGGGGATTGTTCAAGACCACTGATGGAGGTAAGACATGGGAAAAAATACTTTATATTGATGAGATGACCGGTGTATTTGACCTTTTGCTGGATCCCGGTAAGCCAAACACTGTTTATTGCACTACATGGGAAAGGATGAGGCTCAAGTGGAATGATCCACGGACATATGAGTCAACAAAGAACTGCGCTATATGGAAATCAACCAATGGCGGCAACACATGGGAAAAGATAGTTAACGGATTACCCGAGGCCAATAAACTTGGCCGGATAGGTATAGACATAGCCGTCAGCAATACTAACGTTCTGTATGCCCTTGTTGACAATTACGAGGTTGCCTATCCTGCCACACCGGGTGACCTGGATTCGTACGGACGCCAGAGGCAGGATATCATAAAGGGAGCTACTGTTTACCGGACGGACAATGGCGGTAAAAACTGGAGGCAGGTGAGCGGTTTAACACCGGAGATGAAAACATACATGGAGAGGCATTCAGGAACCTATGGCTGGGTATTCGGCCAGATAAGGGTAGATCCAACGAATGAGAATACAATTTATATCCTGGGTGTACCCCTGAGCCAGAGCACTGACGGAGGGAAAACTTTCGAGCGCCTGCGCGGACCTCATTCTGATCATCATGGCATGTGGATAGACCCCAACAACGGGAATTATATTCTTAATGTGCAGGATGGTGGCTTAACCATTTCCTATGATAAGGGAGAAACATGGAAGTACCCCATTGAAGTACTCCCGCTTGCACAGTTTTATAATATTGAGTATAACATGGGCACACCATTCAGGGTTTTCGGATCGATACAGGACCATCACAGTTATTACGCAGCTGTGGACCTCAGCAGAGGCCGTGATAATGTACAGGCAACAGAATGGACTCCTACCCTGGGCGCTGAAGGAACTACACATGCTGTAAACAAGGATGATAATAATACCATCTATGCCAGCTCTTTCTATGGTAACCTTGCAAGGGCCGAGATAGATAAATACCCGGAAGGTCAGAAAGGGATACTGCCATTGACATATAATAACGAACCAAGACTTAGAGGACAATGGGTTGCTCCAACAATGGTATCCCGTCATAACCAGGATATTGTATACCATTGCATGCAATATGTGCTTATGTCAAGAGACAAGGGTGATACCTGGGAGTATATCAGCCCGGACCTTACGTATAACGATCCTGAAAAAATGGGTGACATAAGTCACCAGACCATTTCTGCCTTTGATGAATCACCCCTCAAATTCGGTCTGCTGTATGCAGGCACCGACGACGGCAGGGTATGGAGAACAAAAGACGGCGGTGAGAACTGGACAGAAATATGCAATGACCCTGTACCTCAAAGATGGGTATCAAGGCTTACAGCTTCGATGTATGACCTGGGTACCGTTTACATGACACAGACAGGACGGCGTGATGATGATTTCCAGGTATATATCTGGAAATCTACCGACTTTGGTGATACATGGACTGATATATCGGGTAATATACCTGTCGGTCCTGTTAATGTCATAAGAGAGGATCCGGTGAACAGGAATATACTGTATGTTGGCACTGATGCAGGTGTTTATATAAGCAAGGACGGAGGAGAGAACTACGAGGTTCTTGGTGACCTTCCTTTTGCCTATGTACATGATCTACAGATTCATCCAAGAGATAACATGATCATTATTGCCACCCACGGAAATGGCATGTTCGTACTGGATGCAAATGATGTGAATGATAAGGATAAGATGAGGGGAAGACGGTTTTATTGATAGAAAGGAAAAAGGAAAAAGTATAAAGTTGAAGCGAAGCCCCGAATAATCGGTGCGAAGCGGAAACCCCGGCTGAACGTAGTGAACGCCGGGGGAAAAAGTTTGATTGGTTTTATTAGTTTGATTGGTTTGTTCGGTTTGGCTTGTTAGTATAAGTAATGTTTCAGGCTAGTTCAAACGTTCAAACCACTCAAACGGATCAAACGACAGGCATTCATTCATGATGACAGGCGTTTGAGGATAATGCTGCCGCGGGCTTTTATGCCTGCTGAACCGTCCTCCATCACCCGCAGGATTGATGACCTGAGTTCATAAACCAGTTCAGGGTAAATCTGACTGAGTTTATAAAGTGCATCCATTGAGTATGCTTTGATGGCAATGGCTGACTTGCCGCTGTTAAGCCATCTAAAGCAGCTGTCGGCAATAAAACCATGATGATTTTCATTCAGCTTATCAAAATCATATGTATTTAGTATTTTAAGAAAGGCGCGTATAACTGACTCGTTATCCAGTTGAGGCAATGATTCAGCAAAGAAACCATAATATTGCTCTGTAATGCCCGGGGCCTTTCCCTCTGCTTTGGTTATACAATATGATGCCCTGAATGCCAGCTGCTTATCTTCCGAGAATGAATAATCAACCAGAAGTTTCAGCATTTTCCGGTTTTCAATGATATTTTCAGCCAGTATATCGCATGCGTCGTAACCCCCTCTTTCAGTGAGCATTTCCCTGACCTGTTGTTTGTTTTCATGGTTTAGTTCTCCTAATCCGGCTGTTATCCCTGTTTTATCCGGCTTATACTTTTCGAGGTATTCCCTGGCAACAAGTATATCGGCTTCACACAGGTCGATATTATCCAGCTCAGCAGGCTCAATCCATTTAAAGTCAACATGTTCGGTCAGTACCGGATCATCAGAAAGTGTATCACAGACCAGCGGGAACAGGCGCACCTGTTTTATGCCGTAATCGTATTCCACCCCGGGCAACTGATCTGTTATTATAATATCAATTGATAATTCTTCATCTACCTCTCTTATGATACTGTCCTCCGGGCTTTCCGATTCTTTTATTTTACCGCCGGGAAATTCCCATTTCAGAGGATGATCTGTTTGTCTTCCTCTCTGCACTACCAGTATTTCGGCATCATCATTTCTTATTATGGCACAACAGACATCAATCATTTTATTTCCCATGCATTAATGATTCATAATCAGGTATACTATCGAGGAATGACCACTGTCCTTTATCGAGGTCTGTTGAGCAGGCATAATGTTTTAATCCGTTTGTTACAACGATATACTTAAGCCTGAACTTAAGGTTATAAGACACTATCTGGTCAAACACCGCAGCGTTGATTTTTACCGTAGGTGATTTACATTCGACAATAAGCACCGGTTCACCCTTTTTATCATACACAAGGATATCGGCTCTTCTGGTAAGTTTGTTCATTTTAAACATTACCTCCACGGCCACCAGTCCTTTAGGGTATGATTTCTCAGTCACAAGGTAATTAACGAAATGCTGCCGCACCCATTCTTCAGGAGTTAGCACAACAAATTTCTTACGTATTTGATCGAATATCAGTGCTTTACCATCGTCTCCCGACCTGAATTTGAATGAATATGCAGGCAGATTAAGTTCTTTCACCCGAGTTTTTTGTATTTTTGAATTCTTAATTTACTTATTCAAGGAACAAATATATTGAGATAAATACAATTCCGGATAACCCATGAAAACAAAAGCTGAAATAGTAGACAACTGGCTGCCACGATATACCGGAAAGAAGATTGATGAATTTGGCAAATACATACTTCTCACCAATTTCCAGAACTATGTCCAGTTATTTGCTGATCTTCACAATGTTGAGGTTAACGGTACGGGAAGGAACATGCCCAATGCCACTGCAGAGGGTATTACGATAATTAATTTTGGCATGGGGAGCCCTAATGCGGCTACCATTACTGATCTTTTATCAGCAGTAAAGCCGAAAGCGCTTCTTTTTCTTGGCAAATGCGGAGGTCTTAAGAGGAAAAACAAAGTTGGGGATTTGATAGTCCCCATAGCAGCCATACGCAGCGAGGGCACCTCCAATGACTACCTGCCTCTTGAAGTACCTGCTTTACCATCGTTTAAGCTTCAGATAGCACTGGCATCGGTCATCAACAGGCATTCGCTGGAGTACTGGACAGGTACCGTATACACAACGAACCGGCGTGTATGGGAATATGACGACAGGTTTAAGAAATACCTGCAAAAAACCAGGGCTATGGCCATTGACATGGAGACAGCAACAATTTTCACCGTTGGTTTTACCAACGAGATACCCACGGGTGCCTTGTTGCTTGTATCGGACCAGCCAATGATATCAGCGGGAATAAAAACAGAACAAAGCGATAAAGAGATAAGCGATCATTATTCTAAAACTCATTTAAGTATTGGCATTGAAACCCTGAAGGAGATAAAGGAAAATGCCATATCAGTCAAACACCTGAGGTTTTAATCATGGAGGAGAACTATAACAGGATAATCTCTGACCTTAAGAAGAAGATATACAAAAATGTATATTTCTTGCATGGTGATGAGCCCTATTATATTGACCTCCTAATTGATTTTATTCAGGATAATGTTCTCACGGATGAAGAAAAATCATTTAACCAGGTTGTTCTTTACGGTGAAGGAACTGATATGCCATCTATCATTAATACTGCCCGCCGTTTCCCTATGATGTCGAACCAGCAGGTTGTAATTGTGAAGGAGGCACATTACCTGAAAGACCTTGATCAGCTCACCAAATATTTAGAGCACCCCCTTGACAGCACGGTGCTGGTAATAAGTTATAAATACCTGAAGCTTGACAAGCGCACATCTTTATACAAAGCGCTTGACAGGAACAAGAATGTTGAATTATACCTCTCGGAACGGTTAAGGGATTACCTGGTGCCCGACTGGATTGATTCTTATCTTCACGATCACAATATTAAGGCTGAGAGGAATGTAAGTTATATATTAACTGAATACCTGGGCTCTGATCTTTCACGCATAGTAAATGAGCTGGACAAACTGATGATAGGAATGCCCGATGGCGAACACATTATCACAGCCGAGGATATTGAAAAGTGCATAGGTATCAGTAAGGATTTCAATAATTTTGAATTACAGAATGCCATAGGACGGAAAGACCTTCTCAAGGCCAATCTAATAGTCAATCATTTCGGTCATAATCCCAAAGATAATCCCATGCCGGTTACCATGGCCACTATTTTTTCCTTCTTCAGAAAGCTTCTTATCTATCATCATCTTAAAGACAAGTCAAGGAATACTGCAGCATCCATCCTCAGGATTAATCCTTATTTTGTGAATGAATACGAGATGGCTTCGCGTAATTACGGACCCGGCAAGATTATCGAGGTTATCAGTTTGCTCCGCGAGTTTGACATGAAATCAAAGGGAGTTGGGGATTTGTCCAGTACAGAAGGAGATTTGCTGAAGGAGCTGGTTTACAAAATACTACATTAGGAAGTGTAATTTGCTCACTGACGTTCGCGTAATTTACTCACTTCGTTCGTGTAATTTATCCCGCTAACGCGGGATGTAATTTGCTCACTGACGTTCGCGTAATTTACTCACTTCGTTCGTGTAATTAGTATAATATTAATTACTAACAAATTACGTGAGCGCAGCGAACATTCCATTAATTCATTTCGGGGCTTTCGGGAAATTCGGCCCAGAGCCGGTATTTCTTATTCAGTGAGCGCAGGACTGTTTTCCAGCTATCATCTTTTCGGTATTTCATAACCACTTCTGGAACCACATCGGCAATAATCCATGAATTTTCCTGCAGTTCTCTTTCCAGTTGTCCTTCGCCCCAGCCTGAGTAACCAAGGAAAAACCGTATATCACCTGAACCTGCTTTACCGGAGTTAATAAGTTCCTTAACAACTTCAATATTGCCTCCCCAGTAAATATCATCTGCCACCCAGACGCTGTCGGGAATAATGTTACCCAGTGTATGCAGGTAATGGAGTGTATCTGGTGCCACAGGACCGCCCATGGTAAGTTTTTCATCCCATCCCGGGAATCCTTCCAGGGCTTCACTAACCTTGATATTTATTGATTTATTTATAATAAAGCCGACCGAGCCTTTTTCATTATGTTCGGTAAGGTATACCAGGGTCCGGTTAAAAAAAGTATCAGGCAGGAAAGGTTCTGATATCAACAGCCTTCCTTTTTCCGGTATTTTGTCCTCCGGCCTTATAGTAAAAAAGTCTATACCCTGTTTCATAGATATCAATAATACAACAAGATTATTAAAAATAAAAGGAAAGACAAAGATTATTTTTAAAGGAATAATGGAATATTGGAATAATGAGTCCCCTCTTAAAAGGGACTATTTTAAATCAACCACTATCAGGCTGT
>CAZNYS010000049.1:0-25877 GCA_964577305.1 uncultured Rikenellaceae bacterium
TTAGCAATAAAAAAACCAAATGTTATTAACAATTTATTAGTTGTGCAACAGGCACTTTAGCGAAGGTGGAGCCTGAGCCTTAGCCTATATGATATCCTTCTGATAAATCCTGTACCTCTTAACTACCCGGCCTCCAATACGTTCATATTCTGCCCTCATCCGGGTATTGTTTTCAAGGATTAAATGGCTGTCAAGAGTAGTCATACGGCTCCTTGTTGCTGTTTCCAGTATTTTTGCACCCATAATTGCATCAATACCCATTCCCCTGTATTCCTCTTTTACTGCACCGAGCAGCATAAGCAAGTTAGTACTTCTGTGGACTGCACGGAGGATATGAATAAAACCAAAAGGGAATAAACGGCCCCGGGCTTTCATCAATCCAGGGGCTATATCGGGCATTGCAATTACAAAACCTGCCAGTTTTTTATCTATGGAAAAAGCTTTTATGAACCTGGGATCCAGAATAGGCATATACCTTTTTGCCAGTTCTTCCTTTTCTTTATCGGTAAGGGGAACAAAGCCATATATGTTTGAATAGGTATCATTCATGACCTGTAATACATCGATGATATAGGGCTTAAGTTCCTTTTTGTTACTGAATTCAATTATCCTGTAGTCTGGCCTGCTCTCCACCCTTGAAAGTACTCTTTTATATACTTCGGGAATATCTTCCGGGATTTCGGCAATGTAATCCACAAGATCCACTTTTTTAGTATATCCTTCTCTTTCAACTAGTTGCGACAAGTATGGTCCGTTATTGGGAGCAGCCAGCACAGAGGGATATTCAAAACCTTCAATCTGTATCCCCTGTGGATCCTTATCTGAAAAACCGAGTGGACCTACTATCTTTTCCATGCCTTTTGTTATTGCCCATTCTTCAACCTTATTTATAAGGGCATTTGATACCGCAGGATCGTTTATTGAATCAAAAAAGCAGAACCTTGCGTGGTTTTCATTTTTCAGATCATTGTATCTTTTGTTTATTATGCCCATAATACGGCCGGCAGGTTTCCTGTCAAGGAAGGCAAGCAACATAATATGGTCACAATATTCGAATGACTTGTTTTTACTGGTGTTGAAAAGTATCCATTCGTCACTGTAAAGTGGTGGAAGCCAATTCTTGTTTTCGGAATGTATTTTCTCGGGGAGGAAAATGAAATTTTTCAGATCTCTTCGGGATCTGACAGGCCTGATTTCAATCTTATTCATCATATAAATTAAGGGCAGGGAAAAATAATAAAAATAATGATACATGCAACTTAGTGTGTTAGAATACTTGATTAGTAGAATGATGGAATATCCACCTTCGCTGGCACTGTCTCATAAGTCACAAAACAACCCCTTCCTCAAACTGACGGTCGGGGCACCCCTCACTTCGGCAACCAGGTGCTCAGAATGACAGGTGGATATAAAGATCGGCTATCGCAAAGGCACAGAAAGATACACCTGCATAGCTGTTTATTGTACCGAAAGCTTTTGTTATACTCATCCTGTCATCAGGCTTTACTATAATATGTTCATATATAAGCATTACGGAAAATATTAATGTTCCCAGCCAGTAGAGAAGGCCGGCTCCTGATATTAAGCCTGATGATACGACAAACACGATAGCAAGCAAGTGTAAGAATGCTGAAAGTATGAGTGATTGTTTAACACCAAGGCTGACGGGTATCGAAAGTAATTTGTTGTTTATATCAAATTCAGAATCCTGGAGTGAATATATTATATCAAATCCTGAAACCCAGCATAAGACAACAAAACTGTATAATACGGGTACGGTGTCAAACTTTCCTGTAACAGATATGTAAGCGCCGACAGGTGCAAGACTCAGTGCCAGGCCCAGGAAGAAATGACTTAAGGAAGTAAAGCGTTTTGTCAGGCTGTATCCAAGTATTATAACAAGGGCAAGGGGAGACAGGAACATTGTAAGTTTGTTTATAAAGCCTGCAGCTGCAATGAATAGAATGGAGTTAGCTATTACAAAAACAAGAGCTGACCGGGGGCTTATTATCCCGGCCGGGATCTCCCTCCTGTCAGTCCTGGGATTCATACTGTCAACTTTATGATCAGCATACCTGTTAAAACCCATACCTGCATTCCTCGCAAATACCATACAGAGCAGCACCAGGATAAGTAATCTCCATGTGAAATAATAGCCTTCAGTATTTATTGCGGTAAAGAAACCAAGCAGGGCAAACGGCATCGCAAATATTGTATGACTGAATCTTACCAGGGAGAGATAATTGCTGATCCTTGTTACAAATGAATTCATATTAAGCTTTTCTACCTGATCTGTGCACCTGTCTCCTTCTCAAATACTTCTGCGAGCTTTTTCATTACCTTGTCAATGATTTTGTCAGTCAGTGTTCTTTTATTATCCCTGAGAATAAAGCTCAACGCATATGATTTCTTGTTCTTACCTAGTGCCTCGCTTTCATACACATCAAACAGGCCAACCTGCCTGAGCAGATCCTTTTCAGTTTTAAATGCCAGTTTCTTTATCTGATCAAACCTGACATCTTTGTTCACCAGTAATGCCAGATCTCTCCTGACAGACGGGTATTTGGGTAATTCAGTGAAAGAGATGATATGTTGCCTGAGCCTGTTAAGAACAGTGTCAAATTCAATATGTCCGTAATAAACATCCTGTTTTATCTCTTGTTTTTCAAGGTAAGTTTTGTTTATCTTTCCGAAGTGGGCAAGCAAATCACCCTTTAAACTGAGTTCAAGTCCTTCGGTATAATAATCCTGTTTTCTCTCTTTGATAATAAAGGAATCGTAATCAAAACCCAGTTTCTGGAGTATGATCTCAATTGCTGACTTGATACTGTAAAAATCGGTTTCCTCGTTCAGGTTATTCCAGTTTTCAGGGCTCTTGTTGCCTGTTATAAACAGATCAAGGGCAAATTTTTCCAGGTAATTATCAACAGTATTCTCAAGGTGCTGTTTCCCCTTCAGGAAGTAACATGTTCCGAACTCATAAAACCTGAGGTCAGGATTCTGCCTGTTGATATTTCTTGATATTGAGCTCAGTCCGCCATATAATAATGATTGCCTCATACAATCAAGGTCTGAACTCAGGGGATTGGCAAGCATAACCAGACTGTCATTATCAAAATCAGGGCTTTGGAGGTACCAGCTTGCAGGATTAAGAGAGTTTGACATTATCTCTGTAAAGCCTGCGCCTGATAGCATGTCGGAAATGGTGTTTATTGCTTTTTCCTTATTTGGCTTTTCAAAGAAGCTGAGTGTTGAATTAACCTTATTGGGAACTTCGATATTATTATAGCCGTAAATACGGAGTATCTCTTCAATAACATCAGCCTCTCTGGCTACATCCACCCTGTATGTAGGTACTGAACATGTGAAAGTATCCCTTGCTGTATCTGTACTGTCAATATCAAGTGAGGTAAGTATCTTTTTGATATCTTTCCTGTTTATTTCTTTGCCTGTTAACCTTGTAATATTATCATAGCTGATTTCAACCACCTTTTTTTCTATTTTTCTGGGGTATACATCGACAATTTCAGAACTTATTGTTCCTCCTGCTAATTCTTTCATCAGCATGGCTGCTCTTTTAAGTGCCCAGACGGTTATGTTCGGATCTGCTCCTCTTTCAAACCTGAATGATGCATCGGTATGAAGATCGTGCCGGCGTGCAGTTTTTCTAATCGCCACAGGGTTAAAGCAAGCACTTTCAAGAAAAATATTATGAGTCTGATTAGTTACACCGGATCCTATTCCACCAAAAACACCGGCAATGCACATCCCCTTTTCTGCATCGCAAATCATAAGATCGGTTCCTGACAGTTGTCTTTCTTCTTCATCGAGTGTAATGAATTTGGTTTTTTCTGGCAGATTCTTTACAATTACTTTCCCGCCTGCTATCTTATCCGCGTCAAAAGCATGCAGTGGCTGTCCTGATTCATGAAGTACATAATTGGTGATATCCACTATATTATTCACCGGGCTGAGGCCTATTGCTCTAAGCCTGTTCTTTAACCATTCGGGTGATTCTTTTACATTTACCCCGCTAATTGTCAGTCCTGAATACCTGAGGCAATCTGACTCATTTTCGATGATGACAGGTATATGCCTTGACTTATTATCCACATTGAAATCATCCACTGAAGGCAGGGAGATATGCGACGGTTTATAAATATTAAAATATGCATTCAGGTCTCTAGCAACACCGAAATGCGATCCTCCGTCAATCCTGTTTGGTGTCAGTCCAATTTCAAAAACTGTATCATATTCAACATGGAAAATTTCATGAGCGGGGACCCCAACGGGAGTATCTTCGGGCAGTACCATAATTCCTTCGTGCGAAGCCCCAAGTCCTAATTCATCTTCTGCACATATCATGCCTTCTGATATCTCTCCTCTTATTTTTGATCTTTTTATTTCAAAATTTTCTCCTTTATAATTAAGCACTGCTCCCGGGGTAGCAACGGCCACTTTCTGCCCCGCCTCCACATTGGGAGCGCCGCATACTATTCTTAAGTGATCGCCGGTACCTATATCTACCGTAGTCAAAAACAGCTTGTCGGCATTTGGATGCCTTCTACATGTCTTTACTTCCCCTGTTATAATACTTTTCAGACCACCTTTTACAGATATCCAGTCTTCCATCCCCTCAACCTCCAATCCAATGTTTGTAAGAATAGTACCGAGTTCTTCAGGTTTTTTATCTGTTTCCAGATATTCAAGTATCCAGTTATATGAAATCTTCATGCGTATGAGAAAATATTAAGAAAGTTCAAATTCGTTTTATAACAGTGTTTAAGTATCAGTATCTTGGCTCTGGCAAAAGTAAGTATTTTTGAAAAAGTATTGAGATGAAAATTTACTTTATTTAACTTATGGTATTTACCTATCTTTGAATAATTCTTTGTTATTTTAATAATTTTGAGAATAAAGCTCTATTGATATGAAGGTTGAAAAGGACGACAGGTTGATATTGCTCACAAATGATGATGGACTTTATGCCGAAGGTCTCAATACGCTTATCGAGGTTATGCAGGAATTCGGGAAGGTGGTTGTGATATCAACTATTGAAAGCCGGTCAGGTATGTCACAGGCCCTTACAGTTAAAATGCCTATTAGGGTAAAACTGCTCGTAGAAACAGATACAAAAAAGATATATGCATGCAGCGGCACTCCCACTGATGGTGTTAAAATAGCAATTAACCAGTTACTTGAAAGAGAGCCAGACTGGGTGGTCTCGGGGATAAACCATGGCGCCAACGCTTCAGTAAGCGTTATTTATTCAGGTACAATGGCGGCTGCCATAGAAGGCTGTTTATATGGAATCGATTCCGTCGGTTTTTCACTTAATAACTATTCAGCAAAAGCTGATTTTGGTCCTGCAAGAAAGTATGTCAGGGATATAATGAACAGCCTGAACAGAAAGAGACTACCAGTGGGAATATGTCTTAATGTGAATATACCAGCATGTCCCAGCCACGAGATAAAAGGCATTAAGATTTGCAGGCAGGCAAAAGGTAGCTGGCGTGAGGAATTTGAAAAACGTAAGGATCCGATGGGAAAAACATATTATTGGTTAACAGGGATATTTGAGAACCATGAGCCTGATTCTACGGATACAGATGAATGGGCACTGTCAAATAATTATGTCTCTGTTGTTCCGGTATCGGTTGATATGACTGCTCACGGGTTTATCAATGACCTGAAAAGGCAGATCAATAATGAATAAGACCCCTTTGAATAACCGCTTTCTTACTGGTTTCTTAGCAGGTTTCCTGTTACCTGTTATTGTGTTTATTGCCATTTATATTTTTTCCAGAACAGGTATGTCACTGAAAGCATTCATTGAAAGGATAATAAGCAGGAATATACTAACCCATGTCATAAGCGTATGTGTTTTCCTGAATGTGATAATATTTCTGGTTTTTAACCGTTTTGATAAGCTAAGTAGCGCAAAGGGGGTGCTGGGAGTCACTATTCTGTGGACACTGGCAGTATTTGCGATAAAATTACTCTGATATAGCAATCAGGAAATAATTATAAGTTCTCAAGAAATAAATACGGAGTGAAATATTTTATTATTGCAGGTGAAGCAAGCGGCGATCTACATGGTTCAAATCTGATTAACGGGCTCATTAAAACCGATCCCGATGCAGAAATATACTGTTGGGGAGGTGATAAAATGGAGAGCTCTGGAGCCAGGTTACTTGTTCATTACAGGGAATTGGCTGTAATGGGCTTCTGGGAAGTAATCATTAAACTTGGTAAAATATTCAAAAACCTCAGGAAGTGCAGGCAACAGATTCTTGATTTTAAGCCTGACCTTGTTATACTTATAGATTACCCTGGTTTTAACCTCAGGATAGCTAAATACCTTAATAGTAAAAATATAAATGTTTATTATTATATAAGTCCAAAAGTATGGGCATGGAAGAAATCCAGGGTGAAAAAGATAAAACAATACATTAACAGGATGTATGTTATTTTCCCCTTTGAAACCAAATTCTTTGAAAAGCAAGGCTACAGGGTCCATTATTTTGGAAATCCATTGGTGGAAACAGTGGAAAAGGGAATAGAGTCATCAGCTGGCAGGGATAAATTCCTGGCTGGATACGGGCTGGAAAATAAACCAATAATATCATTGCTTGCAGGTAGCAGGTTACAGGAGGTAAAGAAAATACTGCCTGTTATGGTACGGATTGAAAAATACTACCCCGAGTACCAGTTACTTGTTGCAGGGGTCAACACTATTGACAGGTCGGTTTATAACCATATACTGAAAGGGAGCTGTATAAGGGTTATCTTTGACGATACCTACAACCTGCTGTTAAATTCCGATGCAGCGCTCGTTACATCAGGGACAGCTACGCTTGAGACGGCAATTGCAGGAATACCCCAGGTAGTATGCTACAGAGGCAGCAGGCTGTCATATGCAATTGCACGAATGCTTGTTAAGATAAGATTTATCTCACTTGTCAACCTGATAATGGATAAAGAGATAGTCAAGGAGTTAATTCAGCATAACTTTAATGAAAGAAAACTGGTGTCGGAATTAAACATAATTCTTCCCGGTGGATGGAAAAGAAAAATAATGCTTGATAATTATTCATTATTGAGAAAGAAACTGTCCGGCAGAGGTGCCTCATCAAGAATAGCGAAGGATATGTACCATTCACTTAAACTGGTAGATAATGTTAATTAACCATGTACGGTTCATAATCCTGGTGATGTTGCTTGTAGCAAATGTACAAAGTCAGGCAAATGGTATTATCAGGGTAGGTCTGCTTAGCCTCAACAGTCCCCTGTCTTTGACTGTAAATATCTGTGAGGGTGAGTATAAGATGCAGGCAGGAGGACAATCCATAGTTTTAAATCAAGATGATAATATCCTTATTAACAGGGCAGGAAAAAGGATACTTGTCAGTACAGTACTGAGCAATACCATACTGGCCGATTCTGTGGTTCTCCAATCAATTGATACAACAGGTTATTTTTCAATCAGGAATAATATCCGTGCAGGTGATCCCAGGGAATATTTTGGGGACCTGATAGTCAAGTCAGACATTGAGTCACTCCTGGCTATAAACGAAATTGATGCAGATAGGTATTTAGCTGGCGTTGTACAGACTGAAGCTGGTTTCAAAGGAAATATTGAATACTTCAAGACACAGACACTCCTGGTGCGGACTTACCTGTACATGAATATTGACAGGCATGGACAGGATGGCTATCACCTATGTGATAAAACTCACTGCCAGGCATATAATGGAAGATCAGTGGTTAAAATTATTAATGACGCAGTTGATGTTACCAGGGACCAGGTACTGGTAAACGCAGACAGTCTGCTGGTTTTTACTCCTTTTCATTCCAATTGTGGAGGAGAGACCGAATCATCTGAGAATGTGTGGTTAACCAGCATATCCCATCTCTCAGGAGTGACTGACCCCTACTGTGCCTTTTCAAGAAATGCAAAATGGACAGAGGAAATAGAAATGGAAGATTGGATTTCCTACCTCGTTAAACATGGCTACCAGCACATTAATAATGATGAGCTTATTTTTGAACAGTTAAGCAGAAAGAGGGAATATACAGCCGGCAGTTTTTCATACCCCCTTACCAGGCTAAGGGAGGACTGGGGCCTGAAATCTTCATTCTTTTCTGTTAGCCTGTGTGATAATACTGTTATTCTTACTGGCAGGGGGTACGGGCATGGTGTGGGCCTGTGCCAGGAAGGTGCCAGGGTAATGGCTGAAAGAGGATTCAAAATGAAGGAGATCATTGGTTTTTATTTCCAGGGGCTGCTTATATTGGATATAAAAGATGTCAAACCATCACTTAAAATAAGTAGCGCTTTTTAAGTACATTTGAACTTCAAACCTCAATATAATATATGCTTGCAATATTTAAAAGGGAAATAAATAGCTTTTTTACCGGAATGACCGGTTATATAGTGATTATTGTTTACCTTATTATTAACAGCTTGTTTATGTGGATATTACCTGGTGAATGGAATATCCTCGACAATGGTTATGCAAGCCTTGAGCCCCTTTTTATACTCAGCCCGTGGATATTCCTGTTCCTGGTACCTGCTGTTACCATGCGTATGGTGGCTGAGGAAAAACGTACCGGCACCATGGAACTACTGCTTTCACGACCGGTAACGGAGCGGCATATTATATATGGCAAATATTTTGCCTCAGTCACCCTCGTACTATTAGCTCTTCTACCATGTACAATTTATTATTTGTCAATTACTTTACTCGGTGAAACCCCTGGTAATATAGACAGTGGGGGAACACTGGGGGCGGGCCTGGGATTGTTTTTTCTTGCTGCTGTTTATGCGGCTATAGGCATATTTTCTACTACGCTTAGCTCAAACCAGGTAGTGGCATTTATTATAGCCGTAGTAACAGGATTTATCCTTTTTGCAGGCTTTGATTCATTTGCCATGCTGCCAGGATTGAAGAAGCTTGATGAATTCATTATCAGGCTTGGAATAAACGAACACTACAAATCAATGAGCAGGGGAGTGATTGATTTAAGGGATATCGTGTACTACCTTGTTGCTGTGCTTATTTTTACTGAAGCATCAAGGCTGGTAATGTCTGCACGAAGATGGAAACCAGGTAAATCAAATATTTACAGGAACAGGCCATCTCTTAATATTACTAATTATTCTGTTCTGGTTATAATACTTTTATTGTTCGCTTTCCTGTCATCATTCATATCTTTAAGGATTGATCTCACTTCAGATAAGAGATACACATTGTCAGATCAGACAAAAGAAATCCTGAGAGGTCTGGAAGATGATGTTTATTTCCAGGTTTACCTTGATGGTGATATGCCTATAGGGTTTAAGAAACTGAGAAGATCAGTGAGGGCAACACTGGAAGAATTCAGGATGTATTCGGGAAGAAAAGTGGATTACCTCTTTATTAATCCCTCGGAGGCAGAAGAAGAGGAGGAAAGAAACAGGCAACAGTTGTCGCTTATAAACAAAGGCCTGATGCCTGTTACCGTTTTTGATAATGATGAGGAGGGCGGCAGATCAGAGAAAAGAATCTTTCCCGGAATGATTTTGAATTATAATTCGATTGAAATACCTGTCAACTTTCTGAAAAATAACCCTTCCCTGCCTGCAGAAGTAAATCTTACAAACTCTATTGAAGGCCTTGAATACGAATTAATACAGCCAATATCCACTCTTAAATCAGATACAATTTATAAGGTTGCGTTTATAGAAGGCCATGGTGAACTGGATGAGATGGAAGTGGCAGATATAACTCTCGAAATGGCAAAATATTTCACTGTCGACAGGGGTTCCATAAACGGCCATGCAGGAATACTTAATGACTATGCAGCGATTATTATTGCCAAACCATTGTCCGAATTCAGTGAAGAGGATAAGCTTGTGATCGACCAGTACATCATGAATGGAGGGAAAGTACTCTGGCTTATTGAAGAAGTGATGGTAAATGCCGACAGTCTTGTATATGGAGGCACAGTGGCATTATATAAGCCTTTAAATATTGAAGACCAGTTATTTAAGTATGGAGTACGTATCAATCCTGTTCTCATACAGGATACTGACTGCCTTATTATCCCTGTTAGTTCAACAATAAGGGAATCGAGACAGATAATCCCCGTGCCATGGATATATTATCCTTTATTATATCCTAATTCAAACAGTCCGCTTACACGTAATATAAACAAGGTTAAAGCTGAGTTTGTAAACTCTGTCGATACAGTGGGATCCGGACAGGCTGTAAGTAAAAAGGTGTTGCTGGTAAGTTCACAAAGCAGCAGAACAATTAATCCTCCATTGTTAATTAAACTTGAGGATTATAAAAACCCTCCTCCGGAGAATGTTTTTACAGAGTCATTTATCCCCGTTGCAGTGCTTCTTGAGGGGCATTTTAATTCATTGTATGCAAACAGGATCACTTCATGGCAGGGTGGAGAATTGAAAAGGAACAGCATTAACACAAAGATGATTGTAGTTGCCGACGGTGATATCATAAGAAATGAAGTGAGTATAGTTGGTAACAGGCTCACTCCACGGGGACTGGGTGTTGACAGGTATTCAGGTCAGACCTTTGGCAATAAGGACTTCATAATAAACTGTATGAATTACCTCGTTGATGATAAAGGATTGATCAGCCTGCGCTCAAGAGAATTGAAAATAAGATTACTGGACTGGCAAAAGATTAAGGATAACAGGATCTTCTGGCAACTTACTAATACACTTGGCCCTTTACTGCTTGTTTTTACTGGCGGAATAATTTTTCTGCTTATAAGAAGAAAGAAATACACCCAGCTTTAAAATGAAAAGAGTAGCAGGAGTAATAGTGATTATAATAATTGTTATCATGTTATTTTTTATAGGCAGGCATGTACCTTTTGGTGCAGGAAATTCTGTTTTTTATGTTGAAAATACCCAACGGATAAACAGCATTATAATAAGTGATGAAAATAGATCAGTCAGCCTGAACCGTGAGCCTGACGGATGGTATGTAAACGGTGAATATGGTGCAAGGCCACAGGCTATTGAGTTCATAATAAAAACAATAGGGGATATCAGGATTAAATCACCTGTTTCAGACAAAACGTATGAAGATTTGATGGGAAGTGAAAACACACGTGAAATCAAAGTACAAATATTTGATAACAGGAAGATGATACAGTCTTTTTATATTTACATGAATACAGGTGATGAATATCCGGGTATTATGCAAAAAAGGAAGAAAACAAAACCATTCATAGTGCACATACCGGGATATGAAACTGATCCCTGCTCACACTTCGTTACTGACAGCAGGTTCTGGATGCCCTTTATGGTATTTGAACTCAGACCGGACCAGATCTCGGAAATACATCTTAAGTATTCTGATACACCGGATTCATCCATCAGCATAATACAGAATGGCAAAGAGATAACTTTCTTAAGTGATTACTATAACAATGAGGCAATTGATACCATAGCAACAGGGAGGTACCTGTCATATTTCACCTATGTACCTTTCGAAAACTGGGCTTCTGATATGAGCACCGGTAAAAAGGACTCAATAACTGCCAGTAATCCATATTTTAACCTTGAAGTAATAACTGATAATTCTGATACCATTAAGCTGTTAACATGGACCAGGACTATAATGTCAGGGAATAGGATAGTGGTGGACACTGACAGGTTATGGGGCACCTTAAACGAGGGTGAAGACTTATTCATAATAAAATACTATGATCTGGATCCTCTTATCAAACAACCATCGTATTTTATTATAGATTGATTTTTATTTGAGGATAAAACTTTTTTTACTAATATTGATAAACAGTAATAAATATGAAACATGCCTTTGTTCCAGGCATTTAAATCATTCATTTATTATTAATGAAATTATTGATAAACCTAAATAAACATTAAAAATGAAATTCGTCGTATCGAGTACCGAACTTCTGGGTCATCTTCAGGGTATCAGTAAGGTGATAAGTACAAAAAACACATTGCCAATACTTGATAATTTCCTTTTTAAACTTGAAGGAACTAATCTGGAAATTACAGCTTCTGACCTTGAATCAACACTGATAACCAGGATGAATCTGGAAAATACTGACGGAGATGGCAGTATTGCTATCCCGGCCAGGATTCTTCTGGATACACTCAAGGAGTTTTCGGAACAGCCACTCACTTTTGAGATCAACCTGGAGACTCTGGCGATTGTAATCAGTTCCGAAAAGGGGAAATTCAGTATTGTAGGTCAGAATGGGGTCGATTTCCCGGTCCTGCCATCTATCAAGGAAGATAAGAAAGTAGCTTTTAATATTGATGCCGATATCCTGTTATCAGGGATCAGTAAAACCGTGTTTGCCACTGCAGATGATGAACTGAGACCGGTAATGGGGGGTATTTTTGTTGAAGCTGGAACTGATAAGATCACTTTTGTCGCATCTGATGCTCATAAACTGGTAAGGTATCAGCGCAGCGATGCACATTCAGAGGAGGATGCATCCTTTATTCTGCCAAAGAAACCTGCGTCGTTAATGAAAAATATCCTTCCGAAAGAGGAAGGGAAGGTGGCACTTGAATTCGACGATAAGAATGCTTTCTTCACACTTTCTGAATATAAGGTGATATGCAGACTTGTGGAAGGTAATTATCCAAATTATAATTCCGTTATTCCAACAAATAATCCCAGGAGGCTTATCATAGACAGGGTCGAATTATTAAATACTCTCAAGCGGGTATCAGTATTTTCAAACCAGGCCAGCAACCTGGTAAAGCTTGAACTGACAGGAAACCAGATAAGGGTTTCTGCCCAGGATATCGATTTTTCAATTTCTGCCTACGAGAGGCTTAATTGTGAATATGAAGGAGAGGATATGGAGATAGGATTCAAGTCAGTATTCCTGCTTGAAATACTTTCAAACATTGAGTCCCCTGATGTGGTTGTTGAGCTTGCCGATCCAACCAGAGCAGGATTATTCCTGCCCTCGAAAACAGATAACGAGGCAGAGGATGTCTTAATGCTCCTCATGCCTATGATGATAAATGCATGATAAGATACTTAGGCTGAGATTGTGGCTGGCGGGAGCGGGTGGTTATGAACCGAGTAGTGTGAGTATGCGTAAGCATTCGAGTACTGCGAGCTCGACGAACCCCGAGTCCTCGGAGTGAGTCAATTATAAATTGAACTCTGACTTTGCACTTTGAATTATTAACAATCCATTATTCCAAAAATCCAATTCTATTCATGGAACTAAACCTTAAACGGCCACTCGCTTTCTTCGATCTTGAAACAACAGGTATAAATATTGCACAGGACCGCATAATTGAAATCTCAGTAGCTAAAATACATCCTAACGGGAAAGAGGAATGGTTTACAAAACGTCTCAATCCCGGAATACCGATAAATCCGCAAGCTTCTGCTGTGCATGGAATAACGGACGAAGATGTTAAGGACTGCCCTTCTTTCAAGGAGATAGGCAAGAACCTGGCAAAATTCCTTGAAGGCTGCGACCTGGCTGGCTATAATGCTATCAGGTTTGACATACCTTTACTGGCAGAAGAATTTCTCAGGGAGGGGATAGAATTTGATATCCGGAAGAGAAAATACATAGATGTCCAGGTAATCTTTCATAAGAAAGAACAAAGAACACTCAGTGCTGCATATATGTTCTACTGCAACAGGGAACTGTTGCATGCACATAGTGCCAGGGCTGATACTGAAGCAACGTACGAAATACTTAAAGCTCAACTTGACAGGTATGATGATCTTGAGAACGATGTTGATAAATTGTCCAGATTCAGTCACCATAGTAAATTTGCTGATCTGGCAGGGAGGATAATTTACAATTCGAAAGGACAGGAAATATTTAATTTTGGTAAACATAAAGGTGAACTTGTAGAAGATATTCTTAAAAATGAACCAAGCTATTTTGCATGGATGATGGAAGGCGACTTCCCGGAATATACCAAGAAAGTATTAACAGAGATTAAACTCAGAGCCTTTAATAACGGCTGAAACTGTCTGAAATAATATGAAAGTTATTTGTATAGGATTAAACTACAGTGACCATGCCAGGGAGATGGGAAGGGCGCTGCCGGCAAAACCTGTTGTTTTCCTTAAACCTGACTCCTCCTTATTGAAGAATAATAAGCCGTTCTTTATCCCTGGTTTTTCACAGAATATTCATTACGAGATAGAAATAGTGTTGCGAATATGTAAGCTGGGACGTTCAATCGCAGAAAAGTATGCATACAGGTACTATGACCAGCTAACCCTTGGTGTTGATATGACAGCACGCGATCTGCAATCATATCTTTCATCATCAGGAATGCCATGGGATATCTCAAAATCATTCGATGGAGCGGCGCCTGTTGGTGAATTCATTCCTGTAAATGAAGCAGGTGATGTAAATAATATTGCTTTCAGGCTGGAGAAGAACGGTGAAACTGTCCAGGCAGGGAATACCTCCGGGCTCATTTTCAATTTTGACAAGATAATATCTTATGTATCAGGTTTTTTTACCCTTAAAACCGGTGACCTGATATTTACAGGTACCCCTTCCGGTGTGGGTCCTGTGCAACGCAATGACAGGCTTACAGGATATATAGGTGACCGTAAAGTGATTGATTTTATGGTAAGGTAGGGGCTGTCTCATAAGTCTACCACCTCCCCCTGACCTGTCGGTCAGGGTACTCCTCCTCTAAAGAGGAGGAGAAAGTTATAGTATTGTATATCAGCCATTTCCCCTCCTTTTGAAAGGAGGGGTATCCCGACCGTAAGGTCGAGGAGGGGGTGGTTAGAGGACTTATGAGACAGCCCCTACTAATATTATTCAATATCAAATACCGGATTAGGATCTTCTACCAGCTCCAGGTTGCCGGGTTCGTTCATAAGCCTTGCAACAGGGTAAAGCCTGTTGTATTTCTCGATCTCATACATTGGTGAACGTTCATACAGGAATCTGAGCTGTGCCATCGGATCATTGGCGAAGCTTTCATCCTCTGTTTTCCTTTTTTCAAGGGCGGCATGCAAATCCTCATCTTTATCCAGTAATTCCATAAGCTGGCTTTCAAAACTCCTGAAAGAGAAGAAGTCAAGCGATTCGAGTATGGGATCAAAATAGTTCCAGGCAAAATACGAATTTGGTGCATGTGGTTCCAGCATCTCGACGATATATTTATTTGCATGCTGGTTAGTGATTACAACATAGTCACCTTTGTAGTATGGCATTTCCTGGTTTAAAAGGCGTACTTCCACATTCCGGTTTACATAATGTCCCTGATTAGACCGTTCTGCAGGCTCGGCATTCTCAATATAATATGTTTCAACCTCAAGCTCAGTATCTTCTTTCAACATGTATACTGATACCCCGTTATTGCACAGCTTATCAACCACATCACTCCATGCCTGCGGAATAACATAGGCCCATGGTTTAGTAACTGTGAGGACCGGTTCATATTTGGTATAATAAGGGATGGTGTCGGTCCACGGCTTATCATGGTCATAAAAACCCCTTATTCTCATTCCTTCAGAAGGCTCTGGTCTGATATATTCATAACCTTTAAAAAGGAGGTCTTCAGAGTATGACATATCTATTTCCCATTCCAGGTGAAAAATGTCCTGTTCTTTGATTTTCCTGTCGGCCTCATCTTTCAATTGTCTTATTTCGTTGCAGTTATCATATGTAAATGCTGTAAGCTGAGTAAGGAAATCCACAACAGACCTTACCCTGTCAGGGAAGTATTTGTAAACCAGGTTTTCGGTCATGAATGAATAGCAGTTAAACAGGGAGGTATATCCGGTAGAATAGAAAGGATCATCATTATATGCCATTATCCCGTCTTTAATATCTCCAAAGTAGTTACTCATCTGCACATAAGGGATCATCCCGTATTCTGAATTTTCTTCCATCCTTTCATACAACCCGGGAAGCATCTTATTTTTAAAGAATTCACCCATGGCAGTATCAAGCTTGCTGTACAGTGTGGCTATCAGGGTTATGGTATATTGATGATCTGATCCATTGGTTGTATGTGTATCCAGGAAGACATCAGGATTAAGAAAAAGGAATGTTCGTGCAAAACTCCTTGCATTTCTTGTTTCCTGTTTTGCAAAATCTCGGTTCAGGTCCAGGTTGCGGGCATTCCTTCTTCTTCCGTTGTATATCGGACCGTTCTGATTGGTGCGGTAATACTGGCTCCTGTCAAGAGCACCACCTATATTGTATACTGGTATAATACCGATCACTACATTATCAAGGTACTTCTTTAGATCATTCCTGTTTCTCAGGAGATCCCATGAAAACTGTATGCTGGCATCAATACCTTCGGGCTCACCGGGATGTATACCGTTATTGATAAGGATAATGCATTTCCCTTTTTTCTTTAAAGTCTCGGGGTTAAAATCCCTGTCGCCTGAGATCATAAAGAGATGAAGAGGTTTACCAATATCTGTTTTTCCCATTTCAATCAGTTTGGCTTCAGGATAATGGTCAGCCAGTTGCCTGTAGGCATCTATTACTTCATGATATTCAAGGCTCAGGTTATCATCGTACTTAAGATTGATGTTTACTTCATCACTTTTTTTGCAGGCTGATAATACAAGTAAACCTGCCATCACAAAAATTATTGAATATTTCATTTTTTCAGGAGTTTAATTCACATGAAAAGTAATAAAAAATACATTATGGGATATACCGGAAAGATAATTATACAACAGCTTGCAGGTGCGCAAGCAAGGTAATTAATCAGAGGATATCATTTTCTCTGCTATTTCCAGTATAGTGGTATCATCAAATGTGACAAGCCCTCCACCGGGTCCCTGTTCGAGATGAATGCCTATGCTTTCACCTTCATCATAATTCCACCCTCCAAAATAGTTTCTCACCGTTTCTTCATTCATATCCAGTTGCCTTGCTATTTTCTTTACTCCTCCTTCAGGAAGCTGGTCCTTTATTTCTCTTAACTTGTTGAATGTTATTGTTCTGCTCATGTTCCTAAATTCTTTTTATACCCTCATTTTTTAAAGATACATAATTTATCAACTGCCCTGATGAAACACTAATACTTTATGCATAGTATTAAGAAATCATTTTCTTTTAATATCATCCATCTTTCTAATAATAAATACCTTATAATCACCAAGGTATTTAAATCCATATTTTTCGTACAGATTGATGGCCACCGTGTTTGAGCTGTGTACCTCAAGTTTAACCTGGTGCCCCGATTTTTTTACATATTCAAGAGTTTCTTCAAGTAGGTATTTCGATAATCCTTTTCCCTGGTACTCAGGTAATATGCCAAAGTGATGCAGGTATAACCTCCTGCCATCAAAGGTCATCCATGATGTACCTGCAATCATATAGTTCTGTTCGTCTTCAAGTATAAGTAGTTTGCCACCTGTTTTAATGCAACGCTCAACAGTATCTTTGTCATCTCCTCTTTCGGTATTTCCCATTCCTGTTACCTGCCATAATTTTAATACGGGCTCAAAGTCACCTGGCTCATAATCTCTTATCCTGAAACCTTTCATTTTAGTTTACTCATCTTTCAGTACATATAATTGTCCTGCTTCGTCTTTTACTACCCGTATGTCAGAACCTTTGGCAATATATCCTATCTCTGAACGGGCATCATAAATTTCATCGTTAATAACCACTTTGCCTGATGGTCTGAGCACAGTATGTGCTTTCCCTTTTGCACCAATCAGTGATTTTTGTTTTTTACTGTCAAAACTGATATATCCCTCATCCACGTTCTGTATTTTCTGAAGTGCCAGTTTACCAAAAAGATTATTCGGTGAAAAAAGTAACTTACTGAGCCATATTGAAATGATAAATGATAAGAACATTGATACTACAACTATAGTAAAAGAAGCCATTGCTGCCTGTATTCCACTGCCATCGGGTGCAGGGCCGAATTCGAAGGTGACCTTATCAATCATAGCAAATGTGAGGCCTGTTACTATACCTGCTACGCCAAGTACACCGGTAAAGCCAAATCCGGGTATTGCAAATATCTCGACAATAACAAGCACTATACCTCCAACGAAAACAACTATATGCCAGTTTGCCTGGAGTCCTTCAAGGTAGAGCGGGGCAAAATAAAGGATGGCTGCCAGGATTGCTGCTGCCAAAGGAAATCCTACGCCCGGTGACTGCAGTTCAAAATACAGTCCTCCTATAATGATCATTATCAATAAACCTGACACTACAGGATTAATAAGGAACTGTATTATCTTTTCAGTGCCCCCGGGTTTAAATTCTTCTATCCTGTAATTCTCAATGCCTGCCAGTTTAATTACTTCTTCCAGGTTCATTGCCTGTCCTTCACAAAACCCGAGTTCAATTGCCTCAATAGTTGTAAGGGTGAGCACATTTCCCGTATCACTCACGCCTTCGACATATACTTTGGGATCAACCATTGACTCGGCTATTGCCGGATCCCTGTGCCATACATAGGAAGTATCACCATTCACTACCACGGGTTTCTTGCCATGAGCTTCTGCCGTTGATCGCATCATTCCTCTCATGAATGACTGGTACTTGTCGGGTACCTGCTGACCAGCCTGGTCAACAACAGTTGCGGCTCCTATGCTGCCGCCGGGTCGCATATAAATGCTGTCGCATGCAATTGATATAAGTGCCCCTGCCGAAATAGCCTGGTTGTCAATAAAGACAAGAACAGGTTTTTGGAAATTCAGTATGGCAGTGCGAATGGAGTCGGCCATATCAACCTGTCCTCCGTAGGTATTCATATGTATAAGAATGTAATCAGCCCCGATCTCACTGGCTTCCTTAAGACTCACTTTTGTTGTCCTCCACACGGGAGCAGCAATCATCTTCTTAATATCGAATTTATAAATGATTATCTCATCATTATCTTCAGACGGCTC
This sequence comes from uncultured Rikenellaceae bacterium, assembly GCA_964577305.1. Taxonomy (GTDB): domain Bacteria; phylum Bacteroidota; class Bacteroidia; order Bacteroidales; family VadinHA17; genus UBA9300. The sequence goes on from CAZNYS010000049.1 coordinate 18,885, forward strand.
CTGTGGTTTTTCCCCGGCAAATATCCTGAGGCTTATGAATGCAAGAAAAAACAAGCTTATTGACAAAAAACGCTTCATTTGAATTAATATTTATACATTATCAGCTAACTTTAATATCATCAAGATACTTAAAAAAGGTATTCATGGCTACTCTTTTTTCTTCATCAAGGATAAAATCAATATTATTGGTCAGATAATCCTCAAGGACATCAGAAGGCATGGCACCACTTTTGCCGTAATATTTAACAACTTTATCAATGTTGTTAACACCGTATTCAAGAGCTTTGTTGAATTGTGATATAAAATTACTGCTGAATCTCTTATTAGATACCCAACAGGCAAAAACAAAGGGAAGTCCCGTAAACTTGTTCCATTCAACCGCCAGGTCTGTTCTGTACATGAAATTTGATTCCATCTCGTAGCACTGATCACCAATAAGTACAAGTCCTTGATTATCAGCTATTATTGAGAAATTTGAATCAGGATTTGTTTCTTCCCATTTAAAATCGCATTTCCAGAATTTCCTGGCCATAAGCCTTGTCAGGGCAACCGATGTTTTTGACCTGTAATCAAGTAGGATAGTATCCAGTTCGTTAATGGGTTTATTACTCAACAAAAGAACTGTCCTGACAGGCCCCCTGGTGCCAATACAATAATCACCAATAATTGACAGATTATGGTTCTCATGTATTGCCACAACAGGTATTAAACCAATATCAGCTTCTCCGTTCAGTATTTTTCTTGCACAATCTGCCGGATGGTCAATTTCAATTATGGCATTGAGATTAATCCCGGAGTTTTGCAACCCGTAAATTAGGGGATAGGTATTTGAATATCTTACCGCTGATATCCTGACTTCAAACATATACTATTGATTTTCTTCATGGCTTAAATGCCCGAAATTACTAAATTTCAGTTTTATTTCACCCTGTAATGTAGTAAATTTACAACTTGTCAGAATCAGAAACTAATCTTATACCGATGGACCTTAACAAATTAACAGCTATTTCACCCATTGACGGAAGATACAGGGAGAAGGTTAAGGAGCTGGCAGGGTATTTTTCCGAGTATGGGCTTATTAAATACAGGATAAGATCAGAGGTGGAATATTTTATTGCTCTATGCAATATTCCATTGCCACAACTAAAGGAATTCAAGGCTGAGAATTACAAATTGCTAAGATCTCTTTATCAGGATTTAAGTGTTAGTGATGCCAGCAGGGTAAAGGATATTGAAAGGGCAACAAACCATGATGTAAAGGCTGTTGAGTATTATCTGAAGGAAAAATTCAATGAATTTGATCTGGGAGAATGGTCAGAATTTATTCATTTAGGCCTCACATCACAGGATATAAACAATACTGCCATTCCTTTGTCTGTAAAGGACTATTCTGAACAGGTATTTTTCCCTCTGCTGGGCAAAATGATATCAGAGTTAAACAGCCTGGCGGATGAATGGAAGGATATCCCAATGCTTGCGCGTACACATGGTCAGCCGGCGACACCTACAAAGCTGGGTAAGGAAATAATGGTTTTTGTAAAAAGGCTGGAAGTGCAGTTTGAGCAGCTTAAATCAGTACCCCGGTCTGCCAAATTTGGCGGTGCAAGTGGCAACTTAAATGCACATTATATATCATTCCCGGATATAGACTGGGATGATTTTGCAGATAAATTTGTGAATGATGAACTTGGATTACACAGATCCAAACCTACCACGCAGGTCGACCATTATGATAACTTTGCAGCCCTGTTTGATGCATTAAGACGTATAAATACTATAATAATCGATTTTTGCAAGGATATCTGGCTGTATATATCATTTGACTATTTCAAACAAAAAATAAGCAGCCAGGAAGTAGGGTCGTCTGCAATGCCACATAAGGTGAATCCAATAGATTTTGAAAATGCCGAGGGCAACCTGGGTATATCTAATTCGATACTTGGTCACCTTTCTGAAAAGTTGCCCGTATCAAGGCTGCAGCGAGACCTGTCCGATTCAACTGTTCTCAGAAATACAGGTGTTCCTTTTGCCCACTCACAAATAGCAATTATGTCGATATTAAAAGGGCTGGAGAAACTGATCGTGAACAGGGAGAAGATAAGTTATGATCTGGACAATAACTGGTCTGTTGTTGCTGAAGCAATACAAACAATTCTCAGGAGGGAAGGGTATCCCAGACCATACGAAGCACTCAAGGAATTAACCCGCACTAATGAAAAAATCACACGTGAGTCGCTACTGGATTTTATTGAGAATCTTAATGTAAAAAACAGTATTAAAGAGGAGTTAAAGGCCATTACTCCTTTTAATTATACTGGGAAAAAATAAGGTATACGTATGAAGAGATTCAGGGTTCTGCTTTCGTTTTTATTACCCTATAAGTGGTCTGCAGGTCAGAATATTCTATTCAATATACTGGCTGCAGTATTTTCTCTTTTCACATTCAGCCTGATAAGTCCTTTTCTGCAGATTTTATTCGGTGCGGTGCCTGAAACACCGCACCCGGGTGAGTTCGAGCTTAGCAAGGATTGGATCACGGATATACTTAATTATTATATAAACAATTATATCGATAAAATAGGCCCTGGGGCTGCCCTGGTGGGAGTGTGCCTGCTGGTAATAACAGCAAGCCTTTTCAGGAATGTATTTGTCTTTGCTGCAAATAATGCCCTTGCGTACCTGCGGTCAGGGACAGTGAAGGATATGCGTAAAATAATGTATGATAAGATATTGCGACTACCGGTCTCTTACTTCACAGATTCCAGGAAAGGAGATGTAATGACACGTATATCAAACGATGTGGAGGAAATACAGGTGTCGGTAATGGGTTCCCTGACAATGCTTTTCAGGGATCCGGCGACAATAATAATTTTTCTGATATTCCTTTTCCTGGCCAGCTATAAACTAACACTGTTATCACTGGTCCTTATGCCCCTGAGTGGCTGGCTGATTGGAAGGGTGGGACGTAACCTGCGATCAAAATCTTTCATAGGGCAGGAACATCTTGGTAAACTATTATCATTGGTGGAAGAAACACTGGGAGGACTAAGGATAATAAAGTCATTCAATGCAGAAGAAGAAATGAAGTCACATTTTGCCAGGATCAATAATTTCTTTACCAAAATTTACAGGCGTGTATTACGTAAAAGATACCTTGCATCACCACTGAGTGAATTTCTTTCAACCATTGTTCTGATGATGGTGATGTATTTTGGCAGTGTAATAGTATTAAGTGGATCGTCAGAGATGACTCCTGATGAGCTGATTGTATTCCTTGTTGTCTTTTCCCAGTTAATACAACCGGCAAAAAACATTACAACAATGTATTTCAATATACAGAAAGGCATGGCTTCACTTGAGCGAATAGAATATATACTGGATGCTGAAGAAACAATCAAGGAAAAGGAGAATGCTGTAACGTTTAAGTCATTTAAAAAAAATATAAAATATGATAATGTGAGCTTCGCCTATAATAAAGACCTGGTTATTAAAGATATATCAATAACTGTAAATAAAGGCCAGACAGTGGCAATAGTAGGGAAATCAGGCTCTGGAAAGTCAACACTGGTTGATCTTCTGCCAAGGTTCATGGATGTTGATAAAGGGAGTATCAGTATTGATGGTGTGGATATTCGTGATATGAAGATCAAAGATCTGCGCAGAATGATGGGTATTGTAAGCCAGGATGCTATCCTGTTTAATGATAACTTTAAAAATAATATAGCTTTCGGATCGGATAATTATTCCGATGAAAATGTGGAAAAAGCGGCCCGGGTGGCAAATGCCCATGATTTTATTATGGAGACACCTGAGGGATATGATTATAACCTTGGAGAAGGAGGTAATAAGCTCAGCGGGGGACAGCGACAGCGTATAAGTATAGCCAGGGCTGTGCATGCTAACCCCCCTATACTTATACTGGACGAAGCAACCTCGGCACTTGACACTGAATCGGAGCGACTGGTACAGGATGCCATTGAAAAACTGATGAAGAACAGGACATCAATAGTGATAGCGCACAGGCTATCAACGGTTCAGAGAGCAGACACAATTATAGTCATTGATGAAGGACGTATCGTAGAACAGGGATCGCATGACGAACTTCTTAGTAATCAGGATGGATTATATACAAAATTGTATAATATGCAGATGAGGGAATAATGGGTTGAATGAGTTGAAAATAAGTTGAGAATGAGTTTGTTATGAAACTTAACATAACAGCAACCAGCAACCAGCACCCAGTACTTGAAGTAACGAGTAATCCGCCTCCGCCCCGGATTCTCGGGGCTACGGCGGACAAAGCAAGTAACGAGAAACGAGAAACCAGATATTATCATGGACCACAAAGTAACAGAACACTTTATCAGTTTATCACTCAATCCTGATTCGGGACGATATTTAATCCTTGGCAATTATCTTACCTACGGGATCGTAGGTGCTATTTTGATGGACCTGTCGCTTGCCGGGAAGATATCAATTGAAGATCATCAGGTTATAGCCGGCAAAGATATATCATTTACTGGTATTCCTGCATATGACAGGATGATAAAAACTATTTCAGAATCCGGCAAATTGCGAACTATTAAGATATGGGTAAGAAGATTAGGTAATAGGTCCGCCTGGTATCGTAAAGAGATGCAGAAATATTTTGTTAAGAAAGGTATACTCAAAGAAGAGAAAAGGAGGTTTATAGGTATACCATACAGACTTCATTATGTTGCCAGACCAGGGTTAAGAAAGAATATAATCGACAGGTATAAGGAGGTTATACTTTATAATAAGGTGCCTGAAGATCATGAAATTATGGTAATAGGCCTGATGTTTGCCTGTAAGATGCACAGGGTTATTGCAAGGGGAGGCACTGAAAGAAGAAAAGTCAGGAAAAAAATTGTTGAAATAATTAAGGATAATGCATTTGCAGCTGAAATAAATAAAACAATAATGGAGATGCAGGCTGCTATTACTGCAAGTATTGCGTCAACAGCAGCTATGTCGGCTGCAACATCTGCATCCAACTGAGATTCAATTATGAAAGAGCTTACTGCTTCTTTGAGCTTTATATAACATTATTCAATGTCAGGTAAATATTTTTGCATACTTTTTTCAACAATAATTTTCTTAATCATTTGTTCCTGTTCTCAACCGTCATCCGAAGGTCCTCCAGACATAGTACTTATACTGGTCGACGATTTGGGCTGGAGAGATGTCGGTTTTATGGGCTCGGACTTTTATGAGACACCTGTTATTGATAAACTCGCAACCAGGGGTATGGTATTTACCCAGGCTTATGCATCGGCTTCAAATTGTGCTCCCAGCAGGGCCTGCATGATGAGTGGGCAGTGGACTCCCAGGCATGGTATATATACGGTGGACAGTTCAGAAAGAGGGATAAGCCGCGACAGAAAACTGATTCCTGTTGAAAATAATACCATACTGGCAGATAGTAGCTACACAATGGCGGAAGCATTGCATGATGCCGGATACCTGACATGCCATGCAGGCAAATGGCATTTGAATAAAGACCCACTCACACAGGGATTTGATGTAAATATAGGCGGTTGTGAAGCAGGTAATCCCGGTAGTTATTATCCTCCATACACGAATGTACCTCTGGAAGCCCCGACAGATAATTACTATCTCACTAACCTGGTTATGGATAAGGTAATTGAATTTGTAGAATCAACTGGTGATAAACCCTTTTTCCTTTATTATTCACCTTATGCAGTGCATACTCCAATTCAACCGGTTAAGGAGCTCATGTCAAAGTATAATGAAAAAGAGGAAAGGAACGGGCAGAATAATTCAGAATATGCTACTATGGTTGAGAACCTTGATATACAAATTGGCAGGTTAATTAGTGCACTTGAGGAAAGGGGAAAGCTGGAAGATACTTTTATACTTTTTACTTCTGATAACGGAGGTGTTTACCGCATCACAAAACAATGGCCACTCAGGGCAGGTAAAGGATCATATTATGAAGGAGGAATACGTGAGCCTATGTTCGTTTACTGGGAAGGAAGGGTGAGAGAAGGCACAAAGAATGAAACTCCTGTCACTAGCCTTGATTTTTATCCTACAATACTGGAGGTGGCAGGAATAGATATTCCTGAAGGAAAAATACTTGATGGGATCAGTATTTTGCCATTGTTCAAGCGCTCTGGTACTATTAATGAAAGACCGCTATTCTGGCATTTCCCGGTATACCTTGAGGGTGGCAACAAAGAAACACAGGATTCTTTATTCAGGACCAGGCCGGGATCAGCAGTCAGGATGGGTGACTGGAAACTTATTGAGTATTTTGAGAATGGAGACCTGGAATTATATAATCTCAAAGACGATGTAGCAGAAAATACTAACCTGGCATCAGGCAATCCGGAGAAACTTCGGGAGTTGCATGATATACTGAATAGCTGGAGAATACAGGTTAATGCCCCTGTGCCAGCTGAGTTAAACACTGATTATAAGAAAGAATGATAATATTAATGAAGCACTAAAAATCTCTCAGTTTCTTATGAAAATGATTTGCAATCTGGGCTTATTCATCATCTTGTTTGTTTTAACATCGTGCACGGAGAATGAAAAGAAATATGAACAGCCAAATATCCTGCTAATTATAGCGGATGATCTTGGTTATTCTGATATTGGTTGTTATGGAGGGGAGATAAGTACACCGGTGCTGGATGGACTGGCAGAAAACGGAATTCGTTTCACACAGTTTTATAATACTGCACGTTGCTGTCCTACACGGGCCAGCCTGATGACCGGCCTGTACCCTCATAAATGCGGAGTAGGGCATATGACTCACAGGAATTTTGGCCCTGGTTACCTGGGCTATTTAAATGATACATGTATAACATTAGCTGAAGTGCTGTCCGTGATGGATTGCACGAAGGGGATGCGCAACAGGCATTATTAAATGTAACAGCATTTTCTGCAAAAGCCGCCAAGCCCCTAGATTCCGCAGGCCTTTACTTTTTGAATAAATCTATTCTA
>CAZNYS010000050.1:0-25736 GCA_964577305.1 uncultured Rikenellaceae bacterium
ATTAACAATTTATTAGTTGTGCAACAGGCACCCTGGCGAAGGTGGGATCCGTGCCAAGCTACGGCGGACAAAGTAGAGGCGTAATGCTTTGCGCCTCGAAACTTACTTTTAAACCTGGAGCCTGGAATCCTGACACTTTACCCTAAACGCTGAACACTGAACTCTAAACCTGAAACTAAATATACAGTCCCACAAACTCAAACTTATTCCCATCAAACAGCCCTTTGTCACTTATTTTAAGTTCCGGAATCACCAGTAATGCCATAAAGGAAAGAGTCATAAACGGCGACTTTAATTTACAACCCATATCCTGCACTAGATCAGTTAGTTTCTTGTATTTTTCTGCCATTGTTCCACATGGAACATCAGACATGATTCCTCCCACCTCCAGTTGTATTTCGCTGCAATCTCCCTTATTACATACAACCAGACCTCCTTTCATATCCACGATCCTGTTTATGGCGGTACATATAGATAAATCATCTGCGCCCACGGCTATAATATTATGACTATCGTGGGCAACAGATGAGGCAAAGGCTCCACTTTTTAATCCAAAGCCCCTAATAAATGCCACAGCCGGATCCGAGTCTTTATACCTGTCTTTTACAACTATTTTCAGTATATCTTTCCCTGTATCACATTTTAGCATACCGCCGGCTCCCGGAATTGTCCATTCATAAGTACCTGTTACAAGTTCACCGTCAACTGCATCAATCACTCTTACTTTTCCCTTCTTTTGCCTTACGGCAATATCATCGCCATTTATAATGCCTGAATTAAAATTATTCACAGGCCTTACGACCGGTGATTCAAAGCTTACATTTTTGCCATCGTATACTTTTTTACCTTCTATCCATGTTTCTTCTACATTAAATTCTGCAGGGTTGTCTATTACAATAAAGTCAGCCTTATCACCCTTACGCAGCATGCCTGCATCAAGCCCGTAGTGCTCTACAGGATTCACTATAGCGATTCGTAATATATCAAAGATATCATAACCCAGCGCAAGCAATCTTTTAACCAGCAGATTTATATGCCCCTTCTCCAGCATTTCCGGATGCAAGTCATCAGAACAAAGCATAAGTTTTTCCGGATTTTCAGCCAGGAGGCAATGCATACTATCAAGGCTTCTAGCTGCACTGCCTTCCCTTATTTGTATTTTCATTCCCATTTCAATTTTCTCTCTTGCCTCTTCCAGGCTAATGCTTTCATGATCAGTGCTTATTCCTGCCCTAATATATATCTCAAGCTTTTCCCCTCTCAATCCCGGGGCATGACCATCCACAGGCTTATTCATTTCTTTTGCTATTTTAATCTTCCTTATAACTTCCCTGTCATCATTTATTACTCCCGGAAAATTCATCATTTCCGATAAATATTTAACTTCATCTTTCGCAAGCAACTTCCTCAACTCTCTTATACCAATCTTAGCGCCACTTTCCTCAAAGCTTGTAGCAGGCACACATGACGGGGCGCCGAAAAAGAATTTCAATGGTACTTTTCTTCCGTTATCTATCATAAATTCCACTCCATCTGTACCTAAAACATTGGCAATTTCATGCGGATCACAAACCACCGCAACTGTTCCATGCTTTACTGCTGCTTCAGCGAACCGTGATGGTACCAACATTGAGCTTTCTATATGAATATGTGAGTCAATCAATCCAGCTACTATATATCTTTCCTCTGAATTGTTTTCTATTACCACATCTTCAATAATGTTCTCTTTAATTTTTATACATCCTTTATATATTTCTTTCTTAAAAAGATCAATAATATATCCTGAAATTTTCATTTTTGATTTTTTAAAAAAGTTCCACGTGGAACATTATGAACAATTAGTTATGAATTATGAGTTATGAGTTATGAATTATAACTAATTCTTTACTTCATTTCCCAAGGTATAATAACAGCACGCTTATATCTGCAGGGGATACACCGCTTATCCTGCTTGCCATGCCTATGGTTTCCGGACGTATTCTTGAGAGCTTCTGTCGTCCTTCAGTAGATATTGATTTTAATTCCTCAAAATCTATATCATCAGGTATTTTCAGCTCATTCATTCTTTTTATTTTCTCAGCAACACCCTTTTCTCTCTCAATATATCCCTGGTACTTAATCTGTATTTCTGTAGATTCTATTATTTCAGATACTCTGTTACCAAATCCTTTTACAATCTCTTTTCCTCTTTCTGATCGCTTTATAAGCTCTTCCAGTTTTACCTGTGGCCTTAAAATAAGTTTCTCCAGTTTTTGTGATTCCTTTATTGTATTTGTTCCACAACTTTTCAAATAATCATTTATATCTTCAGGCCTGTATTTCTCCTTTTTAACAAAATCAAGTATTTTATTCACATTCTCTCTTTTCTTATTCAGCCTATCAATTCTTTCTTTTTCCGCCAGCCCAAGCTTAAATCCTTTATCCGTCAACCTTTCATCCGCATTATCCTGTCTTAATAATATCCTGTATTCAGCCCTGCTTGTAAACATTCTGTATGGTTCATTAACTCCTTTTGTTACCAGGTCATCAATTAGTACACCTATATATGATTCATCTCTTTTCATTATAAATTCTTTCTCTCCACGTATTTTTAATACTGCATTAATGCCAGCAACCAGTCCCTGTGCTCCTGCTTCTTCATATCCCGTTGTCCCGTTTATCTGCCCTGCAAAATATAGTCCTTTGATTCTTTTCGTTTCCAGGCTTGCTTTTAACTGTGTAGGCTGGAAATAGTCATATTCTATTGCATATCCGGGCCGGTGTATTACTACATTTTCCAGTCCTTTTATTTTTCGCATTGCCTTCAACTGATGTTCAAGAGGCAAACTTGATGCATATCCATTTATATAATATTCATTGGTTTCCCATCCTTCTGGTTCAATGAACAGCTGGTGTTTTTCTTTTTCACTAAACGTTACAATTTTATCCTCTATACTTGGACAATATCTTGGTCCTATACCTTTTATCCTTCCCTGGAATAATGGACTGTGCTTTATCCCTTTTGCCAGTTCATCGTGAACCTCTTGGTTCGTATGTACAATATAGCAGCTTCTTGGATCCTTAATAACTATATTATCATTCATGAAAGAAAACGAACGTCCTTCATTCTCACTTTCCTGCTCAATCATTTCAGAAAAATCTATACTTCTGCCATCAATCCTTGCACTGGTTCCTGTCTTCATCCTTTCAACCTTAAACCCAATTGTTCGCAGTTGTTCACTTATTCCCTTTGCTGCTTCATCTCCAGATCTTCCTCCTTCTACTGTATTATATCCTACATGCATTAGCCCGTTCATGAATGTACCCCCCGATAATATAACAGCCTTAGCCTTGAATTTTATTCCAAAGCTTGTAATAACACCTTTAGCTTCGCCCCCTTCTATAATTAGTTCCTTTGCCATCTCCTGCCATATATGTAGTTTCTGAACCTTTTCCAATCTCCTTCTCCATACCTTTGAAAATAGCATCCTGTCGGACTGTGCCCTCGGACTCCACATCGCTGGTCCCTTTGACCTGTTCAATAACCTGTATTGTATCATGCTTTCATCAGTAACAAGTCCTGAAAGTCCTCCTAAAGCATCTATTTCCCTAATAATCTGACCCTTAGCGACACCTCCCATAGCAGGATTACATGACATTTGCGCTAACTTGGTCATATCCATTGTTATAAGTACTGTATTCATTCCCATTTTTGCCGCAGCATTAGCTGCTTCACAACCTGCATGACCACCACCAACTACTATAATATCGTATGTAAATTCCATCTTATTTATTTAAAAATTCATCCAGGTATATATCTTCCATATTCTTCATTTTCCTTTTCTCAATATCACTTTTATCATCGTACCCTATTATATGCAACACACCATGCACCATTACTCTCAATACTTCATTCAATATAGTATTTTTATATTGCTCGGCATTTTTTCTTATAGTATCTATACTAAGATATATTTCTCCGCTTATTACATCTCCCTTTTTATAATCAAACGCGATAACATCTGTATTATAATTATGTTGAAGAAATTCCATGTTTATTTCTCTTATAGACTTGTCGCTGGCAAAAATAAAAGAAAGGTCACCTGGTTCCTTTTCTTCAAACCTGATAACCTGTACAATCCAATCTTTTATATCTTTTGTTTTTCTCAGCCTGAATTTTACATCTTTATAGTAAATTTTTGGCATCAATAGTTTCAAGTTTAAATTTCATTATTACCTCGTTACCTATTTCATTGAATCCTATATCATCTGCGAGGTTTTTCATAAGAAATACTCCCCTTCCTCTTAAATTTTCAATATTCTCAGGGGACGTCGGATCAGGAACACAATCAGGATTAAATCCTATTCCCTGGTCTCTTACTTTTACTATAAAATCTTTTTCCCTGTATTCAAAGCTTATACAAACATCCTTATTATTATCATATTGATTACCATGTACTATTGCGTTATTTACAGCCTCCATTGTAGCAACGAGAATCCTCCCGTATTCATCCTTATTTATTCCCAGCTTAATCATAATTTCATCGACTTTGCCCTCAATTATGGGCAAATTATTCATATTTGAACCAATATTTAGCTTCATAATCATTTCAAAATCCTATCTTCGTTTATACTTTTCTTTTCTAAAATTGTTTCAATAATTATCTCTTTTTTGCCAACCAATCCTCAGGATTCTGCCTTTCTTTTTCCTCGTATACCATAAACTTTATTATGCTTTTCTCTCCTCCTTCAAAATATACATCTCCGATATATTCCTTTGCATCCACCTCATCTCCGGGCTTAACCTTAACATTTACAAGGTTCTGGTATACTGTCAGGTACTTCCCATGCCTTATTATCACTGCCATATTCCCACCTGTTATTCCAAAAACACTCATCACCTTACCCTTAAAAACCGTTCTTGCTATCTCCTTTGTACCGCTTGTTATCTCAACGCCAATATTATTAATTTCTGCTCCCTTTATTACAGGATGGTCATGAATTCCGAACTGTGATGTTATAATTCCTCTTTCTACAGGCCAAGGAAGTCTTCCTTTGTTCTTTGAAAAATCTTCTCCTACTATCCTGTCTTCAGGTGTCAGTGCATTCATTGCATTCCTTGTGCTTTCATTCTCGATAATTCTTTCAATTTCTTTCTCTATCTCTTCTGCTATACGTCTTTTTTTCTCCAGCTCCTGCCTTAGTTGCCTTTCTTTTTTGCCCAAACTGTTTATAACATTTCTCTGCTTCCTTTGTTCTACTGTCAAACTATTCTTTTGTTTTTCTTCTTTCTTTTTTAACTCAGATATTTCTATCAGGTCCTTTTCCAGTTTTTCTCTATTTTCCTCTACTTCATTCTTTAATTCCAGAATAATTTCAGCTTCTCTTCTCCTGTATTTGGCAACCTGTTGCAGGTATTTCATTCTTTTGTATCCCTGGTTTATATCTTTCGAAGCTAATATATATGCCAGTTCCGGATTTCCTTTGCTTACCTTTTGTGCATTTATTATTGCCTTTTCGTACTCCCTTATCAGTATATCAATATCATCTTCCATCATCTCAACAGCAAGCTTGTTTAATTCCATTCTGTCCTCCAGCAATTTCTGTTCCTCCAATAACCCTTTGATCACATTCTCCCTTAAATTAAGCTTACGCCTTATCATATTTAATTCATTCATGCTCTCTGATTTTTCTTCTGATGTTTTCTGTAACATGTTATCGAGGTACTCAATGTCTTTTAAAGCTTCATTCCTCTGTTGCTCCAGCTCTGCTCTTGTTTGCCCTGCAACATTTAAAGATGCTATAAGAAAAATCAATATAATAATGCTACCCCTCATTTAAGCAACCTTAGTTTATAATCACTTCCTACTCTAAATATAATATTGCTACTTTCACTTCGTTTCAGGTTTTGCATCTCAATGTTTATTACTGTTTCTTCACCATTAAGATGCCAGCTTATTTCTCCAGGATATAATAATCCATCCTCAGACCTGAATTCATCGAATGTGCCTCTAATCTTTTCTCCTTCATATCCAATTGTTCCCTCTATTGCTTTAATTTTATTTATATTACAATCAATAGTATATACAATTGTCCTTCCCGGGACATTTTCTTGCATTTTCACCAATCCTTCTTCGCACCTTAATCTTCCTTTTCTTTTATCTATATTACCAATGTCCCCAAAAAACAAATCAATAAATTCAAATTTTATCCCATACTTCTTTCCCAGCTCTTCTGTACGTCCCAGGTAATATATTTTATTTATTTTATCACTTATTTTTACTGTATCTTTCTCTATAAGTACTCTTGCAGCTTCAATACCTGCAAATGTCCTTATACTTATCAGTATGCTATCACTTCCATTATATTTTAAGTTTGCCCTGAACCTTCTTCTTTCTCCTTCCTGTTCATAATTAATTATTATCTTATTTATTGCCAGTGGCCCTGCAATAATATTATTTAATGTCACCCTTTCAACAATCTTTTCAGCATTTATTTCAACAGTACCTGATGCCGTCCCTGTTTCATACAACCTTAAGCTACGGCATGATGAAACCGTTATCACAATAATTATAATTATTATATTTAATTTTCCTCTATACATTTCCTTATTTCCTCTATTAAATATGTCTTCTTTTCATCAATTCTTAATGCAGTCTGCCACAAAACAATAGCTTCCTCACATTTTCCTATTGCTTTTTTAATAAACCCGTAATGCTCAATTAATTCTCCATCTTCAATATTTCCTGATTCAAATATTCTAATCATTACTCTTTCCGATTCACGGTATTTACCTCTTTTGTAAAGAACCCATGCATATGTATCCAGATATGTTATATTTTCTTCAACACTTAAACATTTCTCAATCATATCCTGTGCTTCCTTTAGTCTTATTTCTTTTTCCGCCAGATAATATGCATAATTATTCAGTACAAGCGGGTTCTCTGGTTCTATCTCAAGGACTCTGTCAAATTTTTCCGATGCTTCCTTTATATCACCCTGTCTGTATGCTATTTCAGCTTCCATCGATAATATCTGAACAAGGTATTGTTCTTCATTATTAACCAGTATCCTAACCTTTCTTAATTCCTCCCAGGCTTCGTCATATTTGCTATTTTCTATTAGGCCGTACGCATATAATATTTTAGGTAAAGGGGCTTTATTAAATAACTTAGCCGCTCTTTCTGCATATGTATATAATTTATCAATATCATTACTTTCATTCAACTTTAATAACAGCTTTTCCCATACAAAATATTGCTCTTCATGCTTAGCTATATAATCGGTAAGTGTTCTTATTTCGAGTTCCGTATTACCTACTGTTTCATATATCTCCGCCATAATAAGTACTATTGTTGGATCCTCCTTATTATTTCCTATTAAATTTTTAGCTAATTCAACTATTTTATCCTGATAATTATTAATTAATAAACTATCCTGCAGTATCCTTGCTATCAATTCTATTTTATCTTCTTTAGCTGTATTTTCACTTAAAATTATCTTGTTTGTTCTTTCAATTAACTTCTCATACTGCTTATTCTTTAGCAAAAAATCAATGTATGAAAAATCCAACGCCAGGTCATTTGGTTCCTCCTCCATAATTTCATCATAAAGTTTTTCTGCCTTCTCTTTCTCATCCATTTCATCATATAGCTCTGCCAGTATACCCTTCATCCTCAGATTCTCAGGGTTTTTTTCCAGCTCGCTCTTTATTACTTCCTCGGTTTCCCCATATTTACCAAGTCTGAGTTTTACGTTTATCAGTGCCAGCAATATTTGTTCATTCCCTTGATATTTGCTATTAAAATCCTCAAATAATTTTTCTGCCTTTTCGTCCATTCCTGTCTGCATATATATATTTCCCAGCCTGAACTTTTCATTTTCGTTCCCCGGTTCCAATTCAACAGCTTTTTCCAGCCATACTGCAGCAGAATCAAGCTTTGATTGTTGAATATAAATATTTGCCATATTCATCATGTACCAGTTGTTCTTCTTGTCGATCATAGCAGCGCGATTACCATATTTCAAAGCATTTTCATAGTCTCTTCGCAAAGCCGCTATCTGGCTTATTTGATAATTTGCTGCATCGCTTTCGGGATTCATTTCTATTGCATCTTCGAATTTATCTATAGCTTCCCCAAAATTACCTTTCATTTTCTGTTTTATCCCTTCAACGTAAGTCAGATCATACAATGTATAATCAATATTTCTCTGAATTGTTTGCTCGTCTGTCTCTGTTACTTTCCTGCTAACAGAGCAGCTAACAGTGATACAAGCAATCAGAAAATATAATGCCAACCGATAATTATTTTCTACCTGTATGTCCAAATCCACCTTTTCCTCTTGTTGTTTCTTCAAGTATCTCGACCTCATTCCATTTAACCCTTTCATGTTTAGCTACAATCATCTGGCAAATTCTTTCACCATCTTTTATAGTATATTCCTTATTTGACAGATTGACAATTATTATACCTATTTCTCCTCTGTAATCAGCATCTATGGTGCCTGGTGTATTCAATACTGATAT
Source organism: uncultured Rikenellaceae bacterium (assembly GCA_964577305.1). Taxonomy (GTDB): domain Bacteria; phylum Bacteroidota; class Bacteroidia; order Bacteroidales; family VadinHA17; genus UBA9300. The sequence goes on from CAZNYS010000050.1 coordinate 8,507, forward strand.
ACCACTTTTCAGAGCCATCCCGCTCCGTGGCCTTATCTGTGCTTCATATCCTGCAGGTAGTTCCACGTACAAACCTGTAGGTATCAGTGCACGCTCCAGAGGCAATAATCTTATTTCCCGATCAAGATTTGCCCTAATGTCCATTCCGGCAGACGCATCTGTTGAGTGAGCTTGTAATTTATGTTTTTACTTATTTACGATTTTTGCATTCATTTATGTTTTCTTTTTAAACAATGTGCTTATTGCTTTGTCCCTGTATTCAGAATAGGCAATAAAACCACTAATTATCAAAGTGTTAATACCTAATTCCAGTAATATATTATTGTAATCAATATACGATATAATAATAACGATAGCTACAGCCGTGAATATATACGTAAATATTGTCATAATTGGATAATTAATCTGATAGTACTTCCTGCTCAGGTAATAGGAACCTGCTATCATCACGCTATAGCATGCTATATGTGCCCATGCTGATGCCATATATCCATACACCGGTACAAGTATAATGTTTATCAGTATTGTAACCACGGCGCCAGCAATTGTAAGATAAGCACCATATTTTGTAACATCTTTCACTTTATACCATATACTCAGGTTAACAAAAATTCCAAACAGGAGGTAACCCATGCTTACTATTGGTACTATTGCCAGACCTCCTCTTAAATGACTACCCGCTATTATATATTTAAATCCCGATATATAAAGATTTATTAGTAGAAATAAGATCAGTGCATATATGACAAAGTATTTCATTACATATGCATACACTTCCCTGGCTTCTTTTTTATCTGCTTTTGAAAAGAAATACGGTTCCATGGCGTACCTGTACATCTGTATAAATAACGCCATTAAAACAGCTATCTTATAACTAGCTCCGTATTCTCCAACAACCTCCAATGGGTTATCACTGTCAACTATTCTCCTCAGAATCATTTTATCAAGTGCATCATTTATTGATCCTCCAAGTCCTGATATCAAAAGCGGGATAGAGTACTTTATCATTTTGTTCCACAGGACTCTGTCAAAACTTAAATGTACACCTACTATTTCTTTCAACAGTAGTATCAGCATTGATATACTGCCAATCGCATTGGCCAGAAATACATATCCTACTCCAAAATCAGGATTATACAAGCTGCCAAGAAGGCTCCTTCCATTTTCTCTTAACGACGGCTCCACTGCAAGGAAAAGAAAGACAAGACTAATTGTTATAACTACATTAATAATTTTTATTATACTGAATTTTAATGCCTTATTTTCCCTTCTCAGTTTTGCGAAAGGTATTGCGGTGATTGCATCTGTGGCCAGTATAATTCCAAACAACCTTAAATACAACTTTTGCTCTTCATATCTCAGCACTGTTGCTACCTCATCGATAAAAAGATTAAAAAAGAATAGGAATATTACTGAGCTTATCAGTATTGATATAAGCGCTGTACTGAAAACCTTCCTGCTGTCACCGCTCTTCTGGGCAAACCTGAAAAAAGCTGTTTCCATACCGTAGGTAAGCACAATAAGCATTAAAACCATATAAGCATAAAGCTCTGTTATTATGCCATATTCTGCTTTATTGAATACCCATGTATAAAATGGTGTCAGTACTGCATAATTAAGGAATCGGGGTACTATAGTACCAAGCCCGTATACTAAAGTCTGCCCTGCCAGTTTATTAATATCTTTCACCTGAACATGTATCGCGATATCCCTGCAAATATACTATCTTATTACTCAAGCCCAGATTTATTAAATAAAATATAGCCGAAATTCAAGAAAAGGAATAATTTCTGCCTTTCACCACTAAAATAATTTAAGCCTGCTGAGGCAGGGCCTATTGGTGTATGATAAACCACACACATATTTGCTATCGTATTTAATCTGCTGTAATAATTACCATATTTTACACCATCATTAGTCCTTACTATCTCCCTTATGGGGGCCATCATGTATACTCCCGTCATTAATTTCAGGTTTGTTGTAAAATTATAAACAGGCATTAACCCTGTTCCCACATATGAATTTGCCCTTAAAGAATATCCAAAAAGCGCCTGGCTTATAGCTGTAGGCTCAAACTTATAGGCATCAATCATTGTGGCCGTATAGTTGTTGCTTAATCCTTTATTACTCAGCACAATATCTACCATCCACCCCAGGCTTACCCTTTTCGATATGCTGTAAAAGTTCAGTGTCTTTAACTTAAAGGCAAACCAGCTGCATTTCTGGCTAAAAATATCCTGCTGGTTTAAAGTGTCAGTTGCACCTTCTCTGAACCTTTCGAATCCAATATTATAATAAATCCCTGTATAGAGGTAATTACCTTCGGTAGAATATTGCTTTCGGTTCAGTGTATTCGATTCATAGAACACTTTTCCAGTTCCATAAAAATAGTTTGTTTGATCCTGTTCATCCTGTGATGCAAAATCTATGCTCCTGTCATACCTGTCATTTATCCAGCTAAAATTAACACCTGCTTTTAATGATGAATTGTTGCTCACGGGTGTTCCGAAGGATGTTCTTAGATTACTTTCTCTTCTTACAATATATGCCTGTACTGTTGACTCAAATAGTGATGTTACTTCGCTTGTAAAATAATTCCTGCTGTAACCTGTAAGTTTAAGATCTATTAGCAGCAGTCTCTTCTGTGGAACATCAATACGGTGTGAGATCATAAAGGATGAATAATTCCTGCCGAAATACAGGTTCCCGCTAAACCTGTTATAAATATCACTTAACGAATAGTATTCAAAACCAAGGTAAGCCTGGTTATACAAAGTCATGCCAAGCAATCCTCCAGCTTCGAATGTATAAGATCCTTTTAGCTCTATATCAAGGTACAGATCGAATGTTTTTTCATTATAGTTATATTGGGTTTCAGGGTACACACTCTTGATATTTTCTTCTGCAACCAGCCTGAAATACTCTTCTTTTAGCTGCTCAATATTAATTATGTTTTCCTTTTTCGATATAAGATTAATAATGTAGTCTTTCTGCCTTTCGTTAACGCCTTCAATAAAAATATCTTTAAACACAAGCTCCGGCACTTTTGCCCTGAATTTTCTCCTTTTTTCTGAGACAGCATCAATCGTTTCTTTAGCTGCTTTATCCCTGAAATTTTTGATCTGCTCTTTGGCAGTTTTGTAGCCCTTTTCAATTATACTGTCAGCCTGTTCAAAATCGAGTAACCCAACATCTTTAAACTTTATATCTATAACATAACCCAGGCTGTCTGGTATATCATAATCTGTTGGTTGCATTATCATGTTTTCAAGCTGAAGCATAACATCATCTTTATCCGGACGCTCCGAAAGGTTTGCCACCTTGCTTCCAATAATAAAGCTGGGTTGAAAACCTTCCATCAGGATATCATATGGAAAATTATTGTAAATACCACCATCAAAGAGCAGGGTACTGTCTTTTACATATGGCTCAAAATACAGCGGGTACGACATTGATGCTCTTATGGCATGTCCAAGGTTGCCTTCACGAAATATATACTGCTCTTTTTTATAAATATCTGAAGCCACACATCTGAAGGGTATCATGAGGCTGTCAAAATTATTTCCTGCTGCTGCTGTCTCTCCGCATGTAAGCTGCATTATTGAAAAATCAATAACCGCAGACGGAATCAGGTGGCTTGGCAGTACTGCATCAGGTCTTTCTTCTTTAAAGCTCAGGTCAATATTGATCATTGCCGAACCTGGTTCATTATTTTTGTATGTGAACTGCAGTTCTTTATCTATTGATCCTCTGGACCATTTCAAAAACTCGTCTGAAGTGACTAGTTCCGTCATTTCCTTCGGTGTATAACCCATTGAATATAAAGCCGCTATAATTGCACCCATTGATGCGCCGGAGATATAATCTATCTTTATCTCTTCTTCTTCCAGTGCCCTGATTACTCCAATATGTGCCAGGCCTTTCGCACCCCCGCCGCTCAAAACCAATCCTGTGCTTTGTGCATGTGATGCACCTGTATTTATAAACATTATAATAAGACCGAATATAAAAACATATTTAACCTGCCTGCTCACAATGTTTTATATTTATTAAAGATTTTGAATAACAACATATATATTTGTGATTTATCTTGGAACAAGAATTTTTAAAAGTACGAAGATTTATAAACTTATATATTATGGCACGGCATTATTCAGTAACTTTATTTATCTCACTTTTCCTTACAGTATACCTGTTTTCCTGCTCCGATTCGGTGAGAGAAAAGACCTGTTACGTAAACCTTGAGACAACTGAAGGTCTTATAAAGGTTAAACTATACAATAACACACCGCAGCATCGTGATAACTTCATACAACTTGTGAAAAACAATTATTATGATAATATCAAATTTCACAGGGTAATTGAAAATTTCATGATACAGTCAGGCGATTATACAACCCGTCCTGATCTTGCATCAGATACCACTGGCTTATATGAATATACTATTCCTGCTGAAATTATCGATACAAATTTTCACAAAAGGGGAGCACTTGCTGCGGCCAGGACAGGTGACAGGTTTAATCCGGATCGAAGATCTTCAGGAACACAGTTTTATATCGTACAGGGCAGAAAATATAATGATGAGGTAACAGAAGAAGGTGATACACTTACTTCTGAAATGATGATCGCGGAAATAGAAAACCGGATTAATTCATCTTTGAAACAAAATATTTTCTATAACCATCTTCAGAACGAAAGGCAAAATTCAAAATTGGCAAAAGACGGGAGGACTGATGCGGAGATACAGGAGGCTGCAACCCTTCTAACATACAATGACCTCGAAAATTTTAAACCTGTAAGCATCCCCGGAGAACATATTGAGGTATACAGAAAAGAAGGAGGTACTCCACATCTTGATATGCAATATACCGTGTTTGGTGAGGTCGTTGAGGGAATGGATGTGGTTGATAAAATTGCAGGAGCAAAAACCGATGAAAATGATAAACCTGTTAATGATGTAATAATTATAAAGGCAAGGTTCGTAAGAAAATAATTTTATGCTCAACAAAATAGAGAAAATACAGAAAGCTGTCAGGTCCTTCAGTTCAGATGATCCTGGAGAAATTGAAGAATTCAGGATTAAATACCTGAGTAAAAAAGGACTGATACCCTCTCTTTTCAACGATTTTAAATCAGTCGCGCCAGATCAGAAAAGCAAGTACGGAAAGCTTATAAATGACCTGAAGGATGAGGTCACAGAAAAATTGAACAGTTTAAAAGCCAGGCTGGCTTATGAGCCTGTTACAGGTTCATTCACTGACCTCACCCGTCCTGCTGCCAATATGTTCAATGGTTCCAGGCATCCAATTTCAATTGTAAGAAATGAAATAATAGAAATTTTCCAGAGACTAGGGTTCACTATCTCTGAAGGCCCGGAGATTGAAGATGACGATCATAACTTCGGAAAGTTGAATTTCCCTCCGGAGCACCCGGCCAGGGATATGCAGGATACTTTCTATATAAGCAGAAAATCCGAACATGACTGCGACCCCGGTGATATCCTGCTCCGGACACATACTTCTTCTGTTCAGGTAAGGGTTATGGAAAACGAAAAACCGCCTATCAGAACGATATCTCCAGGCAGGGTCTTCAGGAACGAGGCCATATCAGCTCGCGCTCATTGTATTTTTCACCAGGTTGAAGGTTTATATATTGATGAGAATGTATCATTTGCCGATCTTAAACAGACTCTTTTCTATTTTGCTGTTGAAATGTTTGGCAAAAATACAAGAATAAGGCTCAGGCCTTCTTATTTCCCTTTTACAGAACCTTCGGCTGAAATGGATATAAGCTGTACCATATGCGGAGGAAAGGGATGTAATGTCTGCAAATACACCAGGTGGCTTGAAATTCTTGGCTGTGGGATGGTTGATCCCAATGTACTCGATTATTGTGGTATTGACAGTAAAAAATACACGGGTTTTGCTTTCGGTATGGGAGTGGAAAGAGCAGCCATGCTTAAATACCAGGTTAATGATCTCAGGCTGTATTTCGAGAATGACATCAGGTTCCTGCACCAGTTCAGGTCAGCATTCTGACAATCGTTCCCATGACTCGGGAATCCCTAAGGATAATATTAGTCTTCAATGATAATTTCGTGGGTAATTTCAATGGCTGCTTTATAGCTATAGGTAACACCGCAGTACTTATCCTGGGACAGCGCAACAGCTTTTTCGACCTTGCTCCTGTCAATGTTCTTGCCCTTTACAACATAGGTAATATGCATCTTTTCAAAATGTTTTGGGTGTGTTTCCGTAAGGACACCGTTTACACTTACCTCAAGGCTGTCATAAGGTATCTTCATCTTTCGCATGATTGAAGCCACATCCATGCCCGTGCATCCTCCAAGCGCTACAAGCATAAGGCTCTTAGGACGAGGACCCCTTTGCTTGCCACCGAATTCTTCCATGGAGTCTATTTTCATAGTCAGCCCATCTACCTCAACATTAAATGACAAAGCCTCTTCAAGTTGTAGTCTTACCGTTTCTTCCATTTCCTATAATATATAGAATGAAAATTTTTACAAAACTAAGGAATATTATCAAACCTTATTGCCATCTTTGTGTTAGTATAGACTGATATGAAACAAAAGGAAATATATATACCTTTCTGCGATAATTGTGCAATTAATACCAGTTCTGTATTCAGACATCTCTCAAAGGAGGAAGTAGAAATCATAAATTTCGAAAAAGATTTCAGGCAGTATAAAAGAGGCGAGGTTCTTTACAATGAAGGCAACAGGATAAGTGGAATCTTTTGTATCAATAAAGGCATAATAAAGGTTTTCAAAACAGGTATTGACGGTAAAGAACAAATAATACGTTTTGCTAAACCTGGTGATATTATTGCGTACCGCTCTGTATTAAGTAACGAGCCAGCATGCACGTCTGCAAAAGTTATAGAAGATGCCAGGGTCTGTTTCATTCCTTCCCATATACTTACAGACTTTGTAAATGAAAATCCCCTCTTCTCAATGGAAGTTATGAAACTTACCTGTCATGAGCTTGGTGAAGCCAATGAATATATTACTGATATAGCCCAGAAAACAGTTAGGGAAAGACTTGCAGAAGTACTGCTTCATCTGATTAATGATTTTGGACTTGATACAGACAGTTATCTTAAAATAACTCTTACCAGGGAAGAACTTGCTAATATTGTTGGTACTGCAACCGAATCTGTCATAAGGCTTCTAAGTGAATTTAAATCAGACAGGTATATAGAATTGAGCGGAAGGAAAATAAGAATTCTTGACCGTAAGTCACTCGAAAAAATAAGCAATGTCTTTAGCTAATCAAAGACATACACTTTTCTTCAGATACTATTTTTCAATAATCGTATTTAAAATAATATAAACCACTAAGCCTCCCACTATTAAACCCCCGCTCAATATCAGAAGGCCATTGCTTTCATGTTTTGAGAATTCAGAATAAGCCAGGACAATTACACCGGCAAGCACAAATAATAATCCGAACCTTTTCAATAAACCGTTCATAATCAAGATTTTAAAAATGACTTTTGTTCTAAGATAAAGTTATCAAATATAATTATTACACTAAATAATGCAAAATTAAAATAATAATCCACTTTCACCCAATTTTTGTTTACCGAGATGCCTGTAAGCCAGTTCTGTTACTTCACGTCCCCGGGGTGTTCTTTTAATATACCCCTCTTTGATTAAGAAAGGTTCATATACTTCTTCTATAGTCCCGCTTTCTTCTCCCACAGCAGTTGATATTGTATTAATCCCTACTGGTCCTCCGCCGAATTTATTAATTATTACACTTAATATCTTATTGTCCATCTCATCAAGTCCATGGCTGTCAATATTAAGTGCTTCCAGTGAAAATTTTGTAATGTCAATATTTATCTTTCCGTCCCCTTTAACCTGGGCAAAATCCCTTACTCTCCTTAATAATGCATTGGCAATCCTGGGTGTTCCCCTGCTTCTTGATGCTATTTCTGCAGATGCATTATCCATTATGCTAACATTTAGTATTCCGGCTGATCTTTTTACTATACCACATAAAATATCTGCATCATAATATTCCAGGTGCATTTTAATGCCAAAGCGAGCCCTAAGTGGACTTGTAAGTAATCCGGAACGTGTCGTCGCTCCTATAAGTGTAAATGGATTCAGGTTAAGTTGTAGCGATCTCGCACTGGGTCCTTTGTCTATCATAATATCAATATGATAATCTTCCATTGCTGAATACAGGTATTCCTCAACCACAGGGCTCAGCCTGTGTATCTCGTCAATAAACAGTACATCACCTTCTTCAAGTCCGGTAAGCAATCCTGCAAGATCTCCCGGTTTGTCTAATACCGGTCCTGAGCTTATTTTCATGCCAACATTCAGTTCATTGGCTATAATATGTGCCATTGTTGTTTTTCCCAGTCCTGGCGGTCCATGCAGTAGTACATGATCAAGGGCTTCAGCTCGCTGAGCTGCTGCTTGTACAAATACTTTTAGATTATCAACTATCCTCGACTGTCCTTTAAAATCATTGAAACACAGCGGTCTCAGCTTCTTTTCTATCTCCTGTTCAGCAGGACTTATGGATTCCTTTTTCAGATTAAATTCGTCGCCCATTTAACGGGGTTATTTTATAATTATTACATCCCTTTCCGGCAGGTTTATCCTGATACCATTAATTCTGACTTCTTCATCATTTCTGTAGGTAATTGTCATTTCCAACAAACCCTCTTCGTCATACTTTTTCCATGTTCTATGCCTTAAACCCATATCGTAGTATTGCTCCTCTTTTATTCTTCCATTCGCGTAATAATAGAAATGATACCCGTCCGGGTTATCCTGTACGTATCTTCCCCTGTACAGTACATTACCCTCATCATCCAAGTATCTCCACATCCCGTCCCTTAATCCTACAATATAATTACCTTCTTCCCTGTGATCACCTATAGTACTTTTCCAGTTACCGTTCATCTCTCCGTCCAGGTACTGCCCCTCACTTATTATCTCTCCATCCTTTAAATACTCAATGAAATTACCGTCTCTTTTACCCTGGTAATACTCTTCTTCCCTTAAAATAGATCCTTCTGGATAATACCACTTCCATAATCCTTCAGGTCTGCCATTCCTATATTGTCCTGTTTGTATTATTTTACCTTCAATGTTATAAAACGTCCAGTTTCCTGTCCGCCTGTTATTATCATATTCACCCTCTTCCTTAATATTACCATTTTCAAAGTAATTTTTCCATTCACCGTTTCTTCTTCCATCTTCAGTTACTATTCCTTCTGATACTTTCACACCCTGATCATTATATATAACAGAAGATTTTACCGTGCCATCTGTATTATATTCCCTGTGTATGCCAACTGGTATTCCTGTTTTATAAGGGCCGCTGAAGATAAGATTATCATTAGCGTCATACCTGTTCTGTATTTCTATTTCAGGATTATCCTCCACGTTTCCTTCCACTATTTTCCCATTATCATATAACATTGTCACGCTAAGTATGCCTTTTTCATTATATTCTTTATAATAACTATGCAGGGCACCATCCCTGTAAGTCATTTCCTTCTTAATATTTCCATTTTCATAAAATTCTTTCCATGAACCCTGTTTTAAACCATCAGAATCTTTCCTGTTTATCCTTTCCCTGCTTATCATAAAATCATTATTATACTCGTAAAGGGTAATAATATTACCCTCTTCATCATATTCCTTTGACAATCCCTGCTTTTTACCATCAATGTACGGTATTGTTTGCATTACAGATTTGTCAGGATAATACTGGTAAGCTATTCCCTGCCTTTTATCAGCAGCAAATAGTTCCTTCGACCATACATACAGGCCGTAACTTCTGTCCCTCTTATACTTCAGGTAATAACCACTTTTTTTACCATACAGATAATCTAGTTTCTCAAGTGTATCGCCTGTTTGTGTATAAAATACCCATATACTGTCAAGTAAATGATTTCTCCTTTTACCTTCAGATTTCAGCACACCGGTAACATAATAACTTTTCCAGTATCCATCTGGTTTCCCGTCTTTTATATATCCTTCACTCGAAATAGAACCATTTGGATATCTGAAAACATGATAACCGTCTTCAAGCTTCACATCCTGTGCATCTAAAACAGCAGAAAGTGCAACTATCATCAGTGATATTAATATATGTTTAATCATATTTTAAATTCCTAAATGATCTGATATATCAAGCATTCGCCTAATTGATTTCTCAGCTTTTTTCATAAGCTCCTTATCCATTCTTAATTCCGGCTCCTCATATTTAAGTGTAAGATATATCTTTTCCATGGTAATTAATTTCATAAAATTACACTCACTGCATCCATTTGTTGAATCTTTTGCAGGAGCAGGAATAAATATTTTGTCCGGTCTTGCCTTTTTCATCTGGTGTATTATGCCATGTTCTGTGCCAACAATATATTTTAGTGCATTATCAATTTTAATATATTCTAATAGATTACCTGTTGATCCAATAAAATCAGCAACCTTTCTTACAGGCATTTCACATTCAGGATGTACAATAATACTTGCATCGGGTTCATTGTTCTTTATTTCCATTATTGACTCAAGTGAGAAATTTTCGTGAACATGGCAGGCTCCCGGCCATATAAGCATATCCCTTTTTATTCTGTTATTGATAAAATTACCAAGATTCCTGTCGGGCGCAAAAATCAGCTTTTGATCCTCCGGGAGATATTCTACAATCTTATAAGCATTGGCTGAAGTACAGATTATATCAGATAAAGCTTTTATTTCAGCAGATGAATTAATATAGGTAATAACAGTGCGTCCATGATTATCCTCAACGAATTTTCTAAAATCTTCTGGTGGACAGGTATCTGATAATGAGCAACCAGCATTTAGATCAGGTATAAGAACTTTCGTTTCAGGAGATAATATTTTAGCTGTTTCAGCCATAAAATGAACACCTGCAAATAAAATTATATCAGCATCAATACTGGCAGCTCTTCTTGATAAATCCATACTGTCACCAACAAAATCAGCGATGTCCTGGATATCCGGAGTCTGATAATAATGTGCAAGGATTACAGCATTCTTTTCCTTTCGCATCCTTTCAATTTCATATACTATGTCTGTTTCCTGCGAAATTACTTCGTCAACATATCCTTTTTCTATAATATCAGACCTTTTAAACATAGTATTATTATAATTAAATTAATATTTTATTATATATGTTAATAATAATAGTCTGTTGATACTGTTTAAACAAATTACAGAAATATCTTGTAAATATTGATATTAATAACCGGAAAACACTTTTTCAACAATCCAAAAATTATACCGTTTTTGATTTACAGATCATTATATAATTTACCAACAATTGTTCATACAAAGATATTGATACAACAAAGTAACAAAGCTAATTTATTTTGTTGTTTAATAAAGGTTGAAATTTTGCTTTAAAAAATTGATAAAAAAAGGATTTCATTAATGTGTTTGTAAAAAAGCACTTTAAGCGACGCTTTATACACAATTATGAAACAATAATAAACATCTTTCAACATAAAATTCAACAAATATTAAATGGTCTAATGCAGGGGTAAATATTATGAATTTAATTTTGTTCTGATATGTACAATTTTATAAAAAAGAGATAATAAAGTATTAATATCCTTTATTTTGTTGGTATCTTTATGGATATTACAATAAAGTATAAGATGAAGAAGAAAATTGCAGTTAGTGCGGATCATGCAGGTTTTCATATAAAAGAAAAGATAAAGAAATATCTTATTGATTCGGGATATGAAGTAAAAGATTTTGGATGCTTTTCGCCGGATAGTGTTGATTATCCTGATTTTGGTCATCCTGCTGCAAGAGCTGTTAAATCAGGTGCAATGGATGCAGGATTTTCTGTTTGTGGCAGCGGTAACGGAATGAGCATGACTTTGAACAAATACCAGAGTATTAGATCTGCATTATGCTGGAATGAAGAAATAAGCCGTTTGGCAAGGGCACATAATGACGCAAATATGTGTTCTTTGCCTGGAAGGTTTATATCCGATGATGAAGCTATATTGATAGTTAAAACCTTTTTAAACACCACATTTGATGGTGGCAGACATAAGAGAAGGATAGATAAAATACCGCTTAAACGAATATGAGATGCTTTCAAGCACCTGTAAATATGGAATAAGGGCAATAGTATATATTGCAGGAAACAGTAAGGAAGGAGAAAAGATCGGAATAAAAAAGATTTCGGAAAACCTGGATCTTCCAATGCCATTCCTTGCCAAAATTCTTCAACAATTAGTGAAAAGGAAAATACTTACATCATCAAAAGGTCCACATGGTGGTTTTTCACTTGCCCGGAACCCGAAAGACATACATATTATAGAAGTGGTTAAAGCTATTGATGGTGAAGATGTTTTTCACAGGTGTGTATTGCACAATGAAAATTGCATAAGCATAGAGAGATCAAGAACACCATGCACACTTCATAATGACTATGTAAAAGCGAGGAACAAAATTGAAAAGCTTTTTGAGACAAAAACAGTATTGAATCTTGTAAGAACAGCCCGTAACTCTGATGCTTTATTTTAATATTTACTATGGCTGGTGTATATATACATATTCCGTTTTGTAAGAAAAAATGCCATTATTGTGACTTCTATAAAACACTGAACACAGGTATGGCCGAACGGTTTCTGGATGCCTTAGGGAAAGAAATCATATTACAAAAGGATTACCTTGAACAAAATAAAATTGAGACAATTTATTTTGGCGGTGGCACACCATCTGTTCTCACAGCAATACAAATTAGAGAAATACTGGAAAAACTTTATGATGTTTTTGATGTCTCTGAAAAGGCAGAAATAACACTTGAAGCTAATCCTGATGATATTGATAAATTGTATGTAAAGGATCTGAAGAAGGCTGGAATAAACAGGATTAGTCTTGGCATTCAATCGTGGAACGATAGTGTACTACAACTACTGAACAGGAGACATACAGCTAAAGAAGCAAAGGAAGCACTGGATAATATCATTGCTTCGGGAATAGAAAATATTTCAGCCGACCTGATTTATGGAATTCCCGGAATGACGGCCAAACAATGGACAGATGATCTTCATAAGACCTTGGGTTTTGATATTAAACATCTTTCAGCATATCACCTGACTATTGAAAAGAACACCGAATTTGGCAAAATGAAACAGGCTGGCAAACTGAAAGAAATTGATGAAGAAGAGAGTGAAAACCAGTTTAATATCTTAACAAAAATAAGTAAGAAATACGGCTATATTCAGTATGAAATATCAAATTTCTGCAAAGAAGGTTATTTTTCAGCACATAATACAAATTACTGGAAACAGCAACCATACTTAGGACTTGGACCATCGGCACATTCTTATAATGGCGATGCCAGGCAATGGAATATATCTGACCTATCAGAATATTTGAAATCAATTGAAAATAATGAGATACGCTGCACCAGTGAAATCTTAACCACAAAAGACCGTTATAATGAGTATATAATGACCTCACTGCGCACTATGTGGGGTATCAATCTTGATTTCGTGGAAGAAAGGATTAACAAAGAATCACGTGATTACCTTAATAACCTGGCAACACGCTTTGTGAAATACGGTATGATAACAAAAAATGGTAATCAACTTGTCCTGACCGATCAGGGCAAGATGATATCAGATAATATCATTTCAGAGCTGATGATGGTTTAGCGCCGGCTTTTAAGCATAAAACTGCTTGATCCAATATTATGGCCTTCAAGATACAGGTCAACACCATAGGTTCCTTCAATAAAATCACCATTGTTGTCAACAAAAATGCTAATTTCAACATCCTTGTTAAGATATTCAACAGTCCGGTTTTCAGTAAATATCATTCTTTCCCCTTCAGACTCAAAAAGATTATCAGGCGAACTGGTTATTACCAGTCCGTCAGGCCGGGTAATCCTCATGTAGACCGTTTTCTTTCCCGGTTCAACAATGGGATTTTCATTCAGAATAAAAGCAACCTCCAGCTTTTCAAAGCGTTCCAGCCTGTCTGTTTCCTTACGTTTTGTGTTCAGGGGGATGGGTCTTATTTCACGAGCTTTTATTACGGAGGCAATCTCAACCTTTGAGGTAAGTTCGTTCTTTACCTCTGACAACTCCACGTTTGTCTGCTCCACCTGCCTCATCTGCTGCTTTATCTCTGTATTTTCAGCTATAAGCAGCTGGTTGCGTGCATTAAGCGAGTCAATCTGGACAATATAACTTTTCATGATCTCCCGCATTGTTGTTATCTCTTTCCTGTACGTTCTGATCGTCTGAACATTCGATGCATTTATAGCTAGTAAACGCTCAATTTTTTGCTTCTCTTCCTCAAGCTTGGCATTCAGGGTATCATTATTGGTTTTCAATGTATCATAACCATACCTGAGCATAATAAGCTCATTTGTGAGGGAGTCCTTTTGTTCGGTCAGCAGGGTTTCCATCTCTACCATACTTTGACGCTGAAGGAAATATAATATTACCATTGCAGCCAGTACTGTGCCGAGTACACCGGCTATAACGGATAATATTACCCTTGTTTTACTTCGTTTCTGAACACCCTTTTCGGGCTCAATGATATTTTTATCTTCTTCCATCTTCTTTCAATATTCTGTTTAAGCACACAAAGTTACAAAATTAATGGAATAATGGATTAATGTTGGATGGGTGATAGAAAATCAATAATACATTAGTTAACATGCTACGTTTAAAAAATCTTGATAACATTTATAGTGTTTTTGAAATAATAACGGTTTCATTACCTATTTTATTGGCTTTAATGACATAATAAATAATCGTGACATGAGTGGTTTTTTTGGGGCTATTTCAAAAACAGATACCGTAATGGATGTCTTTTACGGGACTGATTATAATTCACATCTTGGAACAAAAAGGGCGGGAATGGTATTTTATAACCGTAAAAATGGTTTCCAGCGAACGATACACAGCCTGGAGAATACATACTTCAGGACTAAATTTGAAGATGACCTTTGTAATTTCAGTGGCCGGAAAGGGATAGGTGTAATAAGTGATACCGATCCGCAGCCAATAATGTTCAATTCTCATCTGGGACGATTTGCAATTGCTACCGTTTGCCGTATGATTAATATCAAAGAACTTGAAACGTCTTTCCTCACAGATAAAAGACATTTTACCGAGAATTTTGAGGGAAATGTTAATCCCACAGAAGTCGTGGCAAATCTGATATGTGAAGAAAATGATTTTGTCTCGGGCATAAAGAATATATTTGATAAAGTTAAAGGTTCATGCTCCCTTATAATTCTCACTGATGACAGGATTATCGCCGCACGTGATAAGCTTGGCCGTACTCCTGTACACATAGGGAAAAAGAAAAATGCCTATGCCGTGGCTTCTGAAACTACATGTTTTCCAAATATTGGCTTTGAAGAGGAATACTGCCTTGGTCCGGGCGAAGTAGTTGAAATTACCGCCGGGGGATACAGGACTATAAAAGAACAAGAAAACAGGATGCAGATATGTGCCTTCCTCTGGGTATATTATGGTTACCCGTCGTCTGACTACGAGGGCATAAATGTTGAGCAATGCAGATATCGCTGCGGCGCTGCTCTTGCGCGGCGTGACAAAGTTGAAGCCGACCTTGTTGCCGGTATACCCGACTCAGGAATAGGACATGCCATTGGCTACGCCAATGAAAAAAGAATGCCTTATGCACGGCCTTATTCCAAATATACACCTACCTGGCCAAGGAGCTTCATGCCCCAGAGCCAGCGGATGAGAGATCTTGTTGCCAAAATGAAACTGATACCTGTTAAATCACTTATCGAGGGTAAAAGACTGATATTCTGTGATGATTCTATTGTCAGGGGTACTCAACTGAAAGACAATACCATTGATCTTAGGAAAGCAGGGGCAAAGGAAGTACATATGCGAATAGCCTGCCCGCCGCTTACCTTCCCATGCAATTTTCTGAATTTTTCACAGTCACGATCCACGCTCGAGCTGGCCAGCAGGACAGCCATTAAACAGCTTGAAGGATCTGAAAAAAACCTGTATGAATATGCAAAGCCGGGCTCAGATAAATATATGGCTATGGTGGATCAGATAGCTAAAAACCTGGGCATTGACTCATTGCTTTACCAGAATCTTGATGACCTTGTTGATGCTATTGGCCTGCCCAAAGAACAACTGTGCACACATTGTTGGGACGGGACCGGTTATTATTAGTGATTTTAATTCTTTCTGCCTGTAATAAGCTTTTTGGATACCTCCCTGGTTACCCTGCCCGCCAGGACAATGTCATACCTGTCAATAAATCCCTTTACCTCTGAGGGAGCTCTCTTTGATAATTCCCGCAGGGCCCAGGACAGGGCCTTTACTACCATATCTTCCCTGTCGGATACAAGCATTTCACATATCATCAGTGTGCGATCGATATCACCTTCCCCTTTCTGAGACTTGAGATTTAATGCCACGGTTGAAACAAGAGCTATTCGCCTCCACCATTTATCGGGACTCGTGGCCCATCCTTTGACAATCTTATTGTCAATACAATTAAGCTTCCAGGCCGGTCCGCTTACCTGGGTACCGAACGTATCAGTAGAAGCCCAGTTATCCATGTAGGTTCCAAGTAACAGGAGATCATTGAGGACCAGGTGTTCAATTATTTTGTATTTTTTGTTGAGCAGGCCAAAAGCTACATGCTGCACTTCAAAAATACCGGTCAGGGCCATCTCCTTGCAGAGGCGTATAATGTGACCCGGCTCCTCCCTTATTATATCATTCCTTATGATCTTTATTACAGCTTTCAGATCGTCGGATTTAACACCTATTACATTCATTGACGTGGGGAAATACCAGTCCGCAAGTCCCTGTCTTGACCTGTCAGAAGCCTGCTCCAGCAGGGAAATTGATTTGTTGATAACCAGTCCGGTATTGATCATTGTCCTGTTGGTTTTATACATGCAAAATACTAATAATACTGGAATATCCGCCTGCGCTGGCGCAGGTCTGACTCACTTCGCTGGCGCGGATCTCCAGCTTTGTCCACCGTAGCCCTGGTGAAGGTGGGATCCGTGCCTTGTTTCAGTCTTAGCCTTTCTTTTTCTTTAACTGCCTTCAGAGTTCAACTAAATACAGATTTATTAATAGCGATAGTTCCATCACCAGGTTTTGAATATCGAACCGAGTCCCGAGAATTCAAGGATTTTATAAGAGGAGATAATATTACAATCATTTAAATCTA
>CAZNYS010000051.1:0-25678 GCA_964577305.1 uncultured Rikenellaceae bacterium
AGAACAGTATTGTGGTTTGTATTGTATTTATAACCATTTGACTAATGAAAAAACTCATTCTCAACTTTATTCAACTTTTATTACGCATAAAGCTCTGTCTGCCATCCTTAATTCTTTGGCAGCTAGCACATTGAAAACGCCTGTCTACTCTTTTTAGCCTTAGCCTCAGCCTCAGTCCCGAAATTCTTTCGCCAGAATGGCGAATTAGAATTTCGAGGACCCTCGAATCGAAGATTCGGGGCCTTAGCCTTTATTTTATTTAGCTCGTGAAGTAGTAAACGTGATAAATTCCTTCATGGAGGATTTCATATCACTGTCCTTAAAAGTGTCGAGTATTGCAAATGCTTTATCCTTGTATTTGTCCATAATGTTTTCAGCATATGTTGTTCCACCTTTTCTGATAACAAAATCTATTACCTCGTTGATTTCAGAAGAGGTTTTCTTTTTACGGCGTATAATATTAAGTATTTTTTTTCTTTCGGGGGACGTACCTTCCTGAAGTGCATGAATTAAAGGAAGTGTTATTTTCTTTTCTTTTATGTCATTTCCTGCAGGTTTACCTGTAAGTCCGTTATCCTGGTAATCAAACAGGTCATCTCTTATCTGAAAAGCTATGCCGATGTTCTCTCCAAGGTCTTTCATTGTTCTAATCTTATCGGGATCGTCAGTAACAGATACTGTTCCACATGCTGTGCAGGCAGCAATAAGAGCTGCCGTTTTCATTTTTATGATATCAAAATAGACATCTTCGGTGATATTCAGTTTCCTGGCTTTCTGTAGCTGTAATAATTCACCTTCACTCATCGCCTGAACAGCTTCACTCACTATTTCGAGCATATCATAGCTGTTCTTCTCAACGCTTATAAGCAGTCCCTGGGCCAACAGGTAGTCACCTGTTAAAACAGCTATCTTTGAGTTCCATAATGCGTTAATAGATAATGCACCACGTCGTTCGTGGGCATTGTCGACAACATCATCGTGAACAATGGTTGCAGTATGAAGTAATTCGATAAAAGTGGCTGCTACATATGTCGATTCATTTATTTTGCCATTCAGACCGGCTGCGAGAAAAACAAGCAAAGGCCTCATTTGCTTACCCTTACGGCGAATAATATAATTCAATATAATTTTCAGCAGGGGAACATTTGTACGCAGGGTGTTAGTGAAATAGCGTTCAAATTCACGCATTTCGGCTTCTACAGGTTTTCTGATTGAACTGAGTTTGGACATAACAGCTTCTAAACAATACCCAAATATAAAAAATTCACGTATAACATTCTTGATTATTATTTATTACATGGGTATTTAAATACATAATAACCAGAAATTGACCTTATTGGAATTAATTCCTATAAATATTTAACATATTAACATATTTATATATATTTACAATATAAATACACATATTTTACAAATGGCAAATATCAAGTTAGATCCTGAACAGATGGAACGTGCTGCCAACATGCTAAAAGCTATAGCGCATCCGATGAGAATAGCGATAATAGGATTTCTTGAAGAGGGAGAGTCTCTTTCAGTTACAGAGATACATGAGAAACTGGGGATAGAGCAATCTACTACTTCTCATCATCTTGGCATATTAAAAGATAAAGGTGTACTGATATCAAAAAGAGAAGGGAAAAAGACATACTATTCCCTGAAGCATGAGAACCTGAAGAATATTATCAATTGTGTAAGTATATGCGAAACGCCCTAGTGGGTAATTTTGAAAAACCTTTTCTGGAATAATATTATCAGGAATACCCCTATTGTTACAGAGCTGTCGGCAAGGTTAAATACAGGCCTGAAAAAAACAAGTGATTGCCCGGGACGAATTGGCGACCAGGCTGGCCAGGTTGTATCTATAACTGGAAAGTAAAGCATATCAACCACACGCCCGTGCAGGAATGAAGCATAGCCGCCTTCAGGAGGGAACAAGACCGCCGGTTCATAAAAGCTTTCACTGAAGATTAAACCATAAAAAGCGCTGTCGATAATATTACCAACTGCTCCCGCGAAAATTGCACTTACGGCCAGTATAAGACCGGGATGTGCATTATGCTTTATGAGGTGGAATATATACCACCCTATGCCAATAGAGGCAGCAATCCTGAACAGGCTTAAGATTAGTTTACCCGTCTTTCCACCCATTTCCATTCCAAAGGCCATACCGTTGTTTTCTATGAAATGCAGAACAAACCAGTTCCCGAATACATACTTTTCGTCTCCAATTACCATTGTGGTTTTTACGAATATCTTTAGCACCTGGTCGGCCACCAGTATAAAAAGTATGAGCAATATTGATTTTGTCTTTACTGACATATAAATGTTTTGAGGGCGCAAAATAGTAAAAAAATGTTATTTGCTCCCGATGGTCGCGTAATTAGCTCACTGCGTTCGCGTAATTTGTCCCGCTGCGCGGGACGTAATTTGCTCCCGATGGTCGCGTAACTGGCTCACTGCGTTCGCGTAATTTGTCCCGCGCAGCGGGACGTAATTGGCTTTAGTATTAGTATATTTACTGAAAATGATATAAAATGAGAACTGTAATTACACTGACGATAATCTTTATTATGGTTGTTTCATGTGAAAAGAAAAAAAATACAATTGATCTGTCTGGTGATTGGCTGTTCAGGATTGACAGCCTTGATGAGGGCATATTATCGGGCTGGTTTAACAGCCTGAGTAAAGAAACCATAGTTTTACCGGGATCAATGGCAGAGAATGGGAAGGGGAACGATATTTCAGTACTTACTGAATGGACAGGCTCGATAATTGACAAATCGTGGTATGCTGATAGTGCATATTCAAAGTACAGGGAAACGGGAAATATTATGATACCTTTCTGGCTGCAGCCAGTGAAGAAATATACTGGTGCAGCATGGTACCAGAAAAAGGTTAAGATACCATCAAAATGGAAAGGAAAATCAATTTTACTTCATCTTGAAAGGTGTCACTGGGAAACAAGATTATGGATAGACAGCATTGAGGCAGGTATTGAAAACAGTCTGTCAACACCTCATGTTTATGATTTAACTGATTATCTCAGCCCGGGAAGTCATACGTTGTCACTTTGTGTTGATAACAGGATAAAGAACGTAAATCCAGGGATAAACTCCCATAGTATTTCCGATCATACCCAGACAAACTGGAACGGGATTACCGGGAAGATTTATCTGACATCCAGACCAGCTGTATTCATACGAAATGTTCATGTATATCCGGATACTGATACGAAAACAGTATGGGTTGAGATTATTATTGATAACAAAACCAGCAAGGACATAAACTGTAAAATGAATATCAGTGCGAGTGGCAAAGAGGGAGAAAGAATACATGAAACGGGAAATCTGAAGCAATATCTAACCGTTCCACCTGGTGAGAGCAGCAACAGAATCGAAATACTTCTGGGTGAGGACATGCTTACATGGGATGAATTCAATCCTGCTGTATATAAATTATTTACAAGGATTGATTCAAAAGAAGGAAAAGACAGCTATAGTACCAGTTTTGGCATGAGGGAATTTATTGCGGAGGGAACCAGGTTCATGATTAATGGCAGGCCTGTCTTCCTGAGGGGAACACTGGAATGCGCTATATTCCCGGAAACAGGGTATCCGCCCACTGAAAATGCTGAATGGGACAGGATTTTTGAGATAGTGAAAGCGCATGGGCTTAATCATATGCGTTTTCACTCATGGTGCCCTCCGGAGGCAGCATTTGAGGCAGCTGACAGGGCCGGTATTTATATGCAGGTGGAATGCTCTTCATGGGCTAACAGCGGCGCTTCAATTGGAGATGGCAAACCTCTGGATGAATGGCTTATGAAAGAAGCCGGGCGCATAATTGATGCTTATGGGAACCACCCTTCATTCTGTATGATGGCATATGGTAACGAGCCTGCCGGTGAAAACCAGGAAGAATGGCTTGGTAACTTTGTAAACAACTGGAGGCAGAATGATCCCGGGAAAGTATACACAGGAGCTGCAGGTTGGCCTGTAATACCTGAAAATGATTACCATAATATACCAAAGCCAAGGATACAGGCATGGGGACAGGAATTGGAGAGCATTATTAATTCTGAAAGACCAAGAACGGATTATGACTGGTCAGAAAGAATTAAAAAGTACAATATTCCGGTGGTAAGCCATGAAATAGGTCAGTGGTGCGTTTATCCTGATTTTGATGATATTAGAAGGTATAACGGTGTACTGAAAGCCAATAATTTTGAAATATTCAGGGAAACACTGACTGAAGCCGGTCTGATTCATCTTGCGAACGATTATTTACTGGCTTCCGGTAAACTTCAGGCTTTATGTTATAAAGCTGAGATAGAAGCTGCACTCAGGACACCGGGCTTTGCCGGTTTTCAGTTACTTGATCTTCATGATTTCCCGGGTCAGGGGACTGCCCTCGTAGGTATACTGAATGCATTCTGGGAAGAAAAGGGCTATATATCACCGGAAGAATTCAGTAATTTTTGTAATCAGACAGTGCCCTTATGCAGAATTGGGAAACGAATTTTTATAGATAGTGATACTATAAAAGCAGACCTGGAAATATCTCATTTCGGGAAAGATAATATTCAGTACCCGGAAATTACCTGGAAACTGTCTGACTGTGAATCTGATTCTATTGAGGGAGGAAGTTTTATTAAAAATATTATTGATATTGATAACTGTCAGAAACTTGGGTCACTTAATATAAGTATTCCCATATTGAAATCCTCCGGGAAGATAAGCCCTCCATGCAAATTGACGATATCTGTCAGAGTTAATGAATTTGAAAATAGGTGGGATATATGGATTTACCCTGAAATATTGCCGTTTGATGAAGAAGATAAGGATATATATATTGGCAGGTACCCGGATAATGAAGTTCGAAAGGTACTTGAAAATGGGGGGAAGGTTCTACTTTGCCCCCAAAAGGGAAGTATTACATCTGAATATGGTGGAGATATTGGCCTGGGATTTTCAAGCATATTCTGGAACACTGCATGGACAAACGGTCAAAAGCCCCATACACTGGGCATTTTATGTGAACCAAAGCATCCTGCTCTGAGTGAGTTCCCAACGGAATATCATTCCAACTGGCAATGGTGGGATGCAATGATTTTCTCAAATGCCATTAATACCGGGCTGCTCACTCAAAAGATTGAACCTGTAGTCAGAATTATCGACGACTGGTTCGAGAACAGGGATCTTTCATTGATCTTTGAAGTTAGGGTGGGTAACGGAAAACTTCTCTTTTCAGGAATTGACCTCCTTACAAATATTGAACAAAGGCCGGAAGCAAGACAACTTCTTTATAGTCTGAAAAAATATATGAACTCCGATGATTTTGATCCCGATGCTGAACTTGAATTTGAAGAAATTGAAAGAATTTTCATACAATGATAGCCAGGCTTCAGCCTTGAAGAATATAACAGAGGGAACAGTATTATTAAATGGTTATTATCTGCATGGGAATAAGTCAGGTGTTTTACGGTGCAGTGTTCCCTGTTCGTAGATATAAGCCACTTTCAACATTAGTGCTTCATCAAATATCCTTCCAAGGAACTGGATACCTGCAGGCAGGTTATTGTTACTGAATCCCATTGGTACTGTCATGGAAGGCTGTCCTGAGAGAGGAGCTATGACCGGACTGTTAGCACCTGAGAACACATTAGTCCTGCCAACACGAGCAGGAGATATCAACCAGGTAGGATATGCGAGCAGATCAATCTGGTTTTTATCCATAACTTTTTCTATTGCCCTTCTGAACTCTGAGCGGCGATGGCTGTTGAACACATCAGGACAAGTATTTATCATTACTGCTGTATCCTCGTTATACACAAGGTGCTGTTCGAGGAATTCCCTGTTAGAATCAAGGAAATTACCTGACTCAACCAGTTCGGTATAGTTAGTAAAGGGAGCTTTTTCATGCTGGTTTCTCAGGTACCTGTTAAGCGAAGATTGAAAATTCTTGCACCACAGGTCATTCCTGAGTTTATCCAATTCAGGTATATTGATATATACGATTTCAGCACCCATATCTTCCATATCTTTCAATGCTTCCTGGAATAAATTACGAATTCCGGGATCCTTTAATCTGTTGATAAGTACATCAAGGACTCCTATCCTGATGTTATCAAGTCTGATGCTGTCGGTCGAAGGTATATAGGATTCAGGTATTCTGTCTTTTGAATGATGTGTAACAGGATCCTTTTTGTCCTCACCGGCAATCACATCCATAATTATTGCCACATCTTCAACTGTACGGGCCATGGGACCGGGTGTATCATGGGAACTGTAAAGGGGAATAATGCCTGAACGGCTGACAAGACCCAATGATGGTCTCAGTCCCACAATAGATGCATGGGAAGCGGGTCCGTTTATTGAACTTCCTGTATCCGTTCCCATACCAGCCAGGCCCAAATTAGCGGCTAATGCAACTGCAGTACCACCTGTCGAACCACCGGTAACATAATCCATGTTGTATGGATTTCTTGTTTCTCCTGATATTGAACTGGTTGTCTGTATTGCGTCTATTGCCCATTCTGACATGTTGGATTTTGCGAGTATTATTCCTCCGGCAGCAATAATTTTCTTTATAACAAAAGCATCTTCAGCAGGTTCGAATCCTTTAAGAAGAATAGAACCTCCTGTTGTCTGTAATCCTGCAGTATTGAAATTATCTTTAATGATAAAGGGAATACCGTGCAATTGCCGGAGCTTTCCTGTTTGCCTGAATTCTTCATCCAGTAACCGGGCTGTTTTAAGCGCTTCAGGATTTATAATTATAATCGCATTGATCTCCTTATCATATTTTTCTATTCTTTCAATATATTTTTCAACGAGAGCCTCACATGTTAATTTACCATTTAATATAGCTTGATGAACAATGGTTATTGTGGTTTCGCATATGTTAAAATCATATTTTACTGTATCCTGTTTGCTTAAGTCAGTACCAGCATAAGTTACAAAGCCTATTATGAGTGAAATAAAACTGGATATAAGTTTTTTGTACATTCTTGGATTGATAAATTTGTGGATGTAAATTTATATGAAGCCGGATAACTATTTTGTTAATAATACTTAAATAAATGGCTGAGTACAGTTTAAATATTAGTACTTACAAATAGTTATCACAGGGGACAAAAATTTTGCAGAATATTCATTTAAAAGCAAAAGATCATTTCATATTCATGTGCACTAAAACAGGTCAGGATAAAACCATGACATAGCAAAGATATCCTGAATAATTTACTTTTGCTCCTTGGATCAAGACCTGCAGCATGGCAATTATTCTTCAGTCTTACTGGCTACATTTCTTCAGATGATTTCAATCCTCCGACCCAGCTTGAAATAGAAGAAATTGAATATCTCATTTCTGATAATAAGTAGCCAGAGAGCCAGGCATATGGATGTGAATGTTCCGCGCGAGACTCTCCCTCTGTAGAACCAGGAATTGTATCTGATAGCATTAAATACCACTTTTCCTGAATAGATTTGTCTTTGCCGATAACCACATTATTGCGGCCAGCGCTATAAATAATCCGATATTACCTGCCAGATAAGCAAATTCATTGAGCGCTAGAAGGATATAAATAAAGACATAAAGCACAGTCAACATACCACTTACAATAATCACATAACTTGTTTTTTTCAGCAAAGAACCTGTGAATAACGTAAGTAATCCAATTGTTGAAACCGATGAAATGAGATAAGCCAGACTAAAACCTATATGCTCGCTCAATGCATTAAGTAAAGAGAAGAAGAGTACCAGGGCAAGGGATACGAGGAAATAATGGAATAGATGTATCCTTTTGTCTGAGGATAGTTCCAGGAAGAGCAAAACAAGATAGGTAAATGCTATGAACAGAAGTCCGTATTTCGCACTTCTCTCGGATTTCCTGTAATGATCCACTTCCAGAATAAGATTTACACCGAATGATTCATCTTCCGGCCTGTGGATCGCTCCATACCATGACTGGGGAAAGTTCCTGTTAAGATGGGTAATATTCCAGCTTGCAGTAAATCCATCCTCTCCGATGGTCCTGTTTTGTGGCAGGTAGTTTCCGGTAAATGAGGGGGCTTCCCAGGGTGAATCAATGTAGACTGAAGTTGATCTTCCAACGGGAGAGAAATAAATACCAGAAGAGCCACGCAAACCAATATCAATATTAAACTTAAAACTTTTTAAATCCGGCGCAAGACCCGAAGGGAATGTTACTCCCGAACTAAACAGGTCGTGATCATAGCATCCTGGCTGTGCTGAATAAATCTCATCTTCAGTGTTTAATAACAGGTCCCTGATTAACCCCCTGTTGTCAGATATCCCAAGGGTAAAATATGCTTCATCCCATTTCACCCTTACCTCACTATTATCTATGTTCCACGGGATTATAAATGATCCGGACATTTTCAGATCCGATTCATATATAACGGTTTCATAGATACCTTTATACCTGATCTGTGGAATGATTTTACCTTTTATTTCAAGGTCCTCCGGCATTATATGCCAGGTTGAAGTGGTATGACTGACTTTATTATCATCCTCATAGATAATCCTGGTAACAGGGATATTCAGAATGGGTCCGGTGATTGTCTGTACTTTTCCCCATTCTTCCGAGATTTGCTGTTGCACTGATTGTGAGTTTTCAGCCCGCTCGTTAATTACCTTTTTAATTAACTCAAGGGGCACCAGAAACATGATGGCCATAATACCAAGAAGAGCCATTTTAAATGTTAATGTTTCGTACCATTTAATGTCATTTTGACTCTCATTTTTCATATTAATTGTTTTAAAAGTACTTTGAGTTGCAAAGCATCATGATAAAAAAAATCTACTTCCTTTTCATAAGCTGTTCAAGCGCATCAAGGTGTTGATTAAAGACATTTCTACCATGCTTGGTTACTATATATTTTGTATTCGGTTTCCTTCCGATAAATTGTTTCCTAACCTCCAGTAATTCATTTTTTTCAAGTGCTCTTAGATGGCTGGCCAGGTTTCCGTCAGTAACATCAAGAAGATCCTTAAGGGAATTGAAATCCAGACTATTATTCACCACAAGTGCCGACATTATACCCAACCTGATACGGTTCTCGAGTAATTTGCTAAGATTGTTTAATATATCTTTCATATGGTCAGGGAGCTATTTCATCTGTATTTCCTTAGCATAATCAAACCGTAAAGAATGTGAAGAATTCCGAAACCAAAAGCCCATGAAATAAGACCATACTCAGGAATGAAAAGAGCGAAGATACCTATGAGTACTTCGAGTATCCCAAGATACTGTATTTCTCCAAAAGTAAATTTTCCGGCGCTTACAAGTGCCAGACCATAGAATATCAGCATCGAAGGTATAATATATTCATAATTACTATTCAGGTAAAAGACAAGGATAAGAACTGCCCCTGAAAACAACGGAATTAGGAGATTAAGTAACATCCTTTTTGTTATGCTTGTCCAGGCTTTCAGGCCATTCCGGGTAGCTTTCCGGACGGAGAGATAAATAGAGATACCCAGGGCAGCAATCAGAACGACAATAGCATCCAGCAGGAGGATCAATGCCAGCTTATTAATTTCAGCCGTTTGTGCTTTATGAATTGCAATGGCTGCTATTGCAGAACCAAAGAGTGCAAAAATACCGGCAAATACTCCTGACAGACCATTCAGTGACAAAAATCTGGATGATTCTTCCATTATTTTTCTGATGGTCCTTAGATCTTCGGAATGTGAATTGTTATCCATAATTAAAAGTACTTTGTGATGCAAAGTTAAATTATGTTTTCAGAAAAGCAAATTTTTTTCCAAAAATAGAAATGAACAATTTGCATGTGTCTTATTATTAATTTAAGAAAAGTTCAGGAAAATACCTTCCCAGATCAAGGGTATCATCCATATATTCCTGTTGTTTTTTCAGCCTTACAGCCAGTTGCTTGATTAAGTCATGGTAACCCGAATCGGCAGCAAGATCATTAATTTCATGCGGATCATTTTTCATATCAAATAACCTGTAAACCGGTACCCCTGGATAGAGGATAAGTTTGTATTCCTCTGTCCTGATCATCCTTTGAAGATCGATATATGCACCATATATTTCCTGGTAAGGACTATCTGCTGCATTGTCTTTAATTAAAGGAATGAGACTGATGAAATCCACATATTCAGGTCTGGCTATCCCGGCAATATCAAGGGTGGTTGCCATCAGGTCCTGCAGGTAAACCTGCATTTGCCTTTTTTCATTCTCCGGTATGTCGGGTCCGACGATAATCAGGGGTACCCTGATGCTGTGATCATACATGTTCTGCTTGCCAAGTAAGCCATGTTTACCGCATCCCAGTCCATGATCGGCACTGAAAAGGATATAAGTGTTTTTATCCTGACCTGAAGTTTTCAGGTGTTTAATTATGCGGCCTATCTGCTGATCCATATGGGTTATGATAGCATAATATTCCTGTATGTGTATTTGTACTGAATATGGTGTACGGGGGAATGGTGCAAGCATTTCATCCCTGAGTGTTGCAGGACAACCCATTGCATCCTTAAAAGGATATTCTTCAATGAATGAAACAGGTAGTGAAATGTTTTCCAGGGGATACATTTCAATAAACCCTTTTGGTGATTGCCTTGGATCATGTGGGGCATTAAAGGCTATATACATGAAAAAAGGATTCGATCGGGTCAGTGAGCTATCGATAAAACCAATTGCCTCATCGGCTACAACCTCGCTCCAGTGTTTTCCACCCTCACAGTATCCGCCCCATTTTTTATGCCAGGGAAGCCAGGTTGTATCATTCTCTGAAAGTGGTCTGTTATATGCTTCAGGAACAGTTCCCGGCATGCCTGCCCTTACGTGGCCAGTGACCATGAAAACCGAATCTGCAGGCACACCAACATGCCATTTACCAGTCATATAAGTATCATATCCTTTACTTGCCATTAGCTGGCTCCACATAAAGTCCTGTTCTTTAAATCCTGAATATGATCCGTCACTCAGTTCTTTTGCTCTCCAGATAAACCGGCCGGAATTGAGCATTGCACGACTGGCAACACAAACTGCACCATTCCAGGCGCCCATATTATAGGCATGGGTGAATGTGACTCCGGATTCGGATAACCTGTCAAGGTTTGGAGTAATTACTTCATCGTTACCGTTGCTGTTTATTCCACTGTATGTCTGGTCATCAGCAATGATAAAAAGGATATTGGGAGGATTATTTTTATCATTTTGCCTGTCGCATGCCATAAGAAATATGAAAAGGATAAAATATAGCATGAATATCCTGTCAACAATTTTTTTCATCATTTTATTAGTGCAGGCTGATTTAAATGATAATATAAAGATACTATTAAATCAGTTATCTTCGCCCATATTTTGTTTATCAGAAACAATCAATGTCAAAGCCTGAAAATATCGAAATTGGCAATATTCCTGCTGTTTTAGTACGAAAACCCATAAAACATGTTTATATCAGGATTTATCCTCCTGAAGGAAGGGTTGTGATATCTGCTCCGGAAAGGATGCCAGCGAGGGCCGTTTCAGACTTTATAAGCTCAAAATTCAACTGGATAATAAAACATCACCAGAGGCTTAAGAAAGTTGAACAGGAAAGACAAAAAGGGTATAAAAGCGGGGAGTATCATTTATATGAAGGGAAACGCTATTTGCTTGAAATCAGGTACAGCTATAAACCGCCCGTGGTATACCAGGAAAATAACAGGATTATAATGGTTGTTAAGCCAGGTCATGAAAAAGCAATAAGGGAGAAGATACTTGATAACTGGTACCGTGACAGAATAAGGCTTAAACTTCCTTCATTGCTTGAAAAGTGGGAGAAAAAAATGAATGTGGGGGTATCAGAGCTCAGGATAAGAAAAATGAAAACAAAATGGGGTACGTGCAATGCGTCTGAAAGACGTATATGGCTGAGTCTTGAGCTTGCAAAATACCCGGACAGCATTCTTGAATATATTCTTGTGCACGAGATGGTTCATTTACTGGAGAGAAAACACAACAAAAGATTTAATGAATTGATGGATAAATTCCTTCCGGAGTGGAAGGAGAGAAAAAAATTGATATCGTTTAATCCGGATTAAGCTATAAAATATTACCTTGTGTCGTTTTTACTATTTTTACAATTAACAATTTAGTAGTATGAATCTTAACAGACGCAATTTTTTAAAAACCAGCGGTGCTGCTGTTGCGGGGACAATAATAATACCACCATTTGTCCAATCATGCAGCAACCTGCAAATTTCAACAAATGTGAAAGATTACTTGGAACATTTCGAAATCAGCACCGGAACACTCAGCAGGGTGATTTCGGAAGCTATGTCAAAAGGAGGTGATTATGCCGACCTTTTCTTTGAACATAAGATATCAAATAATATTGGCCTGCAGGACGGCAAGGTTAACAGTGCATCTTCGAATATTGACTATGGTGTGGGCATAAGGGTGTTGAACGGGGATCAGTCAGGTTTTGCCTATTCAGAGTCACTGGAAATGGAATCAATGCTGGATGCTGCAAAACTGGCTGCCAGCATAGCAAACAGTCCGGGCACAATTGACAGCCAGGTCTTTAATGAAAAAGTACCTGCCGATTATTACAGTATAAAAACAAGCTGGGAAGATGTTTCGGTGAAAGATAAGGTACCTTTTGTACAGAAGATCAATGACAGGATTTTCAGCCTGGATGATAAGGTAATGAAAGTGAATGCCTTCCTGAACGATGAAACAAGCTATGTGTTATTCTATAGTTCTGAAGGCAGGCTGAGTTATGATTACAGGCCAATGTCAAGCTTTGTTGCTGTTTGTATTATGCAAAAGGGTAAGCAAATCGAAAATTCGTATTCATCACGATCTTACAGGAAAGGTTTTGAGTGGCTGTCGGACGAACTGGTAGATGAGTTAGCGAGGGAAGTT
Organism: uncultured Rikenellaceae bacterium; assembly: GCA_964577305.1. GTDB lineage: Bacteria > Bacteroidota > Bacteroidia > Bacteroidales > VadinHA17 > UBA9300. The sequence goes on from CAZNYS010000051.1 coordinate 12,908, forward strand.
GTTGACCGGACAAATATATTGTTTGATGCCACCAAACCCAAAGCAGGTGAGTTGCCTGTTGTACTGGGAGCGGGAGGTTCGGGAATACTCCTGCACGAAGCTATAGGACATGCTTTTGAAGCTGACTTTAACAGGAAAGGAACATCAATTTTCAGTGATAAGATGGGTAAGAAAATAGCCGAAAACTTCATAAATATCATAGACGACGGAACGCTGGAGAATAACCGCGGTTCATTGAATATTGATGATGAAGGTAATGATGTCAGGAAGATTTACCTTGTTAAGGATGGTATACTCAACAGCTATATACACGACAGGATAAGTTCGAATCATTATGGTGTTGAACCTACAGGTAACGGAAGGAGGCAATCATTCCAGCATATACCCCTGCCAAGGATGAGGTCAACCTATATGGAACCGGGCCCGCATACCAGGGAAGATATACTAGCTGAGGTGGATTACGGTGTTTATGTTGATAATTTCAGTAACGGACAGGTGAAGATTGGAGCCGGAGATTTCACCTTCTTTGTAAAATCAGGATACCTTGTGGAGAAAGGTAAACTGACACAACCAATCAAGGACATTAATATCATTGGTAACGGGCCACAGGCGCTTGCTGATATTATTATGGCCGCAGACGATTATAAAACTGATAATGGTACCTGGACGTGTGGCAAAGGGGGGCAATCAGTACCTGTAACAATGGGATTACCCACTGTGTTGGTTAAGAAGCTGACCGTTGGAGGAATAAATGCTTAAGATGCAGGAATAACATGAATATGAATTTTAAAAACAGGAAAACAAAAAATCATGACTAGAGAAGAAAAATATATATTAGCCAGGTGGGCTGTTGATCATGCACTGGAAAGCGGTGCCCAGCAGGCCAAAGCAGTTATTAACGACAGCCAGAGCAACAGTATATCCGTCAGGGAAGAAAAGATCGAGAACCTTGAACAGTCAATTGAGAACGGACTAACAATATTTTTGTATGTTGATAAGAAATATTCTATTCATTCAACCAACAGGCTTGATAACAGGAAAGAGCTGGCAAGGTTTATTGACGAAGCTATAGAGGGAACAAAGTATCTTGCCGAGGATGAATACAGGAGCCTGCCTGACCCGGATCTTTATTATAAGGGCAGAGGCCCCGATCTCAAAACCTTTGATGACAATTTCAAGTCGGTTGACCCACAGGAAAAGATCGATTCAGCCTTTGCGGTTGAAAAGGAAGTGCTTGGCAAAGATGAGCGTATAGTATCTGTTACAGCTTCGTATGATGATGGTATGATTGGATCAGTAATGGTAACGAGTAATGGTTTTGAGGGAGACACGGCAAATACTTATTACAGTGTAAGCGCTTCTGTTTCCGTTAAACAAGGAGATGCCCGGCCAAGTGATTACTGGCATGAGAGTGCACTTTTCTATGATAAACTGAAGAGCCAGGGAATAGGGGAAAAAGCCCTTGATAAGGCGCTGAAAAAGCTTGGACAGGCTAAGATTGAGTCTGCAAATATGTCAATGATAATCGAGAACAGGCTTGCCAGTCAGAGCCTGGGCCCACTGATTCAGGCACTTAACGGTTCCGCCATACAACAGAAAAATTCATTCCTTATAGATATGCTTGATAAGAAGGTGGGCTCGGATAAATTTACACTTATCGATGATCCCTTTATAGTTTCCGGAAGAGGCTCAAGGCATTTTGATAATGAAGGACTGGCCTTGAAAAAACGGACGATTTTTGAGAAAGGGATTCTGAAATCCTATTATATCGATACTTATTACGGCAAAAAGCTTAGTATGGATCCGACCAGCGGAAGCACAACAAACCTGGTTTTTGAAACAGGCGACGAGAACCTTGAGGAGATGATCGCTTCCCTTGATAAAGGAATACTGGTGACAGGATTCAACGGTGGTAATTCAAATGGCTCCACGGGTGATTTTTCCTATGGTATTGAAGGTTTCCTCATTGAAAAGGGGACAATTATTAAACCTGTTTCCGAAATGAATATTACCGGCAATTTGCTGCAGCTATATAAAAACCTCGCAGAGGTAGGTAATGATGTATACGAAGATACAGCATGGAGAACGCCGTCATTGCTTTTTAATGATGTAAGCTTCAGCGGTAAATAATGCTCATTATCTCCAATTTTAACATATTAACAAGAATAAGGTTTGACTCACCCCGAGGACTTGGGGTTCGTCGAGCTCACCAAGATAAATCGGGGTTCGGTTGAGCTTTTGAATGTTTGAAAAGGTTAATGGTAAATTAAACAATCAAACTGTTCAAACGTATCAAATAAATTGTACCTATTGCAAAATTCCACGGATAGCAATTGCAAATGAACATATTTTATACTTTTGCATCCAAATTGTCCTGGAAGATAATATTTAGAAAAATACTCCAAACCTCTGCCTATGTTAACAAGGATAATAGAATTCAGTATAAGGAACAAACTGGTTATAGCATTGCTTACGGCGGGACTTATTGCCTGGGGCATTTTTTCCTTAAGGAATATTACCATTGATGCTGTTCCTGATATAACCAATAACCAGGTACAGATAGTAACAGTAAGTCCAAACCTGGCAGCACAGGAGGTAGAACAATTCATAACATATCCTATAGAGATGACTATGGCAAATGTTCCCAGGGTGGTTGAGTTAAGGTCGGTATCAAGGTACGGATTATCTGTTGTAACAGTTGTTTTTGAGGAGAAGGTGCCAATACTCGATGCAAGGCAACTCGTAGGACAGCAGCTTGCCCTGGCTAAGTCAGATATTCCGGAAATGTACGGTGAGCCGGAGCTGATGCCTATTACCACGGGTCTTGGGGAGATATACCAGTATACCCTTGAAGTGGAAGAGGGATATGAAGAAATGTATTCTGCAATGGATCTCAGGACTATACATGACTGGATTGTAAAAAGGCAGTTAAACGGTATTCCCGGGATTGTTGAGATAAGCAGTTTTGGAGGATTTGTAAAACAATACGAAGTAGCGGTTGATCCTAACCTGCTGAGGGCCTTTAACCTCTCATTGCTGGATGTTAACCAGGCCCTGGAGTCAAATAATCAAAATACAGGTGGCGGTTATATTGACAAAGGGCCATATGTTTATTATATCAGGGCTGACGGATTACTTAAAGACATAAGGGATATTGAGAACGTTGTGGTAGATACGAGAGGAGGCAACCCCGTTCTTATTAAAGACATAGGCTCTGTAGGAATAAGCTGGGCACCACGCTTTGGTGCCATGACAAAAGATGGCAAGGGGGAAGCAGTGGGAGGTATTACCCTGATGTTGAAAGGAGGCAATGCTTCATCTATTATTAAGGAAATTAAGGAAAGGATTGAACAGGTTAATAATAACCTGCCTGAAGGGGTATCAATAGAGCCATATCTTGACAGGTCAGTGCTGGTCAAAAAAGTAATTCATACTGTTTCCAAAAACCTTGTTGAAGGAGGTCTGATAGTGATTTTTATCCTTTTACTGATGCTTGGCGACTGGAGGGCCGGTCTTATTGTAGCTTCCGTTATTCCCCTTGCCATGCTTTTTGCCTTTTCCATGATGAATGCTTTTGGTGTAACCGCCACTGTCATGTCACTGGGTGCTATTGACTTTGGTCTGATAGTGGATGCCACAGTTATTATTGTGGAAGGGATAATTCATCAGATGGAAAAACAGAAAGCAATACAGGGGAAAAAGCATCTTGACGAACTGGTACTGGGAGCAAGCCTGAAAATTAAAAATTCAGCAGCTTTTGGCGCCCTGATCATACTGATAGTGTACTTTCCGTTGCTTACCCTGGTCGGGATAGAAGGAAAAATGTTCAAACCGATGGCCACAACGGTAAGTTTTGCCATTATTGGTTCATTGATATTATCTTTTACCTACATCCCCATGGTATCGTCACTGTTCCTGAGGAAAAGAACAAGCGACAGAACTACAATTGCCGACAGGGTAATGGGTCTTTTACACAGAACTTACAGGCCTGTTTTCAGGTTTTCCCTGAGGCAAAAACCATTGATAATACTCATAGCTCTGGGCTTACTGGTATCAGCATTCATTTTTTATAACAGGCTTGGAGCTGAATTTTTGCCCGATCTGGATGAAGGTGACCTGGCAATGCAGATGACAAATCCACCGGGTTGTTCTCTTGAGGAAAGCATAAAATCAAGCACAAGGGCAGAAAAAATATTACTGGACAGTTTCCCGGAGGTGAAAAATGTGATTTCAAAAATAGGAACAGCGGAAGTGCCAACAGACCCAATGGCCATTGAAGATGCTGATATAATGATCACTTTAAAAAACAAAAAGGAATGGACATCGGCTAATACACGTACAGAGCTTATTGAAAAAATGAAGGCCAGCCTGTCCGTAATACCCGGAGTAGCTTTTGAATTTACTCAGCCGATACAATTGCGATTTAATGAATTACTGACAGGTGCAAAGTCTGACGTTGTTGTGAAAATTTACGGTGAAGACCTTGAGGTATTGTTTGACAGGGCTAATGATGCATCAAGATATATAGAAACCATTGAAGGAGCGGAAGATGTGCGGGTTGAAAGAATTGAGGGATTGCCACAGATAGTTATTGAATATGACAGGTATAAGGTGGCCAGCTACGGGCTTAATATTGCAGACCTTAACAGCATGGTAAGAACTGCCATGGCAGGAGAGCAGGCAGGATATATTTTTGAAGGTGAGAGAAAATTCGACCTTGTTGTGAGACTTGGTAAAGATTACAGGGACTATATAGCAGATTTTGATCAGCTATATATAAGAACGCCATCAGGCAAACAGGTACCCTTAAAGGAGGTGGCAGAAATACAATATGTGGATAATCCGGTGCAGATATCACGTGACAATACCCACCGCAGGATCACTATAGGTATGAACGTCAGGAACAGGGATGTCCAGTCTGTAGTGGATGACGTACAGGAAATACTGACTGAAAACACCAGCCTTCCCCCTGGATATTACTATACATACGGTGGAAAGTTTGAAAACCTGCAATCAGCTTTCAAAAGACTGAAACTTATAGTACCGGTTGCATTATTACTGATATTTATACTGCTGTACTTTGCCTTTAAATCCCTTAAGCAGGCTGCACTTATATTCAGTATAATCCCCCTCTCCATAATTGGGGGCGTGTTTGCCCTATGGATCAGGGGATTGCCATTCAGCATTTCAGCAGGAGTGGGATTTATAGCACTTTTTGGTGTGGCCGTTCTGGATGGTATAGTCCTTATTAATCATTTAAATGAACTTAAAGAAAAAGGAATGACTAATTTGCACAGGCGCATAATTACTGCAACAAGAAACAGGCTGCGTCCGGTGGCAATTACTTCAGCCGTTGCAGCCCTGGGATTCCTGCCAATGGCTGTAAGTACAACGGCGGGTGCTGAAGTACAAAGACCGCTGGCCACGGTTGTGATAGGAGGTATCATTACTTCCACTTTCCTTACAATGGTATTGCTGCCGCTTGTTTATTATTACAGTGAAAAATGGTTCAGTAAACCAGTAAAAATAAATAAGTCAGCGTTAATAATATTACTGTTGCTGATTATCCAGCCTCTCTTGGCACAGGATGTTAAGAAAAGGATGGTTACTCTTGAGGAAGCGGAAGAAATAATGTTGCAGAATAATCCTTCGCTCAGGCAGAGAGAACTCAGCCTGCAACAGGCACAAAAACTGTCCGGGGTAAAAATTGACCTTGGAACAACAGATGTTTCCTATGAATATGGACAGATAAATTCTGATATTAAAGACTACCGCTTATCTGTGGGCCAAAACCTTGCAAACCTGCCGGAGAGTATGTCAAAGGCTAAAATGTATGGCAAAGAAGCAGAAAAAGAACAGTTAAACATAAGCCTCTACAGGGAATACCTGAAAAAAGAATTGCGACAGGCATTTGTTCAGTACAGGTATCTTGAGAATCTGGCTGACACAATAATGCAAACGGTAAGTAACTATAATAAACTGATCGGGGTAGCTGCTGAGAAGCGACGGCTGGGTGAAACAAGCTCACTGGAAATGCTGGCACTGCAAACAGAAGCCGGCAATATGATAATAAGATATAAGGATGTCAATTACAGGATGGAGTCAGTATTAAATAACCTGCAGACCCTTACTTATTCAGATGAAAGACTCATTCCTGTTAAGAAGCAGCTTGAACCTGTATTAATCATTGAAGAAAATAACGGAACAGATACTCTGCATCGCTCATTATGGGAAAAATCACTTGAGCAGAGCAGGGCACAGATAGGTGTGGAAAAATCAGTCCTTATGCCCGATTTCTATTTTGGATATTTTAATCAGAAAATAGATGGACTGACTGGTTACCAGGGAGTGGAAGCAGGGGTGTCCCTGCCTCTCTGGTTCATGCCGCAGCAGAAAAAGATTGCAAGCAGTAAAATAGAGTATAAAAAGAATGAATTTAATGTTGCTGAACAGGAAGCACAACGGCAAAAACAAATACGGAATGTTACCGGGGAAATGGAAATGATAAACGAAAAACTGGCTTTCTACAGGGACAACCTTGTTCCTGTGGCCGATAGCATTGAAATTGCAGTAATCGAACTCTATAATTCAGGAGACATAAACTACATAGAACTTACCAGAAACCTGGGAAATGCAACTTCAATAAGAGAAGAATACCTTGGTCTTATAAAAACCTATAATATAAACGCTTTTGAACTTGAATACCTGAAAAAATAAGTGATATGAAATACATTTATATTTTGATGATCATCTCCCTGGTTACTGTTATATCATCCTGTAACAGAGAGGAACAAAGTGAGCCGGTTGGTGAAACACCTTCTGTTATAACCCTTGATGATAAACAAATGGAAAGTGCTGGCATAGAAACCGGTTACATGAGGGAGACAACACTCACAAGTAAAATATCATGTAACGGGAATATTGAAACACCTCCTTCAAACAGGGCAAAAATTTCTTCCCTGATGAGTGGATATGTTAAAGAAATATTTGTATTTGATGGCAAATATGTTACAAAAGGAGAAAATATTGCACTACTCGAAAACCCTGAATTCCTTATGATGCAAAAGGAATACCTGACTGAAAAGAGCAGGCTTGATTACCTCGAGCAGAATTACCAGAGACAGACAGAACTAAATGAGAAGAATATTAATGCACTTAAGGAATACCAGAGGGTTAAGAGTGAATGGGAACAATCACAGGTAAGTCTTGCATCACTTGAGGAAAACCTTAAAATACTCGGATGCAATACAGATGAATTAAGCATTGGTAATCTTGTTTCTGTCTTTTCAGTAAAAGCTCCTATAAACGGATATATAGAAGGCATTAATATTGCTATAGGCCAGTTTGTTCAGCCTGCGGAAGTAATAACAGAGTTAGTGAACCGTAAAGAATTCCTGATCGTACTGAGGGTTTTTGAAAAGGATATTGCCAGGATCATGCAGGGACAGGTAGTAAGCTTTTTATGTCCTGATCCGCGAAGCATGGTTAAGGAACATTTTGGAAAAGTAATATACTCAGGGCAAAAGATCGACCAGATAAGCCGTACCTTTATGGTGTATGCAAAACCGGATGAAGATTATGAGAACCTCAGACATGGAATGATGATAAGGGCTGATATTCATGTTGAGGATAAAGATGTTATGACATTGCCGGTTGAATCAGTTGTTTATTCTGACCAGGGGGAAATAGTTTTTATAAAAGACGGCAATAGTTACAGACCTGTAAAAATAGAAACGGGAATCACAGATAATGAGAGAGTTGAAATAATTAATCACCAGGATCTGGAAGGCAGGGAAATTGTACTCAAAGGGGGGGTGTACCTGCTTTCTGCCATTAAAGGGGCAGGGGAATAAAGTTATGAGTTATTATGAACTAGAACTGATTACCGGGTGTTTATAAAAGAAAAATGAATAAAACAGCGATAGTATTTGGTGCTACAGGACTTGTTGGTTCTGAACTATTATATCATCTTATAAAGGATATAAGATACAGGGCGGTAAAGGTATTTACCCGTCGTGAACTGCATATTGAGCATATAAAGGTGATTGAAAAGATTGTTGAGGTTGAAAAGGTTGAGGATTACAATGACTTTATTAAGGGCGACGACCTGTTCATTTGCATTGGCACTACAAGGCGCAAAGCAGGTTCAATAGAGAGAATGGAAGCAATTGATCGTTACCTGCCCGTTAAAATAGCAAAGGCAGCCCTGCAGAATGGTGTGAAAAATATAGCCGTGGTGTCAAGCATAGGAGCAGACCCGGAATCTCGTAATTACTACTACAGGATAAAAGGCCAGATGGAGAATGATATTCAATCCCTTGACTTCAGCAGGAAGATCATTTTGCGGCCCTCAATATTGCTGGGTAAGAGACATCAAATCAGGTTGTTAGAGTCAGTCGGGAAAGCGCTGGTCAGAGGCTTAGGATTTCTTCTAAGTGGTAAAAAGCGTAAGTACAGGGGCATAAGGGCAAGTGATGTGGCATTGGCCATGGTAAGGGAAATAAACAATGTAAACAGCAAGGTTATATACGAATCGGATGAGATAGAAAACATAACAAATACAATGTAGAGACGCAAGATATTGCGCCTCTACATTAAATTTATTGACTATGAATAGATTGGTGTTTCTTTTTATGATGGTGCTGATGGCAGGTCCGGCAGGAGATGATTTGAAAGGACAGGATCAAGCAGCTATTAATACAGACACACTCGTTGTTGTTTGGACCAGCGGTGATATTGAAGTGGCTGAGAAGATGGTCTATATGTATGTGTATAATGCCAAACGCGCCGGATGGTTTGACGAGGTGATATTTATTGTCTGGGGTCCTTCTGCAAAGCTGCTCACTGAAAATACAGACCTGCAGGCAGAAATCAGGAAAATGAAAGATGCAGGAATTATCCTTGAAGCATGCATAGCCTGTGCGCGAATGTATAATGTTGAAGAAGATCTTAGAAAGCTTGGTATTGATGTAAAGGGAATGGGTGCACCTTTGTCGGATTACCTGAAAAAAGGGTATAAGGTGATGTCCTTCTGATTGAAGAATACTGAATAACGAATTATGATTTAAGAAGTAAAATTCGATCTTCAGAATTTTTCATTCAAAGAGATTCCTGATCAGGTCAGGAATGACATGTTCCAATAATGCATTATTCCATTATTACTTTATACCATTTATTGAAACATTTCATATATTTGTTTTTCACTAATTAATTTAGAAAATGACAGGTTTAATTATTGTAATAGCCATAGTAGTTATTCTGGCTCTTATTGTCATATCAGCTTATAACAGGTTGGTGAGGCTAAGGAATAACAGGGAAAATGCTTTTGCTGACATAGATGTTCAGCTCAGGCAGCGTCATGACCTGATACCACAACTGATTGATGCGGTTAAAGGTTATATGAAGCATGAAAGAGAATTGCTTACTGAAGTTACAAATGCGCGGGCGAATGCCATGAAGGCAGGAAGCATAAATGAAAAGATTGAAGCTGAATCGCGTTTGTCAGCTGCCCTTGGCGGGATACAGGTTGCTGTAGAGGCATACCCGGATCTTAAGGCAAACCAGAACTTTATGCAGTTGCAGGAAGAGATATCTGATGTTGAAAATAAGCTTGCTGCTGTACGCCGGTTCTTTAATTCGGCCACCAAAGAGCTGAACGTAGCAGTGCAGGTATTCCCGTCCAATATAATAGCAGGTATGTTTGGTTTCCGCAAAGAACCCATGTTTGACCTGGGTGAACGTCGCGAGGAAATGGAAGAACCACCTAAAGCGAGCTTTGAATAGTATATACCATGAAATACGTAGGTTTACAGTCGCAGATATGGAAGAATAATATCCGGTCGGTATTACTTCTTATCCTTTTTCCCCTTGTAATATTTGCGCTTGTAATGGTCTTCTGGCTGATATACAGTGTATACCAGTCTGAAGCAGAGATAGATCCGGTAAGTGGATTTCTCAGGACCATACCATGGGTAGCTGCGGGTGTTATGCTGTGGTTTACCATTGCCTGGTCCTCACACAGCTCAATGATAAACAGGGCTACCGGTTCGCGCCCCCTTCAGAGAAAAGAAAACAAAAGGGTATATAATATAGTGGAGAACCTCTCCATAGCAGCAGGCATGAAGAGAATGCCTGCTATTAATGTTATTGAGGATGACAGTCTTAATGCTTTTGCCAGCGGCATCAATGAGAAGACATACACCATATCATTATCGCGGGGTATAATAGATAAACTGGATGATGATGAACTTGAATCGGTAATAGCCCATGAATTAACACATATACGCAACCGGGATGTGCGTCTGTTGATTATATCCGTGATCTTTGTAGGTATTTTTGCATTTGCCACACAGGCTTTATTACGCGGAACAATGTATGGCGGTGTGGGAAGAAGGAGGGATAGCAAGGGCGGGGCTGCAATAATATTGATAATAATACTGGCAGCTATCGGCTGGTTACTGACAACATTATTCAGGTTTGCCCTTTCCAGAAAAAGGGAATACCTGGCTGATGCCGGGTCAGCTGAACTGACACATAAACCCTATGCCCTGGCCTCAGCCCTGAGGAAGGTGTCAGGTGACCCGAGGATTGAAGCCGTAACACGAAAGGATGTGGCCCAGATGTTTATCGAAAACCCGGGTGTCAAAAAGAAAGGTGCTTCGTTCTCAACCCTTTTTGCAACACATCCGCCCATACAGGACCGGATAAGGGTGCTGGAGCAGATGATGTAAAACGGTGTTCAGCGTTCAGCGTTCAGTGTCCCGGGTTTGCCTTCGGCGAGCTCGGCTTCGCCTCGGTTCAAGTTTCAGGTTTCATGTTTCATGTTTCATGTTTCATGTTTCAGGTTTGACCTTTCATGAATATGATTGTCATTAAGTTTACTTTTCTTGTTTTAGTTTTAATAACATTATTTCCATAAAAGTAGTTAGTCCATATTTTTGTCTTGTAGAGTGCAACGAAGATTGGCTCTGCTTGGGAGCGACCAATCGAGGGTTAACTCTATCGGTCGAAAATGAAAGGGGCAAGAGTTTAACTCTTCTTCCTTTTTTCGGTTGAAAGATATGAACATTTTTGATTGTCATGCCTACAAAAACCCCTTTCTTTTATTTTGTAATTTCCTTGACGGTTTTCACCAGTCGTTCTTTTAAAGGTATACCCTCTATCCGTTTAGCAAATTGTTTCGGAGTAATCCATCCTAATTTTGATGATGGCCATACCTCATTATGTTGATACTGTATATGCTTGAGAACCCTATTTAATTGTGTAACGCTCCGGATAGTATAGTCCACAAGGTATTCATTCTTCGCTATACCATTAACCCTCTCTGCTAAACCATTTTCCAAACAATTTTTTGCATGGCTCGGTCTTATCTCAGCATTTTGTAACATCGCCTGAAATGAATCACTCCGGTATTGTCCCCCTCCATCTGTGTGAAGGATTAACGTGCGCCGTGAGCGCACAGAGCGAAGGGCGCACACCCTTTCAACTGTGCGTGCAACTGTTGCAATGATGATAGATTTTCAATTATTAATCAAACTATTAACTATTAATTGAGATGGCCTATCGGTATCGGTTATCAGGAGCAGGTACCAAACCACCCTGCGGTGCTTCCCGACAATGCGGGAGGTATTGAGCGGACAGGGAGTAAGGGAGGACGAGATCCTTTCAGGTGGGCACACAGGAGCTGAACGCAAGTGAACCGCTGATAAAGTGTCGAAAATTTAACTTAGGCAATGACTATAACTGCGCATATTAGTGGCAAAGGAATCGTACGGAGGATACCTGAACAGCTATCTGTACAGACATTCGTCACAAAGGCGGCAGGAACTGTGTGCAGGCGTTGCAATGGAACACGGGAAGCAACCTTGTAATGATAATCGAAAAGACACAAGCGGAGAGCCCGCAAGGTCGAAATTAGAGAAGTACAGGGTTGTGGCGGATGAAGCTGTAGTAGTGATGAAGTTCTTGTAATGAGGATGGAGCGAAGGGCTTCACATAACAGGTTTAAGGATGTATTACAACTGCAAAACAGGATGATTTTCGAACTAAAGCCAAAATCTCTGGGGATAACCAAGGAACAAGTATGGACAGCGTGGAAGCGGATCAGACGGGGAGGTAAAGGCGTTGGGGTGGACAACGTCACAATCGAAATGGTTGAGAAGAATCCACGAAAGTACTTGTATCCGGTATGGAATCGACTCGCAAGTGGGAGTTATTTTCCACCTGCTGTTCGACAAGTATCCATACCAAAACCCAATGGCAAAGAACGGTTACTTGGGATACCTACGATGTGTGACAGGGTAGCCCAGGAAGTGATCAGGGCGGAACTGGAACAAGAACTGGAACCGCACTTTCACCCAAGTTCATACGGATATCGCCCCGGCAAGAGTGCGCATCAGGCATTGGATGCCTGTGCAAAGAACTGCTGGGAGCGCTGGTATGTGGTGGACTTGGACATCAAAGGGTTCTTTGATAACATTGACCATGCGAAAATGATGGAGATACTGCGGAAGTACACATCAAAGAAGCACATTTTACTTTACTGTAAAAGATGGTTAAAAGCTCCGGTGTTGAAAATAAATGGAGAGACAGACACGGAACGCAAGAAGGGGACGCCACAGGGTGGAGTAATCAGCCCGCTACTGGCCAATCTTTACCTGCATGAAGTGTTTGACAGTTGGATGGAGCAACGACATTCAATCATGGTATTTGAGAGATATGCTGATGATAGTGTGCCAAGATCGCAAACAGCAGCCATTCTGTTTAGCGGAG
>CAZNYS010000052.1:0-23944 GCA_964577305.1 uncultured Rikenellaceae bacterium
AAAATATATATAAACATATCCTATACAAGATCAGAAATTGTACCTGCAAACATGCCATATTGTAATCCTTTATCAGTTACGGAGGATCTGAAGAACTTCATTATCAGGGCAGGCACTCCGGGGATTTACGTGTTGGCCGTACTCAAAGGCAAAAAGTTAATTTCAAGAAATGCACCGGTGGCATTTGGTTTTGCAACAAATTGTGGTATTCCTCTTATTATGTCTATTGATTGACGATGAACATGACCGGCAAAAATACCCAGTAGGTTATCAGACGAAAACACTTCATCATAAAAGTCCATTGCGCCTTTTCATACTGATTGTATTAAGGGTCGGGTATCATGCCAATTATTATTATGACCAGATTACATATTTGCTCACTCATCAAGGCCCGGCCTGTTGAAGTTGCGTGCATCAGGGAATCTTTTTTCTGCTTCTGACCTGATTTTAGACAATTTAACCAGGCACTGAAGGATAGTATCCTCGTACTCCGGCCGTTCTTTCATAATAATGCCCCAGGCAGCAATCGAACGGTCAATTGCTACTAAAGCCACTTTGTCCGATCCGTCACTGTCGTTTTTCATATATTCTTTTTTGTCAGCCTCGACGCCTGATTTCACAGCTCGCTCCAGTTTGACAGAAATGAAAAATAAATAGTATACCACCACTTCCAGTGCATCATGATACTCCTTCTTCTCATCCGGGTATAGCTTGAGTGAATTTATCTTCTTTATGCCTGTTTCCGGTTCCACCGATTCAAACCATTTATTTGTCTCCATTGAAGCTTCATGTGCATAAGCAGTCAGTGCATCCTTAAACGGTTCATCCCTTTCAAAATCCAGTTCTTCCTCGTCTATCTTCGAAAGATCAATATCCATTTCCTCGGCTATCTCGTTAAGCATAAGAATTGTAGCTTTCAGGTTATTCGTGATATACTGGATTGTGTCTTCATCACTCATATTTTCATAATCAGGACTGTTGGTAAAACTGAAGCACTTAGACTTAAAAGCACATTTCTCACACCAGCGGTCACAATAATTGTAAATGCCTTCAATAAAACCGCCCTTAGCAGTAAGTTCCAGGCTTCTTTTTTTTATTTCTTCGGGTGTTTTCATAAAGCAGCGATATTTTGGTTAAACAGCTTATCTAAAATATACATTTCGGGTGTATAATCAAAATGCAAATGTGCGGAGGCTGTAAGACTTATAAAGGTTTTGATTGAAGAAGTGGCTATCCATCCCCTCACGGAGGTACTGATATTCAATATTCTACATTCGATATTCGTTATTCATTATTCATATACCCCTCCGACTTCTTCCCGAGACCTCAGGGCTTCGTCGGACAAAATCCGGAGATGGGCAGGGTGCAGGGAGCAGGGGGCAGGGAAGTAGTTACATAAATCCCTAGAAATACCCTGCTCCATACCCCATGCTCCCTGCTATTAAATTAGGGCTATTGATATTAATCCCTGACGCAGCGAACCGATAATCCATTAGCTTTATAAATATAGTCTCTTTGCACTCCAGTATTATCGTAATTTATAGACCTTCTCCAAGAATTATTTGTATCAAATTCAGTCATACTCCACCAGTTGCCATCGGATCCTATTGTACGAAATTGAATATAAAGGTAGGATAAATAGCCCCCCGGGAGAGCCACAAACTCACTTGATCCAAAGGCAGGATCATTTTCCAATGCCCCATCATCCCATATAAAAGAATATTGAGACATCTGACTGCCTATGTCCGTGCCTCTAAAACCTGTATTACCAGCATCATCCTCACTCATTCCAAGAAACATCTCAAGTTGTTTCCATTCATCATCCGAAGGCAGATGCCAGCCTTCAGGGCAGGCCTCTATGGCTGCAGGCCAGTTGTACAATACGCCATAAGTTTTATAATTATCCGTAGCTTTTGCTTCAGTAACATTGCTTCCGTCGTAATCATAAACATAATAACAAGGGTTGGTAGTGCTTGTAATCCCAGAACTTACCTCTGGAAGATAAGCAAGGTTTTCTCTCATCCATATCAGCTCACCCATTCTCACCCAGTTATATTCATGATCATCCCTCAGATCGTTAAATACTCCACTCTGTGGCGGTTCGGTATCGAAACTAATCTCCTCACCATAGGACGTGCCAATAGTATTGGTAGCATAAGCCCGTACAAAATAAGTAGTACCCGGGTTAAGTCCGGTCAGGTCACCTACGAATAAACCAATCCCAGCACCATCATCTGTAAAGCTGTCTGCAATTGTCGGCTCAGTAATCGTTGACCAGCACACTCCTCTCATTATAATTTCTGCCCCACCATCATCAATGACCTCACCCCCGCATTGAGCAGAGTTCTGTGTTATATTATGTACTGCTGTTGTTATCACAGTTGGCTCTCTGATGCCAAGAGTTACAAACGACAGCTGATCACCATAAAACACCTCATCGTGACTTTGAGCAAAAGCCTTTATATAATAAGTGCTATTTGGTGATAATTCGGTCAGAATATCGGAAAAATTACCCGTTGAGCTTTTTGGTCCTAATTCTTTTCTATTATCAGCTAATGTTGGATTTTGCGAATTCGACCAGCAGAAGCCATGTTGGGTAACACCATTATCACCTATGTCAAGAATGCTACCCTGGGCGGAACAGGATGCGTAATCAACATTGGTTATTGAACCGGTTTTGACCTTGACTATTCTTTTCGGTTCAAATTTTTCACAGGCAGACAGAAAAAATATTAGAGTAGAAAGCATAAAACTTATTCTGATAGTCTGGGGTAGAATTATGTTTCTAAAACGGTCCATAATTAAAAATAGTCAGTTTTTTCTGGTTTTACTCTTTTCTAATAAATATAAAATCTCCACCCTGGTCACCTACATTCCTGATCTCTCCATACTCGGGTATTGCATCACTATTGTTAATAACTGCCATCCTTATGCTGCTGAATAATTGCTCCGATGACAGGTATTTTTCAGTATTGTCTGTCAGTCTTTCACAGAGAAACCTGATAAAATAACTGCGGTCAGGCACTTCTGTTAATTGACCACTGGTCATTGCCTTACGACTGGGCAGCTCATAAAGTTTCTGAATGGCTTTCTCCGCTTCAGGGAAGGCTTTTCTTGATTTAAATATTGACCCCCCGAAACATGCATCGGTGATCAGTAAAGTATGTTTTGATTGTATTGCCTTTAAATAATCAACCAGGGTACTGTTACGAAACCAATCTGCCTTACTGTTCTGCCTTGCATCTGAAGGAAGCCAGTAACCAATATTGGCATCCTCATCCCACCATCCATGACCGGCATAAAATATCAGAATATTATCCTTTGGGGTTACTATTTCTGCAAATTTATCAAGGGAATTAATAATATCTCTGCGGTTTGCATTTTTGATGAATTTTACATTTTCTTTTTCAAAGACATATTCGCTGGTTAATATCTCATATAGTTTCTCTGCGTCAGATATCGCATTATCCAGTGGCAGGATGGTCGGATCTTCGTAATTGTTAACACCAATTATAAAACCATAATACTTTGATTCTTTATTGACTATATCAGCAAGAGTTGGTTCAGGAGGTGAATATTCAATCACAAATTTATTTTCCAGGGAATTATATTTATTATCAATAACAATTACCGTAATCACATTATCACCTGGTTCCAGCAATAATCCGGCGGTAAAAACCCCGGCTTCTGAAATTTCCATAATCTCAGAATTAATAATAACAGAAGCAATACTGCTTTCGTCTGAAGCCCTGCCAATAAGGTTTATTTCGGATTCATTACTTATGTATTGTTTTCCTTCTGTTATCACCGGTGAAATTATTTGTAGTTCAGGAGAGGTTGTATCCGGTATTTCTACTACTTCTTTTTTTGGTGTGATGTTTAACCTCAGGTACGATTTTTCGCTTTTAATCACCTGTGCCTGAACAAAAGAACAGCAGAAAAAAATTATTAAGCTCAATATAATATTTCTATACTCCATATCCACCCGGAATTAAAAATTTTCCTTTAATCTAAAAATTATACGTGAAAGCTACCATTTGTACACGCATATGAGGTTCATAAACCGGATAAACAGAGAATTTTTTTGCCTGTCTGTAATTCGGTTCGTTACTTAGCTTTGATGAACCGGCAATTGTCCATATTATATCTATCATCCATATACCGGCTGCGGTATATGCAAAAATTTCCGAAAGGTTATCCTGTCTAACCGAGTTTTTATATAATTTATCAATCTCGCTGATTTCCAATGCATTACAATAATCATTATAACTTGAAACAGCTTTCTTATTGTATACCACAGAAGCGGCAATACATCCATATCCAGCCACTCCCTTAAGCCAGTGCGGCTTTCCTTTGTTAATCCGTGATAATCCCCATCCTGGAAATACTGTTGACCGTAAAATTGCTCCACCACGGCTTATTTTTTTATCTGGTTTAATAATTTCAGCGGTCTCAGTAGATGCTAATATTTCTGCATTCACCTGAACATAAATACCAGTCTCCGGATAAATGCTATCAGCAGCATAATCCCAGGTTATCATTTTATTATTACCTCCACTTACATTTTCACCAATATCGCCACTTAAGTAACTGGCAGCTAAATTATTCCCTGTTGAATCCGTAATTTCAATCCATATTCTGAATATATCGGTTTGCCGGCTATTCAGAATATCAAAAAAAATATTTATGTGGTTATCTTCAAGCTCAAGACGAGGTTTTGAAATCTTTGCTGTTGTTTGTGCATGACAAAAGGGATTATTAAAGAACAGAACAAGGGAAAATATGAATATGAATGTTTTTTTCATAACATGCAGGATTGTCCTTTATTCAAAGAGTTTGGTTGTGAGATATATGCAAATTACAAAAAAAACATAAGTTTATAAAAAATGATTTTCGTAAATAATATTAAAAATTTCACTTTACTATCATTCGATGCCTCCCTGCCAATATTATCAGACAGGAGATCCTACTATATTGCATACATCGACTGATGCATCAAGCAAAGAGTAGTGTATTCTATTTCTAGAACTTCGAAGAAATGCAGCGAGACATTTAATTTCCTCACTCGTTCAGCCCTGACCTGATAAAGCTGTGTGCATCAGGAATTTTTATTGTGTTTTGATTGAAGATTGTCTTACGGCGAGCGCGAATATTAAAGATCGAAGGTTAACGATTTATGATTCTAGAAGTGGTTATTCATCCCCTCCGGAGATTTGTAGGGAGCCAGTCTTCACTACCAACTTCGGACTTTGGCCCCGAATCCTGTGAGATTATACATTTGTTTAATATTATTCGCAATAATACTATTTATCTTAAATTATTAGTATTATAAATATCGTTTATATTTATATTTTATCGTATATTTATATATTATACTTTATTTTATTAATTTGAATAATTATGATACAATGGAACAAGAGCAACGATGCTCTCGGAACAGTGAACAGGGGAACTCCCTGTGAATCAGGATTATGCACACTATGCGACTCTGCCTGCAAGGGTAAGTGTGAAACATGGCTCGCTTCTCTGAAAGGAAGGAAGCTGCTTTACCCCAGGAATTTTGGTCAGACCACCTCTGGTGCATGGCATGTGAGTACCTTAGGTGTAGGGTATCATTCAATCAGGATAAAGGGTTATGCCTATGGGGCCAGTGGCATTGAACCACCACTGACAAACAATCCTGACGATTGCCTTTTTACCAATGTCAATATTACAACCGAATTCGGTCATGAGGTTAAAACAAGGTGCAGAGTTCCAGTTATGACAGGGGCACTTGGATCAACCTTTATCGCAAGAAACTACTGGGAATCGTTTGCCGTGGGAGCAGCTCTCTGCGGCATGCCTATTGTGGTAGGGGAAAATGTTGTGGGAGTCGACCAGAAATCAGTGATAAAAAATGGGAAAATCGAAAAAGCACCTGAAATGGACCGCAGGATTGATACCTTTTTCAGATACCATGACGGGTATGGTGCAATCATTGTACAAATGAATGTTGAGGATACCAGTAACGGAGTGGCAGAGTATATAATTGACAAGTATGGAGACAAAGTTATACTGGAATTGAAATGGGGACAGGGAGCAAAAAATATCGGTGGTGAGATCCAGGTTAAAACTCTGAAATATGCAAAATTTCTTAAAGATCGTGGGTACCTGGTTGATCCTGATCCTTATGATCCGGTTGTGGAGACAGCTTTTAGATCTCGTGCTATATCTTCCTTTGCCCGCCACAGTCGCCTTGGCAGTACTGATAAGAATAATCCTGAGGAAGTAAGAGAGGCTTTTATGCAAAGGGTGGATTACCTCAGAAAACTTGGATTTAGTCGTATAACATTAAAAACAGGCTCCTATGGCATGGAAGACCTGGCAATGGCTATAAGGTACGCCGCTGATGCAGGGCTGGATCTTCTGACCATTGATGGTTCGGGAGGGGGAACAGGTATGAGTCCTTGGAATATGATGCAACACTGGGGCATTCCTTCCCTGCCACTGCATACAAGGGCATATGAATACTGTAAGATTCTGGATGAAAAGGGTATAAGGGTTCCTGATATCTCGTTTGCAGGTGGTTTTGCCCGTGAGGACCATATTTTTAAGTCAATATCGCTGGGAGCACCATTTACAAAACTGACATGTATGGGCAGGGCCCCGATGATCCCGGGATTTCTTGGCAGTAACATTGAGGGTGTCTTCAAACCTGACAAGAGAGCCAGGCTTTACGGTCACTGGGAAGAGCTTCCGCCGGCTGTTAAGGATTTCGGCAAGTACCCTGAGGAGATATTTGCCGGGTGGGAACCTGTAAAGGAAAAAGTTGGGAAAGATGAAATGGATAGGATCCCATTCGGGGCAATAGCCATGTATGCTTTCATTGATAAACTCTCTTGCGGACTGCAGCAATTCATGGCCGGTGCCAGGAAGTTCAGCATGAAAGAATTAACCCGTAATGACCTTGTTTCGGCAAACAGGGAAACTGAAGAGGTAACCGGTATTCCATATATGCTTGATGCAGAGAATGAGGAGGCACTTGCTATACTGAATGCATAAACCGGTATTAATTATTGCCGATGTAGATTTTGCACTTTTGCAGAGAAATTTAAAGGAGTGGCTATTGCTATTTACCCCCTCACGGGGGTATTGACATTCGACATTCGACATTCAAACTTCCCTGCACCCTGCTCCATGTCGAAGCAAAGCGAAGACCCTGACCGACCATCATGAGCGTCAGGGCCCCCTGCTAAATCACCTGGAAGTATTGCAGGGCGGCAAGGCATCCTCCTGTCAGGATGCCGATTGTGAAATTATCATCCATGCTGAAGGAAAAGAGCTCTGATAGGGTGGCGGAGAGGGCACCGATCACGAGGTAGGAAAACCTGAAATCGAATATTACCAGCAGGATATAACCTGCGAAAATGCACCCGGTAAGAAATCCAAGTGAGCCTTCAAGTGTTCTTGTGTTAATTATCTTTGTCCTGCCGTATTTCAGACCAATCAGCTTGGCGGCCATGTCCCCGAAGATGATGAACGCCAGGCACAGGTATGCCATCTCTTCGGGGAATATAAGGAAGACAATAAAAATGGCCACGACAAATGACGTCATAGATGAGAAACGCTGGACTTCTGTTTTTTTAAAGAACAGGGATAGTTTCTGCCTGGAGAACAGGCGGTACAGGTCGGTCAGTATAAAAATTATGGACAGTATCCCCAGCAGGTAAAGCAATAAACTGTGACCCAGGTATATATTGATAGGAATAAACAACAGTGCGAACGGGCGGGCGATGATCCTCCATTTTTTCAGCTCCACGCGGCTCTCAAGCGTGAAGACTCCGTTCCTTTTTGCCATACAGACAGATAATGCCAGCAATGTAACCAGCACAGCTAATGCAATTAATATCCAGATATTTATACCAAAATAAAGGGGAAGGGTAATGAGCATGAAAATAAAGAAGATCATTGCAGGAACAAGCACATTTCTTGCTGCCGCTACCGTCAGTAAAATGAGCAAGGCTGAAACCAGTATGAGATGAATATCCTGTTCCATATAATCCTGTCGGGATGATCAGAGCGGTTCGTCATTCGAAATCCTTGCCCGGACCACCCGTATATTGATAATAATAATATAGGCTGACAATACTATGACCCCCACGACCACATACCATTGATGCCCCCCCAGTTTCAGGGTATTGAAAAGTCGTGTATCCATCAGCAGGCTGCTCAGGATCACCAGTAAAGGTGCGAGCGGAATGAAGACCATGGGGGTAAGCTGGCCGATCGAGTATTTTTCCTTCCTGAAAAATACCCGGACTACCAGGAAGGCAATGACCAGGGCAGCGAAAAATTCGACGGGGATGAAAAACATGTATATCCCGATCGAGGTTGCCAGTCCCCTGCCTCCCCTGAACCTGAAGTAGAGCGGATATCAATGCCCCTGACCCAACGCGAAATCAAAATAGCAAAGTTAATGCTGCCGGCCAGGTAGGCCAGCATCATGGACAGAAACAGAAAATACATATATCCCAGATTTATGTACACTGTAATTTACGAAAATCCTTGATGAAAGTCCAATTCCGCGTCCTGAAACAATAAGTTGACAGCGATTGACAGTGTGAATAAAAAATCCCGGTGCCAGGCGCAACCGGGATTATATTTAGCAAAAGCATAAAAGGCTACTTTTTCAGAAGGTCCCTGATCTCGGTCAGGAGAACTTCTTCTTTTGAAGGAGCAGCCGGAGCGGCAGGTTCCTCTTCCTTTTTCTTTTCCATTGATGCCTTCATTCTATTGTATCCCTTCACAACCAGGAAAATAGCCAGGGCTACAATTAAAAAGGTTATGATCGTGTTTATGAACAGACCATAACTTATGGCTACCTCAGGTACAACCGTATCGCCATTCATGGCAGCTGCCTTCAGTACAATTTTAAGATTTGAAAAATCCACATTGCCGAGCAGCAATCCTAGAGGAGGCATAATAACATGATCGACAAGAGATTTCACTATAGCTCCAAAATAGAGGGCCATTATAAGGCCGACTGCCATTTCCATGACATTTCCTTTGCTGATAAATTCTTTGAATTCTTTAAACATAATTGCATTATTTTAAGTAAGTAGTTTTGTTAATTTGATTAGGGAGGCCAAAGTTATTCGTTGCATACTTTTGATAGCATCATTTAAGTGATTAAAATCCAGTTTTTGTTGGGTATGAATACCAATATTACCTGATATGACCATGCACGATATCATGCTGAAGGTTTTTCAGCTCTTCCCAGTTCCCATTAAAAGCGAGCTCTGCCTGTTGTGGCCATGTCTCCGGGTCATGAACCCTAAACCTTTCCCCTCCTTCATTAATAAGAAGTGAACTTATATGTTCCGAATCATTCTCTGACAGCTTTTTCCATGTATTGACGTTGTTACTCTTAAGTATTCCTTCAATCACAGGCCCTATACCTTTAATTATTTTAAGATCATTTGTTGCAATATACTTACCTAATATTGCTCCTGCCGTTTTTGCATCGAAAGATGGTATTTCGTCTTCCCTGGCACCTTCCCCGGCCTCTTTTGAAATATCACCGGCTGCTGCTTTGGGTCTGTGAATGAAATAACCGACCAAAAAGCCAAGAACTGCTGCAATTAATAATACTATTATAATAAATAGCAAATCGGATGCAAGTGTATTACTCATGGTTTATAATTTTAGTTAATAATAATTTCTGCTCTGCGATTCAATTTTCGGCCTTCCTCTGTCTCATTTGAAGCGGCTGGCTCCGTGTCGCTTTTCGATACTGTTGTAATCTGATCTTTATTGATGCCGTTTTCAATACAATAGTCCCGCACTACTTCAGCACGGAGAGTGGCAAATTTATCGTTGGCCGCAAAAGAACCCCGGCTGTCAGCATGACCCACTATCGTCACTAGAACATCGGGGTTATTATCAAGGTAAATACTGAGTGCTGAGAAATACTTATCATCATTCCCATCGATCGATAACTCAGCCGATGCAAAATCAAAATAATAGGTCCTGTTTCCTATCTCACGAAGGTAATCAAGGGCTAATGCAACAGAATCTTTCTGAAGATTTTTATCCGATTCCGCAGTACCGTATTCTGTTTTTAGTGTGTCAGCTATTTCTGTCCGGGCTTCCTGGTCATTATTATCACAGTGACCACGTATTTTACATACATAGAGGTAAGTAGCTATTATTATCCAGACGATCAATAACAAAAAGAGAAACAAGCTTAATCGTTTCATTATTAATAGTTTAAGTAATAATATATCATTCCTGACAACTGAATTCCTATGAAATATTTAAGAACCTGGAAAATATAAGAGTTTATAATCTAAGTTTCGGATGTGAATTCTACCTGACATGAAATTTAGTGAATAAAAATCATTATTACAAGATAAACCACACTGGTTTTCACCATCATGCGATAAGGGTTTAAATAATATTACACTCTGAAAAGTTCCTTGAGGTTATTCTGAATCATCACCCTCCTGATTATTTTAGAAATGCCCTCTGTTAAATGCTCGTGTTTTCCCTTTATAGCGAGCCTGTATTTATCACGGTTATCATCATCTGCTGTTTTATAATTGCCTGATTCAAAGATATCAGCCAGCTCAAACATTGTATCGAGTATAAAGCGGTTTGCCTCCTTCTTCAACTGTTTTAGCTCGTGTGAAAGAAAATGTATCCTGCTGGTGTTTCCGTTAAAAAATTTATAAACGTTGATAAAATTCCTTGCCCACATCGATGTATTCAGCAGACCCCGGGAATCCTGCAACCAGTCTGAAAAAACATCAAACACAAACCCGTAGTAATCATCAATGGTATTCTCGAGGAAATCATAATCCTGGATCCCGGATTTTTTCTTCAGCCGTCCCTGCTTATCAAGTTGAGCTTCCACCTTTGTAGCAAAATGGGGCATCATCTTCAGGAATGTTACCGACATATATCCGTCGGCACAGATTGTATCAAGGAACATCAGATTTGTTCTTATCGATTTAAAGGTGGAATCAGGTTGGAAAAGCATGAATCCATAGTCTATACCAATCTCAAGGTTTTTCAATATATCAACACCCTTTAAAGTATCTGAAGCACTGAGCTTTTTATTCATCTTCCTGAGCCCTTCATCCGTCCCATCCTCAATACCCAGGAATACCTGGTACAGGCCATGATCCTTCATCATCCTGAAAATCACCTCATCAATCTCATCAGGCCTGCAATTGATTTTCCACAATATCTTTCCCTTGAGGTCATTCCCGGATAGTCCTTCACAGAATCTTCTTATCCACCGGTTAACATCATCAGATTTAACAGGGAAGTCATCATCCTGGAAAAGAAATACTGAACATCCTTTTTCATTATACAGGTATTTCATTTCCTCAATTACCTTTTCAGGGCTACGGATTCTTTTATATGGTCCGGGTGGTGGTCCGTAAAATTCCCTGATATCACAGAATATACAGTCGTGAACACAACCCCTGCCGGCCAGTATTGTGGTATAGGTTTTCCCCAGTGCATATTCCCCGGGTTTATGTCTCACCGGCCATGGAAAATTGTCAAGGTCAGGTTCCAGAGGCCTCAGATCATTCTGAATTAATTTGCCATTTTCTATATATGAAATGCCTTTAATTTTTTCCCACTCCTTCCCGGAACCCAGGGCATCAACCAGTTCAAGAAGGGTATATTCTCCTTCAAACCTTACAAGTGAATCAAGTTCAGGAATAAGATCAAATAGCTGCTGTGGTCTGAGGCTTGCAAAATGGCCACCCGCAGTAAAGTGACAGTTGATACTATTCTTCCTTAAATACTTAACAAGGATTATAAATTTATCAATGTTATACTGGAAAATAACAGAAAAGCCCAGCAGGACGGGCTTACGCTTTTTTATTTCATTAAGGATGGATTCCCGGGATTCGCGGAAATCAATTATTTTTGAATTATAACCGGCTTCTGATAATACTGATGCCAGGTAACCAACACCAAGATTATCACGCTCCTCGAAGGCAATAAAAACTACGTTATTATTGTTCATAATAATCAGAAAAAGTCAGAAAACAAGTCCATAAAGGACTCTATTAAGCACCAGATTACTTACTCCTGTTCCTTTCTTTCCTCTTCTCCGGGACAAGGCTCTTCCAGAATCCTATCGATATCTCTGTAAAGTTTCATTTTTAGCTCTGTGCACTTCTGGTCGTAATTGAAGTATAACTCTGCAATTTGATACCCTTTATAGTGTTTACAATCAGGAATTATTCCCATTTCTTTAAACAGATGTTCGAATTTGCATGGGTCCATTACCCAGTCCTGTGTGTGTCCCATAATTAGTTGGTTTTAATGGTTAATATATCTCGTTAACTAATGTTATTTGCAATCACTTACAGGTTGACCTGGTTCATCATCTGAATGATACGTTCATCATTTCTTATCCTCGTAAAATCAGGATCAAGGTATACCAGGTGCACCGAGAAAGAGGACCCGATCCTTGCCAGTTTCTCAATTAACTGTACACTGAGGTCATACTCCCCTACCATGCAATATATCCTGGCAAGATCATATAACCTGCCGGGCCCATTTATCGCATCTTTTTCAACAGTCATTATTTCAGTAGCCAGAGTGCCATATTTAATAGCCTTTGGTTTATCTCCAGTTCCGGCGTAGGCTATCCCAAGTTTACTTAATGCTACACTTAATGCTACAGAATCTTCAGGTTCATTTCGCATCTCGATAGTATAATAATCTATTGCTTCAGTATAGTATTTCAATGCATCATCCCCTCTGCCACAGTGCATATTAATCATGGCCTTCTGGAGTATTAAGTCTCCCTCCGGGGGAGAATTATCAGGGAATGCTATATTGATACTCTTCAGAGCTGACTCACAATTACCATCATACATATCCAGTCTTGCCAGTGTGGAATATATGTTATCTCCAGTGTTCTTTATGTTTTCCTCCATGATAGCCCTTGCTTTTTCTGTATCGCCGCTCAACATAAGTACAGATTCAACTTTATTATTATAAGATGCAGCCCATTCAGGGAGAATCTCAATGGCACGGTTATGACATTCTATTGCTTTTTCAAAATCATGGAGGTAATCATAGGAAAGTCCTATATTGGTAAAAAATAGTGCATTGGCCGGGTTTCTTTCCAGGGCTTCGGCTGAAATAGTAGCTAATTTTTCCCAGTTGCCCATTCTTCTATACACCAGGGACAGATAAAAAAAGCAGTCAACATCATCCTGTTTTTTTTCAAGTGCACGCTCAAAATATATGAGTGCATTCTTGTAATCCCTTAAACCATAATAACAGTAAAACCCCATTGCGATATCTGCTTCAATGAGGTTAGGTTTAATACTTGTAGATTTCTCAATATCATCCCTGCATTTTTTCAGGTGGCTATTATCATAGTATCCCGTATAAATACCCCATGATCTTGTTTTTGCCCTGTTTGCATAGGCCGCTGCAAAATCAGGGTCTATTTGAATGGCCTGTGTATACAGATCTATTGCTTCATCAAAAACTGATAGTTCGGTCTTCCTGTTGCCCAGTTCATAAAGATATAGTGCATTCTGCGCAATGGTAGATCCTTTGTATGCAATAAAAGATGCCCTGGGTGAGTCCGGTATTTCATCTATCCTGGCTCTTTCCTCCTGTGATAAGAATGTCTTTAGTCTCCTGGCAACGCTCCTGGACATTTCAGGACTAATAGTTGATATTTCTGTCCAGCTATCTTCCAGAGGATAATCATGCGACCATAGCAGTTTCTCATCCTCGGTAGTAAACATAAAAATGGTTACCCTTTTATTACCATCAATTTCAACAGCTTTCCAGTCTATAAGAAAATTTGCATTCAGCTCCTTACCTATTTTATTGTAGCCCTTGTTCCCTTTCTTGTATTTACATGTTACCCTCCATGGTAACACTTTGAATGTATATATCTTGCCCAAACAGGCCGTTATCTCGTCGCCTATATAATCAAATACCATAGATTCATATTCCGGGAGTAATTTACCAGTAAAGGGCAGTACGGCCAAAGTTTTTTCTATCCTTCCGAATTTTCGAGATTTTGCATTATCAATGATATTGAATGATAAAAGACCAATGATAAAAATTACACTAACGAAGGTTGTTAACCTGTAAGTCTTTATCTTTTTACTGACTAACGGAAGTTCTAGTTCTTCTAATGGTTCAGTTTTTTTTATTCCTCCGGGTGTAATGTCATATATCCATGAAACCACCAGTGCGACCAGGAACCCAATCCCCAATAATATTACTACCCATTTCGGAACCTGTTCTATACCAAATGCGTTGCATATTATTTCCGCTGCTTCCAGTATCACTAAAGCAGAGGCTCCATAAGCTACAATCCCTATTATAACTTTCCTGCGCCTAAGCTCCTGCCAGAATCTTATAAATCTTGCCGGTTCCATATGCCAGGCCAAATTTGTTAAATTGAAATTTCGGATTTTTATGCCAGATATCCAAATAAATATTTGATCTATTGGTATTTGGGCTGGAAGAGATAGAAAAAATAAGGCTCATTAATCTGATTAACTGTTCAGAACAGATTTATACTATAATATTTCTATTATAAACATGTTTGATATCTTTGAATAATCGTAGAGTTCAGACGTGAAGTATAGTTCAGATATGAAATGGTGTAATTATATTAGAAATCAATCAAAGGGAAATATATCAATTATGCATTCTAAAATAATCCCCCTTATTTGTCTTCTTCTAATCTCATTTGGGCTGTTCAGCTTACAAGCAGTAACAAATGAAAGCGTATCAGTTTATAAGAAGAAGTTGAATGATCCTGAAGCATTTTATTTTACCCCTGAGAATTTTAATATCAGTGCTGATGGTAAAACAGATGTTACGAATGAATTACAGGAAGCCATAAATAAACTGAAAAGAGAAAAGAATTTTGGCATCCTGTTCATCCCCCAGGGAGAATACCTCATAAGTAATACTATTTATATACCAGGTTCGGTCAGGCTGATCGGATACGGTGAAAAGAGACCTGTTTTTATACTCGGCAAGAACACACCCGGTTATCAGAATCCGGATCCCGAAGACAAAGCAAATGCAAACTATATGTTCTGGTTTACCAGTACTATTGTCGAGCCGGGAGAACCAATCAGGGATGCCAGCGCCGGCACATTCTACAGTGCTTTCTCAAATATTGATATAAGGATAGAAAAGGGAAACCCAACTGCAATAGCTCTTCGCACTCATATTGCGCAGCATGGTTTCGTATCACACTGTAACATCAGTATTGGTGAAGGTAAAGCCGGAATTTTCGATGTCGGTAATGAAATGGAAGATGTGAAATTCTTCGGTGGTGAATATGGCATTCTTACCACCATGACATCTCCCAGCTGGCCTATGATGATGGTAGATACCTATTTTGAAGGTCAAAGAAAAGCGGCTATTTCTGTTTTCATGATGGGTCCGGGCCTGACTATAGTAAACCTGCATGCTAAAAACGTACCTGTAGTAGTTGAAATTGCACCTGATATTATTGATCGCTTATATATGGAAAACTGCCTGTTTGAAAATATCAGCAGAGCAGGAGTTGTTATAAGCAGGGAAAATAACAGCCTCAGCCAGATAAACCTCAGGAATATTATATGTAATAAAGTGCCTGTTATAGCAGAGTTCAGAGCCAGTGGCAGAAAGAGCCAGGTGAGGCATAAGCAATATCTGCTGAAAAATTATACTTATGGCCTATGCCTGGATAACATGACCTGTGACGGTGAATACAAGACTCTTATTGATACTGAACCCCTGGGTTCAGTTACCAACAGCCTCGATAAAGATATACCTCAGCTTCCTATTAATGAAGACTGGGTAAATATCCGTGACCTGGGAGCTGCAGGCGATGGGGAGACCGATGATACAGAAGTATTCCAGGAAGCCATTGATAAGTACCGGTATATCTATGTCCCCCAGGGTTGGTATCGCCTTACTACAACTCTTAAAATGGCTGCCAATACACACCTGATCGGCCTTCATCCATTTGGCACGCAATTCATACTGGCAGAAAGTACACCTGCCTTCAGCGGCTTCGGATCACCAGTTCCCATGATTGAATCATCAGAAGGGGGAAATAATATATTCAACGGGATAGGAATAAACACAGGTGGATACAATTACCGTGCTGTTGCTCTTAAATGGATGTCCGGGGAAGGCTCTCTTTTGAACGATGTTAAGTTTGTAGGTGGTCATGGGACACTCCGAAAAGGACCCATGCAACCATTCCAATGGAACGTGACCTCTGAGGTCAGTTCTCCTTCCAACCCTGTTTATGAACGTGGTATGGACCAGGCATGGGATAACCAGTACTGGAGCCTGTGGATAACCAATAATGGTGGAGGAACAATTAAAGATATATGGTCTGCAAATACTTATGCCACAAATGGTTTGCTTGTAAGCAATACATCTACTCCATCCAGGATCTATGCTATGTCACTGGAACACCACGTTAGAAATGAAGCTACATTCAGGAATGTATCAAACTGGAAAATTTATGCTTTTCAACTGGAGGAGGAAGGTCGTGAAGGAGTAGACTGTGAACCCGTGGATATGATCAACTGCAGTAATATTCGTTTCGCCAATCTATGGCAATTCAGGGTAATACGTGTAAGCACTCCACGCCCTACCGGTGTCAGATTCTGGGATTGCAGGGATATTGAAATACTTAATTCACATGCTTATGCACAGGTAATGTTTGTAAGCCAGGTACCATATTATGATGTAAATAAAGACATTAAAGTATTCCCCTGGGAATTTGCAAAGCTTACGATAACCGGAAATGAATCAGGTAACAGGGACATAAGCCATGAGATTGGTAAAGTTGAAAAACTTGCTTCTGAATTTGAATTTGCACAGGGGATTACAAATGATAGCAAGGGGAATATATACTTTTGCGAAACACGCCTGAGCCGTATTTATAAATGGTCGGTTGAAGATGGGAATGTAACTCTTATTGCAGATTTCCCGTGCAAACCATTTACACTGGCCACCGATACTGAAGATAACCTGCTGGTTGTATTCAGATATGATCCACAACCAGGATATATGGTTAATGGCCAGCAGGAAACTGTACCGGTACTCCCTGATGACAATCCTGGCTATAGCGGCTGGGGAAACAGCGGCTGGGCGGCATGGGCATACTCCATTGATCCAGGCAATCCGGAAGAAACATTCAAACCAATGAAAAGGGTAAAAACAACTGATATAAAATCAATCAGAAAAGCGTTTTACCCTTCAAGCAGATGGAGATATGATTTTGACCGGGCAGTAGTATATATGCCTGAAACATGTTTTGTTGCTCCTGATGATGTGACTATTATTCCTGAAACTTATGACCTTGGACGCAGTGCTGCCCTCTCCAAAGCAGTCCCGGGGAAAGATATCTTTATATCTGATGAGAGCCTGAAAAGGGTAGTCAGGCTAAGTGTCGGGGAAAAAGGGGAATTATCAGATATGACGGACTTTGTTCAGAAAGGAGAATTCTCACAGACCAGGGATAATGATGGAAACCTTTATATAGCTGACGGTAAAATATGGATTTATGATGTGAATGGTTTATATAAAGGTAAAATTGAAGTGGAAGAACGCCCTGTATCAATAACTTTTGGTGGCAGGGATGGTAATACCCTCTTCATTACAACCAGAACATCACTTTATAGTGTGAAGATAAAATAATCAACTTATTGAAAAACCTTAATAAATAATAATGAAATATCATTCATTTTAACGAACACTGGAACCTGCCCACAGAGGCAAAAAAAGCAATAAAAGCAACAGGAGTGATAACTATAAAGCAATACTGAGATCAGATATACAGACATGGTAAAGATATCCAGAAGACATTTTGTTAGGAGTTCGGCCATTGGCACGGGATCTTTACTGTTATTTCCCCACTGGGCTTACCCCAATCATGGCAAGACAGGCGAGTATGTGATTACTGATACATCATACGGTAAACTCAGGGGTTTAAGGGAAAACGGCGTGAATATTTTCAGGGGAATACCTTATGCAGGATATGTTTCGGGTGACCATCGTTTTCGCAGGCCTGAACCTTTAAAGCCATGGACCGGAATACTTAATGCCCTGCAACTGGGACACCCGGCTGTCCAGCCACCTGACCAGACCTACGGCATAAACGAACCTGAACCGGCTGAAGACTGCCTGTACCTCAACATATGGACACCCGGCAACGACAATAAGAAACGGCCCGTTATGTTTTACAATCATGGTGGCGGCTTCAATACCGGTTCAGGAGGCAGTGCAGCCCAGGATGGTGCTAACCTGGCACGTTTTTTCGATGTTGTCGTTGTACAGAGTAACCACAGGCTGGGACTGATGGGTTACCTGTATCTCGATGAGCTCGCCGGGGAAGAATATGCCGGTTCAGGTAATATGGGAATGCTGGACATAATAACTGCCCTTGAATGGGTGCATGATAATATAGAACAGTTTGGAGGTAACCCCGATAATGTAATGATCTTTGGTGAATCCGGGGGAGGCGCAAAAACATCCTGCCTTTATGCCATGCCGGATGCTGCATCATATTTTAATAAAGCATCCATTGAAAGTGGTCCCGGTATAATGATGACCACACCAGATGTGGCAGACCATACAACAAGAATGGTGCTTAAAGAATTGAATATTCCACCGCGTAAATGGCGCAAATTGCTTGAGGTATCCGTAAATGATCTTCTTGCTATACAGCTCAGGTTGCCTGAAATAGTATTTAAAGAAGCAGCCGGCAATCCGGTAAAAATGTCAAAAGGTATAGGGGCAGCAGGTCCCGGAAGGTTTGGACCTGTAGTTGACGGCGTGGTATTGCCGGGCCATCCCTTCTATCCCGAGGCACCTATAATATCCAGGGATAAACCATTGATAACAGGATGGAATGAAGATGAATATACATTCTTTGGTATGGTGGGCGGTGAAAAGGAAGCATTTAAACTTGACTTTGAAGGATTGAAGTCAAGACTGGAAAAACAGTACGGTGAAAAAACAGATGAAATAATCAAGGCCTACCGGGAAGCAAGACCTGAGGCCTCGGCATCCGATATCTTTGTCGCTATATCATCTATCACAATGATGGGAATTGGATCTATCGAGATAGCTGAGAAGAAATCTGCACAGAACGGGGCATCTGTATACTTATACAATTTCGGCTATAAGTCAGAGGTAAAGATACCGGGTACCGATTATCCCCTTGGTACGCCCCATGCAATGGATATTCAGTTTAAATTTTACAACCTGGTTGATGAATACGGGGATGCAAGAAGCCCTGAAAACAGTATGGGAGGCTCACGGCCCGGGAGAATACAGGCTTCAAAAAACTTTGCTGAATTCTGGACTGCTTTTGCAAAAACGGGCAAACCCGTGGCTGAAGGTCAGCCTCAATGGCCGGCTTACAATCTTAACAACAGGCCGGTAATGAGGATCGACAGTGAATGCACCGTAATAAATGACCGTTTCAGTCTCGAAAGAAAATATTTTATGTAAAAACTCAGTACTTTGATAATCCGTGACTTATTATAGTAATCCTAAAACTCATAATTATGAAAAATCCCATAGGTGAAATTTTTAGATTCCTTGTTGCAGGAACCGCATGCATAATAATTTTTGCTGCCCTGCTGCTAACATCATGCAGCACATCAGAAAAAGGCAGTTCTGCAAATGACGGTCAGATACTTTTTATTGGTGATGACATAGCTGTTGTTGAAACCGTTTATGGTAAAGTTAAAGGCTTTATACTGCGTGATATTTACCAGTTCAGGGGCATACCCTACGGTGCCGATACAGGTGGGGAGAACAGGTTCATGCCACCAAAGGAGCCAGAACCATGGGATGATGTTT
Source organism: uncultured Rikenellaceae bacterium (assembly GCA_964577305.1). Taxonomy (GTDB): domain Bacteria; phylum Bacteroidota; class Bacteroidia; order Bacteroidales; family VadinHA17; genus UBA9300. Next base: position 19,876 of record CAZNYS010000052.1, read on the forward strand.
ACCCGGCGGTATGGTGGGGTAATTCAGCTCCCCAGATAATGGACAACAGGTATGCAAATCCCTATCAATCTTTCACAGACCACTGGAACTACGATGATGTAAGTGAAGATTGCCTGAAACTGAATGTCTGGACCCCTTCAATAGATGACGGTAAAAAAAGGCCGGTCATGGTATGGTTACATGGAGGCGGATACACAAATGGGAATGGTATTGAACAGGATGGCTATGTGGGTGAAAACCTCAGCCGTAAAGGAGATATTGTTTTTGTTTCAATTAATCACCGACTGGGGCCTATAGGCTTCTCTGATCTCTCAGGCGTTGGTGGTCCGGAATATGCTCATTCGGGAAATGTGGGGGCCCTTGATATGGTTGCCGCATTTAAATGGGTAAATGAAAATATTGCCAATTTCGGTGGAGACCCTGGCAATGTTACTATCATGGGGCAATCAGGAGGAGGAGCTAAAGTATGTACACTGGGTGCAATGCAGGCTGCAAAAGGGTTAATACATAAAATAGTACCACTGAGCGGCTCCACTACATCAGCAATGGACCAGGAATACTCCCGTAAAGTAGGTGAATATGTTCTTAGGGAAGCAGGTCTCGATCCATCAGAAATAGACAAATTAAAAGATATACCCTGGAAGGAATATATATTGCTGGCTAACACGGCTGCCCAAAAATGTGCCGAGGAATATGGAGGCGGTACAATGAGAGGAAGTTTCGGCCCTGTAGCTGATGGGATCAATATCCCCACTGGAATATTCTTTTCCGATCCTGACGGTCCTGCAACGGATGTGCCTATATTGTTATGCACAACATTCCATGAATGGTCAATGGCCCGTGATAATCCCGAACTGGAGGAGATTACTGCCGAAAAAGCAAAGGAGATGCTGGGAGATAGAGCCGGTTTCAGGGGAGGATTCGGAGAAAAAGCAGGTGAGATATATGATGCTTATGCAAAAGCATTCCCCGATGCCAAACCTGTTGAACTGATGATCATGATCAGCAGCAACCGCAAAGGAGTAATCAGCACAGCCAATGCCAAACTGGAGCAGGATGCACCTGTATACCTGGCATGGTTTGGCTGGCAACCACCATTATTTGATAACCGTATGAGGGCATCCCATTGCTCAGATATATGCTTCTGGTATTACAATACCGACCTCATGATAACACATACAGGCGGAGGTAAAAGGCCAAGGACATTATCGGAGAAAATGTCGGATGCATTACTGCAGTTTATGTCCACAGGTAATCCAAATACAGAAAGCCTGCCGCAGTGGCCTGCGTATACTCTTGAGAATGGCGAAACAATGATTCTGAATGATGAGTGTGTGGTGAAAAATGACCCAGACAGGAAAGCGCGCGAATTAATACCTGATTAATGAAATGAGGGGCTGTCTCCATTTTTGAGACAGCCCCATTCTATCTTATTTTTCAGATCCTGGTTCTAATCACCCCTGCCTTTACGGAAAAACTCTTTCAGCGGTTTGTTTTCTGACTTGAGTGCTTCTTTAAGTGTCCCTTCAAAAATTACTTTTCCCTCATCAATAAATATTATCCTGTCGGCTGTCCTGAATATACTTGACACCTCGTGTGTTATCATGATGACAGTCATACCCAGCAATTTCTGAAGGTTAAGGATAAGGTTGTCGAGTGATGCCAGGGAAACAGGGTCAAGTCCTGAACCGGGTTCATCACAGAACAGGATCGGGGGATCCATTATAATTGCCCTGGCCAGGGCTGCCCTCTTAAGCATTCCTCCACTCAGGCTGGATGGGAACATATTATATGAGCCCTCCAGGTTAACCAGTCTAAGTTTCAGCTTGACAAGTCTTTCAATCATTTTACCGGGAAGGTTTGTATGTTGTTGCAGGGGCAGTGCGACATTTTCACCCACGGTAAGTGAATTCAATAAAGCCCCGTTCTGATAAAATACACCAAGCTTAGTATAAAACCGTTTCTCCTCACCTTCTGCCAGTTGTGATGGATTGAGCCCCATCACCGATACAGCCTCCCTGGCACTCGGGTATAACCCCAGCAGGTGTTTCAGAATAACGGTCTTGCCTGATCCACTGCTGCCCAGTATAACAGTCACATCGCCACTGTTAGCATGAAAACTTACATCTGACAGAATAACTTTGTCATCAATTATTGCTGTTAACTTATTGACTTGTATTACACTGTCAGCATCCATATTGAAGCCATGCTTTAATCTTAATAAAAAATCAGACCCATTATACTATCAGCAACTATCACCAGTGAAATGGCAACAACCACTGCCTGTGTTGTAACTTTACCCACTACATCGGCTCCCTGTTTGACCCTGAAGCCGAAATAGCTTCCGGTGATAACGATAAGATATGCAAAAACAAGGCTTTTTATCACACCGAAAAGTATATCTTTCATATAGAATGCTTCCTGCATACGGTGGATAAATACCAGGGGTGAAATATCAAGGGCAGTAACTGCAATTACCAGTCCACCCGCAATACCAAGCACATCGGCTATAATCGTAAGAAATGGCATAGTAATAAGGGCCCCATGCATTTTGGGAACAATAACAAAGCGCACCGGATTCAGTCCCATGGTCCTGAGAGCATCGGTTTCATTGGTGACCTTCATTGTTGCCACCTCGGCAGCTATTGATGATCCGCTTCGCCCGGCGACCATAATTGCTGTTATAAGCGGCCCCATCTCACTCATCATAGCAATAACAGTAAGGTCGACTATATAAATGTTAGCACCGAATGAGCGCAACTGTGCTGCTGATTGCAGAGCCAGCACCAGGCCAATAATAAATGACATTGCTGCCACGATAATCACTGCATTTACACCTATCAGAACGGCCTGGTTGGCAAATTCACCCTTCCTGCGTGTTTGCCTGTGAAACAGGTCGGTAACCGACCAGTAAGTAATATCGGCCGCAAGCTGAAAAAAACTTACTATTATATCATTGTATACAAATGCTACACTGGTTCCCAGTCTCTCAAAAAATCCTGTTTTAGTTACCTCCCCTTCCCTGGATTTATCTCCCTGACTGAACAATTCAAGCTTTCGTTTAATATCTTCTGCCCCACTCCTTATTTCAACTTTTATCCCCCTTTCAACTAACCTGTCACGCAAATAATATATTGCTGTGACCCCGGCACTATCAATAAAAGTCATCCGATCAAGGTCAATAACCAGAATATCATTATTGAATCCGCTGAGAGCCTTCTCAATCTCGTAAAGCGATTCATTCAGTTCACTGATTGTAAACTTTCCCCGCAATTCAAGGATATTATTTTCAAGGTAATAAGAAGGATCTTTATTTTCTATTCCTGTCACAACGGGTAATATTTTTCAGGATAAACAACTACCATTCACTGCTATAGAATATTTCTTCTTTCCCCCTTATGAGTTCTGTAAAAATTTCGAGTTCTTCAAACAGTATATTGCTTACTTCAAGGGCAAAAAGATTCATATCCTTCTTTTTCAGAGGCTCTGTCCTGTCAGCCTGGTGCCTGATCAGAATACTATCGCTGGTATTGAGGATCAACACAAAGTCCAGGCTAACATGAGCTAAAAACGATTTATCAATTTCAACTATTTCCAGGCCATTTACCGATGTTTCGAACCTGTAGTCTGGTATTGACCTGCTAAACCTGGTAGATACATTTTCGAACAGCCTTTTGTTTTGCATGTATTCATTTAATATCTCCCTTATGGCCTCATCTGGTCTTACTGCCCATTGATGGTACATATAATATGTTATTTCGTGAGATTTATTACGATTTACTATCTGGTTTTTCTCATAAACAGGATTAATATTTACCCGTCCTATCTCGCATTTACCCGGGATTAAATTTAAGGTATCGGGTGCTATATTGTATGTATCTTCCGGTATTTCCAGGGTATAGTATTTTCTTATTATTTTCTTTTCTGATATGCACGATGTCAACAGAAGTATGAAACTGATAATTGTGATGATATATGGTTTCATTATATAATATTGAATAACATGGTTTCAGTCTATATCAAAAAGGTTATTTTTTTAATCGCCTGTCAGGGATATTTTTATCTCCGA
>CAZNYS010000053.1:0-23604 GCA_964577305.1 uncultured Rikenellaceae bacterium
GGTTCATAACTCATAACTCATAACTCATAACTCATCACTCATCACTCATAACTCATAACTCATCACTTTACCCCTTTCTATCGTTTATTTTGAAAATTACCTTATTTTTGCAATTATTATTGAGAATCAGATAATTGTTTAATATAGGAAAATGTCAATAACAGATTTGTGGTCTAAATCGAATAAGAATATTTACCTGGGTATTTTATTTGGATTATCTATAGTACTGGTTACTTATTTATTGCCCCGGGAGGGGAAATTCAGGTATGAATACCAGAAGGGCAGGCCTTGGATGCACGAAGTATTAATTGCTCCAATGGATTTTCCTGTTTACAAGACTGAAGCTGAACTGAGCAGGGAAAGAGACAGTATGCTAGTTTCTTTCAGTGCCTTTTTTAATTATGATACACTACTGGTAAACTATGAATTAAACAATTTCAATGCCTATTTTAATGAATTGAGGCTAAGCAATGCTGGTACAGGGAATGAACTCTCGGCATCTGATTATGAAATGATACGTATTAGCCTTGCATCGATACTTGATGAGGCATACGAAACCGGAATATATGAACGAAACGAATTTACAGAAGGTTTACTTGGTCAGAACAAAAGCATAATGCTGGTTAAGGGAAATATTGCAGAAGAAGTTCTTATTAAGGATCTCTTCACTCATAAAGAGGCATATGAATTTGTACGGAATAAACGACTTGAACTACAGAACGAAATATCTGATAATGTTAATTTGCGTGTATTTGAATTCCTCAGTGCAATAAGTCTTGGCGATTTTCTTAAACCCAATGTAAGTTATAATGAAGTAAAGTCAAATGCAGAAAGGGATAATATAACAAAGGATATAAGTCTTACCAGGGGGTTGGTACAAAAAGGGGAACTGATAATTTCGAGGGGCGAATTGGTTAACGATTGGCGATTCAGGGTCTTAGAGTCTTTCAGACAGGAATATGGCGAAAGGGTGGGAGTTTATAATTCATGGTTATTTATTCTTGGCCAGGTATTGATTGTAAGTGCCTGTTTCCTTATTCTTTTTCTCTTCCTGTATCATTTCAGGATGGAGGTGCTTGATTCGTTCCAAAAAACTCTTTTTATTCTTATCCTCCTGATTGTATTTGTTGCACTGACCAGGATAGTGATCATGTTACCCGAGATCAGTGTTTACCTGATACCATTTGCCATAATACCAATTATAATCAGGACATTTTATGATCCCAGGCTGGCTTTGTTCATTCTTCTTGTTACAATGATGATTACAGGTTTTATCGTTCCAAATTCGTTTGAATTTATTTTTCTTAATTTCCTGGGTGGGGTAGTGGTCATATTTACACTTACCAATACTTACAGGAGGGGCAAGCTCTTCTTTTCTGCTTCCATGGTATTCCTGACCTTATCTCTTGTATACTTTGGAATTGGTATTATACAGGAGGGTGATGTCAGTAAAATTGACTGGTTGAACTATGCATGGTTTGCAGGAAATTCAGTTCTTATACTGTTGAGTTATCCCCTTATATATATTTTCGAAAAAACTTTTGGTTTCCTTTCTGATGCAACTTTATTTGAGTTATCTGACACAAACCAGCCTTTATTGCGGCAGCTTGCAGAAGAAGCACCCGGATCATTTCAACATTCCATGCAGGTAGCGAACCTGGCAGAGGAAGGTGCCAGGGTTGTCGGAGCCAATCCATTGCTTATCAGGGCAGGGGCACTTTATCATGACATTGGAAAAGTATCAGGCTCAGAATATTTCACTGAAAATCAATCAGAACAGTTTAATCCACACGATAATCTTGAACCAGAGAGAAGTGCAGAAATAATTATAGGGCATATAAGGAAAGGTCTTGACCTGGCCAGGAAATATGGTCTTCCGCAGCAGATAATTGACTTCATCAGAACGCACCAGGGAACCACCAAGGCTTACTATTTCTACAGGCAGTATAAAGATAAGTACCCTGACCGGGATATTGACCTGAGTGAATTTACTTATCCTGGCCCCAAACCGTTTACAAAAGAACAGGCTATCCTGATGATGGCCGACGCAGTTGAAGCATCGTCACGAAGCCTGAAAGAATACAGTGAAGATACTATCAGAACCTTGGTAGACAATATAATCGATAACCAGATGAAGGAAGGTCAGTTTACCCTTGCTCCTATTACATTCAGAGATATATCGCGGATAAAGGAAACGTTTGTAAGCAGGCTTAACACTATTTATCACGCCAGGATTTCATATCCGGGGGAGAAGAAGTAACTATCTCATATCGATTATATCAACATCGGGGTATCTGGAGGGATCAAAGGTAAAAAAGCTGGTGGGATATGTTTCTATGAGGCTGTATTCATTTATATCAACGTATAGATCAATACCATCTTTCCTGCGATATTCTACCGATATGAGCCTGTATTGTTTATCTATCACCAGTCTTATTATGCTGAAATCAACATCTGAAGGATCTTCCGGATAAAGGTCTATAACACTTCCTTTTGGTGATTCCTCCAGAAGCCTGTATTTGAAGTCCTCCTTATACAAATCGAAAAGGCTTGAAGGTGATGTCAGGAAAGCATTATCTTCAGGTCCAGGCACTGTTACTGTTACTTCCTTTACCTCGGGAGAAAGAGTCCATGTTGCGGCTCCATCATACCAGATAATATTATCAGGTAATTCCAGCTTATACATATTGTCTTTTATAACAACTTGTCCATCAGACTCCTGTGTTGTCTCCTCAACTTTATCATGTACCCTGAGTGAAAACTTCATGTATATTGCAGGTGCTGACAGTGCAGCATCTGAGAATCTATTAAGGATTTCCGTGGCCACAGGATCTTTTTGTGCATTCAGAGAACACGAGAGTATAAGGAGTATGGATGTAATAATACTTCTCATCGTTTTTTTATTCTAATCCACGCAAAATCTGTTCCAAACTAACCATATCAGTGATCAGTACCTCCCTCGCTTTACTTCCTTCATAAGGTCCGAGGATACCTGCTGCCTCAAGCTGGTCAACTATTCGTCCTGCGCGATTATATCCAAGTGACATTTTTCTCTGGATCAGAGATGTTGATCCCTGTTGTGTATGTACCACCAGCCGTGCAGCTTCATCAAACAAGCTGTCTCTTTTTCTGAGATCGACTTCCTGGAAGCTGTCATCAGTGTCACTAACATATTCCGGTAGTATGTATGCTTCGGTATATCCCTGCTGCGATGCTATGAATTCAGTTATCCTGTTAAGTTCAGGTGTATCAATAAATGCACACTGGGCACGTATCAGTTCAGTGCCATTATATATAAGCATATCGCCCCGTCCAACAAGCTTTTCGGCTCCTGTGCTGTCGAGTATGGTACGTGAATCAATTGATGATGAAACCCTGAATGCCAGCCTTGCCGGGAAGTTGGTTTTAATTGTTCCGGTTATAATATTTGTTGATGGTCTCTGTGTGGCTACTATGAGGTGTATACCTACTGCCCGGGCCAGTTGTGATAATCTTTGAATGGGTCCTTCAATTTCTTTTCCGGCAGTCATTATAAGGTCAGCGAATTCATCGATAACAAGAATGAGATATGGCATATATTTATGTCCATGCTCGGGGTTTAGCCCTCTTTTAGTAAACACCTCATTATACTCCTTTATCGATTTAACCTTTGCTTTTCGCAGCCGTCTGTACCTCATATCCATTTCAATACAGAGTGAATTGAGGGTATAAACAACCTTTTGTGTTTCTGTAATAATGGGATCATCAGTATCAGGCAATTTGGCCAGGTAATGTTTTTCAATTTTATTATAGAGGGTCAGTTCAACCATCTTCGGATCAACCATTATAAATTTGATCTCTGCAGGGTGTTTGCGATATAGCAGACTGGTAATAATTACGTTTAGGCCTACTGATTTACCCTGGCCTGTAGCACCTGCAACCAGAAGGTGAGGCATCTGCTGCAGGTCAAACATCAGGAGTTCGTTAGTTATTGTACGGCCCAGGGCAATAGCCAGCTCATATTTACTGTCCTGAAATAATTTTGTCGTGATAAGCGATTTCATTGATACCATTTCAGGATTCTTATTGGGTACTTCAATGCCAACGGTACCTCTGCCTGGTATTGGGGCTATGATACGGATACCGAAAGCCGAGAGACTCAGGGCAATATCATTTTCAAGTGACTTGATCTTGGCTGTTCTAACTCCTCGTTCAGGTACCACTTCATATAAAGTTACAGTGGGACCAACGGTGGCAGATATATGTCTTACCTCTATATTATAATCAAGCAGTGTCTTTACTATGGTTTCTTTTTTCTCTATTATTTCAGAATCATCAAAGCCTGTTTCGGATCTATGGTCATCAAGCAGACTTACAGGAGGCATTCTAAAACCTGAAAGATCCAGCCGCGGATCATAACTCTCTTTCAGTCTTTCCATTTCTTCCTCTGAAAGCTGGTCATCTGCCAGTGCTTTGGTAATAGATATTGTCACCCCATTATTTTCTTCTCCGGGTATTACCTCTTTTATAATGGGACCGCCGGGCACCTTCTCTTCAGGTATCAGGTCCTGCTCATTATCTTCCACTGCCGTACCGCCTGCAGTGGTACCATCCTCCTCATCAATAATAATTTCATCGTCTCCCGGCCTGTGTATCTTAAAATCAGAACCAGGCTCAGCACTCCCGGGCTGCTCATAGTCTACTTTTTTGGACCATGGTATGAATGATAGTATATTCTTCAGTGAAGGCCTGATATTAAAAACAAGAACCAGGTAAGATATAAGTATAATCAGCAGTAATATCCCTGTACCCAGTTTTCCCATGAAAGCATTAAGCCAACGGCTTACATAATAACCGTGTGCTCCTCCCGGACCGCTGCCAAACATACCGTTGGCATGACCGAAAATATAAGCCAGGATGACTGATAGTATTATAGTACCCAGGACCAGGTCCCTGCTGATCCTGAAAGCTTTTATTCTTCTTATATGGAGCAGCCTCAAACCAATGGCTGCCAGTATGATGGGGATAAAGAAAGCAGCCAGGCCAAAACCCTTATTGATGAAAATATCAGCAAACCAGGCGCCGCTTTTACCCGACCAGTTCTTAACCTGTATCTCTGCTCCTGATATTACGCCTGCTGCATCAAAACTCTGGTCAGCTTTCCACCAGAACAGATAAGCTATAAATGCAAAAAAAAGATATACCGAAAAACCTGTTATCAGAAGGCCGGTAATAAATTTGATCCTTTCATCCCTGAAAACAGAATACCTGGTTTTCTTTTCCGGATTATCTCTCTTTCTCGATTTACTGACTTTCTTGTTTCTCTTTTTCATCCGTGCATATCAGTATGAACTGGATAATTATTTTTATTAAATTCAAACTTTAAATCACCCGTTTTTAGTGTGATAAAGGTAGTAATTTTATGTTGATGAAGAAATAGTGTGGATTGTATCAGAGGCTCATCATGCTTGCTATAAGATCGTCCATAGACTTGCGGTCAATCCTCCTGAAATTTTCTCCTCTTTCAAAAGCTTTATCCGGTATTGAACGCAGGTAAATACCTTCAGCTTCAAATTCAATTATGATATCACCCATCATGAAAAAGAAATTAATGAGAACCCCGTCAATATTTTTAAAAGGATTGTAGCTATTTGGATTTTTAATATCAATTTCTTCAGTATACCATAGTTCATAGGTAAAGTCCTTCTCTGGTATTTTGACAATGGCTTTCCTGCATTTAAGATCAAGGATTTTTGATACCTGGTTAGTAGTCTCAAGATCCATGTTATTCATTGGGTTTATCCCTGGAGGTATTTCATCAGTTGTTCCCATGTAGTAGTATTTCATACCCAGTACCCTTATAATGGTTTGCATCTGGTTCTTGTCAGGCTCTGAAATAATAAATACTCCATTATTACCTATAGGAGAGGTTATCTCCATAAGTGTTTTATTATCCTTGAACTTAACAACCATACTGCTTGGCATAAGCTCGTCAGGTAGTACAGCATTCCTGTTCTGAAAGGTGATTTTATAATGTATCTCACCTTCATCAATCGATTTCAGAGGAGATTTAATACAGCCGGAAAGCCCAACCAGGATCATACAAAATACATACGCAAAAACTTTATATCTCACCCGGAATACGAATTAGTTTTTCAAATTGGAGGTAAATGTAATAATTTTTTTAAAAGTAACTGCCAAATGGTTTTATAATGAGTAAGGATATATGGTTTATTTGATTTGGTTTACTCTTTTTATATTTCCGGGCATGATTTTTAAGCTAAATATTATAGATTTGTGTTTTCCTCATGATGAGGAAATATTAATGTGAATAACAGGTCTATAATTTATCACTGATGAAAAAACTGGCTGTTGTTGCACTGGGTGGAAATGCCCTTTTGCGGGGTGACCAGATTGGCACTATTGAGGAGCAGGAACAGAATACCACAGATACTCTTGAAAACCTCGTATATCTTATTAAGGAAGGTTATGATCTTGTGATAACACATGGTAATGGTCCACAGGTTGGTAACATACTAATGAAAAATGATGCCGGGGAACAATTGTATAATATAGCTCAAATGCCCCTGGATGTTTGTGTTGCTGATACCCAGGGCGGCATTGGTTATATGATAGAACGAATGCTTCGTAATGTCATGAATAAATATGGTATAGAGAAGAATGTTGCCTGCATTGTAACACAGGTTGTGGTTAATAAAGACGATCCAGCTTTTTCCGATCCCCAGAAAAGAGTAGGTAAGATTTATGATAAGGCTTCTGCTGATCAGTTACACAAAACCAAAGGGTGGATCTTCAAAAAGGAAGTAAAAGCTCATGGAGGTTACCGCAGGGTTGTACCCTCTCCAAAACCTATAAGGGTAATGAACGAAAAAATAATTGAATACCTGGCCAGGCAGGGTAATATAGTTATCGCATCAGGAGGTGGAGGAGTACCGGTATATATTGATGAAAATAATGATATCAGGCCTGCAGAAGCTGTAATTGACAAGGATATGGCTTCATCATTGCTGGCATCAGACATCGGAGCCGATGAGTTTTATATTTTAACTGATGTACCGTTTGTTTATTTAAACTATAAGAAACCGGGAGAGAAAGCTTTGGAATATATTGACTATAATGATACTCTTAAGTATCTTAACGAAGGGCAGTTTTCAAAAGGTAGTATGGCTCCCAAGATTGAGGCATCATTAAATTTTATCAGGTCAGGTGGCATGAAAAGTGTTATAACTGAAGCGTTTAAACTTGAAGACAAAAGATATGGCACAAAGATAACTATGAATTATGAATGACGAACCGAGCCCCGAGAATTCGGGGCGAGCTCGACGAAGTCCATTATGAATAGATAACTAAACTACTATTAAACTATTAAACTTCTAAACAATTAAACACTCAAACAATTCAACAATAATAAATAAGTATGGCTTACAATTTACGAAACAGGAATTTTTTAAAGCTACTGGATTTTGAACCAGGTGAGATCAGGTTTTTACTTGACCTGGCAGTTGAGCTTAAGAAAGCAAAATACGCAGGCCTTGAGCAACACCGGCTTAGAGGTAAAAATATTGCACTTATTTTTGAAAAGACATCAACGAGGACAAGATGTGCTTTCGAAGTGGCTGCCCTTGACCAGGGGGCACATGTATCATTTATCGGGCCTACGGGATCCCAGATCGGTCATAAGGAATCAATGAAAGATACTGCAAGAGTGCTTGGCCGTATGTATGATGGTATTGAGTACAGGGGATTTGGCCAGGATATAGTTGAAGAACTTGGTAAGTACTCGGGTGTACCTGTATGGAATGGCCTTACAAATGAATTCCACCCAACACAGATCCTTGCAGACTTTATGACCATGATGGAACATTCCAATAAACCATTGAACGAGATAAGTTTCTGCTACCTGGGTGATGCCAGGAATAATATGGGTAATTCACTCCTTGTTGGAGCAGCCAAAATGGGCATGGATTTCAGGGCTGCAGCACCCAAAGAGCTGCAGCCCTCAGATGAACTGGTGGATGCCTGTATGGAGATAGCATCAAAAACAGGGGCAAGGATAAAAATTACCGACAATGTTGATGATGCAGTGAAAGAAATTGACTTTTTATATACTGATGTGTGGGTATCGATGGGAGAACCTGAAGAAGTATGGGAGAGAAGGATAAATCTTCTTAAACCATACCAGGTCAATAAAAAACTTATTGACAAAACGGGTAATCCTGATGTGAAATTCCTTCATTGCCTGCCGGCATTTCATAATAGAGAAACAAAGATAGGTGAACAGATCTACCAGAAATATGGGCTTAACGGTATGGAAGTGACTGATGATATATTTGAATCAGAGCATTCATTAGTTTTTGATGAATCCGAAAACAGGATGCATACAATAAAGGCGGTAATGGTAGCTACACTGGGAATGTAGTTAAAAAATATAACACCTATTTGTAGAGACGCAAAATTTTGCGTCTCTACACAAAGAATCCTCTGATGAAGTAGAAAGTAATAATGAGGGAGGTTGCCAGTTTCAGGCCTATGCCTGCCATAAAACCAATGAGGCTGCCTAAACCGGCTCGCATGGCATATCTGAAATCATCCTTGTAAATAAGCTCACCTACGACTGCACCAATGAAAGGTCCTATTATAATACCTGGCGGGCCGAAAAACAAGCCTATTAGTAATCCAACAGTAGCACCCCTTATACCATATTTGGTTCCACCGAATTTTTTTGTGCCCCAGATGGGGACAATATAATCAAATACTGCTACAACAACCGCAATCACCCCCAGTATAATAAGGAGGTTAATCCTGAATTCAGCAAATTCGGTAAAATGCAGAATAAGTAAGCCTATAAAACTGAGGGGTGGCCCTGGTAAAACGGGTACTAAGCATCCAATAATACCAATGATCATCAAAACAATAGCAAGAGCCAGTAAAAGATAATCAACCATGCTTTATAAAAAATGCCTGCCGGGAAGCAGTCAGGAAAAGTTAGTTAATATATTTACTTTTCACCGAGATCCTCAAATTCAACGTTTATGAACTCGTCTGTTGTTTTAGACTCATCTTCCTTTTCAGTATTCTCAGGTTCCTTTTCAACAGCGTCAACTGACTCTTTATTCTCAATTTTATCTGCATCAGATGCTTCTGAGGTATCCGAATTTCTTATAAAAGAGAATACATCCTCAAGTCCGTCACTGAACTTATCAAAATCTTCCTGATAAAGGAAAAGCTTGTGTTTTTCATAAAAGAATTTCCCGTCCTTATTAAACCTCTTTTTGCTCTCGGTAATAGTCAGGTAAAGGTCATTCTTGCGCGTTGATTTAACATCCAGGAAATAGGTTCTGTTTCCTGCTCTTATAATCTTTGTGTAAACCTCTTCACGCCCATTTGATTCATTTTCCTTGTTGTTGCCTAACTCACTCGCTTTGGCTTCATTCTCTTCCTTCATAGAGCTAAATTTAGTTTGGAATTCATATTATGCTGTCAAATGTAACAAATATTTTCATATATCAAAATACGGAACTAATGGTCTGAATTGTCTGCTACAGTTTTGTCTGAAGCAGAAAAAGAGTATTTTTGCACTCAAATATTTAGTGTTCTTTTCAGATGATAAGCAGGAGATTATTACGTATTAAAGCTTTGCTTGTTTTATATGCCTTTAACAGGAAGAAGGGGGACAGCCTTGAATCAGCAGAGAAAGAGTTATTACTTAGCCTGAAAAAGAGTTATGACCTTTATCACCTCCTTTTGTTACTGATTATTGAAATTATAGATGTTGCAGAGGAAAAAATCGAGATAGCAAGGCAGAAGAAAATCCCTACAAATGAGGACCTGAATCCAAATACAAAATTAATTGATAACAGACTTGTTAAGCAACTGTCTGTTAATCAGCAACTGAAAAACTATTCAAAGAAAACAGGGCTTTCATGGAGAGATTATATTGAATTACCCAGGAAGTATTATAACATACTGAAAGATTCAGATATATATAAAGAATATATGGGCAGTGGGAAGAGCAGCTATGCAGAAGATAAAAAGTTTGTTGCACGGTTGTTTGATCTTATACTTATGGAATCGGAAGAACTTGAGTCAGTACTTGAAGAGAAAAGTGTATACTGGAACGACGACCTGGATTTTGTATCTATAATGGTTGATAAAACAATAAGGCAGTTCAAGGAATCAACAGAAGATGATCACAGTCTTATGCCATTGTACAGGTCAGATGAAGATGAAATATTTGTAAAGACATTGCTGAGGAAAACGATACTGAATTCTGATACTTTAATGGAACTAATCGACAGTAATACGACAAATTGGGAGATTGAACGCGTTGCATTGATGGACACACTGGTTATGCAGCTTGCTATAACAGAAATAATGGAATTTCCTGAAATACCTGTTAAAGTTAGCCTTAATGAGTATATTGAAATAGCCAAGTTTTACTGCACATCAAAAAGCAGTACCTTTGTAAATGGAATCCTCGATAAGATAGTTAGAGAGATAAAGGAGAAGAAAATGTTCAGTAAAAAAGGACGAGGACTGATCGGGGAACCCGGCTTTGAAGAATTGACAGATGAAGACAAAAAATAAAAGCATAAACTTGTTAATGATATCCGTCGTATTAACTGCTGGCTTATGCACATGTAAAAACAGTTTATCGCAGCAGGATAAACTTAATTATGACAGTGATGACATCCCTGTGATAGAGTTTTCACAGATGGTACATGATTTCGGTGAGATTGAGGAGGGTGAGAAGGCAGCATGTATATTCACCTTTGAAAACAAAGGTGATGCAGATCTTTTAATTACCTCGGCTACCACGAGTTGTGGATGTACCGTTCCGAAATTTGATGATAAACCGGTCCCACCGGGGGGCAAGGGCATGGTGGAAGTGGTATTTGACAGCTCCTTCAGGAATGGGACTCAGAACAAAACAATTGCCATAAGGTCAAATGCCAGAAGTCCTGTCGTAATACTAAAAATAAAAGCAGAAGTAATAACTAAAAATTAATATTTAATTATGAATAATTTTGCGTTTTTGTATTTAATGGGACCAACACCAGAAGGTCAGAATCCTTTGGTCACATTCTTACCTTTGATACTGGTTTTTGTGATCTTCTATTTCTTCATGATAAGACCCCAGGTGAGAAAACAAAAGGAATTGAGTAATTACAGGAGCTCACTGAAAAAAGGTGATAAGATTATAACCACAGGTGGGATATACGGAAAAATAACAGATATAAAAGATAATACTATAACCGTTGATGTGGGGAATAATGTTCTTTTAAAGATCGACAAAAGTGCTGTTCTGAAAGATTCAAGTGATATTGAGCAAAAAAGATAGGTACCTGGTAATCTAAATTGAGAGGCTTATGGACCCAGAAGAAAGCTCTGGAAAAAACCTGAAAAAAATAATCAGGATAGTTAAGAAGAAGCTGTTTAACCGAAACGTTGCAGTTTTTTCCTTCTTCCTGCTGCTTTCATTTATCTTCTGGTTCATTAATGCGCTGAGCAAGAATATTACAGGGTCAGTAAATTTCCCCGTAAGGTATATTAATTTTCCGGAAAACCTTGCCCTGGTAAATGAATTGCCTGATAAACTGAGCCTCGAAGTGGAGGGTCCGGGTTATTCAGTCTTAAAAGCCAAGATCAGTGGCAATAAAACACCTCTCGTAATAGATGTTAAAAATTCAGGTCTTTCCGTCAGAGATGATGAATCAGAGCTGGAATTCTTTATCTATTCATATGATCTGAGGGAATCTTTCATTAAACAAATCAGAAGCGATTTTGATATTAATTCAGTTTTCCCTGACTCACTTAATTTTGTTTTTGATAAGGTGATCAGGAAAAAAGTACCTGTCAAACCTGATATAAAAGTAAATCTCCAGAGACAATTTATGATGAACGGTAATATTGTATCTGATCCTGATTCAGTTGAAATATCAGGACCAAAGGCAGTAGTTGATACAATTGAGTACGTTAAAACTGAATATCATGAATATAACCAGGTTAATGAAAAAATTACCCGCAATATTGACATTGCATCTATTCGTAAAGTTGGGATATCACATAAGAAAGCAGAAATAACAGTACCTGTTGAACGGTTTACAGAGGAAATAATTGATATACCTGTCAGGATACTCAATAAGCCTGATACAGCTGATGTAAAATTGTTCCCGGATATGGTAAGTATTCATTTCAATATCGCGTTAAGCGATTATGACAGGATGCAGGAAATACCTTTCGAAGCGGTGGTTGATATGAAAGACCTCGATGTAAGAAAAGTTGAAAGACTGACAGTTGAATTGGTAAATCTGCCTGCTTTCATAAGTAATGTCAGGTACAATCCCAAACAGGTCGAATATATTGTTGAAAAGAAATGATATTCAGGTTAGGTGTCACAGGTGGTATAGGCAGTGGTAAATCTACAGTTTGCAAGACTTTTAACGTTCTTGGTGTACCTGTTTTTTCCGCTGATGATGAGAGCCGTATAATAATGGATACAAACACTCAATTGAGGGGTGACCTATATAATCTTATTGGTGAAGACCTTTATGCCTCGGGTGAATTGGACCGTACGAAAATGGCATCAATAATTTTTAATGATAGTTCCCTCCTTGGAAGTGTGAACAGGCTGGTACATCCGCTGGTTTTTTCTAAGTACAAGAAATGGTGTAAAAAGCAATATTCTGATTATGTTATTTTTGAGGCTGCTATTCTGTTTGAAGCAGGTGCTGAAGAGCATGTTGATAAGATACTGGCTGTTATTGCACCCTTGGAAGAGCGGATATTCAGGGTTATGAAGAGAAATAAAATGAGCCGTGAGCAGGTAATGGAAAGAGTGAAAAATCAAATATCAGATGAGGAAATGATTAAACGGTCTGATTTTTACATTAATAATTCAGATAATATAATGATTATTCCAAAAGTAATAGAAATACATAATAGTATATTACTTTATCTTAATAAATAAGATTATGGGGAAATATGCTAAATGGATTGGTGGTGGTCTGGGATGGTTCTTCGGTGGTCCATTGGGTGCTCTCCTGGGATTTGCAGTTGGATCAGTGTTTGATGGTCCGCGTCAGAGTGCAACTACTGCCAGCTTCAGGGGACAGAAATATAATACTACAGCAGGAGATTTTGCCCTTAGCCTTATCGTGCTTATTGCAGCAGTAATGAAAGCTGACGGGAAAGTGGTAAAGTCAGAACTTGATTATGTTAAGAATTTTTTCAGGAACCAGTTTGGTAGTGAAACAGCCAATGAGGCCTTACTTATGCTCAGGGATCTGCTTAAACAGGATATTCCTGTTGCTGATGTGTGCCGGCAGATAAGCAGGAATATGGAATATTCATCGCGTTTGCAGCTGATACATATGCTTTACGGAATATCTGTATCAGACAGACATATCGATAAACGAGAGGTCAGGACCATTGAATCAATAGCATCTTATCTTAATATCTCAGAAAAGGACAGGGAGTCAATTAAGAATATGTTTATACCTTCTGCAGATGCCTATTATAAAATACTTGAGATCGATCCCGGGGTAAGCAATGAAGAAGTGAAAAAAGCTTACAGGAGGATGGCAAGGAAATATCATCCCGATATGGTAAGTCACCTTGGAGACGATTTCAAAGAGATTGCCAATGAAAAATTCAAGAAGGTTAATGAAGCATATGAGCAAATAAAGAAAAGCAGGAATATGTCATGATAATAAATAGTATTAATCTGAAAAACAATACAAATGGTTCTTAAAGACTTGCTGGCAATTGCCGGATCACCAGGATTATATAAGTTTATTGCACAGGGGAAAAATGCAGTAATAGTTGAACATCTCGAAACGGGTAAAAGAACATCGGCCCATGGCGCAGCCAGGGTAAGCTCACTTGAGGATATTTCAGTTTTTACTGATACGGAAGAGGTGCCACTTGCTGAGGTTTTTGATAAGATTTATGAAAAAGAAAATGGTGCTGCATCTATTAACCATAAGTCATCGCCAGAAGAACTGAAAGACTATTTCAGTGAACTAATACCTGAATATGACAGGGAAAGGGTTTATGTCTCTGATATTAAAAAGATAATCCAGTGGTATAATATTTTGCATTCACTGGATATGCTGGAGAAAGAGGAAGCGAAAGAAAATGAGGCTCCCAGCTTAGAGAAGACCAGGGACGAAAAGGAACCTGTTGCTAAATCTAAGGTTTCCTCCCCGGCCGGTGCCTCAAAGAACAAGAAAACCAAGTAGAGGCGCAAGATCTTGCGCCTCTACTTGGATTCTCTAAAGCAAAACAGGATGAAAAACTTATTAATATTCTTATTTATTTCTCTTTCCTCCCTGATTACGGGCCAGGATTTTTCATTTGAAGAAACATTCCGTGATATGCAATACCGGATGGTTGGTCCCTACCGGGGCGGACGCGTAACTGCAGTTGCTGGAGTAGAATCGCAACCATCTGTTTTCTACATGGGCTCCACCGGTGGAGGAGTCTGGAAAACAACAAATTACGGTATAACCTGGGAGAATGTATCAGATGGATTTTTTAAAATCGGGTCAATAGGCTCCATAAGAGTGGCGCAGTCTGATCCGGATATTGTTTATGTTGGTACAGGATCAGACGGTATCAGGAGTAATGTTATACTGGGCAAAGGAATGTACCGTTCTGATGATGCAGGACAAACATGGAGATTCATAGGGCTGGAGAAGGCTGGCCAGATTGGTGCCCTGGTGATACACCCTGATAAGCCTGATATGTGCTATGCTGCTGCCATAGGTAATCCCTTTGGGCCAAATTCTGAAAGAGGGATATTTAAAACAACCGATGGTGGAAAAACATGGGAAAAAGTGCTTTTTATATCAGATGAAACAGGTGTATGCGATATTGAATTAAACCCTGGAAATCCAGATATTATATATGCTTCTGCATGGACAGTACGAAGAAAGCCATGGACCATAATCTCAGGATCAGATGAAGGGGGCGTTTATCGCTCAACCGATGCCGGCAATACATGGGAGAAGCTTGAAAAAGATCTGCCATCAGGTGTCGTGGGTAAGAGCGACCTGGCAGTTTGTAAAGCTGCCCCTGATAACCTGTATGTCCTGGTTGAGGCAGAAAATGACCAGAGTGGAGTGTACTTTTCTGATAACAGAGGAGGCAGTTTCGTACTGCTGAGTAAGGAAGAATATTTGATTGATCGTCCGTTTTATTATACCAATATTGATGTTGATCCTACAGATCAGGATGTATTATACGTGAATTCAACCGGCTATTACAGGTCGGGGGACAGAGGTAAATCATGGACAAGAAAGTCGACCCCGCATGGTGACAATCATGATATGTGGATCAATCCTTCAAATTCTGATATATTCATACAGTCTAATGATGGTGGCGCCAATATCACCCTTGATGGAGGTGATTCATGGTCAACACAGGATAACCAGCCCACGGCTGAACTGTACCAGGTAAATGTGGATGATCAATTTTCATATTGGCTGTATGCAGGTCAGCAGGATAACAGTACTCTGGCAATACCCGGTAAGGCAGCATGGTCAGTCAGGAATAGCCAGATTATGGATGTGGGAGGATGCGAAACAGGACCTGCAGTACCGAAGCCGGGTAATCATAATATTGTATATTCAAACTGCAAAGGACGCTTCGGAGTTTATAATAAAATAACCGGACAGGAAAAACAGTATTATGTTGGCGCGTCTAATATGTATGGTCATAATCCTGCTGACCTGAAGTACAGGTTCCAGAGGGTGGCTCCTATTATAGTATCACCACACGATCCGGATGTGGTATATCACTGTTCGCAGTATGTGCATGTTACACGTGATGATGGCATCACCTGGGAAACAATATCACCCGACCTCACTGCCTTTGAGCCTGATAAACAGGTAATATCCGGATCACCCATTACCAGGGATATTACAGGTGAAGAGTTTTACAGTACAATATATGCTATAGCTGAATCACCGCTGGAACAGGGTGTGATATGGACAGGCGCCAATGATGGCCCTATCCATATAACAACGGACGGTGGTGACCACTGGGAAAAAATTACCCCGCCTGGCCTGCCTCCCGGTGGCAGGGTGCAAACTATAGAAGCATCACCGCATGATCCGGCGAAGGCTTATGTGGCTATTTACAGGTATCTGCTCGATGACTGGAAACCATATATTTTCAGGACAAAGGATTATGGTGCTACATGGACTCTTCTGACAGATGGTTCAAATGGTATTCCGCCAGATTGTCCCACAAGAGTGGTCAGGGAAGATCCTGATCGCGAAGGTTTGCTTTTTGCAGGCACAGAGCATGGTGTATTTGTTTCGTTTGATGATGGTACCAGGTGGTATACACTGCAGCAAAACCTGCCCGATGTGCCTGTAACGGATATTAAGGTTTACAGGAAAGACCTCATACTTTCAACTATGGGCCGTTCATTCTGGATAATTGATAACATAAGCCCACTTCATGAATTTAATCCTGAAGATAATAATGACCGGGTCATTTTATTTAATCCTTTGGATGCTTTCAGATCACCTGAGAGACGAGGATTATATCTTGACTATTTCCTTCCATCCAAAGTATCATCTGCTGTAATTGAAATAAAAAACAGCAGTGGAGAACATATAAATACTCTTACAGGAGACGTTTCTCAGGGGTTTCACCGCTTGTTATGGGATCTGAATGTAGATGTCGAGTTGCCTGTAAATGAGGTCAGAAGGCGGTTCCGTGGACCGGCAGTTGTACCGACAAGATACACAGCCGAACTTATAGTAAATGATGAAAGACAACTTACAGGGTTTGATGTATTGCCCGATCCCAGGATTATCGAAAACGGGATGACTTTTTCAGATTATAAAGAACAGTATGATCTATGCATGAAAGTGGTGGATTTAGATAGGGAAACATCCAACCTGATTGCAAAGGTAAATGAAATACTGGAGCCTGAAGAGGGAAACAATAAGGAACAGGTTAAAGAGAGCAGAAAAGAACGCAAAATAAAGGAAGAAATGCGTGATATAAAGTCTAAACTGGTAACAATGAAAGATATGAGATATCCCCAGCCTATGCTATCAGAACAAATAATGTACCTGTATTCCATGATAAGCAGGTCTGATCAAAAACCAGGGAAAGATGCATATGAAAGATATGATGAGCTGTCAGCTATTTTTAGATCACTTAGTAATCAATATGCTAACTTACTGGATTAATTGCATTCTTTTTCATAAATTTGTTTTGACCTGTACAAAATTTAATGATTAACTTTAAGCTATAAATTAACCAATTACTTAAGCAATGAATCATTCTACTTTTTATCTAAAGGCTTTTATTTTGTTGGTAACGCTTTCAGTATTATTTGCAGGATGTAAGAATACTCCACCTGGAATTGTAACTAACCTTCCATCTGATACAATAAATATTTCCCATGGCGACTTACTGGATCTTGAGATCAGATTTACCGACGACAGCGAAGAACTGGTTTCATCTAGAGTAATGCTTAATGATAAAGAACTTTATTCAGGCAGTGACAGCTTACTTAAATACAAGCTGGAGACTACTGAATTGAATGCAGGTAAGTACACCTTAAGTATTACAGCTGAAGATGCTGACAGACAAGTTTCAAAAAAGCTGTTAAGTGTCAATATTAAAGGTGTCAATCCTTTAGTTGGTGAATTAGCAGTATCCGATATAGGGGCAACTTATGTTAAAGCAACTTTTAAAATAACGAGTACAGGTGGTTTGAAGATAGATGAGAAAGGAATTTTATATTACGTTACGGCTCAGGAAGGGACTGAAGAAAAGAAAATAGTAATTGATAATACTGAACTTAAAACAGATGATATTATAGAAGGATTTCCAAGAGATACCAACCTTCGCTTAAGGGCTTACTCAACAAATACAGCCGGCACAGGCTATAGTGATTATATAAGCATAAAGACAAACGATGGTATCCCCATTGTAAGAACCGGAGAAGTCAGTAATATCCATTCAAAAACTGTCAATGCCTCAGGTATGCTTATTACGGACGGAGGTGACAGACTAATTAAATACGGTATATGCTACTCTGAAAATCCTGAACCAGATATTAATGATTATGTGAGTTATGGGCCCGGAGCTGCTAATTACG
Organism: uncultured Rikenellaceae bacterium; assembly: GCA_964577305.1. Classification (GTDB taxonomy): domain Bacteria; phylum Bacteroidota; class Bacteroidia; order Bacteroidales; family VadinHA17; genus UBA9300. The sequence continues at coordinate 18,131 of CAZNYS010000053.1, forward strand.
TAATTGAGCTGGATGGTCTGGTTCCTTTTACAAAATACTATTTCAGAGCATTCGGAACAAACAGGTTTGAGACAAGTTACGGTAAGACAGGGGAGTTTGAGACAACAGGCCCGCCCACTGTAAAAACAGGTACACCGGGAAGGATAACAGTCAGTTCAATTGAGATGAGTATAGAGGTTGTTAACAATGGTGGTCATGAAGTGACCGATGCCGGTATATGCTATTCGATGCTTAGAAATCCGACTTTTGATACTAATGTATCCAGCTTTGGTAAGGGTACAGGTAAATTTGATCATGTAGTAGAGAATCTGGATCCGGGCGCAAATTATTATTTGAGGGCTTATGCCATAAATAGTGAAGGTGTATCATATGGAGATGAATTATTATTGTTCACCAAGAAAGGAATTGCTGAAGTGGTTAGTGCCGGAGCAAGTGATCTAGATTATTCATCTGTTACTATCAGGGGCAATGTAACAGATGATGGAGGACTGGCTGTTATCGAGCGTGGAGTAGTATGGGATACTGTACCCCGTCCAACGGTAAATAATAATTATGCCGTGGTTAAAGGTAATGTCGGCGTATATAGTTACACAATTTCCGGCTTGGAAACAGGAAGGAAATATTATGCCAGAGCATATACCAGGAATGAAAGAGGTTACGTGTATGCAGAACCAGTCGAGTTCATTCCATATATTAAAACAGAGATGGTAATAGTAAAAGGTAATTTCTTCTCAATGGGGAGTGAGGAAGGTGACAGGTCAGTTAATCAGGTTCACCAGGTTAGGGTTGATTCCTTTATGATAGGTAAATACGAAGTCACTAACGAGGAATATGTCAAATTCCTGAATGACCATCTTGGTCAGATTACATTTCAAGGTGGCGGCGATATCGTTATGTTGAGCGGGCACCCGGTATATTTTCTTAAAGTATATGGAGAGGATTACGAGGCAACAGGTTTTACGGTGCCAATTTATTATGAGGGTGGCAGTTTCAAGATTAAAGAAGATTGTGGTAATTACCCTGTTATACTTGTTAGCTGGGAGGGTGCACGTATGTATTGTGAGTGGGCTGGTGGAAGACTTCCTACTGAAGCAGAATGGGAGTTTGTTGCCAAGGGAGGAAGGAACAGTTCAAATAATTATGCCGGCGGGAGTAATCTTGATGAATATGGATGGTACTACCGGAACAGCAAGGATGCCCCCTGTGAGCTGGCGGCCGACGGAAGAGGACTGAACAAAGTTGGTCAGCTCAAACCTAACAACCTGGGCATTTATGATATGTCGGGTAATGTAAGCGAGTGGTGCTACGATCTATATGATGCAGATTATTATTCCGCCTCACCGGCAGATAATCCCAAGGGACCAGAGAAAGGTACATCAAGGGTAATAAGGGGTGGCAGCTGGGTCGATAAGGACGAGTTATGTACTGTATATTCCAGAATAAAAAGCTTTGACCTGAATAAGGGCTATGATAATATAGGATTCAGATTGGTAAGGCCTGTGAACAAATAAATCAGCTTATTCAAGGTCTTTGGCTTCTTCCCATATTTGATCCATTTCTTCAAGTGACATTTCACGAAGCGACCTGCCCTGTTGTATAGTTTTCTCTTCCAGGTAGTTAAATCTTGATATGAATTTCTTATTTGTTCTCTCAAGAGCCGATTCGGGATCAATCTCGTAAAGTCGTGCTGCGTTTATAAGCGAGAAAAATACATCCCCGAATTCTGATTCTATCTTCTTCCTGTTACCCTTGCCTATTTCTTCCTTCAATTCTTCTAATTCCTCAGCTACCTTATCCCATACCTGTGTTCGGTCCTCCCAGTCGAAACCAACACCTCTAACCTTTTCCTGTACTCTGTTTGCTTTGACCATTGCAGGTAAGGATTTCGGCACACCGGAAAGTACCGGTTTGTATTTATCAGATTCATTTAATTTAAGCTTCTCCCAGTTGTCTTCCACTTCCGTTGCATTTTTTACTTCAGTGTCTCCAAAAACATGAGGATGTCGGTAAACAAGCTTCCTGTTTATGCCTTCAATAACACGGGCAATATCAAAGCTTTTCTTTTCTGAGCCGATGCGTGCATAAAACACAATATGCAGCATCAGATCGCCAAGCTCTTTGCAAATTGCATTATCATCATTATTAAGTATGGCATCTGCCAGTTCATAAGTCTCCTCTATCGTTAATTTCCTTAATGATTCATTTGTCTGTTTCATATCCCAGGGACAGCTTGTTCTCAGTCTGTCCATGATATCCAGTAATTCTTTAAATGCTGTTAATCTTCTGTCTGATTCCATTTGTAATAATCTAAAAAAGCATTCCGGGCTTTTTAGTGCTGCCCGGAGTAGCGATCCTTACTATATCACCAACCTGCAGGCTCAGCAATTCAGAGGCATTGGTTCCATTTATGCCAATCTCAAGTAAATCCAGGGAATTAAATACTGCCAGTAACTCTCCTATTGATTCACTGTTATATGACTTGCTTATGTGATCAATGATATTAGTGTTGGACCTGATAGCTATATTAAACTTTTTATTATCGAAAACCCTGGAAAATAAATCGTATGTGATATTTGAAATCGCATTCCCGTAAGTATCTATATAAATAATACTTCCTGAAATAGCGTCCTCTTCGAAAGTTGCCCTGAAAGGGATCATTTCCCTGATTGTCTTCTTTTCTGTACCAATACTTTTAAAGTCCTTCTTATTTATTATTGTAGCCGCAGCTTCAGCAAATACCCTGGCTTCATCTGTTTTACCAGTATTCTTGCCTGGCCCAAGCTGTATGATTCTGTCAGGTTCAGAATTCAGAAGTAAATGAAAAATACCATTATCTGCACCAATAAAGAAATGACCTTTTGCTTCAACTATGATATGAGGACTTTTTTCGCTGTATTCAGACTGCACACATATGATGTGAACGGAACCACCGGGGTAATGCTCAAAAGTGTTCCTGAGGACAAATGCACTTTTCTGTATGTTAAAAGGACTTAAGCCGCTGGCATTGTCTATGATCATGGTGTCAGGGCAAAGACTTGTCAGCTTACCTTTCAGTATGCCATTATAATAATCAAATGCTTGCCATTCAGTAGTAAGAGTAATTACTGGCATCCTCAAAAACTTATGCTCTAGATGATATTCTTGTAAAAAAAAATAGGTTACTTTGTATTATTCAAACCTAAGGTTTTTTTTTGAGAATACACAGGTATTTTACTTAAAAAGGTTATTTGAGTGTATGATAGAAAAGATAATTGAATTAGAAGATATTGACCCACAAATTTTTTTCGGGACAAATAATATACTGATCGACAACATTCGTAATTATTTCCCAAAACTCAAAATAATTGCCAGAGGCAATGAGATCAAAGCCATTGGTGAGGAAGAAGAAGTTGCTAAGTTTGAGATAAAAATAAATGAGCTTATCGACTTTTTTGATAAACATAACCGGCTGCAGCAGGAGGATGTGGAAAGACTGTTTTCTGACCCAGAGATGGTTAAAGCTTCAAGCAATGGTGGAATGGACGAAAACCTGGTATTTAATATAAGTGGGAAACCCATCAGGGCTCGTACTGTCCATCAGTTTCACCTTGTGGAGGATTATAAGGTAAATGACCTTCTGATAGCTATCGGACCTGCAGGGACAGGTAAAACATATACAGCTATTGCCCTGGCTGTAAGAGCGTTGAAAAATAAACAGGTAAGAAAGATAGTACTCACCAGGCCTGCGGTCGAAGCGGGGGAGAGGCTGGGATTCCTGCCCGGTGATATGAAGGAGAAACTGGATCCTTATCTCCAGCCCCTGTATGATGCACTCAAGGATATGATACATTTCCGTAAACTTGAAGCATGGCTTGAAGATGGAACAATACAGATCGCCCCACTGGCATATATGAGGGGACGAACACTGGAACAATCATTTGTAATACTTGATGAAGCACAGAACACAACAATAAACCAGCTTAAAATGTTCCTGACAAGAATGGGTGTGAGTTCCAAGTTTATTATGACTGGTGATATTACCCAGATAGACCTGCCGGATAAACGAAAATCGGGGCTGTTGCAGGCAATTAGAATATTGAAAGGTATCGAGGGTATATCCATTATAGAGTTTGATGAAAGGGATATTGTCAGGCATAAGCTGGTGAAAGATATTGTAAGAGCTTATGATATTGATGAGAACGGGGAGAAAGCTGAGCGGTGAGAGACTCATATTAAACTGATTTAAGCTGATTACACTGAATCCGGCCTGTATGTCGAATCCGCCAGCAGGCTCAAAAGGCGGGAATATGGAACTCATCAGTAAAATAGACATATATTTAATAAACAAAACATACAATAGAAATGTCACAGGCTATAACAAAGACAAACTTCGATTTCCCGGGACAGAAAAATATTTATCACGGTAAGGTAAGGGAAGTATATAATATTGATGATGAGTACCTGTTGATGGTTGTAACAGACCGTATTTCAGCATTTGATGTAGTGCTCCCCAGGGGAATTCCTTATAAGGGACAGGTATTAAACCAGATAGCATCAAAATTCCTTGATGCCACTTCTGATATTGTCCCTAACTGGAAGATTGCATCACCTGATACAAACGTTACATTCGGTCATAAATGTGAGGCTTATCCTGTTGAGATGATTGTAAGAGCATACCTGACAGGAAGTTCCTGGCGTACTTATAAATCAGGAGCCAGAAGCATTTGTGGAATACCTATACCTGATGGGATGAAGGAACACCAGCATTTTAGTAATCCAGTAATTACCCCTACCACAAAGGCAGAACAGGGCCTGCACGATGAGGATATATCAAAGGACGAAATATTAAAAAAAGGATTGGTGCCGGAAGAAGAATATGAATTGCTTGAGAAATATTCCATGGAATTGTTTAAGCGTGGTTCTGAAATAGCAGCCGAGCATGGCCTTATACTTGTTGACACTAAGTATGAATTTGGGAAAAAAGATGGTGAAGTTTACCTGATTGATGAAATACATACCCCTGATTCATCCAGGTATTTCTATTCTGATGGATATAAGGAAAGATTTGACAAAGGACAATCCCAGAAGCAGCTTTCAAAGGAGTTTGTGAGGGAATGGCTTATGTCTCATGGTTTCCAGGGAAAACCCGGACAAAAGGTACCGGAAATGACCGATGATTTCGTTACGGAAGTGTCTGAACGATATATCGAACTCTTTGAGAAGATAACAGGTGATAAATTTGTTAAGGCAGATATTTCAGATGTGGAGGCGCGTATTGAGAAGAATGTGAATAAATTTTTAAAGGAATACAGATAATTGTCAGGCTGAGGCTGAGGCTCCACCTTCGATGGCGTGGATTTAAAATCCACGCCTATCTACGGCGGACAATGTGAGGATAAGGCTAAGGCTAAGACTAAGGATGATGATAGGCACTGGGTGCTGGGTACTGAGTCCCTGGTTCCTGGTTTCGTGTTATGGGTTTAATATAATTAATT
>CAZNYS010000054.1:0-23187 GCA_964577305.1 uncultured Rikenellaceae bacterium
TGTCGAAGCAAAGGAGCGTCAGGGGGAGGTGGTGGACTTATGAGACAGCCCCTACTTTCTGTACCCTTAAGATGACAAAGTGTAATATTTATAAAACAACGGTATGGTTTCTATTCCTTTGAAGAAATTGAATAACGGATAATTCTCGTTGGGTGAATGGATAGCATCCTCATCCAGGCCAAAGCCGATCAATATGGATTTTATACCCAGTGTTTTCTCAAAGGTTGAAATAATAGGTATGCTGCCACCGCTGCGTACCGGTATTGGTTTTTTACCAAAAGCTTCTTCCATAGCCTTGCTTGCAGCTATATATTCAGCACTGTCAATAGGACTAACATATGCCTGTCCTCCGTGTAGATACTCCACTTTTACCTTTACTCCTGCAGGAGCAATAGATTTAAAATGCTCTTCAAAGAGCTTTGCTATTTTTAAGGAGTCCTGGTTTGGTACCAGCCTCATAGAAATCTTTGCATATGCCTTTGCAGGTAAGATTGTTTTTGCCCCCTTGTCAGTATAACCTCCCCAGATACCATTAACATCAAGTGAAGGCCTTATACCCAACCTTTCATGGGTTGAATAGGATTCCTCACCCATCAGTGCATCAACATCAATTGACTTTTTGTATTGCTTTTCATCGTATGGTCTTTTAGCCATTTCAGCCCTTTCCACATCTGATGATATAAGAACATCATCATAAAAACCCGGTATGGTAACCTGGTTCTTTTCATTGGTCAGCGAGGCTATCATCTTACAGAGGATATTACATGGGTTGGCAACTGCTCCTCCATACAGTCCTGAATGAAGATCCCTGTTTGGGCCTGTTAGTTCAACCTGCATATATGCAAGTCCTCTGAGTCCGGTTGTAATTGAAGGTATATCAGGTGCAATCATAGTAGTATCCGACACCAATATAACATCTGCCTTCAGCAGATCTTTATGCCCGTCACAGAACTTTGCAAGGCTGGCTGATCCTATCTCTTCCTCACCTTCGATCATAAACTTCACATTACAAGGCAGGTTTCCTGTACGGACCATATATTCAAAAGCCTTAACATGCATAAAAAACTGGCCTTTATCATCATCAGCTCCCCTGGCCCATATCTTATCATCCCTGATCACCGGTTCATATGGATCAGTATTCCACAGATCATAAGGTTCTGCAGGCTGAACATCATAATGACCATATACCAGCACTGTTGGTAATGACTTATCAATTATTTTCTCCCCAACGAGTACAGGATGACCTTCAGTAGAGTATATCGTGGCCTTATCGGCACCAGCCTCCATCAGGCTGTTTTTCAGGTATTCAGCAGCTTTCAGCATATCTTCCTTATTTTCTTCTTTGGCACTCACTGAAGGAATCCTTATGAGATCAAACAGTTCTTCAAGAAACCTGTCTTTATTCTCTTCAATATAGTTTTTTATAGTCTCCATAATGTATAGTTTGATTACATGAATTAAAGTTAACAAATGTAGTGTTTAAACCAAGTGGCCGGTTTCATTTATTCTTTCTTATTTCATCAGCAGCAATCAGGAGTTCATTATACCATTGCTTTCCATATACCCTTATGAGCGGTTCCTTCAGGAAGCGGTATACCGGAATATTTTCAGCCGTCCCTCTTCTCACCGCAGGACTGCAAATCTTCAGTTCCTCATAATTAACAGCATCAAATTCTCCATATTTTTTTATTCTGACCGGGAATAAGTGACATGAAATGGGTTTCCTGAATGATATTTTTTTCTCCATCCATGCTTTTTCGATAGCACAATAATATATACCATGTACATATTGTGCATATGCACATTCAGCATTACCGATAAGTGGAGTAACCAGATCCCCGTCCGAATCTGTCATACTGGTGCCTTTCTGTTGCACTGCCCTTATGCCTGCCGGTCTCATATATTTTTTTAGTATGGGCCAGATTTTCCCCAGTATTTGTGCTTCTTCTACCTCCAGGGGGGCTCCGGAATCGCCATGAAGGCAACAATGTCCCCTGCATTTCTCAATATCACAGGCAAACTTTTCCTCGAATATAGCGCTTGATATTATTGTTTTTCCAAGCGATAGCATAGATATAATTAAATAAGTGACCTCCCGGTCATTTCTTCCGGTGCTTCAATACCCATTAAACTGAGGATGGTTGGTGCCACATCAGCAAGAACTCCTTCTCTTATGTTTTTATATCTCTCCGATACCAGTATACATGGAACAGGATTCAGTGAATGGGCTGTATTAGGACTGCCATCAGGATTAACAGCATTATCTGCATTACCGTGGTCTGCAATAATTATTACCTCGTAGTTATGATCCACTGCTGCCTTTACAACTTCACCAACACAAGTATCAACGGCAGCTATCGCTTTCTTAATCGACTCATAAACGCCGCTATGACCAACCATATCACCATTAGCAAAATTCAGGCATATAAAATCATGTTTCTCTTTATTTATTTCCTTGATTACTGCATCTTTAACCTCAAAAGCACTCATTTCCGGTTTCAGATCATAAGTAGCAACCTTCGGTGAAGGTATGAGTATCCTGCTTTCATTTCTGAATTTTTCCTCCCTTCCTCCCGAGAAGAAAAATGTAACATGGGCATATTTTTCTGTTTCAGCTATCCTCAGCTGTGAAAGACCTGCATCTGACAACACCTGGCCAATAGTATTTCTGACATTTCCCTTGGGAAATAAAACTTTCAGTCCATTAAATTCTGCATCATAGGGAGTCATAGTGTAATAATGAAGGGGAATGGTTTTCATGCCATGCCCGGGCATATCTACCTGGGTAAGGGCAATAGTCAGCTGACGCGCCCTGTCGTTCCTGAAATTTATAAACACCACAACATCACCTTCTTTGATAATACCTATGGGGTTCCCTGCTTTATCCACATGCACCACGGGTTTAATGAACTCATCCGTTATACCATCATCATATGATTTCTGCAGGGCAGCAACCATGTCTTCCGCCTTACTACCTTTACCCTTTGTTAACAGGTCGTAGGCAAGTTTAATCCTTTCCCATCTTTTATCCCTGTCCATGGCATAATACCTGCCTACAAATGAAGCCACCTCAACGCTGGTATTGTCAATATGATCAAGTAATTCTTTAAGAAATCCTTTCCCGCTTTTCGGGTCAGTATCGCGCCCGTCACCGAAGGCATGGACAAAGACTTTACCCAGTCCGTAATTCTGTGTCATATCGCATAAGGCATAGAGGTGCCTGTTTAAGGAATGCACACCCCCATCGGACAGCAGCCCCATAAAATGGACCTGTTTGCCCTTCTCACGGGCATACATAAAAGCATCATCGAGCTCTTTGTTCTTCTGCAATTCGCCACTCTCAATTGCCCTGTTTATCTTTACCAGGTCCTGGTATACTATTCTTCCGGCTCCTATATTCAGATGGCCTACCTCTGAATTACCCATCTGACCATCCGGTAACCCAACATTCTCTCCAGAAGCCTGTAAACGTGATGATGGGTAATTCTCAGACAGCCTGTCCATATTAGGTGTGGATACATTTGCAATAACATCCGATCTGGAGCCATCTCCAAGTCCCCAGCCATCGAGTATCATAAGCAGTACTCTATTGTTCATTATATAATCAATTCCTATTATTTAATACAACTCTTCAAAAAAGGCATGAAAGCCTTAAATTGAAGTTAGCAAAGGTAATAAAATGTTAACAGAATTTATCCGGTTTACTATCTTTTGAAAGCAATCAGTTTCTTATAACCTGCTCAGCAGCCATCGCTGATATGCCTGATATTATATACCACCCGGTACAGGAGGCTTGTTTTTATGTTTAATTAATCGCCTTTTATTTGCCGTACATTTATTCTGAAATCACCAGCCTTGCATGTCTCTTCATACTCAATATCCCTGCCTATATATCTCCACCATTCTTCATCTGTGAAGTTACGTGATATCAAGTGACACATATTTTCGGCCATATAATCAACATGTGTAGACCTTGCAATAATATTCCTGCCCGCATCATTCCCCTGGCTGCCTGATACCAGTGATTTACCATCCGGGCTGAAAGCAAGGGTGTATACCATTCCATCATTATCATCCAGTGCTATTGGTGGCTCAGAAAAATCTTCATAATTCCATATTTTCACAAACCCGTCTAAGCTGCTGGTTGCCATCTGGTTAAGTTGTACGTTAAAGTGTATATCCGTTACCTTTGATGCATGTGCACTGACAGATTCAGTTATAGTTTTTTCTTCGACATTACGTAATTCGATGAGTCCACTCTGGTAACCCACTGCATAATTAGTATTATCTCTGAATCTTACAACCCAAATTGAACCTTCTTCGGTATCCATTGCATTTATGTCGGAATTATTATCCATATCCCATAAATGTATTAAGCCACTTTCGGAGGCTGCCACAAGATATTTACCTGAGCTGGAAATATCAACTGAATTAATAGCCTCTTCAGCAGATATCAGGAGTGAAGGTTCCCTGGTTTCAATATTCCACAGGATAACCTGTCCGTCGACACCTGCAGATACCAGGCCTTTACTGTCAGGGGTGAAAGCAAGTGAATTTATTTTATCTGTGTGCCCTGTCAGCTCATACATTGTTCCCTGCCACGATGTAGGTATTATCCTTATCACAGCCCTGTCACTTCCACATGCCAGGAGTCTTCCATCAGCACTGACAGTCAAGACTTCAATTATTTCATTTCCCTCAAAAACAGGACTTGGCCCCTGTTCATGATCCTGGATATTCCATCTCAGGATCCTGCCATCAGCACCTGAGGAACAGAATTCCTGTGTCCCGGGCAGGAATGTAAGGTTGTATACTGTTTCTCTATGTCCTTGAAATGTACTGTAGTTTAATCCACCGTATCCTTTCTCGACATTATACAGGCCCATATATATATCGGCATCATTATTTATACCACCGTTTCTCTTATTGAACAGGTATGCCTGGTAAGCGAGCAGTACCTGTATATCGCTTTCTCCCGCTAGCTGCACTGATCTGACAGCCATTGACTTACCTATAGACACCATTCTGCGTCTCAAGGCTATTTCTTCATTCATCTTTGCTGATTCGGCATTTGCTAAGGCCAGGGTTTCTCTTTCCCGTGCTTCCCGTGCATTAATATTAGCAATTTCTTTCTGCCGTGATGCTTCAAGTGCTTCTGTTCTGGCTTCACTGACGTTTTCCACAGCAAGGGCTTCCTTTTCCTTTGCATCTTTTGCGTTCCTTATAGCTATTTTAGCATTGCTTTCTGCCATAATCTTTTGTTCAGTTGCCTGTTTTCTCTGTTCTTCAGCCACCCGTATCCCCCTCATAGCCTCACTTCGTTTAACAAATGCAAACAACATAAGAAATACTGCGAGTACGGCTGCCGTACCAAGTATCATTGCTGCTACGCGGCTGCGGCGCAACCTTTTTTTCTGTGCCCTGAGTTTGTTTTCTTCCTCTGTAATATATTCTTTCTCACTGGTCCGGAGATATACCATTGCCCTCTCAAAAGCCGGATTATACCTTTCAGCCCATGTAAGTGTAGGCTTGTTTTCTTTTCTCCATTTGAGTGCCAGTTGCAGGTCGGGCGGACGCCAGAGGGTTGTTTTACCTTCCTGGAACATGGCAGCTGCCTCTGACAGCTTAAGATACATTTGCTCTGATTGTGCCTCCTTGTCGACCCATTCACTGAGCCTGTCCCATATTCTCATAAGGCTCTCATGAGATATATCAATAACCGTATCACTGTTTAGCTCAATGCCTTCAGCCGGGGTAATAAATGATCTGCCTGGTGATCTGAAACCATTGATAACCTTAATAAGTTCTTTTTCTGAACACCTGGCAATAGCTGCAATAGTGCTCAACCTTGTGGGACGCCTTACACCTTTGTTATCCGGGCCTTTTTCCGTAATCGTCCTGAAAATGGTCTCACAAATTTCCTGTTCCCTGCTGTTAAGCTCCTCAAACGTTTCATCCGCATGTCTTGACATAGCTCCTGACATCTTCCCGATAGCGCTATAATTAGCTATTGAAATTGGCTTATCTGACATCCCCATTGACTGCCAGTTGTCCCAGGTTCTCATTAAAGCATGCTGCAGTACAGGCAACTGGTCGGTCCTGTCTCCTATTTCACTTATAAGCAGGTCAACAAGTTCACTTTCGATTTTAGTTCCTGCATATTCGGCCGGGCAGGTTATTGCTTTCCTGTAATCATCCTCAGACATATGAGGTATAAGGTAATTACTTTTGTTTATCAACTCGGTCAGTCCCTGAAACTGAGCGCAATTACCAATATAATCCGAGCGCATGGTCATTATAACTGAAATGCCTGATGATGGATCTTTCACTGCATTTACCAGCAGATCCATAAAATATCTGTTATTCCCTTTTCCATCTCCTGACTTTGCAGCAGCCTTATACCTGAATAATTCCTCAAACTGGTCAATAATAAATAAGGTCTTACTGTCTTTTATTATTTTCAATTTATTGACAGCATTAATAAGCCCCTTTTCGTCCTTCCTGATTACACTCTCTATGATTGTTCTATCAAGTGTTTTATGCTTTTCAGCCGGAATACTGCCAGTAAGCATACTGATCAGGTTCCCCAGCGGGTCATTCCCAGGTCGCATATTTAACACCTGCCACTTATTTATTTTTTCTCCTTCCAGGTCAACCAGGTGCGGTATTATACCGCAAAAGACAAGCGATGATTTGCCACTGCCTGAGGTACCTATAACAGTAATAAACCTGTTATGCTTTAGCTTGCTCAATACTTCCTCGCTCTGACCTTCCCTTCCAAAGAAAAGGTCACTTTCTTCAGGGGTAAAAGGTCTGAGCCCGGGAAACGGGTTAAACCCACCTTTAACTGAATGTTCTTTTTCTGGCATTTTGTTTATAATAATTTAAATATCAATAACTAATCATAGCCTGTTCCCTGTCTGTTTTACACAAGAATATTATCCATGTACTTTACCAGCTGTGGTGAACTTTCAGGATCATAAAACACAAATAGTTCTATAGACCTGAGATAAAGTAAATAATAATCTCCCGTTTCGTTCTCTATTTTCTCTGTATTAAAAGTCTGTCCTGTCGTATGCCAGTTAAAATAAAGTGTATCCCGGTTGTTTCCACTACCATAATCCACAGGCCACATAACAAAGTCAGTTCCAGGTTCAATTGATGCCACCTGTTCTCTATTTATCAGGATAAGATCTTCTGCCATATTAATCAGCTTGTTCCTGGGTATACCGGGGAAAATCATTGATAATGACTTAAGCTTGTTATACAAAAGTTCATTATCTTTAATATGGTCTGTCAACAGATCATCGAGTTGATCTCGATATATTCTTGGTAAACGGTACGAACAACTTTTGTAGACATCATCATAATTAGCCTGCAGGAACTTGCAGGCTTCTTCCCTCAATATCCTGTGTACACCAAAAAGAAGCGCAACAAGAAAATCTGTTTCCGCCGGTTTGAGCAGCCCGTAAAGGCTCCTTATAGCACATACTTTTGTCCATATCCCTATATGATTATAGTCCTTATTAATCAGTTCCTGGACGAGTAATTCATAATCAGCTATATAACCGGGGTAAAAGTGGAAGAGGTTTTTAACCTTACTGCCAGGCAGTATATCGTTTAGAAGGGCTGTCAGCTGTGGTTTTATCTCATCATCAACAATAATATCGAGCATCTCAAGGGCAAAATTTATGCTCTCTACCGTTCCGTTTTTAAGGTTTTCCTTAATCTGGTCCATTGAGCTCCTGTCATAAATGAGGGATAGCATGTCAAACATAAGTTCTAACCACCAATTAGTCTCATCTTCAATAGCCTCATAAAGCAACTTGTCATTATTGTTCTTTAATGTAATCCGGGCTGACAGGTTCCATGTAATTAACCCTATTATATCCTTAATTTCCTGGTGTATTTTTTTACGGTTTTCATCATTAGCCTTATATCCGCATCTTGCTAATCCTTCAACAGCTTCTTTTTTTAATAACCTGTGTACAGACGACATCCTCGGGAGGAGATAGTCAATTGCTTTCTTGCTGCCTGTTTGAGCAAAAAGTCTTAAAATAAGCCGCCTCACCATTATATTGCCCGAGGAACGATAGAAATAGCTGGCCATGGCCAAAAATGCTTCTTCACCGAAACTGTTGAGGACAGAATAGGCATCCCCGGCTATGGGTGGGTTATCAAGGCACCCACAAATTTCAGGCAATAATTCTTTGACCCTGAATTTTCCTGCAATATATATTGTTTCTCTAATAATCTCAATATCCTGGTCACGTATCAACCTCATAAGATCTGTTACCACAGGGGGTGTCTGTTGTGACATTATTGCCTGTAATTGCAGCTTCCTGTTATGGCTCTCCTCTATTGTTGAAAGCAGGTCTTTCCTCTTTCCAAGTCCTTCATTCTCAAGACCTGATTCAATATTTCTGACAACGGAACTAAGCCTGGTGCCTATTCCGTTATTATCTACTCCACCTGACATAAGATGTTTAAGTAAAGGCAGGATATCGGGGTTCAGGCTATGCTCAGCCTTATTGATAACCTGTTGTAGTAGCAGTCTGTTACCTGTAATATTTTCATGTATTTCAGAACTGGTAATCAGTTCAAAATAATTATTATCAATAAAAAATCCTGATGAACTTACTGAATCAAATCTTCCATGTACTTCCTCTTCTCTCTCAACTTCACTCTTTGACCTTCTTGACTGAAGTGTTTCCTTTACTGATTCCCTGTACCTGTTATACAGGCGCAGGGCAAAAATCAACCAGAATGCAATAATGATTGCGAGTACCCACGAAAAATGGATCAGCTTAACAAAAGTAAGTGCTCCCAACCCTGTAAGAATCAAACCTGATGTCAGTGCACCTATTTCATTTACTGAACCACCAAGTGCAAATCGTACATTGTTTCCGAGTTTTTCCTCCAGTGTTTCATAAAGAACCCTGAAAGCTGGTTTTTCTACAGAAAGATTTAAGGCCCGGGAAAATAACCTGCTGAGAGCCAGTATCAGGAAGAAGATCAGGAAACCTGATGTTCCTGGTATAAATCCCCTTGCAGAACCTGTAATCAAAGCCACTATTGTAATTAAGCCTATAAGCACCGGGGATAAAGCAAGAGTAATCTTAAGACCCTGGTTTTTTATGAGGTAAGAAAATAGAAATGTATGTATCAGCAGGGTAAATACCATCATGCTGCCTTCAAATAAGCCAAGGAACCTGGCCATCTCAATCTCTTCAGGGTACCTAAGCCTTGTCACTGCCATAAACGAGTACTGTATAAAAAAGAGAACCAGGACTGAGAGAATGATGAAAATACCCATTGACCGTATATATCTGTTATCCCTGAAAACCTTTGGATCAACCTTGCCCTGATCTGAATATTGTTTTTCATTAAGCTTCAATTTATGCCTTTTTACAAGCATCTGTTGGACAAACACTGCCACGAGGATACTGAAAGCACTTATAAGAAGAATATTATGTGTATCGATACTGAATGATAGCAAGGCCGGAACCGAAAAACTGCTTATTATCATACCCGCTATCAGGCCTGCATCTATAATGCCAGCCATTTTTCTTTCCTGTCGTAAGATGAATAAGCGCCTGGCTGTGCCCCTGTAACCCAGCATTATTAGAATAAAAAGAGGACCCAGCATGATAAAGAAAGAATATACAACCCAGGATTCAGGTCCTGTACTAAGGATTATCCAGATACATAATGTAACCAGGAAAATAAAACCGAGGTTTATAACCGAAAAAAAAGAAAAACGCAGCCTTGACCTGAAAATTGAGTACAGATATGTTAACCCTATACCAACAAGTCCACTTAAAATATAAGCCCTGGCCAAACTGGTTTCATCAAACCTTGAAAGGAATATCGCGTGAGCAATAATATTGAAAATGCCATAATATATGCCCAGAAAAACAGACTGAAACAACAGCATTCCAATAATGCTGCGTTCCTCCCTTGCTGTACCAGAGATTTTAAATAAACCTAATTCCATTCCAGAAAACCTTTCAACATACTAATTTAGCTAAATAATCTGAACACTCTTTCACGAAGTTAGATTAATTCAAAGGTATATTCAGATAATATAACGTAGTAATACGTCGTTCATTGCTTAATTGTTACAAACCTTTCCAACTGCAAAATATATTAATATTGACCCGGTTCGTTATCATAAGGCGGACGAAATAAAAGAATATCCATCAGCTTGCCCGGGTCAGCCTTCAAACCATCGATTATCAGTTGTGCTTTATTATACCATTCTTCTCTCTCAGCCAGTTTGGTATTTATATATTTTCCCATCTCTCCGCGATCCATTCCTTCAAGCAGGGGGCGTACTTTTCTCGCATTCGTAAGCCGGCCGGTAAGAGTTGCTGCATCATGCTTAAGGTATACAGTTACACCTGCCCGGTTCATAAACGCCATATTGTCCTTATAACATGGCGTTCCACCTCCACAGGCAATGACAATATTATCCCCCTCAGGAATGTTCCTTAAGGCAGTGGCCTCGACCTCCCTGAAATAGTCTTCACCCGATTCTTTAAATATATCCCGCACAGGCCTTCCCTCAACATTTTCTATTAGTGAGTCCAGGTCTTCAAATTTCCATCCTGATCGTGAAGCCATTCTTCTGCCAAAGGTTGATTTGCCTGAGCCCATAAAACCTATCAGGTATACTATCATATCAAGGTTTTTATTTCTTTGTCCGGTTATAACCGGTAACTAAAGTTCGAGGGTCATCTGGGAATTATTATTTTGTTCTGTATGTTTTGGCGGCTTAATATCCTCTTCTTCCTCCTCCTCCTTCTGATCCGATTCTCTGAGCACAACAGGTTCAATCTCCTTGATATTCTCAACACTGTAGTTTGTCAGGCGTTTCCCTTTTGCCTTGTAACTCTTTACCCCAATGAATTCAGCCACCTCTATGATTTCATTATCCCTGCCTTTATTCTTACCCCCGAATTCAATTTCAAATCGGGGATATTCGACTACGGTGAGGCTTATCAACTTTGAATCAGGATGTTCACTTATAAAACAGAAGGGTTTTTCTGTTTCTTCAATCCTGAACCTTTTTAAATAATAATATTCAACTTCAGCGTCCCAGTATATAGCCGAGTAAACAACACCCGGTCTGTACTTTTCGATAATAAGAATATTATCTTCAAAATGATTTGCAAGGTCAAAATTACTGAGCCGTGCCATACCGTCCTTTGTTATAACCATGATCTTGTCATCGGCACTGAATTCGCCAAGGTACTTGCCGCGTGAATCAGCGTTCAGCCTTGAGACCGTATCGTCAAACCATATTTTTCTTCCTCCCAGGGTAGACAACCCTTTTTCCTTAAGGCTTATCTTTTGCACTGCATTCCTTGTAAGGATATTGCCCATTGAGGATTGGCCTTTGATGGCCAGTTTGCTGAAATCGAATTCAAAAGCAAGCTTCTTCAGCCTTGGGCGCGGGCGGTGATATACCTTTATCACCTCAGCTTCACCATTTGGATTGGCACTGAAATATAATATTCTGGAATCATTTGTTCCCTTTGTAATATCATATTCCCTGTCGCGTGTAATACTTGTTATCGCGCATCTCTTCACCATAATATAGCCTTTCTTTCCATCCTGGTAAACAATATTATAGATTGTACGCTTATCATTCCTCCTGAATACACCTGCATATATTATGTCCTTGCCTACAAATTGTTTTTCCGACACCTTGGTTACTAGGTATGTCCCGTCTTTTAGGAATACTATAATATCGTCGATATCTGAACAGTCACACACATATTCATCCTTTTTAAGTGATGTGCCAATAAAGCCTTCATCTTTATTATAATAGAGCTTGGCATTATTTGCAGCCACCTTTGTTGCCTCTATCTGGTCGAAGTTTTTTATTTCGGTTTTTCTTTCCTTTCCCTTACTGTGATTTTTCTTTATCTGTCTGAAATAATTGATAGTAAATGGTATAATATTGGCAAGGTGGTTTATTACCTCGTCAAGCTCGGTTTCAATTTCCTTAATATGCTTGTCTGCTTTATTTACATCATATCTTGATATTCTTTTGATCTTTATCTCCGTAAGCTTTATTATATCATCCCTGATCACTTCCCTTTTGAGCTTTGGCTTAAATGGATCCAGTCCTTTATCAATAGCTTCGATAACTGCTTCCCATGTCTCACATTCTTCAATATCACGGTATATTCTTTCTTCAATGAATATTTTCTCCAGCGATGACAAGTGCCATTCTTCTTCAAGCTCCTGCTGTCGTATTTCCAGTTCATTCTTCAGCAGACTAACTGTATTATCTACTGTACGTCTAAGTATATCGCTTACACCAATAAATTCAGGTTTATTATTGAAGATTACACATGCATTGGGCGATATTGATATTTCACAATCGGTGAAAGCATATAATGCATCAATTGTTTTATCGGGTGATACACCGCCTGCCAGTTGGATTACTATTTCCACATTTTCAGCAGTATTATCATCTATCTTCTTTATTTTTATCTGCCCTTTGTCATTCGCTTTGATTATTGAATCGATGAGGCTACCCGTAGTTCTTGAATAAGGTATCTCTGTTATCACAAGTGTCTTCTTGTCCAGTTTCTCTATCTTTGCCCTTACCTTTACATTACCTCCCCTCAGGCCATCGTTATACTTTGACATATCTATCATCCCGCCAGTAGAAAAGTCAGGGAATAATTCAAAATCATTGTCCTGAAGGTACAGAATAGCAGCATCAACAATCTCAATAAAATTATGTGGAAGTATTTTTGAAGCCAGTCCGACAGCAATACCTTCAACTCCCTGTGCCAATAATAGCGGAAACTTCACAGGTAATGTAACGGGTTCCTTATTCCTGCCGTCGTATGACTGTTTCCATTCTGTTGTTTTTGGATTAAATACCACGTCAAGTGCAAACTTCGACAACCTTGCCTCTATGTATCGCGGTGCTGCAGAACCGTCACCTGTAAGCATATTACCCCAGTTCCCCTGGGTTTCAATCAGGAGGTTTTTTTGCCCGAGCTGAACAAGCGCATCTCCTATTGAAGCATCACCATGTGGATGGAACTGCATTGTATGGCCAATAATATTGGCCACCTTATTAAACCGGCCGTCATCCATCCTCTTCATTGAATGCAGTATCCGTCTCTGAACAGGCTTTAGTCCGTCAGTAATATGAGGTACTGCCCTCTCAAGGATTACATAAGATGCATAATCAAGAAACCAGTCTTCGTACATACCCGATAGGGCTGTAACCTTCAGCATCTCTTCAGCTGATCTGCTTTCTGCACTGGCATCCTTATCGTAATCAATATTTTTTCTACCCTTCTCCGGAGTATTTTTACTCATACCACACAAATCTTTACCATCAAAAAATTAACTGTCTTCAAGCAGTTGTACTTCTTCCTCTACGATGTCTTCTTCAAACCTCAGGTTTTCTATTATAAACTCCTGCCTGTCGGGTGTGTTTTTACCCATATAGAAATTAAGGAAATCCTTAACTGAATCATTCCGTTTTAACCTTACTGGTTCAAGCCTCATATTCTTACCGATAAAATACTTGAATTCTTCAGGTGATATTTCCCCCAGCCCCTTGAACCTTGTTATCTCAGGATTGGCACCAAGTTCATTTATTGCTTTTTGCTTCTCTTTATCGGTATATATATACCTTGTTTCTTTCTTGTTCCTGATACGCCAAAGGGGGGTCTGGAGAATATACAGGTGACCTTTCTTTATAAGGTCGGGAAAGAACTGCAGGAAGAAAGTGAGCAATAACAGTCTTATATGCATCCCGTCGACGTCGGCATCTGTTGCAATAACAACATTATTATACCTCAGGTTGTCTATTCCTTCCTCTATGTTAAGGGCAGCCTGCAACAGGTTAAACTCCTCATTTTCGTATACTATCTTTTTTGTAAGGCCATATGTATTCAGTGGCTTGCCCCTGAGGCTGAAGACAGCCTGTGTCTCAACATTTCGTGATTTGGTAATTGAACCACTGGCCGAGTCACCCTCTGTAATAAATATCGTTGAATTAAGGCGGTGATTATGGTTGGTGTCATAATGTATACGGCAGTCCCTGAGCTTCTTATTGTGCAGGTTGGCCTTTTTTGACCTCTCCCTGGCAAGTTTCTTTATTGAAGAAATTGCCTTCCGCTCTTTTTCTGATTCAAGTATCTTATTCAGAATAGCCTGTGCTACCTCCGGGTTTTTATGCAGATAATCATCAATAGATTTCTTAACAAACTCACCGATAAAATTCCTTACCGAGGGACCCCCCGGAGCCATATTTTTTGAACCAAGCTTTGTTTTGGTCTGCGATTCAAACACAGGTTCTTCAACCTTTATGCTTAGAGCTGTTATTATTGAAGTCCTTATATCTGAAGGTTCAAAATCTTTTCTGAAAAAATCTCTTATCGCCTTAACCAGCGACTCTTTGAATGCCGCCAGGTGTGTGCCTCCCTGCGTTGTATTCTGACCATTGACAAAACTGTAGTAGTCTTCACCATACTGGTTACCATGAGATAAAGCTATCTCAATATCATCACCCTTAAGATGAATAATAGGATAGAGTCCTTCCCTGGCCATATTTTCATTCAGAAGGTCAAGAAGGCCATTTTTAGACTGGAATTTTTCGCCGTTAAAGTTGATAGTCAAACCCACGTTGAGGTATACGTAATTTCTTATCATCGCTTCAACATTCTCAGAGATAAAATGATAATCACCAAACATCTCTTCATCCGGGATAAAGCTTGTAAGAACACCATTCGGCTCATCAGAAGGGAATATATCAGTCTCTCTTATAATATTCCCCTTTTCGAATTCGACCTCCCTGGCCTTGCCATCCCTTACTGACCTTACCAAAAACTTGCTTGAAAGGGCATTTACAGCTTTTATGCCTACCCCGTTAAGGCCCACTGATTTTTTAAATGCCTTTGAGTCATACTTTGCTCCCGTATTCATTTTTGAAGCCACATCAAGAAGCTTACCAAGCGGTATCCCCCTACCATAATCCCTTACTGAAACTTCACGATCGGCAATGCTTATATCTATCTTCTTACCATTGCCCATCATGAACTCATCGATTGAATTATCTGTCACCTCCTTAAACAGGGCATATATACCATCATCCTGTGATGACCCATCACCAAGTTTACCTATGTACATACCGGGTCTTAGCCGTATATGTTCCCTCCATTCAAGAGTCTTAATGTTCTCTTCAGAATAATTAGCTACCATTTAAAACGGATTTTGCGCAAATATAATCAAAAGCGGGACTGCTTTGTAAGCGATTTTTCAACAATAAAACACGGTGAAAATAGCTCTTTATAGTTTAAATTAACGGCAATCAGGCTTTACCAACTGTGTGCCTGCGAATTACAAAAACAGATACCTGTTTAAAAAAAGGTACAGGAGGGTACTAAATGATGCCCATTTGTTTCATCAGGATAGCTGCATTCATTTTCGTTGTCATCCCGTTCCTGAGTATATAATCAAATATCACTTCATCCCCTTCAATCTCAATTTCAAAACATCTGTTCCTCACACTATCATAGTTATTCTCCAGCCTTCCGAGCAGGATATCATGGGTGGCAACTATTCCTGTGGCGTCATATTTAATTATTTTCTCTAAGAACACTTGTGAACCCTTACTCTTATCCTCTGAATTGGTACCTTTTAGTATTTCGTCAAGCAGGAAGAATATGTTTTCTCTGTTTTCCAGCCTCTCTTTCAGTACCCTCAGCCTTTTGAGCTCTGCATAGAAATATGACTCCCTGTCTGAGAGTGAGTCTGTTGTCCGCATACTGGAATATACATTGCATGGGGTAAAGGTAAATTCATCAGCGCATACCGGTGCCCCCGTCATTGCAAGAACCATATTTATAGCTACGGTACGTAAAAAGGTGCTCTTCCCTGCCATATTCGCACCTGTAATAATATTTATTTCGCCTTTTTTGCGTATTGTAAAATCATTGCTTACCCTGGTATGCACCGGGATAAGAGGGTGACCGAGCCTTGTGGACGAGAGATATTCATTCCCGTCAGATATCACAGGATAACAATAATATTCATTATTCCCTGCGTAATTAGCCAGGCTGCAGAGAGCATCTGCCTGGCCAAGGTTATCAAACCATTGTGGAAGAAGCTCACTGGCTGACTTCTTCCATAATTCCAGTTTGTTAATGCATTGTAGATCCCACAGCAGAAAACCATTTAACGGTAAAGCCATTAACATGTTCAACCTGCTGTCAAAAGCCTGTATTATCTTCGACAGTTTTTTAATGCTGAGTGAAGCCAATTCATCCCCGGCCGACAAAACCTTTTGCAGATTATTTATATAAGCTGAACTGAATTTACGATCCTCAAAATGTATTACCAGGTGACTTAAGGTTTTAAACATACTGTGTTTCTTTGAAACCCTGGCATGTATATTGTTTATCTTCCTGAGATTTACTGAAATAATACCCAGGTTAAGAAGAAATATCATAATAAACAGTGAGTAATGCAGGATGTCTGTGATCGTTAATACAAGAAGTATAAATGTTAAAACGGGCATAAGAATACGCAGCAAATTGTAGGTCCTGTTATTAAGATACTTTGGTTCCTCTTTGAGCCAGGTATTGAACTCATTTATGGCTGTTGCATCAGTGATCCCCATCATCCCGTAAGCATTGAACTCATGTCTCCATTGTACCATCCCTGATAGTTCCTTTATAGCTTCCTGCCTTTCCCCTATTTTGTTGCTTAACACTGATGGTGACATCAGCCATTCTGCAAGGAAATCCTTACCCCTGCCAGTGCAGGTCCTGTTAAGGTACTGGTATAATGAATCACTACCGAAAAGATCAATATCGTGTGAAAAGTCATGATGGGGATCAATATATTCATCACCGCCATCGAAGCAAGTATGGTCATCATTCAAGCCCCTTATCTCTTTTTCATTTATTTGCAGAAGGTTATCGTAAAATGCTTTTTTGAAACTTTGATCAGAATATTTCTTGAGCAGAAAAATGAATATAATAACAGCTATTATGAAAGCACCTATTGCTGCCACATGGCTAATTCGCCACAGTAAAACAAGAAGTACGATCCCTGCAATAAAAACACAGAGTCTTAAAAGTGACAGGTATAGTAATTTTTTACCCGCCTTGTCTAGAAGGTTTCTGTATTTTATTGCATTGTCAGTGTATACCTGTTTTATGTTTTTCATATCACTCTTTTACTAGGTCAATTGCTTTTACCCCGAATATTACATTCTTACCTTTGTAATATTTACCGCTGCTGTCAAATTCCCAGGTCCATTCCTCTGTTCGCCTACCATCTGGCAGTGGTGTATAAACAAGGTCATTATGTCCTGTCATTTTATCTCCTGCCTTCAGGTATTCAATATAGTCTGTAATCAGTATTGAATCAATATTTTTTAAGTACCTGACATGTGCTGCCTGTAATGCCTTTCTCAGTTTGTCTATTTCTCTATGCTCCATCTTCGTCTTATGGAGAAGAAAATCAGCCGGCAGACTGTCGAGCTGGGTAAGAACATTAACTGAAAAGACCAGACCTGTCTCAAACCCCGGTTCATATACCGGTATATCGATGTCATTAATATCAAGTTTCTTTCTGCAGGCCTTCCGTATTCCTTCCAACGCACCACCGGTTAAGTCGTGCTCATATAATTTCACCTTGTTTAACCCTGATACTTTATGCCTGACCTGAGACGGGCGCATAAGATCTACAAGATTTATTGTTCTGCATTTTTCCTCAACTTCTTCAAGAGGGATATCAAGCAACCATCCGCTTCCAAGAAATGTAACAACATCCGGTTTATGATACTGTAACGAATCAAGTATATACTTCCTGCATTTGTGCAGATGATTATCCCACTTTCCCATTTCCCTGAGATACCTGTTTATTATCCCCTGCTGATCGGCCTTATACCCGAACTTCCTGAGAATATTCTTATTTACTTTATTTCCTGTCATGCTGCCTTAATTCTTCCAGGGCTTCTTGCATCATCGATTTCACTGCTGATGCCAGCTGATCAGGATCATCACTCACGAATTCAGCAGGGTAAATTGGCTTCAGTATTTTCATTTTCAGTTTATGCCCTGAGCTGAAAATAAATCCTTTCCTTGGTAATACCGCACCTGTTCCGTCAATTAACACGGGCAGGATCGGTGTATTTGTTTCCAGCGCCAGTCTGAAGGCACCGCTTTTGAACCTTCTGATCTGACTGTCCGGTGAACGTGTCCCCTCCGGGAAGATAAACACTGATTCACCATTTCTTAATGCTTTCGCCGATTGCTCCATCATCTTTATGACACTTTCTTTTTCACCCCTTGTAAGTGATATGTAACCGGCCAGGCGCATTGACTGACCCAGGACCGGGACACGGAAATTCTCAACCTTTGATACCCACCTGTAATCCAGTCTCAGGCACTTCACTACGGGAATATCGAGCAGCGACTGGTGATTGGATATCATGACATAATTCCCCCCTGGCACGTAATTTTCCCTTCCCGTTACCTGAAGTTTCCATAGCGGACTGACCCTAATAAGCACCCTGCCCTGGAATGATAGCCAGCGATGTACCAGGAAGTTGCCTGAACCAAAAGGTGCCGTCACAATCCACATAATAACTGTAAAAGGGAACATAAGTACTATGAACAGCACACCGAAAATCCAGGTAAATAACGATTTTATAAGATCCATACTTACTACATTAAGAAATTATATATCAGATCACTGTCTGATGTTAATCTATTGTCTTTCATCACCCGGGCAATATCATCATAATTATGTCTGGCACCCAGCAATAAATATTCAACCTTCTTCCAGGGGGCAGGACCCGAAAATTTGCATTCACTGATAATCCCCTTTGACACCTTCATCTGAATATCAGACTGATTTCCCCTGATAATGATTTTTTTGGAAAAGGTATATTCAGGGCCCCAGGCATAATTCCACTCCCATGTTGTGAATTTTTCCTTTTTGATCTTTCTAATATTTTCAATATCACTGCCGTTGAACTTGTAGGGTTCAGAATCCGGGTTTGTGAGTGATATATGATCCAGGAGCTTTTCTTTCAATTCTGATATCCCTGCGATTCCCGGCATCCTGTCCTGAAGGTTGCATACACTGGTACGGTTCGACTGTACAGCCCTGCTCGTGATGACTGCAGCTGTTCTTTCCAGGCACCGGGACATAAGCTCAAGGTTGGCTGAAAATAAGATCGTACCATGGTGCAAAACCCTGTTCTTGAATACGTGCTCTGCATTGCCTGATAATTTCATTCCATCAATCCTGATCTCGTTTTTCTCCCCTGAGTATGCATCTACCCCCTGCTCCTGCAGAAATGAGATGATTGGCATGTTGCATGCAGAAAAATCTATCTGTTTTCCATCAGAAGTATTTCGTATATAAGTATAATTCAGGTTCCCCTCATCATGGTATACAGCTCCACCCCCTGAAATCCTCCTTACCAGTGGTATATTATTCTCCCTGAGGCACCTTGCATTTACTTCTTCCGCCGGGTTCTGATGCTTCCCTATTATCACCGACCTGCTGTTTATATATAACATGAATATATTGCCGGTATAATTTCTGAATAAGTATTCCTCGGCAGCCAGGTTAAACCATGGATCATAAATATTATTATTGATTATCAGCATTTTTCTTTCTTTCAGGCCGGAAGAAGTTTGAATTATAAACTATCTTTTCATCCAGGAGCATGAACAGGGCCAGGAAACCATAAGCCAGTAATGCCCCCAGTATTGCCCCCCCTAATATATCACCGGGATAATGGACCCCGAGGTATACCCTGCTGTAAGATACAAGTGCAGCCCAGAATAAAATCAATACTGTAAACCACTTTTTCTTTACCAGTCCCAGGCTCAGCACTGCCACTGCAAATGAATTGGCTGCATGTGATGATACGAAGCCATACATCCCACCGCATTTATCATCCACAGTATGGACCAGCCCGGCCAGTAGAGGCTCGTGGCAGGGCCTCAGGCGATGGAACACTTCCTTGAATGCATGTACCGACAGCTGGTCTGAAGCAGTAATTGCCAGGATTACAAGGGGTATGATTAAAAGTAATGAACGTTTGTATTTTATTGCCAGCAGTACCAGTATAAAAACATATAATGGTACCCAGGTCAGTTTGGCGCTTACCAGCACCATGAACTTATCCCACCACGGTGAGTGAATGGCATTAAGAAGAAGAAAAAGGTCCTGGTCAAGCTTTTCTATCATATAGATATTTATTTATTAGTCATTAAGCGATTTCCATAAAATATCTTTCAGGCTGTCAATCCCTAAGCCTGAAACAGATGAAATAAATACATAAGGTGTAATATCTATCTCTCCCCGTAATTCATCCATTAGCTCATCATCCAGCAGGTCTGATTTTGTTATGGCCAGTACTCTGTTTTTATCAAGCAGGTCCGGGTTATATTTTCCCAGTTCATCAAGCAGCACCTTGTACTCATTCATTATATCCCTGCTGTCGGCAGGAACAAGGAAAAGTAGTACAGAATTTCTTTCTATATGCCTCAGAAACCTGACACCCAATCCTTTACCCTCATGCGCCCCCTCAATTATACCAGGGATATCGGCGATAATGAACGATTTATAATCACGGTAGGCCACAATGCCAAGGTTAGGTACAAGTGTGGTGAAAGGATAATCTGCAATCTTTGGTCTGGCTTCCGATACAACACTCAGGAGAGTAGATTTACCTGCATTCGGGAAACCTACAAGCCCGACATCAGCGAGCACCTTGAGCTCGATGATAAACCAATCTTTCTTTTCCGGTTCCCCTGGATGGGCATATCTTGGTGTCTGGCGCACCGACGATTTAAAATGAACATTACCCAATCCTCCCCTTCCTCCCCTCAGAAGTATCTTTTCTTCACCGTCAGCTGTTATCTCCAGCAATTGCTTACCTGTTTCAGCATTTTTGGCCACTGTCCCCAGTGGCACATCAAGGTATATATTTTCCCCTGTGGCCCCTGTCTTCATTGATGATGATCCCGGCATACCGTTACCTGCAAATACATGTTTCCGGTATTTCAGATGTATAAGTGTCCATAATTGCTTATTTCCCCTGAGTATAATATGTCCGCCCCTTCCTCCGTCGCCTCCATCTGGCCCACCTTTTGGAACATACTTTTCTCTGCGCAGGTGTGCAGACCCGCTTCCGCCCTTCCCGGAACGGCAGAATATCTTTACATAATCAACAAAATTACTCTCTGACATATTATATTAAATGCAAGCTGCCAGCGTTTCACTCAGGCGACTGAATATTTCCTTTATATCACCCATGCCATTCACCGGCAGGTATTTGCCATCGCTCCTGTAGTAAGCTATTACGGGCTCTGTCTTCTCCTTGTAAACCATTATTCTGTTTTCAATAATATTTACGTCTTTGTCATCAGGCCGGTCTGAAACTTCAGCTCTTAAAAGCAACCTCCTGACTAATTCTTCATATTCAACCTCAAGCATCAGCATTTTGCATATCGATGTGTTTTTTTCGGCAAGCGTTTTATCCAGGGCTCTGGCCTGGTCAACAGTGCGCGGGAAGCCGTCAAAAATAAAACCATTTGCACGGGGATTTGAATCAATCCTTTCGGCAATCATCTGGATTACGACCTCGTCAGGAACAAGCTCCCCTCTCTTCATGATACCCTCTACCTTCCTTCCCAGTTCAGTCTGAGCAGCCACTTCTTCCCTCAGCATATCACCTGTCGAAAGATGTATGAGATTGAATTCTGATGCCAGCTTCACCGATTGTGTACCTTTGCCAGATCCCGGGGGTCCAAAAATTAAAAAATTAGTCATGACCTTAAGTTTATGTTGCTCATTCATTCTTATCTTCAATAATCCTGTATACCGACCTGAGATTGCGACCGAAACCATCAAAATCGAGACCATAGCCAATAACAAAATCATTGGGTATCTCAAAGCCCAGGTAATCGATCCTGTGAGAACCTGTGTAAGCATGAGGTTTAAACAGCAGGGTCGCTACTTTGAAATCTTCAGCTCCCTTACCCTTTAAGTCTTCGATAGCACCACCAAGGGTCTGTCCTGTATCAATAATATCTTCAAGAATAATTACGGTCCTGTTTCGCAGGTCCTCATTCAGGCCAATAAGCCTCTTTATTTCTCCCGTTGACTTATCACCGCTGTAGGAGGATAATTTCATAAATGAAACTTTCACATTCAGATTAATGTTCCTGAGCAGGTCAGCAGTAAAAACATAGGAGCCATTCAGTATGCTCAGGAAGAGAATGTCTTTCCCCCTGTGTTCATTCTCTATCTGCCGTGCCATTTCCTTTACCTTTTCCAGGATCTCCTTTTCTCCTATAAATTTTTCAAAGATCTTGTCTTTAATTTTTATTTTATTCATACGCAGGCCTGATGATGGATTCAAGTATTGATGCGAAAATATAAAATATATGCCTTATTTTTGTTTCAAACTTAAATAAAACTGTATAATATGAAGCCAAGAGTAAGTATTATCATGGGCAGCACATCTGACCTACCCGTGATGGAGAAAGCAGCAGCCATACTTAATGATTTCAAAATACCCTTTGAGATTAATGCATTATCGGCTCACCGTACACCCGCTGAGGTCGAGAGATTTGCCAGGGACGCAGCAGGCAGGGGAATAAAAGTTATAATTGCAGCCGCAGGCATGGCAGCACACCTTCCTGGTGTTATTGCAGCTATGACCACACTGCCCGTGATAGGTGTACCGGTTAAAGCTTCTCTTGAAGGACTTGACTCACTGCTTTCCATCGTACAGATGCCTCCAGGCATACCCGTTGCTACTGTGGGTATAAATGCTGCACAGAACGCAGGTATCCTGGCAGCACAGATCATTGCCACAGCCGACAAGAATGTACGCAGTGAACTGGGAAAGTTCAAGGATAACCTTAAAGAGAAGATTATTAAGGCCAACCGTGACCTTGAAGACGTTAAGTACGAATACAAGACGAATTAATTATATAGGCTGAGGAGTTGAATCGTTTAACCGTGTAATCGTTGAACTGGGATTGTCAACAGAATGTTTGCAGTAGTTAACAGACAAACTCCTTATGCTATAATGTATGAACACAATTTTGGGTTATGTTCAATTAAGTGTGTCATTTCAATCTAGACCTAATCTCTCTGGATACA
>CAZNYS010000055.1:0-22661 GCA_964577305.1 uncultured Rikenellaceae bacterium
CTCGAGCATGGCACAGCTTCTCACTATCAGGATTTTCAAAGAATACCTGAATTACTTTTATCTTTTTACTTTTATCTTTTGTCTTATACTTTCCCTATGAAGCACTTAGCATTTACTTTATTTTTTGTTCTATTCTACCATCTTGCGTTTGCTCAAAATCCCATCAGCCCGCCGGGTGTATATATTGCCGATCCTTCGGCTCATGTGTGGAACGACGGCAAATTATATATCTACGGCTCAACTGATGAGAGTTGTGACTATTACTGCTCCTGGCATCATGATATTCTTTACACCGAGGACATGCTGAACTGGCAGTTAGAAAAAAATGTATTTGCATCTGACGGCGAAAATGATGAGGTTCATTACAACAACAGCCTTTTATTCGCTCCCGATTGCGCAGTTAAGGATAGCGTGTACTACCTGTATTACTGTCAGCCTGACAGGGAAAATGCTGAAGGAGTAGCCATCTCTCATAGCCCCCTCGGCCCTTTTAACTCCGGCAAAGCAATAAATACTCATGCTTATAACCAGATTGATCCCAGTGTCTTTATAGATGATGATGGAACAGCCTATTACCTCTGGGGCCAGTTCAGCTTAAAGATGGCCAGGTTAAAACCCGGTATGCTAGAAATTGATCTTCACACGGTGCAGGACAATATACTGACTGAAACTGAACATTTCTTTCACGAAGCAGCCTTCATGACAAAACGGAATGGTATATACTACATTGTTTATGCAGATATAAGCCGCGAAGACAAACCAACATGCCTGGGATATGCCACAGGTAAAAATCCTTTTGGCCCTTATGAATACAGGGGTGTAATCATCGATAATAACGGATGCAATCCGGGTAATTGGAATAATCACGGGTCAATAGCCAAATTCAATGACCAATGGTATGTGTTCTACCACAGGTCAACACATGGCTGTAGAACAATGAGGAAAGCCTGTGGTGAAGAAATAACCTTCCTGAAGGAGGGTACTATCCCGGAAGTTGAAATGACTTCACAGGGCACCGGAATGCCCCTTAAGGCAAATGAACAAATTGATGCTTCCTCGGCATGCCTTCTTCATGGTAATGTTCGCATTATTGCTGAAAATACTGGCATTGAAATATTAAGCGGTTTCCATAATGGCGATGCAGCAGTATATAAATACATTGATTTTGGTCCTGGCATCAGTTCTGTGAAAATGCGCATAAGATCAGTTAATGGAGGAAGTATTATCGTATCTGCTGGCAGGCCATGGGAGGAGAGGCTGGGAACATACGAAGCTATTGCCCCAGGCCGGGATAGTGACTGGCAGCTCATTGAATTCAATACTGAGAATATAACAGGTGTTCATGCATTATGGATACAGTGTTATGGCGGAGAGGGGGATTTGTTTGAGATAGATTGGCTTGAATTTCATTAATACAGGCTGAGGCTAAGCTGGGGCTGTCTCATAAGTTAGGACTTTTTGTCATCCTGAACGAAGTCTTTAAGACGCACTATAGTGCGTCTCTACTTTTTCCTTTTTACTATATACTTTTTACCTTTGTCTTTTGTCTTATGAAAAACCTCACCATCATCATTATTATCTGTCTTGTGGTATCATGCATACAAACAAAGAACCGGGGAAAGACATCTATCGACTCCGGAATATCCATGGAGAAAATTAACAAACCCTTTGCCCGTTACTGGTGGTTTGCATCGGAAATAAATAAAGAAGATATAAGGTATAACCTCGACTGGCTTAGAGCAAACGGTTTCGGAGGTGTTGAGCTTGCCTGGGTGTACCCACTCAATGCAATGGATCAGTCACTTGACCAGGAATACACTCCCAGGCAAGCGTGGCTCAGCCCCGAGTGGCAGGAAATAGTTGATTATGCTATTTCATATGCTGACAGCATAGGCCTTGCCTGTGATCTGACCATGGGTACTCTATGGCCTTTTGGCGATTCATATGTTAAATATGATGAAGCATCACAGGCTTATGGACAGGAGGAGCGCCAGACAATAACAAGGTCATGGGAATACCCGGAAACGGGATACGTGGTCGACCACCTGGATCCCGGTAAGTATATGAAATATTTTAACAGGTTGCTCGACTCATTCCCTCATCCCGAGACAAGATTGCCACAGTCATATTTCATTGACAGCTGGGAAGTAGAGACACAAGGCCTGTGGTATGAAGGCTTAAAGAATGATTTCATCAAAAAATACGATTATGATATTTCACCTTTAATGGATTCATTATATATGCCAGGTTATGAAGATAATCTCTACGATTATATGAAGCTCATATCACAAAAGGTAATTGACTTCTATTATAATTACGACCGGGTACTGAATAAACATAATATAAGTTCACGCGGACAATGTTCCGGTGCACCATGCGATCTTATCTCCGCTTATGCACGCCTGGATATCCCCGAAGGAGAAGCTATGCTTTATGAACCGGAGTACAACAGCATCCCGACTGCAGCAGCCACACTTAGCGGTAAAAATATTATCAGTGCCGAGACTTTTACCTGCCTCTATGGCTGGCCAAGGTATTATATCAGGGAAGAGCAGACCGCTGATCTTAAGATGGTGGCTGATGCTCTTTTTGCCAGTGGTGTGAACCATATTGTGTGGCATGGTAAGGCACATAATCCTGCAGCCAGTGATTCAGTGAATTTTTATGCAAGTGTACATCTTGGCGACAGCGGAACCCTGGCCGGCGAACTACCAGGCTTCAACAGCTACCTGGCAACGGTATCAGAAAACATGAAAAAAGGAAAACCATATACTGATGTAGCAGTATACCTTCCAACAGAAGATGCCTGGATAAAAGGCATAATGCCTGAAGAAAAACAGTTTATATGGGCCTGGGGCTATTATGAAATGCGGTATGTCTACTTCCCCGAAAACCTGAAAGGGCATCAGCCCATATGGATCAATAAAGAATTCCTGGAGAAGGCAGTTTATGAAAACGATATGCTTAAAGTTGGAAATGCTACTTTCAATTATCTTTATGTTGATGTCTCACACCTTGATTATGAGTCACTTTTGGTAATAAGGAACCTGGCAGAAAAAGGACTGCCTGTGACATTGAGACAGGAACCGTCTGAACCCGGAACAATGAAACATGCTGACTGGGATGAAAGAATAAAAGCCCTGAGGAGTCTGCCTAATGTTTATTCCGGATTCCGTCCGTATAGAGTACCACTTGTAGAAGGACCTGAAATACCACCGTACAGAGCCAGGGAAACAGATGAAGGATTGTATATTTTCTTTGCAAATCCTAATTCACAAAACATTAAATTTCCGGTCAGCTACGGTCAGTCATTTTCTGAAGAAGTAACGGAAATGAAAGTGAGGATCAATTATTGTAACAATAAATATGATATTGACCTGCGTTTTGAACCATATTCCTCTCTACTGTTTAGGCTGTACGACGGGGCTACCGAACAGCTGGATATAACATTTATACCGGACACTCCCGTAATAAAGAGTTATCCGGAAGATTTTACAGCTCCCTGGCTGGTAAATTAAACAGTATATTTGTGCTCTAATTCAAACAGCAGATGGCGATTGCAGATTTAAGCACCAAGAAATATGAAATAGATGCGAGGTGGATTAAATCATCAATAGCAGGAAGTATGTGGGCTGCATCTGAGATTGTTATCGGCAGTTTCCTGCACAACCTGAGGGTTCCGTTCAGCGGCAGTATAATGACAGCTATAGGTATTATTTTACTTATTTCCATCAGTTATAAATGGAATGAAAAAGGTTTATTCTGGCGAGCCGGACTTATCTGTGCGCTTATGAAAACCCTGTCACCAAGTGCAGTTATATTCGGTCCAATGATTGCCATACTCAGCGAGGCAATCCTGATTGAATTCTCTGTCAGTTTACTGGGACGGAACTATGCCGGATATATAACAGGTGCAATACTGGCAATGTCATGGAGCCTTTTTCAAAGAGTTTTAACCCTGATATTATTCTATGGAACAAACATTATTGAAGTATATTCTGATCTTGCCGGCATGGCAGAAAGGCAGACAGGTATCGAGGCTGATATGGCCTGGTTGCCAATACTGGCATTATTGATTATTGATTCCATACTGGGTATTTTTACTGCACTTGCCGGTATAAGGCTGGGGCGCCAAATCGCACGGGAAACAACCGTTACCATAACGGAAAATAAATATCCCGAATCCATAAACAGATTTAATGATCCGGATAATAAATATCGTTATTCAATACTATTGTTATTCGTTAATCTTATCCTGTTAGCAGGGTCACTGCTGGTGTTGAACTACCTGAACTGGATTAAGTGGTGTATAGTCATCCCCGTAGTGATAATAATATGGTCTGTAAGATATAAAAGAGCACTTCGCCAATTAATGAACTCAAAATTCTGGATATTTTTTGTGCTGGTTACACTGCTTACTTCATTCGTCTTCACCAGGGGCCAGCCGGGGGAAAATGTATTTATGACAGGTTTACTGGAAGGATTAAGAATGAATTACAGGGCTGCTGTAGTTATCCTGGGTTTATCTGTTATTGGCACCGAACTTTATAATCCTTTGATAAAAAACTTCTTTTCCAGGTTTTCCTGCAGGAATTTACCACTTGCATTTGAACTGGCAATTGAAAGCCTGCCACTTTTTGTCAGCAGTATTCCAGGCTTTAAGACCATTGTAATGAAACCCGTACCGGCCCTGTATCATGTTGTAGCACGAGCAACAAACCGTCTGCAAGAGTTAGAGGAACAGAAGAAGCCGGCCCGGAAAGTATTCATCGTTACCGGCCCCAGGGGAAAAGGAAAAACAACATTTGTACGAGAGTTAAAAGAAAAACTGTTAGAGAATAATATTGCGGTAAAGGGTATTCTAACAGAAAAAGTAATGGATAATGGCCATCTAAATGGTTATGATTTACTTGATATAAGCAGCGGTAGAAAAGTAAAATTCCTGCGCATTGCTTCAAATAAAGAAACGGAACAAATCGGTAAGTTTGAAATCTCCCCGGCAGGTTTAAGACTGGGCAGGCAGATATTATCTTCAAACAGCAAACCGGGTATTACAATAATAGATGAAGTAGGGAATCTGGAACTTGATGACAGGGGATGGGCTAAATGCATAAATGCTTTGTTAAATGAATCCTTTGGGCATCTAATAATAACTGTTCGTGACGACCTGGTTAATGATGTAATCCGTAAGTGGAAACTGGATCAACAAAGTGTAATATTTAATGTTGCCGAAACAGATATTCAAAAAGCTGCCAGGATCATATCAGATCACTGTAACTTTTAATAACTTTATCCGTCATTAGAGCGAAAACAAACTATGACGCCACAGGAGTACAATAAAGCAGTTGCTGAATATTCTGACCGCATCTACAGGTTTGTCCTTAAAAGCATGGGCGAACAGGAAAGGTCAAAAGATGTGGTTCAGGACTGTTATGAAAAACTGTGGATCAGTGTTGAGGAAATAGATTACAGCAAGGCCAAAGCCTGGCTGTTTACTACGGCACATAATGCCATGATTGACATTATCAGGAAAGAAAAGAGGATTGTTCCCGATGATTCGCCAAGGGAAGATATTTATGAACAGGGTTATACTGACCTTAACGAAATACTTCATAAATGCCTCGGAAACCTTAGCGAATCATGGCGCTCAGTAATACTTCTGAGAGATTATGAAGGATACAGTTACAAGGAAATAGGCGAGATAACCGGACAATCAGAAGCGCAGGTCAAGATAAATATATACAGGGCAAGGATGGCCATGCGTAAAATGATAGGCAAACTTGAAATGGTGGTGTAAGATGATTATTAACAGGCAAAATTATTTTATTTGGATAACTGACTATTACGACAGTCAGCTGGACGATTTCCAGGCTGAGGTACTGCTGGAGTTCCTGGGAAAAAATCCTGACCTTATGTCTGAATTCGAAGATTATGCTGAACTTTTTCTCAAGCCTGATGATCATCATGTTTACACTAACACAGGGATATTACGTACACCCGATCAGTTAACCAATGAACAGGTAGAACATTATGCAATTGCCCTGAGCGAAAATGACCTGAGCGAGAACCAAAAACTGGAAATTACCGAGCTGAAAAAATCAGATCCCCGCTTTCGTGAAAGCATCAGTATTTATGAAAAAATCAGGCTGAAGCCAGATAATATAATTTATCCTGACAAGTCATTATTGCTGAAAATCCCCGGTAGAAGGAGACTCACCAGAATAATTGTAAACACAGTGTCAATAGCAGCATCCATAGCTATCATAACAGGCCTTTTCTTTATCTTTAACCAGCCAGGTGATAAGAATATAAATGATTATTTGGCGGAAGATAACCAGCCGGGAACAGAACCCGAACAAGTGAGCGACGACAGGCCGCCACTCCTGGATCTAACAGATGAACTGCCCCGTTACATCCCCACGAAAACACAGGTAGCTGTTGCAGAACCGTTAAGTACTTCAGATATAATAAAAGCTGAACCCCTGCCCGGGGAACAGAGAGCCTTAATACATATCACTCCTCTTGAAGTAAAGGAAAATATCAGCTTAGATAAAACACAAACACAATATTTGCTTGCCGAAATACAGCCCTACCCCTTATCATTGCCTGCCGGCATTATTATTGATACTGACATGTCCGTAAGGGAGTTCCTGACTTACCAGTTCAGGAAACAAATACTCAATGATGAAGATCCTGATATAGAAAACCTCAAGGCCTGGGAGATAGCCGATGCAGGAATCAGGGGTGCTAATATGCTCCTTGGCTGGAATATGGAACTCCAGACAGGAAAAAATGAGGAAGGCAAACTGGAGAATATCAGCTTTACAAGCGAACTGATAAAATTTGATCACAAATCAAAGAAAAATGACCCGGGCCTGTAACTTTCTATAACCTCTTTACGTCAGAGCGGAAAATCATAATTAATGAATCTAATAATATAATTTATCATGAAAAGAATTGCGTTTTTAATAGCAATAATCTTCACTTTCATTAACACATTGTGGTCTGCAGGACAAGATACCACTGAAATAAAACTGAAGAAGAATGAAATAATAAAAATATCAGAAGATGAGAATAGCACCAATATTATTATTGGTGGTAATATTTTTGAAATAGCAGCAGCCGATGAAAATGTGAAGATCCGAATGGGTAAGCATGGTCTTGAAATAGTCGAAACACCCGAGGGTACAAAGTTAGACTGGAAGAAATATGAAGAGGAATATACCGAACAGGATTTAGATCCTGCTGAAGCAAGAAGAAGAGACAGGAGGAGATTTACTCCTCACTGGTCAGGCTTTGAGATAGGACTGAATAATTACCTCACATCTGATTATACCATGAGCCTTCCTTCTGACCTGAACTATATGGACCTGAATACAGGCAAGTCATTCAATATTAATATCAATTTTGCCCAACTTGGCATTGGACTGTCAAGACATTTCGGTATTGTAACCGGGCTGGGATTCGAATTCAACGATTACAAATTTGAAGGCAATAATAATATTACTAAGGATGAAGATGGTGTCATAATACCTTACTACCCTGCTGACGATATAGTATTAGAAAAATCAAAACTTTCAACTATTTACCTGACCATGCCACTTATGCTCGAAGCACAGATTCCTGTGAAAGCACGCAGGACTGTGAATATTGCAGCAGGGGCCATAGGAGGAGTAAAACTTGGATCACATACCAAAATGGTATACTATGACGGGGATAAACAAAAGGTCAAGGATCATGGGGACTTTAGCCTCTCCGTACTCAGGTACGGTCCCACAATCAGGCTGGGATACGAATCATTCCAGGTTTATGCAACATATTATATGAACGGTCTCTTTATTGAGGATAAAGGACCCGAACTGTACCCCGTACAACTTGGATTTGCCTTCACATTCGGCGACTGATAAAACAGCGGTGGGCGATGAGTTATATGTGATGAGAGAGGTTGTGAAAGATAAATAGTGATAACCAAACTGGTTTACAACCAAATATATCAGGGGTTGCTCTATAAGGGCAGCCTCTTCTCTTTTTGCATCAGTTCCAGCATTCCAAACTTCTATTCAACATAAGATTGATCCGCCCGGAAAAGGGATTGTCTCCTCAGGATAACAGATATATTTGGTGCTTTCAGTGTCTCAATTTATCTTTGCCTGTGTTATCAATAATGAAAAAAAATGGCAAAGCACAGTCTGTTATCAGATAGTGAACTCAGGCGGTACAACAGGCACATCATAATGCCCGGTATTGGAGAAGAAGGACAGACGAAACTTAAAAATGCTTCAGTGCTTGTTATTGGTGCCGGCGGATTGGGTTGCCCGGTGCTTCAATACCTTACTGCTGCCGGAGCAGGTAATATCGGGTTAATGGATTTTGACCTTGTGAATGAAACCAACCTGCCACGCCAAATACTGTATGGCGCTGCCGATATCGGCAAATTAAAAACCATTATTTCGAAACAAAGACTTAATAAACTGAACAATAATGTCAATATTCAAATACTGAATATAAAATTTGGAAAAGACAATGGCCCTAAACTTATCAACGACTTTGATATCATCGTGGATGCTACAGATAATTATGAAAGCAGATATATCATCAATGATGCCTGTGTAATTGCAGGTAAACCAATGGTGCACGGAGCTATTTACCAGTTTGAGGGACAGGTTTCTGTTTTTAATTACAATAATGGCCCAACATACCGTTGTTATAATCCGGATATTATGAAAGAATTCCATAACCCGAAGCCTTCAGAAACAGGTATGATAAATGTATTGCCAGGAATAACAGGAACCTATATGGCAAATGAAGTAATTAAAATAATACTTCAAAAAGGGAGGGTATTGTCAGGTGAGGTTCTAATATTCAACATATTAACGAATAAGCACTATTTATTTAAAGTAACACCTGATCCTAAAAACAGGATTATTGAAAACTTAAGTTAACAAAAACACCAAATAATGAGGCTATTACTAATCAGCAATTCAACAAATGCAGGTGAAGAATACCTGGATTATCCGAAAGAAGAGATAGGCAGGTTTCTTGGAGAGAAATCTGTTAAGGCATTGTTTATCCCTTATGCCGCTGTAACATTCTCATTCAGCGATTATGAAAAGAAAGTACGGAAAAGGTTCAGGGAAGTGGGTCATGATATTGAATCAATACATAATTATACTGATCCCGTTAAGGCAATAGAGGAAGCAGAGGCAATAGTCGTTGGAGGAGGTAATACGTGGCAGTTGCTGAAAATAATAATTGATAACAGGCTTATAGAACCCGTCAGGAATAAGGTCTTTGAAGGAACACCATATATTGGATGGAGTGCCGGATCAAATATGGCCTGCCCTACAATAAGGACAACCAATGATATGCCAATTCTTGAACCTGGCGCATTCAATGCTTTCAATCTAATTCCTTTCCAGATCAATCCTCATTACCTTGATGCCAACCCCGACGGCCATGCTGGTGAAACAAGGCAACAAAGGATAGAAGAGTTCCTGGTGGTTAATCCCGGAATATATGTTGCCGGACTGAGGGAAGGAACAATGTTGCTCCTGGAAAATACTAAGCTGCGTTTAATTGGCCCCAGGAAATTAAGATTGTTCAGGAAAGGTGATGAACCAGCTGAATTTTCTGAAAAAGATGATTTGAGTTTCCTGCTTCAAAAACAATAAGAACCCTGCAATAAATGAAGATATTCCTGAAAATACTCAAATATTTTGCATCAATAAGTATAACTGTTATACTTATACTTTATATTATTTCACTGATTTTCGAAAAAGAAATATCCGGGATATTTATCAGGGAACTGAATAAGAATCTTAATACAACAGTGCAGACCGGGAAACTGAATTTTTCCCTTCTCAGAAGGTTTCCCCGGGCTTCCATTGAACTTCATAATATTTTCATCAAATCGCCCGAAATGGAAGATCAAAATGCTGCATATGATTATCCTGATACCCTGCTTTACGCCGGGGAAATGGTCCTTACGCTGAAAATCACCGAACTCATCCAAAAAAATTATATTATTGACCGTGTTGATATCGACCAGGGTATAATAAATATCTGTAAAGGACCATCCGGGAAATTCAATACCAGTATATGGGAAAAGACAGCCGGACCTGATACTTCATCTATGAGCCTTAACATCAACAATGTAAACATTAATAATTCAAGTATTAGTTACAGTAATCCTGGAACAGGTTTTATTATCAGTGGAATTATTAATAGTTCATCCCATAAGCTAATAATATATGACAGGTATGTTGATTTAAAAACAAGGGCCGCAATTTTATTATCCGATCTGGAAACAGCTTCTGAATATCATTTGAGCGGCTCTTACCCTTTAAGGTTAAATACAGGGATGAAGATATCCAAAGACAGCATACAAATAGGGCGTTCAGAGATTGATATTGATAACATTAAGTTTGAGGGGAGTTGTATTATCGAGACATCCACCCGCCAATTATCACTCACTCTGGAAACTGAGAATGCACTCCTTAATACTGTCGCTGAAATTTTGCCGGGTGGTGTAAAAAGTTTCATCAATAAATATGACATCACTGGCCAGGTATCTGGTTTTATTGATGTAAAGGGTAAATATGATAAAAGCTCGCCCATGCTAATGATCGCATCCCTGGATATCGGACAGGGCAGGATGAAAATTCCCTCAAGGGATATTTACCTTGATAATATCAGTACCACAGCAGACCTCAAGATTGACTTGAATAACAGCAATAAATCTTTTGAGGCTCAAACAGATAGCTTTAGTGGTCGAATGGGTGATACCAGGATTTCAGGGTCTTTCTATGTTAGAAACTTTGTGAATCCCAATATTGACATTATTGTCACAGGTTTGTTCCAATCTGCCCAGATTACTGAACTGATAAATATCGAAGGGCTGCAATCTTCGGAGGGAACTATAAGGCTCAATGCAAGGTTAATGGGTTCAATACCCTCAAAATCAGGAGCCCCTGGCAGGGATATACTGGCTCTGCATTACTCAGCTAATATGGGACTTAATTCAACAAACCTCAGACTCCCAGGCTTTGAGGGTGAGATAAGAGATATTCATGGGAACATCATGATTGCCGATAATATCTGGCTTGACGACCTGAGCATGATTTATAATGACCAGAATATAGCTCTTAGAGGCATGATAACGGGTTTTAACAGATGGCTGGTAAAAGAAGATGACTGGCTTGATATAACTGCAGGATTGTGGTCTGATAAGATTGACATCAATTTATTCAGGGATAATTTTACAGGTCAGAAAAATACAGCTAATCCCCGCACTACAAAGCTTAAGCTTAATTTAAGCCTTATTTGCGATAGTATTGCAATAGGCAATTTCAGGGCTTCACTTTTTGAAGGCAACCTTGCATATATGCCCGGATTAATGGATATTACATCCTTCAGAATGAATACCCTGGGAGGATCATTATCGGGCAATGCTGTCCTGTCCGGCTTTGGTGATAATGCTTATGCAGTAAGAGGTTGGTTCGATATTGAAAATATAGATATAAGCAAAACTTTTTCTGTATTTAATAATTTCCGCCAGGATTATATACAATCAGAAAACCTTGAGGGTAATATTACAGGTAATATAAGCATCTCTGCAACTGCAGATAATGATTTTAAAATTAACAGGAAAGACCTGGCACTCAATGGTGAATATTTTATCCTGAACGGTCAGCTTGTTGATTTTGAACCAGCCTATAAACTATCCAGGTTTATAGAAATAGAAGAACTTGAAAAGATTGAATTTTCAAAACTTGAGAATGAGTTGATAATCAATAATGAAATGGTAATAATCCCCAAAATGGATATCAGCTCGTCCGCCTTCAATATATCCCTTGAAGGAAATCATGCTTTCAATGGTAATTATGAATATCACCTAAAAGTACTATTGTCTGAATTGCTCAGCAAGAAGAAAAACGCCACAGTAAGTGAATTCGGGATTATTGAAGACGACGGACTTGGCCGCACATCACTTTACCTCAGGATCAATGGAGATAAAAACGGTTCAAAGGTATCACATGACAGCGATGCCCTGAGAGCAGGCATAAAGGAAGATCTTATACGTGAAAAACAAACAATAAAATCTATTCTGCAGGAGGAATACGGGTTGTACGCTGGTGATTCACTGCCCGGAATAAGTACCAGGGAAACCCGAAGTTTCAGGATAGTATGGGAGGAAACTGATTCTATCAGGACCGAGATAGATGAATCAGGTGAAAAAAAGCTACCTTTAATCAGGTTATTCAAAAAAAAGGATATAAAGAAAGAACAATCTGAAAAGAGATAAATCGGCAGGCTTGGACATATACAGGAGAAAAACCATCTGGAAATTTTTACTGCTGATATTTGCTGTTATTATCGGCCTGGGTTCTTTATTTTATACCCAGAACCTTGTCAATGACCTAAAGAACGAAGAAAGAAAAAAGGCAGAATTACTGGCACGTACATGGCGCAGGCTTATTAACAGTAACGAAGGTGAAAAGGATATAGGATTCCTTTTTTCCATAATTGAAAATAACACAACAGTTCCTGTTATTCTTGCAGATGAAAATGATAATATAATTGGCTTTCATAATTTTGACACACTAAAACATAAAGATCCAGATTACCTGCTGGGGCAGCTGACCAGGTTAAAGGAAAAAAGCGAGCCCATAATTATCGATTACGGAGGCGGATCAAAGAATTTTATTTACTACAAGGATAGCATCATTCTTACCAGGCTGACTTATTATCCCTATGTTCAGCTTGCTGTTATCATCATGTTCATAATGATAGCCTACTTTGCCTTCAGTATGTCACGCAAGGCTGAGCAGAACAGGGTATGGGTGGGTATGTCAAAAGAAACAGCCCACCAGCTCGGCACTCCCACATCATCCCTGTCTGCACTTTCCGAGCTCATAAGCAGCAAATATCCTGGTACAAATATTTCCAAAGAATTGAACAGGGATGTTGAGCGTCTTGAGAAAATAACCGAAAGGTTCTCAAAAATAGGTTCTGTACCCGAACTTAAAAATGAGAAAATACTGTCAATAATAAATAGCAGCCTTGAATATCTCAAATTGCGGTCCAGCTCAAGGATCACTTTCAGTATTGAACATGATATACCTGAAGATATCAGCATACCTTTAAATGCTCCTCTTTTCGAATGGGTAATAGAAAATGTGTGTAAAAATGCTATTGATGCTATGAACGGAGAAGGCAGCATTGGGATAAAACTATCAGTCAATAATGAACAGGTAATAATCGACATTTCCGATACAGGAAAGGGTATACCAAAAGCCGCACAGAAAAATGTTTTCAAGCCTGGCTATACAACAAAAGCACGGGGCTGGGGTCTGGGATTATCCCTTTCACAGAGAATAATTGAAATATATCACAAAGGAAGAATATTCGTTAAGCATTCGGAGCCCTTAAAAGGCAGTGTTATCCGGATTATCCTCAAGACGAAACAATAATTATCTTTGCTCCCCTGAATTATGAATCTTAAAAGGTCCGACATAGAAATAATGGCCCCGGCCGGCTCCCGTGAATCGCTTATGGCAGCTATACAGGGAAAAGCCGACTCGGTATATTTTGGTGTGGAGCAGCTGAACATGAGAGCCCGTTCATCACATAACTTCACTGAAGCTGATCTTCCCGATATAGTGAAAATATGCCATGAACACGGGCTTAATAGTTACCTTACACTCAATGTCGTCATTTATGACGATGAGATTAACCAGCTGAAAAGAATAATCAACAATGCTGCAGAAGGAGGTATTTCAGCAATAATAGCTTCCGACCTGGCAGCAATACAATATGCCAGGGAAGCAGGACTGGACGTACAACTCTCAACACAGGTGAATATAAGTAATACCAATGCGCTGAAATTTTATTCTAAATGGGCTGATACTGTCGTGCTGGCTCGAGAGCTAAATCTTTCACAGGTAAAGGAAATATATGGTAATATCATAACAGATAATATCCGGGGTCCGTCAGGGAAACAGGTCAGGATCGAAATGTTCGCCCATGGTGCCCTGTGCATGGCTGTCTCAGGTAAATGCTACCTGAGTCTACACGAGAATAACAAATCGGCTAACAGGGGTAATTGTTACCAGACC
Organism: uncultured Rikenellaceae bacterium; assembly: GCA_964577305.1. Taxonomy (GTDB): domain Bacteria; phylum Bacteroidota; class Bacteroidia; order Bacteroidales; family VadinHA17; genus UBA9300. The sequence goes on from CAZNYS010000055.1 coordinate 14,118, forward strand.
TGCAGGAAGGGATATACTGTAAGGGAGAAAGAAACCGGGTATGAGCTGGATATAGATAATGAATATATCATGTCGCCAAAAGATCTCTGCACTGTGGGATTTGTCAATAAGTTGCTCGATGCCGGTGTACGCGTACTGAAAATAGAGGGTAGGGCCAGGTCGCCTGAATACGTAAAAACAGTATCTGAATCATATAATGAGGCTGTTGAATCAGTTATCGATGGCAGTTATGACGGTAAGCTTATTGATAAGCTCACGGCAAAGCTTGCCACTGTTTTCAACAGGGGGTTCTGGGATGGCTATTACCTGGGTCAAAGACTGGGTGAATGGAGTCATAACTACGGCTCCAGTGCCACCAGGAGAAAGACTTATCTGGGTAAAGTAGTAAATTATTTCACTATGATTAAGGTGGCAGAAATAAAACTTGAAACAGGTAATCTTAATAAAGGAGATGAAATACTAATAATTGGGCCGACTACAGGTGTGATTGAATACAGTGTTGATGAGATAAGGGTGGATGATAAGGTAACAGTTCAATCATTAAAAGGTGAAGCATGCTCAATACCCGTTGAAACATTCCTGCGACGTTCAGATAAAATATATAAATGGGTTTATGCTGCTGATATTAAACGGCAGTAGATCCGGCATCAATATTATCTGCCAGCATTTTTACCTTCCGGGCATTTTTTTCTGGATTGTCAGAAGGTGATTCAACAACCACTATTTTTTCTTCTGGCTTTTGTGATAAACCATAACGGTATGTCTTATCATAATACTTTAAGACAATCTCTATTGCCGTGTCAAGATTATTGTTCAGTATGGCACTGACAGCTTCCTTTGTATTATCGCCTCCCAATTTTTTGGATATTTTACTCAACGACTCAATCAGTTGATCATGTCCAAACACGCCGTACTCTTTTCTTAACCTCGGAAGACGTGTTTTAATATCCGGCATCAGGGCAATAACTGTCGCCTCTTTCATTAAGCTGAAGAATCCTTCAGGTATGTTTACAGTACCAATATTATGGCTTTCATCCTCAACAAATAATCTTCTGTCCGGGTCGTGTTGTTTTAATTCGTCATGGAGAAGATTGGCAAAATGTTCTGAACCGGGTTGTTCGTCCTGTCCCAGTGCACCAAATGCTGATCCTTTATGACAGGCCAGTCTTTCAAGATCAATGACCTGTTCTCCCATCCCGGCTAATTCAGATAGCATAGCTGTTTTCCCGCTACCCGTCAGTCCTCCCAGGATTATCAGTTTCCTGGGTTGCTCAAGCTCTGACAGTATATGATTCCTGTAAGCCTTATACCCACCCTCAAGTATAGTACAGTCAATCCCTGCATTGGAGAATAGCCATGCCATACTTTCCGATCGGCTTCCTCCCCGCCAGCAATATAGAAGCAACTTTTTACCCTTTCCGGATTTCAGTAAACCCTGTTTTAAAAGGGCCGACATTTTCGGGCCAACAATATCAAGGCCTTCCATTATGGCAGAAATCCGGTTTCCCTGCTTGTAAACAGTACCCACCCTTGCCCTTTCTGTATCACTGAAAAGAGGTATATTAAAAGACCGTGGTATATGTCCTTTTTTATATTCAGAAGGTGTTCTGACATCAATAAGGGTTATTGACCCCGATAATGCAATAAATTGTTTTGCTCCGGTTCTTACAGGATAATTGCTCAATTCAGTTAGAAAAATATTTAATTAATATTTCCTTGATGTCTTCCTGTTTTACGGGCTTGGGAATAAACTGTTTTATGCCTGCGATTTCAGCTTTATTGGTTGATTCAAATGTACTATCGGCACTCAGGGCTATAATAACCGTATCGGGTGATTTTTCCAGTATCTTTTTTGCTGCGGTAAATCCATCCATCTCGGGCATAATAAGATCCATAAAAACAATATCATATTTCTTCGTCATTGCTTTTTCAAATCCTTCCTTCCCGTTATTCGCCAGATCGGTCTCATAACCTATACTTCTAAGAATAGTGGCAGCAACCTTCTGGCTTATAAGATTATCTTCCACTACCAGGATACTGAGATCCTTCTTTATTTCAGGTGACGAATCCGTCTTAGCAGCTGTTTGCACATTGGGAAACCTGTCCTTAATGATACTCAGTAATTCGCTTATATTATACGGTTTTACAAGATAATCATCAATGCCATACTTTATACATCTTGCATAATTTCCTCTTTTATCATTTGAACTCACCATAAGTATCATATAACTCATATACATTGTATTCTCCCATATGGTTTTTGCCACCTCAAAGCCATCAAAATCAGGCGTATCCACAATAATTATTACTTTATACCTGTCCTCAACCTGTTCAATGTTCGATTTAATAAGATTTACTGTCTGCTTCTGCCAGCCGGTGACATATGTAGCCATGCCGAAATTATGCAGGTTGTTGAGAAGTTCTTCGTCCCTCTGGCGGCTTCCGCTTACCACAAGAGTTTTAATGTCAGAATACTTTGTAACCTTTTCAGCTCCATATTTCTTATCCATCCTGATATTCGAATATACCATGATGTTGAATTCAAAGTGAGCACCTGGAGATTCCGCATCATCTGATATACCGGAAGGAGTGGATGGGGTAAGACTACCACCCATTATTTCAACAAGCTGCCTGGCTATTACACTGCCAAGGCCCTTGCTCCCATACTGGGTTAAACTCCTGCTTTCTGCCTTAATATAATCTCCGAAAAGCTTTTTCAAAACAGTATTATCATATCCCTTGCCTGTATCCCTTAAATCAAACTTCAGCGAAACAATTCCCTTGCCTACCTTTTCAGCGCTCACATTTAGCCTGACCTCTCCTTCTTCTGTATGTTCAAGCGATGTGGTCAGAAGATTTGTAATTACCTGCCGTAACCTGAAAGGATCACCTATGACGCTTTCAGGTACATTACTGTCTGCTTCCCAGTTTAATCTAACTTTTTCTTTCGCCAGGGTGCCTTCAACATTAAAACAATATTCTATTTCTTCCCTTACATTAAAAGGAATTTCGTCCAGCACCAGACCGCCTTCTTCAATCTTTGAAAAATCAAGCAGGTCATTGACTATTTCCAGGAGGAGGTCAGAAGAATTTTTTACCAGGTTGATAATTTTCTGTGTTTCCGGATCATTTTCTTTTTTCGCCAGCATGTCTATCATACCTATTATACCATTCAGCGGAGTTCTTATCTCATGGCTTATTTTTGTAAGGAACTCTGACTTCGCCTCCTTGGCCTTAGCTTCCTGTTTACGGGCCACCTCGAGTAAGGTGACATCCATCAATACGATCATGCTTGCTTCCTCACCCTGGTAGGCCACAGGTATTTTCTTCCTGTATAATACTGTATCAACCCCCTGTTTCTTTATTATCATGAACTGATTTGGTTCAAACCCCGATCCAAGGTTCTCAGCAAAAAATAATCCCTGGCCAGAATGCTCAGTCTCAGGCATTATTTTCCCTTCCATTTCTTTTTCATCCCGGTAGTCAAACATTGATGCAGCACTTTCATTAGCCTTCAGTACTTCGTTGTCTTTATTAACAACAACAACTCCCACAGGCATTAACTCAATAAGCCTGACAAAAGTCTGTTCCGACTCCTTTAAACGCGATGCACCGTAAGCCTGCCTCCTGATATACCTGCGATACACCATAATCAAAAGTGAAACCAAGACAATTGTTAGTGTTACTATCAGTAAGGAATTACGGATGATATATATCTGGTAGAAGTCGGCAGGTGCAGAAAATACCATACCAAAATCACGCCTGAGCAACTCTACAGCATAATACGATGAAATAACTCTCCTGTTGTTGCCATTAGCCACTATGGAATGTTCTATATTACTGTTTATGCCCTCATTAATATCTTCATTAATACGCCTCAGGTTCCTGACTTCAATATCAGTAATATTAGCCCTGTTGGTTATATTATCATCAAAATAGTTCGAGAATACAACACTACCCTCTTCATTTATCAACCATTGCCATTGCTGATCTTCAAGTTTGTATTTTCTGAATAGACTACTGAAGTACTTTAGGTAATCAACTGTAATTATGATGTTTCCTGTCAGATCACCATTTCTATCATAAACAGGCATTAGAAGGTCCCACTTATTCCTGTTCGGTTCAAGTTTATCCCTTTCCAGCAATTCCTCCTGGTCCTGGGCAAGGTATGTATTAGCTATCCATTCATCATTTTCCAGATCTTTATACAACATAAAGACCTGGGTTTCCGGACCGTTATATTCTATTGTTTCAACAAAATTGTCATACTTGCTGTAATAGAACTTCAATTTCTCTATTATCCGTTCTTTGACATTCGAGATATCCTCATTGAAAAAGTCCGAAAGCTCCTCCTCCATTATTATTTCGTTAAGGTCACTTTCAAATGTAATATTGGTGTTATTTACTTCCGAACCGATAATTGCTATCTGCTGTCCCAGTAGATCTTTAACATAATTTATCTGTTTATTGTACAGTCCATTATAGTATATATAATTAATCAATAATATCACCAGTAACAATATAACAGTAAGTATACTTAGTCGCTTCATAATAGCACTGTCATTGAAATATTGCTTAAAGATATAGTATTTTAAAGATTAGCAAGAATTTATCTGTACTTTGAATTATTGTCCTCAAATATCTTCAGGTAACTTCTATACCTGAATTCTTCGATTTTTCCTTCATCCAGCAGCTTTTTTACTTCACAGCCTGGTTCATTGATATGGAGGCAATTATAATACCTGCACTTTCCTGACACCCTGAATATCTCAGGAAAAAAATGATATACTTCCTCTTTATCCATATCTATAAGTCCAAAGCCTTTAATACCAGGTGTATCAATAATATATCCTCCGTTACTTAAAGCATACATCTCTGCAAATGTAGTGGTGTGCTTTCCCAGTCTGTGATATCCTGATATATCTTCAACTTTAATATTGAAAGAGGGGTCTATCTTATTGATCAGGCTTGATTTACCCACACCTGAATTACCTGCCAGAAGAGTTACCCTGCCTTTTATAAGCCCTGCAAGCATATCAATGTCATCATCATTGAATAGTGATACGCTGTAAGAATCATATCCTATATTACGGTAAACTGATAACAGGTAGTCTTTCTTTGTATGATGATCATCTGAATATATATCCGTTTTGTTAAATACGAGCTTAACAGGTATCCGGTATGCCTCTGCTGTTACCAGCACCCTGTCTATAAATTCAGGATGTGTTTCTGGATCTGTAATGGTTGCAAGTAATATAAGCTGGTCAATATTGGCAGCTATTATCTGTGATTCTTTTGACAGCTTGGATGCTTTCCGGATGATGTAATTTTTTCTTTCATCAATGCAGGTAATTATACCCCTACCTCTTTCTCCTGACAGTTCAAAAAAGACATAATCACCAACTACAACAGGATTTGTTGTCCTGATTCCTTTCACACGGAATTTACCCTTGATCACACATTCGGTGATATTCCCTTTATCATCCGACACCTTATACCTGCTGCCCGTTGATTTAATTACCAGTCCTTTTTTGATTCCTGTGCTCATGCTTGCAAAAATATTCAAAAACAAGATAAGTTCAGTTTCCCGTAACATCTTTTTATTTTAAATCTTTGAGACGTATCATTGTGATTCTCTTCAATTTTATTTTATTTTATGGTTTATATTTTTGGGGGTGTCTCATAAGTCACTAAACCACCCCGTCCTCGACCTGACGGTCGGGACACCCCTCCTTTAAAAAGGAGGGGAAATAGTTGATTTACAATACTATAACTTTCTCCTCCTCTTTAGAGGAGGAGTACCCTGACCGACTGACTTGTGCTGAGCTTGTCGAAGCAAAGGAGCGTCAGGGGGAGGTGGTGGACTTATGAGACAGCCCCTACGTTTTTCTTATAAATTTTACTTTATTGTTTCTACTTATGAAAATCATCTCTTACAACGTTAACGGTATCAGGTCAGCCATGTCAAAAGATCTTGGCCCATGGATACGCAGTGTTAATCCTGATGTCATTTGCCTTCAGGAAACAAAAGCTCAGCCAGATCAAATTGATAATGTTTATTTCAGGGAATTGGGCTATTATTTATATCCCTTTTCGGCTGAAAAAAAGGGCTACAGCGGGGTTGCCCTGCTTAGCAAAAGTGAACCTGATTCTGTTCATTATGGAATGAATGATACCAGATACGATAAAGAAGGAAGAGTATTAAGGGCTGATTTCGGTGACATAAGCATTATCAATGTCTATTTCCCCTCCGGTACTACCGGTGATATAAGGCAGGACTTTAAAATGGAATTCCTTTCTGATTTTCACAGGTTTCTGAGCTCCCTGAGAAAGGAGAGACAAAATCTTGTAATATCGGGTGATTTTAATATTTGCCGCCTCTGGATTGATATACATAATCCCAAAGCAAACCTGAAAACCTCCGGTTTCCTGCCTGAAGAAAGAGAATGGTTCCAGGAATTCATTGATGACGGATATATAGACTCATTCCGGGAGTTCACCCCCGACCCTCATCATTATTCATGGTGGAGCTTCAGGGCAAATTCACGGGCAAAGAACAAAGGCTGGCGTATCGATTATAATATAGTGACCGACAACCTGAAAGACAGACTTGTAAATGCAGGAATAATGCCCGAAGTCAATCACTCAGATCATTGTCCTGTTTGGCTGGAACTGACGGAGTAGCTGCTGTGTGCAAAACATCCAGGATATTACTAATTGATATTCTTAATTCCAACTCTCCAAATATCGAGTCTTCTTTTCTTAATTACTTAGTAAACAAAGGTGGATGCATCTCATCAAATTCCGTTGCTTCCTGGTACTTACTGGCAGCAAGTAATATACTTGCCTCGTCATAAAGATTTCCTATAAAGCATATACTGGTAGGGCTGTTTTCTTTGTTGAAACCATTTGGTACAACTACACAGGGATGTCCTGTCAGGTTAGTAACCAGTAACTGGTTACCCCTGAAGCTCGGCGCTATGATCACATCATAATCTTTCATTATCTGCTCCATCCGTTCCATAAGCAGGGTTCTGTAACGGTTGGCCTGTATATATTCCACCGCAGGTATAAAGCGTGCTGATCTGAAGGTATTGGGCCAGCTCCCTTCTTCCTGCGCTGTAAGCAGTGAGTCAAGTCCGCTTCTTGTTAACTCATCAAAGGCTGCTGCTGCTTCAGCATATAAAATAATACGCAGACTCCTTAATGGGATATCTTCAAACTCCATTTCTATAGGTATCAGGTCTACTCCCATTTTATTAAATACTGAAATCACTTCAATGTCATTGGACTGATTCTCATACCTGCCTTTAAAGTCTTTCTCCAGGTAAGCTATTTTAAGTTTCTTAATATCAATATTAAAATTATAATTAAATGCTTTGTCAATAACTGTACGGTCAATACCGTCAGGTCCCCTGATAACATCAAAAACAAGGGCACAGTCATCAGCCGAGCGGCATATAGGACCTATTTTATCCATACTCCAGCATAATGCCATAGCGCCTGCACGGCTTACCCTCCCGAAAGTGGGCCGCAGACCGGTTACACCACATCGGGTTGATGGTGATACTATTGATCCAAGGGTCTCTGTACCAATGCTGAATGCCACCAGTCCTGCCGCTGTTGCAGATGCGGAGCCGGCAGATGAACCGCTGGATCCCTGCTCCGGGTTCCATGGATTACGTGATATACCACCAAACCATACATCACCCATTGCCAGGGCACCCATTGAAAGCTTGGCAACAAGAACTGCTCCCGCCTCTTCAAGCTTCTGCACCACTGTAGCAGTCTGATCAATCACCTGGTTCTCGTAAGGCTTTGCTCCCCATGTTGTCTTATACCCTTCAACAGCCAACAGATCCTTTACGCCATAAGGTATGCCTTGAAGCGGGCCCCTGTAATTGCCTTCCGCAATTTCCCTGTCAGCCCTCTCTGCCTGTTCAAGGGCAAGGTTTTCGGTAATGCTTACCACGCAATACAGTGAATCACCATACTTCTTCAGCCTGTCAAGATAAATCCTTGTAAGCTCAACTGAACTTAAATCACCATTCCTTATAAGCTGCGATAACTGTTCAACCGTAAGAAAAGCAATCTCCTCATCATTGCCGGGAAGCTGCACTTCACTCACGGGAACAGGGTTGAAATACTCCTGCCCGGGCTTTTCATCAGCATTGATAAGTGGTTGAAACAACAGGGCGGGGGCAACGCTGTTATCCAGGCTGTACCCGCGCATCTGTTCATAGTTCGAAAGGTTACGTTTCAGGAAACCCTGCATCTGGTTGTATTCAGCCGTATCAAAATGAAGACCAATAAGATTCTCGGCATTAATAATCAGAGAATCACTAAAATCAGCTAATTCATTCTGCCTGTCAGTACCAGAGTTATCACATGAAAATAATGCCGTGAGAAGAACGGCAATCAGAATTAATGTAATATTTTTCATAACTGCAGTTTTATTTATCTGCAAAATACAAAAATCCATGGAATGATGGATTAATGAGTCTACTCCGAAAAGTCCAGAGGAGTTTCAAACACTTAATTGTT
>CAZNYS010000056.1:0-22551 GCA_964577305.1 uncultured Rikenellaceae bacterium
TGAAGGAAATAGAAGAAATCGATATGGAAGAGATTGAAACAGAGATTGAGGAGGCCATGCTGGAAATGGAAGAAATTGATATTGAGACAATAATGGAGGATACCAACAGTACAATTGAGAAGTTAGAAGACGCTGAATTAGACAAAAAAGAGGATAAAGCAGAAAAATCAAAGGAAGAAAGGAAAGAAACTCTGAAAAAGCTGGAGAATAAGAAAAAATAAAGAAGCTAATTAATATATTTACCTCTAGAAAATATCAGCTATCAAAAATCTTTAGCAAATAATAATTTATCCGTTAATATGGGGACTCTTATTGTTTATGATTCAGCTTTCGGTAATACAAAGAAAATTGCTGAAGCCATATTTGATGCTATTGATAAGAATAAAGACTCAAAGCTTTATTATGTTAAAGACCTTGAAACAATTGAGAATGGCACATATGATCTTGTAATTATAGGATCACCAACACAAGGATTCAGACCTACAAAAGATACTATCGCTTTCCTGAAGAATATACCGGATCGATCATTAAATAATACAAGGGTAGCTGCCTTTGACACAAGGATACACCTTGACCATGTAAATTCCAAAGCGCTGCGTTTTATGGTTGATAAAGGTGGATATGCGGCTAAACCAATATTAAAACAGCTTATAAAAAAAGGAGGGGAAAGCATTGCTGAACCTGAAGGTTTTTATGTTGAAGGGGAAAAGGGTCCTTTGAGAGAGAACGAGATTGGACGGGCAAAGGAATGGGCAAAATCTCTGGTTAGGATATATAATCGAACACCTATGTAATAAATACATACATGCCTCCATGGCATCGTACCCATTCAAATATTTATTAAATTAGGGATTTAATCCCTAAATCCGGAACTATGAAACTTATTAGAGCACTGTTACTCCTGCTTCTTGTTTCTACAATAAACTTACAATCACAGGATTACAAGGCCTCTCTTTTTGGTATAGAATCAAACGGCACCACACTGAACACAACATCCATTCAAAAGGCTATTGATTATATACATGAGAATGGTGGTGGGAGGTTGATGTTTTATGTCGGGCGCTACCTTACCGGGACTATCCATCTGAAATCGAATGTGACAATCCACCTGGAAGAAGGGGCCATACTTGTTGGCTCAGATAATCCATTCGATTATGAACGTATAGGGTCATGGATGGCTCTTATTTTTGCCCACGACCAGCAAAATATAGGAATAACGGGCAAAGGGGTTATTGACGGCCGGGGGTACCTGGTGGCAAATAATATCCTGTCAATGGTGCATAAGGGAATTATCAAGGACCCCAGCGGATTGCTGTATGACAGGCCACGGGAAGGCATACGTCCACAGAACATATATTTCAAAGGATGCAGGAATGTTCATATACAGGGCATAATGCTTAAAGACCCTGCCAGCTGGAACCAGCAATATGATCAGTGCAGGAAACTTATTATAGAGGACCTGCTGGTTGACAGCAAATCATACTGGAATAATGATGGTGTAGATATAGTCGACTGCGACAGCGTTATTGTAAGGAACTGTTATATCGATGCTGCCGATGATGGTATTTGCCTTAAATCGCACAGTGAAGATTTTGTATGCCAGAATGTATATGTATACAACAATACCGTACGCACCAGTGCCAACGGAATAAAATTTGGTACTGCATCCAGAGGAGGTTTCAGGAATGTTAAGATCATCAATAATACTGTTTATGATACATATCGTTCAGCAATCACCTTTGCTGCTGTTGATGGTGGCTTTGTTGAAGATATTATTGTTGACAGCCTGCGATCAATGAATACCGGTAACGTTATTTTCCTGCGGATAGGTGAGCGCAGGGAAGGTCTTAAAGGAAGAATGAACAATATAAGTATCTCTAACCTGTACGCCGAAGTCCCGGCCACCAAGGCGGATGCAGGCTATAACTACGAGGGACCTGTTGAAGATAATCCGCGTAATATTTCCCCTGCATCCATAGTCGGTATGCCTGACGTCTCGATAACCAATGTAAAACTGAAAAATGTGGAAATAGTCTACCCGGGAGGCGGAGATCCGAACTATGCAAAGGTTGGCCTAGATGAACTGGACAAAGTTCCTGAGCTTCCGGACAGGTATCCTGAATTTTCAATGTTCAGGGAGCTTCCTGCCTGGGGTTTTTATATAAGGCATGCAGAAAATATTGTTTTTGAAAATGTTACTCTTAAATGCAAGGATGAAGATTACAGGACAGCCATTGTTATTGACGATGTACATAATGCCATATTTAAATCACTTAAAGTAGAAGAACCTGGTAAAGAAAAGGATCCTGTTTACTATCACAGATCATCTGATATTGAAATAAAGGATTAACGAATTACACACTATGCAACGATTTGTCTGCATCGTATTATTTCTGACTTTATTTACCAGTGTTAAAAGTCAGGGTGACCCGGGCGAAGAGCAACGTATGCAGTGGTGGGCAGAAGCTAAATTTGGAATGTTCATACATTGGGGTGTATATTCACAGCTGGCGGGGGTATACAGGGGCTATCCAATGAATAAAGGAGATGCTGCATGGATTATGAACCGTTGTAAGATCCCGGTTGCAGAATATCGTCAATATGCACAAGGATTCAATCCTGTCAAATACGACCCGGAAGTATGGGTCAGAATGGCCAGAGATGCAGGAATGAAATACATTATTATTACAGCCAAACACCATGATGGATTTGCATTATTCGATACAGAAGCGAGCGACTGGGATGTTGTGGATTCCACTCCTTATGGAAAGGATTTATTGAAGCCACTGGCTGAAGCTTGTAAAAAGTATGGTTTAAAATTAGGATTCTATTATTCACAGGCAAATGATTGGACCAATCCCGGAGGAACTGCAGCACGCAGACTGATGAATGAAGGCTGGCCAAGCCCGGATTCTGTCAAAATCGATCAATACACAAAAGAGCATGAAGGGCATTGGGACCCACTGCAGGAAACAGCCACTTTTGATCAATATATTGACAGTGTAGCTATTCCTCAGGTACAGGAACTGTTATCGAATTATGGAGAGGTGGCAATTCTATGGTGGGACTATCCAACTCAGATGAAAAGCTATGATGGGGCATTGAAATTACAAAAGCTCCTTTCACTCCAACCGCAGATTATTACAAATGATCGTTTACATCCTGACATCCCGGGAGACATCAAGACACCCGAGCAGTTGATACCTGGGCAAGATGAAATGCGGGGAGAATACTGGGAAACCTGTATGACAATGAACAGTAGCTGGGGCTATAAAAAATATGATTATAGATGGAAAAGCCCTAAATGGCTAATATGCAGCCTTATTGACATAGTCTCCAAAGGTGGTAATTTCCTGCTTAATGTAGGACCAAAAGGAAACGGGGAATTTCCTGAAGAAAGTATTGATATATTGAATCAAATTGGAAGCTGGATCGAAGTTAATGGTGAAGCTATTTATGGAACTTCAGCAAGCCCTTTCAGAGATCTTTTATGGGGAAGCTGCACCCGAAAAGAAGTAAATGGGAATACTATTCTCTATTTCGCAATTTTCAGCTGGCCCCCTGATAGCAGATTGGAAATACCGGCTTTTGAAAATGAAGTAATCTCTGCCTCCCTGCTTTCATCTGGAAAGCAAATTGAGGTTAAGAATACAGAGAATGTATTTATTTTCAACTTAACGGAGCAGGATCCCGATCAAATGGTAACAATAATTAAACTCGAGGTTAAAGGCTATTTAAAGTCTTATTCAGATCATCAGGAATGAAACGAAGAGTTTTTCTAATCCGTTCAATGATTTTAACTGGAGGGGGACTATTAGCACACAGTCTGCCTTCTTTCCCAATAACTTCTTTTTTAAAATCAAAAAACGGCAGTAAGGATTTATACCAGTTATTCAAAGACCCTCACATATCCTTTCATCCGTTTGTAAGGTGGTGGTGGAATGGAAACAAAATTGAAGCTGATGAGCTGGTACGCGAGTTGCTTTTGATGAAAGAAGCTGGCATAGGTGGTGTTGAAATAAACCCCATTGCATTTCCCTCAAGGAAGGAAGGTGATGATATTGGTATACCTTCACTGCGCTGGTTGAGTAAAGAATGGATAGATATGTTGCAGGTTGCCTTTGATGAAGCAAAATGGCTGGGTATGACCTGCGATCTTATCGTTGGTTCAGGGTGGCCTTTCGGTTGCGAGTCTCTCAAACCTGATGAAAGAGCTCAGGTCTTGCTCCTTGATGCTACTGAACTGCATGGACCATTAAATTATGAAATTTCGAAGTTTACCATATTCAAAAATGCTGATCCCGGGGTAACGGTACCTTACCCCGGCCGTACCTTTGATCTTGTTTCCCTTAAGCTTGTTCCGGATCCTGTAAGCAGCCTTGATGATGCAATAGATCTAGATGATAAAAAAGATAATGAAGTTATTACGATAGAGGTACCTGATGGGAAGTTCTTTTTATACGCTCTTGTAAGGGTTAATTCATTTGCTTCAGTTATCAATGGTGCACCGGGAGCAGCAGGGCCAATACTTAACCACATGGATAAGAAAGCTGTAAGGAATTACCTTGATCATATGTCTGATACCATACAGCAACAGACCGGTCCGCTCTCCAGGTATCTTCGTGCATTATTTACCGATTCAATGGAACTGGAAGGATGCAACTGGACTGACGACTTTCCTGAAGTATTTAAGGAAAAACGGGGATATGACATTACTCCGTGGCTTCCTTTCATTATGTTCAAAGTGGGCAGACTTGGAGGGGTTGTAGATTTTAATTACGGTGCAACAAAAATCCCTGAATTTGACGAAAAGGTAAAACGTGTCCGTTTTGACTTTGAACTGACTAAAGCAGAGTTACTTAATGAAAGGTTTAACCAAACATACCTTGAATGGTGTAAAGACCTGGACGTATTGCCCAGGGCACAGTCTTATGGACGTGGTTTCTTTCCACTCGAAAGCAGCCTGGGCTATGATATACCTGAAGGAGAATCATGGACAACAAACTGGTTAAAATACAGGGTTGGAGAAGAAATGCCCGATGATGACTACCGGCGGGGAAGAGCATATACCATGATAAACAAATATGTATCATCTGCAGCACACCTGGCAGGTATAAGGATAGTAAGCTGCGAGGAAATGACCAATACCTACCGTGTTTTTAATACTTCACTTGAACTGCTAAAAATTGGTTCCGATCAAAGTATTATGTCGGGAATTACACATTCAGTATGGCACGGGTTTAACTACTCACCTTCTGAAGCACCATATCCCGGCTGGATACAATATGGTTCATACTATAATGAGCAAAATAACTGGTGGCCATACTTCAGATACCTGAATAAATACAAGGCCCGGTTATCTTCAATACTGCAGAATGCTGATATGTACACTGACATTGCCATAATGCCTGCAAATTATGATTTATGGAGTGAACTGGGTGTGCAGACGGACCCCTTTCCAGAGAAGCTCAATGTCCCTTACACCTCTTTAATATGGGAATCTATAAACAAAAACGGCGGTGCGGCTGATTACATTACGGAAATTATTATTAACAACTCCCAAATAAAAGATGGGTTAATATGCTATGGCCCGAAAAAATATAGGACATTGATACTAACAGAGGTATTAAGCATAGACCCACATACTCTGGCCAAAATTTTCAAATTCGTTTCAGGCGGAGGTAAAGTCCTGTGTATTGAAAAATATCCTGAAAAGTCTCTCGGGCTATTAAATCACAGGGAACGTGATAAAGAAGTGAAGGCATTGGTTAAAGAACTGAGGGAATTCAGGGATAACTTTGTTCTTATAAAAAAACCTGTCGATAAAACATACCTTGGGTGGATGGAAGGAATTATCAGTGAACATTATCTCCCCAGGTATATGAAAATTGATAAAACCGACCCCTTCCTGATGCAAACACGATACAAGGCTGATGATGGCAGTGAAATTATATTCTTCTCAAATTCTCATCTAGCAAGCAGCCAGGAAACAGGAATAAAATTTTCAGAGGATATTACAGAAGACCGGTACGCCTGGATCTGGGATCCCGAAACCGGTAATCGTTATAGGATAAAGCCGGATACAAAGGGGCTTTACAATTTAAGCCTGGGGCCGGCAGAATCAAGAATATTTGTTTTTGACAAAAATAAAACCGGCAGAAACTGGCGATCAGTACCTCATAAAGGAACAGACAGCTTTATCATTCCCGGGCCATGGAATCTTGAATTCCTTCATTGCCGCGAAGAAAAAACAGAGCCAGCAAGATTTAAAATCCTGCAAGATCTGAAAGACATTCCTGAATATGCTTATTTTTCGGGTACTGTTATTTACAGGAAAAACATATTGCTTAGTAAGGTATTACCCGGTTACCTTAATCTGGGCCAGGTACATAATATTTCACGGGTGTTTATAAATGGAAAAGATGCAGGCATTAAGTGGTATGGAAATCATGTTTACAATATAGCCGGCCTTGTGAAAGAGGGAGAAAATGAATTTGAAGTACACGTTATTACATTAATGGGTAATTATATGAAATCATTAACAGATAATCCCAATGCACAATACTGGACCAATCTTGACAGGAAAAATCAACCATTGGTGTCGATGGGATTAATTGGCCCTGTTAAGTTATATGGACAAATAGAAAAATCGACGTAGATTATAATGAAAATAATATCAGGGGGTCAAAACGGAGTCGACCAGGCTGCTCATGATGCAGCAACGGACCTGGGTTTTGAAAGCGGTGGATGGTGCCCGCCGGGTAGAGTATGTGAGAGCGGGCAAATACCATCGGAATATAATCTTATTGAGACTGAAAAGGAAAGAAGTGACCGCGCTCCTGATATACCCCGATCACAACGAACTGAAAACAATGTAAGGTTTTCAGATGCTACACTGGTATTAATCCCGGAAAGTATTAATAATGATAAAGGTACAGAATGGACAATAGAATGTGCTCATTACTACCATAAGCCGTGCATCGCAATAAACCCATATCATCCTGATGCAAGAAAGAGGATTCTCGAATGGATAAGTAAGACTCAACCTGAAGTACTTAATGTAGCCGGGCCTTCTGAAGAAACATCACCGGGGATTTATGATCAATCATATAAACTTATGATAGAAATTTTGAATAAATAACTTATACCTTTGATAATTATAATTATAGCTATCAATTAGAATTTAAATTAACAGCTTCCAATGAAAAAACAGGAATTATTCCATCCCAGGGTTTTTGATGACAGGGACTGGGCTGAAGGATATTACAAACGTAATGCAAAAAATATTAAACGGGTAGGACAACGATTTGCGAAACTATTACAGAGTAACGGATTTTCCAAAGGGCGAATTCTTGACGTTGGCTGCGGGTTTGCAGCTGTACCCATTGAGCTGGCAAGGGTATTCCCCGATGCAAAAATAACAGGGATAGATCTTGGTGAACCCTTACTTGATATTGGCAGGGAGCTTATTGAAAAAGAAGGATTCAGTAAAAACATCACACTGTGTGTTGGCGATGCCGAAAACATAGAATTTGATGATGGTTCATTCGACCTGGTAACAAATACATATATGCTACATGTTGTGGAAGATCCTATAAAAATGATTAATGAGACTGAGCGGGTTGCCAAACCAGATGGGAAAATAATGATCACGGACCTTAACCGTAATTATCTTGCTTTTTTCCTGAAAAAGTTCAAAACTTCATTTACCATGGATGAAGCAATGGAAATAATAAATAAATCTGATTTAAGAAAGGGTATCCCATCAACAGGACTCTTCTGGTGGGATTATATGTGCTTTTAACCTTTCCTGAAGAACCTGATCAGGTTAACTATTATCGTAATAACCAGGCTGATAACTACCATGGACGTTATCGGGATGAATATCTTCCTGTTTTCATTTACAAAACGGATATCACCCGGTAGTTTGCCGAACCAGCTAACAAGGCCTGGTGCATATTTAATCACAATTCCAATGATAACTAATCCAATTCCGATAAGTATGAATAATCGTCCCATATTATTCCTGAGATCCGGCATATATTCTTACAAGAAAATATTATTTATGTGTTTATTTGAAAAGTATTTCTAAGGCTTATTTATTCTCAGAACCTTTGCTCCCCTTATCCTTCTGTCCTTAAGTTCATTAAGTGCTTTATTTGCTTCTTCAAGGGGATATTCTGTTATTTCCGGCCTTATATTCATTTCAGATGCAAGTCTCAGGAATTCCTTAATGTCCCTTCGGCTAACATTAGCCACACTTTTAATTTCTTTTTCCATCCACAAATGGCCGGGGTAATCAAGGTTAAGTAAATAATCTTTATCAATATCTTCTTTCCTTATTGCATTTACAACCAGCCTGCCTCCGGGCGATAGGTTTTTCATAGCTTCCACAACGGGTTTCCATACAGGTGTTGTATCAATTATACTATCCAATTTCTCTGGTGATTCATCTTCTGTATCACCGGTCCAAACAGCTCCAAGGTCAAGAGCAAAATATCTTTCCTTCTCACTCCTGGCAAATACGTAAACCTCTGTATCAGGGTACATAAACTTAACCATCTTCAGTACCAGATGTGCTGAAGCACCAAATCCGGTCAGACCCAGCCTCTTACCGTTAATAATTCCTGTCAACCTCAACGACCTGTAACCTATCGCGCCTGCACATAATAAGGGAGCTGCTTCAGCATCACTGAAAGCATCAGGTATCAGAAATGCAGATTTCTCAGGAACTGTTATATATTCAGCATAGCCTCCGTTAGCGTCTCTTCCGGTTGCCTTGAATTCAGGACAAAGATTATCATTACCGGAAAGACAGTAATCACATTTGCCGCATGATGAATAAATCCAGCCAACCCCTACCCTGTCTCCTGTCCTGAAACGTGTTACATCTTCACCTTTCTTTTCCACATAACCAACTAACTGATGTCCCAGGACTACCGGGAATGCTGGTGGAGGAGTTCGTCCCTCTATCTCATCCAGTTCAGTATGGCAGACACCACATACCGAGATCCTGACGAGTATTTCATCATTTCCCGGAACAGGGTCCTCCATATCGATAAATTCAAGAGGGTTGGTATTAACTTTCATATCAGTTATACTATTCAGTGCCATTGCTTTCATTATCCTGCGTATTGAAGTTAAAAACTATGAAAATCTCCGGATTAAGCATACTTTAAAATATAAAGTTAAGATTATTAATGACTTAATACAAATATTATCCAAATACTCTTCGATTCTGATATCTTTGTATTTAGAATATAAATAAAGTAATTTGGAAGATATTTACCCTGACAGATAATTTAAACCAATAACACCTGCCAATATGGATAACAAAATAAAGTATCAAATTGGAGATGCCACAGAACCCAGGGGTAAAGGCAGTAAAATAATTGTACATATCTGTAACGACATAGGTGCATGGGGCATGGGTTTTGTTATGGCACTTTCGAGAAAATGGAAGAAACCTGAAGCAGAATACAGGAAATGGTTCAAGGAGCGAAAAGGATTTGCCCTTGGAGAGGTACAGTTTATAGAAGTTGAAAATGATCTCTTTATTGCCAACCTTTTAGGACAGAGAGGAATAACGGCAACAGACTCCAGGCCCCCAATAAGATATGAGGCTGTTGAGACCGGGCTAATAAAAGTTGCAGAAAAAGCTGTTGAGCTAAGCGCCAGTATACATATGCCAAGGATAGGAAGCGGCCTTGCAGGTGGCAAATGGGAAGAGATTGAAAAAATAATAAACAAAACCCTGATTACCCGTGGATTATCTGTTACCGTTTATGACCTTGAATAAGTTTTAATTATGAAGCCTATATACCTTGATTATAATGCAACTACACCTGTAGACCAAGAAGTTGCAGAAGCAATGCGTCCCTTTGTCTCAGAATATTTTGGTAACCCATCAAGCATACATTCATATGGCATAAAGACAAAAACAGCAGTTGAAAATGCCCGCCGGCAGGTAGCCGGAATGCTTAACTGTGAACCTTCTGAGATAGTATTTACAAGCGGTGGTACAGAATCAAATAATTACGCCATAAAAGGTATTGCCTTTGAGCACAGGAAACAAGGTAACCATATTATTACCTCATCCATAGAACATCCTGCTGTTTTTGAGGTATGCAGGTACCTTGAACGATCAGGTTTTGAAGTGACCTATTTGCCTGTGGACAAATACGGACAGGTTAGTGTTGAATCAGTAAAATCAGCCATAAGGGATAGTACCATACTTATTTCTATTATGCATGCCAATAATGAAGTTGGTACCATCCAACCCATAGCAGATATATCAGAAATAGCAAGATCAGGAAATATATTCTTTCATACTGATGCCGCCCAGTCTGCAGGAAAAATAGAAACACGTGTTGATAAGCTGGGTGTTGACCTGTTGAGCATTGCAGGTCATAAGTTATATGCTCCCAAGGGTGTTGGTGCATTGTACATTCGAAATGGTGTCTCCCTGGAAAAACTGATGCATGGAGCCGATCATGAACAAAATCTGCGTGCTGGAACAGAAAATGTACTGGAAATTGTCGGACTTGGTAAAGCCTGCGAACTGGCAATGAATAACCTTAATGAGTATATGACTCATTATAAAAAAACAAGAGATTATTTATACAGTATCCTGAAAAAATCCTTTCCTGATCTCATGATAAATGGTCATCCGGAACAATGCCTGCCAAACACACTGAGTGTCTCATTTCCGGGAATAGAAGCCACCACACTTATATCCAGGCTTGAGAATGTGGCAGCTTCAGCAGGTGCGGCATGCCATGCAGAGAGCATCGATATATCTGAGGTGCTGAAAGCAATGAAGGTGCCGGTTGAATATGCGATGGGGACTATAAGGCTTTCAACCGGCAGAGAGACAACTTTGGATGATATTAGAAGGGCCTCTGAGGAGATAATAGCCACTGCCGTTTCACTGATGCCTGAAAAGGTGAAATATAAAGGTAATTTTACCGAAAAAACAGAAAGGATCAAGCTTACACATTATACCCATGGTTTAGGTTGCGCCTGTAAGATCCAGCCACAGAACCTTGAAAAGGTGTTGAGTTCTATTCCCGTTTTTACTGATCCTATGGTGCTGGTCGGTACTGAAACATCGGATGATGCAAGCGTTTACAGGATAAATAATGAAGTGGCCATAGTTCAGACACTGGATTTCTTTACCCCGGTGGTGGATGATCCTTATTCCTTTGGTGCAATAGCCGCCGCCAATGCTCTAAGTGATATTTACGCTATGGGAGCAAAACCCCTGTTTGGACTCAACATCGTCGGATTTCCTGAAGATACATTACCACTGGATATTCTTGAGCAAATACTAAAAGGTGCCCGGGATAAGGCCAGTGAGGCCGGTATAGGGATACTCGGGGGGCACACAATAGAAGATCCTGAGCCCAAATATGGATTGGTTGTCACCGGAATAGTACATCCTGACAAAATTATAAGGAATAAAGGGGCTGAACCAGGTGATGCACTGGTTCTTACAAAACCCATTGGTACAGGTATACTTACTACGGCTTTAAAAAGAGGACTGATAAGCAATGAACAGGAAGAAACATTAATCAAGATTATGTCAGATCTCAATAAAACCCCTTCAGATTTAATGCAGAAATACAATGTACATGCTTGCACTGACGTTACCGGCTTTGGCTTAACTGGCCACCTCCGGGAAATGAGTATAGCTTCAGGATGCGATGTAACTATATATCCGGGTAAGATTCCCTTTATCAGTGAAGCTCATAACCTGGCAGCAGCTGGAATCATTCCCGGTGGTACATATAATAATCATAGATTTGTTGAAAAGGATGTTGCATTTGGATCATATAACAGGACCATGCAGCTTCTTTTATGTGATGCCCAGACATCAGGGGGATTACTTATTGCTATCAACAGAGATGATGCCTTATCATATTTAAATGACCTGAATGAGGCTGGAATTACCGGAGCGGCAATAATAGGTGAATTTACCGGAAAAGGGAAAGGAAAAATTTCGGTTTTGTGATAGAGACAATTAAATCGTCACGAAATGTAAATAATTGAAAGTAAAATGGAAACAGACAGCTCACTTGACTTTACACCTGAATTACTGAAGAAACTAATAATAAGATCAGCTGATATCATTGAAGAGTGGTATTCGAATGGCATCCGGAATAGTAAAATTTACCAGGATTTCTCGCCTTCAGATATACGCAGACTCTTTGATGAACCAATGCCTGTTGGGGGATCAGAGCCCGAGAAACTACTGGAAATAATAAGAAAAGATGTTTTCAGGACTTCAAATTTCAATCCCAGCCCAAATTACTACGGGTATATTACAGGAGGAGGCAACCATGCATCAATTATTGCTGAGCTTTTAAAAAGCAGCCTGAACCAGAATAATCTTAAATGGCACAGTGCACCCGCCAATTCAGAGATAGAAAAGATTGTGATTAAATGGATCTGCCAGTTTATTAATTACCCTGACGATGCCGGGGGCGTCCTCGTAAGCGGAGGCTCTGTGGCTAACTTTCTGAATCTTGCCGTCATGCGTAAAGTAATGTGCCCGGGAGATATTTCGAATGATGGTTTGTATGGTGGAACACGAATAACGGTTTATGTATCGGAACAGGGCCATTCAAGCATTGATAAGGCAATGGATATGCTTGGACTGGGCAAAAATTACCTTAGAAAGATCCCTGCAGATAATAATCTGCGTATAAACACAAAAATCCTTGAAGATACCATCCTGGAGGACCGCCAGGCCGGGCTTATGCCAGCATGCTTAATAGGTATCGCGGGAACTACAAATAACGGTGCTGTTGATCCACTTAAAGAACTGGGGAATATTGCCACGAAATATAATATGTGGTATATGGTCGACGGAGCCTATGGGCTGCCGGCTGCCGGGACAAAGCTGGCAGGACATATGTTTGAAGGATTTGAAATGGCCGATTCATTACTGATTAATCCGCATAAATGGTTTTTTGTCCCTTTTGAGGCATCATGTGTGATCGTAAAGAATAAGAAATTGCTGAGGGATACTTTCAGCCTTGTACCTGATTATCTCCGTGGTGGGCAGGAAGAGACAGAACGTGATGACCTGATGAATTACAACCTCCAGCTTACAAAAGATTTTAAGGCATTGAAAGTATGGATGACCTTCAAAACCTACGGTGCTGAGAAACTTAAACTGGCAATAGAGAATGACTGCAGGCTTGCACAGTATGCAAGGGAATTAATTGAAGAAGCTGATGACTTCGAATTAATGGCCCCTGTGCCCTTATCAATAGTATGTTTCAGGTATACTGGTAAAAAGGGCAGGTATGCCGGTGACGAAAAGAAACTTGATCTCGTAAATGAGCAAATTCTTGAAGGAATTGAAAAAGATGGAAGGATTTTTTTCGCGGGCACGAAAATCAGGAAAAAAACATGTCTCAGGATCAATCTTACCAATCACCGCAGAATAAAGGAAGATATAGACTTCCTTTTTAAAGTCCTTAGGGAAATTGTAGATAAAACATTAAAATAATGAAATATGGCACGCTTTATTAAAGATCGTTCACAGGCTAAGGACCAGGCTCCCGGATCACTGGTACTGATCGGAAGCCAAAAAATGGAAAAAACACAGATAAAAATCATGGATTACAGACCTGACCATTTGGTTGAGTCAGAACTTGAATCAATTAAGAATTGTTCCCAATACCTGCAGAAAGATTCTGTTTCATGGATCAATATTTATGGTATTCATGAAATGGAAATGATGAATGATATCGGTGAGATATTCAATATTGATAACCTTCTGATGGAAGATATTCTGAACACCGACCAGATGCCAAAATACGTTGCTGGGGACAAATATGACGCTTTTATTATGAAAATGCTCGATTACGACACTGACAATAATATTATTACTGCTGAACAAATCTCAATAATCCTGGGAAAGAATTTTGTTTTGACTCTCCAGGAACGTAAAGGCGATGTATTCAATCCTGTAAGAGAAAGAATCAGAAATAATAAAGGCCGGGTAAGATTTAACAATAATGATTACCTGGCATATACTTTAATGGATATAATATCAGACAATTACCTGAATATAATAGAGATGATGGGCAGAAAAATAGAGGATCTTGAAACAAAAATATTCTCCGATAATAATGAAGATATTGCCGGTGAAATCTATCGTTATAAGATTGAGCTGTCATTTCTCAGGAAAAGCATAAGGCCGGCCAAAGAGGCAATACTGAACCTGCTGAAGAATGAGGATACATTTTTCAGTTCTGACACTTTAAATTACATGAATGACCTTAAAGAATCGATTATCCATACCAGCGAATCAATTGAATTGTACAGCAGCCTGGTTTCTGATCAGCTGAATACCCACAACACACTGGTGAACAATAAGATGAACCAGGTAATGAAAGTATTGACAATTTTTGCTTCAATATTTATTCCACTTACATTTATTGCCGGTATCTATGGTATGAACTTTACATATATTCCTGAATTAAACCTTAAATATGGATATCTTTTCTTCTGGATTTTTGTAATTATTGCTGGCACTATACTGCTATTATTCTTTAAAAAGAAGAAATGGTTATAGAATAAATAAATTTCAGTTATATTTGCATAATGTTTAATCATGAGGGACTTGTGCTCCTGTGGCTTCTTTACTCAGCTAATTAAGTTAACAGACAAAAGACTCTCAGTAATTTTTTTAATTAAATGAATATTTTTGTTGCAAAGCTTTCGTACCAGACAACGGAAGAACAATTAGAACAGCTATTTCAGAAATTTGGTGAGGTAGCGACTGCCAAAATTATCTTCGATAAATACGAAGGAAGATCCAAGGGTTATGGTTTTGTAGAGATGCCTAATGATGAAGAGGCCCTCGAAGCTATTAACTCACTTAATGACACTGAATTTGATGGTCGTCAGATAGTAGTTAAAAAAGCCAGACCAAAAGAAGATAATAATTCACGGGGACGCAGAGACTAAAAGTCCCAGATTATCAGTAATCGAATCCTGATAAAATATCAGGCTTAAAAAGGAATTAGAATCTGTTTTGCCAGGCAACCTGTTAAAAATGGTTGCCTGGCTTGTTTTGTTTTACAGCCCTGTTTTAAACTTATTATTAGAATTTGATTCAAGTATTAGTAAATTTGCATGTGAAAATATTATTAAGCTTAACTTTTTTGTTTCATTATAAGATTCCCGGTCATGAAAAAATTAATTCTATGTTTAGTTATTGTGACTATTATTGCCGGTAGTGCATTTTCACAAACAAGGAAGGCAAGTCACTCTGCAGCACTTAAAACTGGTGCTACGACAATAGACCTGATAAATGGACTTAAAATCAAGGTTGATTTCAGTCCTGATAAAGGAACATTATGGTTTACAGGAGAAACTGAAGACCTGAAAATGTTCATTACCGAATTTATTCCGCTGTCTGATCCTGCCGGAACCGGAATTGAGATAGGAAAGAGCTATATATTGGATAATATGTATGCCACTATCGAATATAAGATACTTACAGTAGAAAGTAACAGGGTTACACGGATCTGGTTCAGAGTGGCAGCTAAAACAGATGACATACCCCAGAAAAACTGGATATGATAACACCCTGTAACAAACAGATTACTTCAGTGTAAGAAACAAACGTAAATAATCAATTAATCTTGCTTTTGAATCTGGGTACTGGCAACATTATGAAAGCAATAATACAGGAAAATCCTGGAGATGAGCTGTATCTTAAAGACGTTCCGATACCGGAGCCGGGACCTGGTGAGGTTCTTGTGAAAATGAATTTCTCCCCTGTCAATCCTTCTGACCTGAGCCTTCTTCAGGGCACTTATGCAGGCAAACCGCATTACCCAATTATCCCGGGAATTGAAGGAAGCGGAATAGTTGTTAAGAGTGGTAAAGGTATAATCGCAAGCTTCCGAAAAGGCAAACGGGTGGCATGTACTGCATCAGAACACAGAGGAGGAACATGGGCAGAATTCATGGTAACCTCAGCTTTCAGAACAATACCTCTTGATAAAAAAATAAATGATGAACAGGGTGCAATGCTTCTGGTTAATCCACTCACCGCACTTGCATTTATCGAAATAGCTAAAAAAAATAAACAGCAGGCTATAGTAAATAATGCAGCAGCCAGCTCCCTGGGAAAAATGCTGATATACCTATGTAAGATATATGATATAACCCTGATAAATATTGTAACCAGGCAATCCCAGCTTAATACAGTTAAAGAACAAGGAGCTGAATATATATTAATGAGCTCCTCTCCCGATTTTGAAAAAGAACTGGCTTACTATTCAGAAAAACTGAATGCAAGGCATTTTTTTGATGCTGTAGGAGGAGAACAGGCAGAAATAATGTTAAGAACAGCCCCTAACGGAAGTACAATAATAACTTATGCAAAACTCTCCGAACAAAATATCACTTTTGATCCACGTTTATTGTTACAGCAAAACAAAAAAATCCGGGGCTTCTACCTGGGTAATTATACAGCTGAAAAAACTATATTAAAAAACCTCAGGACAGTCGGAAAAGTTAAAGATTTACTATCTAATAACATAAAGATAAATGTCTCGGCCAGGTACCGGTTTGAAGAAATACATGAAGCTCTGGACTACTATCGCAGTAATATGTCTGCAGGCAAGGTACTGCTATACCCCTAGGCTCAATATCCTTCCAAAACCATATATTTAATCAAGAGAAAGACTGGACTGTTTCGGTCAGGCTTTTACCAATATTAATAAGTGCCAGTCTGATGTTTTTATCAATCTTTTTTTGCAAAGTGTTGTACTCTTCAAGCAATTTCTCTTTATTCTTTCCTCTGGCTTTGAAAAACATAGATAATGCCTCTGATAAGATCAGTCGATCGTGCCAGTTCCCAATTAATGTTTCTGTTCTATTCAGGCTATTATAATGATTCTGCTCGAAAGAGCTATCATCACGTGGACATAGCATGCCAAGCAGCGGTTTGATGTTCTTCAGGATAATGCGAACCTCATGAATATATTCCAGCTCATCTGATTCATCAAGCAGGAGTTTAATCCTGTCGAGTTCAGAATAAATGAAATCAGTGATAAGGCCAACAAGCTCCAGGTCAGTATATCTTGAAAAAGAATCATTAACGCTCTGCCCTATTTGATCAAGACGTGAATAATTAAAAGAATCAATCGATTTGTTAAGGTTTGCATTCCACTCAGGTCTTAACTTTGTGATATATTTTGAAAATGATTTATGCAGCTTTTCTGTTCCCTGAAATTTCTTTAATAAACTTAGGTTGATCTGACTTTCCCTGATTAAACCCGTGCTCTTAAAAACAGGCTTGAATAAGCGGAAATGATCTTTGGCTTTAAATTCCACAGGATGCATAAATTCGAGAAGGCGAAAAATAGATTTTAGTCGTTTAATCCTTACCCTAAATTGATGAATATCTTTCATCTTATACCTCCCGGGTATACTATCCAGGAATGAACGAATATTATCAACCTGTTCGTCAAAATAATCTACAATGAATGCCTTTCCCTGATCTTTCATTATAAGTTATTGTTTAGCTGCAAGTTACAATTTTATTTTGATAAACAATAATTTCTTTGCTTTCACCAATATTTCGACTATTACAATAATACTCATTTATATTACCTTTGAAGAAACTCAGCCCTAGGATGAAATTTGAATTTAAACCGGTGGGATTCATCAGGACTCAGAACAGAGAGCTAAGCGGGACTCCCATACAGTCGGCTTACGCGAAAGATTATTCGGGCAAAGCAGAAATATTACATGAATATATACCCGGACTTAAAGACCTTGATGGTTTCTCTCATATTATACTGATATACGTTTTCGACAGGTACAAGCAGGGCGATTTTAAATTGCAGGTAAAACCATATCTCGATAATAAAAAAAGAGGAGTGTTTGCTACCAGGGCGCCCAAGAGGCCAAATAATATAGGTTTGTCAATTGTAAAGGTTGAACAGATAAAAAATAATATGATATTCTTTTCCGGTGCCGACATGCTTGACAATACCCCTATACTGGATATTAAACCATATGTGCCCCAGTTTGATAATAATGAAAAATTCAGCATCGGATGGCTTGAAGGGAAAATAGACCTCCGTGAAAAAAAGAAAGCTGATGAAAGGTTCAAGTAAACACTCTGAAGATCTCCTCAGACAGCTTAAGGAAATTATTAAAACAGAGGTCAGCATTTTCTGGTTAAGAAGAGACCTGAGGCTAAATGATAATACAGGCCTGTACCATGCACTGACTTCAGGTAAACCATTAATCCTGTTATTTATTTTTGATGATAAAATCCTTGGTGATTTGCCGGATGATGATCCCAGGGTATCTTATATTTATGACAACCTGGAAAAAATACACAGATCAGTTTCAGTGTACGGAAGTTCTGTTTTAGCATTCAAAGGCAGCTGCAAACGGATATGGCAGGATATAACATCCCTGTTAAAAATAAGATCAGTTTCCTGGAATACTGATTATGAACCGTATGCAGTTATACGCGACAGGGAAGTGACAGATATTCTCCATGAAAATGGAATTGAAACTTACAATTATAAAGACCAGGTTATTATTGAAAAGGATGAAGTTATGAAAGATGATTCTTCACCCTACACTGTATTTACTCCCTTCAGTAGAAAATGGTTAAGCAGCTTGGAAATCAATGGTATACCTTGCGAAAGCAAGTCAGAGGATCACCTGAATAATCTTGCACGGATATCCTTTACTTTTCCATCACTTGATTCAATTGGCTTTAAGAGGTCAGGTTTAAAACCAAGGGAGTTCATGAGTGAAAACATAGAGAATTATGATAAGCACAGGGATTATCCTTATCTGGATGCCACATCATTTTCCGGTCCACTCCTCAGGTTTGGTACTGTAAGCATAAGGGAAATTGTCAAAACAGCCCTCATGGTTAATAAGACATATCTGAATGAACTGATATGGAGGGAATTTTTTATGCAGATCCTTTACCATTATCCTGGTGTTGTAAATAATAGCTTCAAACCCGTATATGACAGGATCAAGTGGATCAATGACAATGAGTTATTCGACAAGTGGTGCCATGGAGCTACAGGTTACCCTCTTGTTGATGCAGGCATGAGGCAGTTAAATGCTACTGGGTTTATGCATAACAGGGTCAGAATGGTAACAGCGAGCTTTTTATGCAAGCACCTGCTGACCGATTGGAGGTGGGGTGAAAAATATTTTGCTGAAAAACTCCTGGATTATGAGCTGTCATCAAATAACGGCAACTGGCAATGGGCAGCAGGGACCGGATGTGATGCAGCACCTTATTTCAGGGTGTTTAATCCTTTGATTCAGGCTAAGAAGTTTGATAAGGATAATAAATATATCCTTAAATGGATCCCGGAACTGAATACTCCTGATTACCCCAATCCGATTATTGACCACGGCTTTGCGTGGAAAAGGGCCATTGAAACCTATAAATACTACCTAAACCAGAATATTGACCGGTAAATAAGCCGAAGGGCCAGGGGTGTAACCCCACATCATCCCAGGTGGAGCCTTATCCTTCTCCGCCCTCAGTAGCCTCGAGTCCTCGAGGCGAAGGAAGGAGCCTTAGCCTAATATTACTTTATTCCGCATCCTATTGCCCGGGTAAAATCCGGATCGGGATCCTTGCCTGCAAGCAGGCTGTTAACAGCATCCTGAACATAGTGCTCATCAGCCTGTTCTGCATCCCTGTAATTATTATCAATTGCACCTATATAAGCAACTTTCAATTTATCCGGTTCTTTTTTAAGGACATAAACATGCGGTGTTTTTGTGGCACCATATATTTTATATATCTCCTGTTTTTCATCAAGAAGATACGGAAATGTGAATCCTTTCTCTTCTGCCCTTACTATCATCTTATCATATGAATCTTCAGGGTAAGCTTCTGCAGAATTAGGATTAATTGCTATTACTGGATATCCCATTGATTTATATTTATTATCAAGATCAATAATCCTGTCCTCATAAGCAATGGCATACGGGCAATGATTGGTAGTGAAAATAACGATAAAGCCTTTTGCATCAGGATAATCACGCAGTGATACATACCTTCCATCTACATTTCGCAATTTGAAGTCAGTTGCATTATCACCGGTTTGATATCCCTGTAACATTACAGAAATGCTTATAAGTGAAGCAAAAACAATTATTATCAGACTTTGCATATTATGTAATTTATTGATTTACAATTATTTTATTTTAACAATGAACCAACCTGTGATTTAAGTTCATCATATGATATTTTCCCCTCGTGAAACATACGGTAATCCATGACGGGCGCATATATCAGTGTAGCAGGAATACTACCGGTCCAGCCATTATCAACCATTGGTATCCATTTATCTGCATCAGGCTCATCAAGCAATAATACCTCTGAATTTATATTATATTCCCTGACGAAATCTGCCAGGTGCGTATCCTTCTGAGAAGGAATGTCAAGGCTAAACAGGATAAGTTTCATCTTCTTATTAGTGTATTCCTTCTCTAACTTCAGCAGATCCGGCATTTCTTCAGTGCATGGCTTGCACCATGTAGCCCAGAAATTGTATATATAAACCGTATCTGATTGTTTATTTAACTCGTGTTTTAAACGATCAATACCGATTACCTCAATATCCTGGGAAAATAATGAAAGGGCTGGAATAACGAATAAAACAGTTAATAAGTATTTTGTCATCATTCTATTATTTGATGGCAAAACATAATTTAACTATAATTTGTTCAAAAATTTGATTTCAGTGATCCCTGGTGAAAATGACTATTTATCGAGCAAATAACTGAATCCCAGGGCAAATTCATTATTTGTTCCTGCATCTATGAAGTAATTTTCCCCATGTCATATTTATTCCTGATACTGTTTACAATCAGTATAAGGAAAGGGATAATAAATGCAAAATGATAAAAAAACATAAAGGAATTGTAAGCCTCGGGCCTGTTGATAGTAATAAAGCAGTCATTCATAAATAGTAACTCATTTTGATTTATTTCTATTCAAACAAATTACAACTATTTATAATATCACCAGTGAATGTTACAGAATATTTTTGGTTAATTATCCTTTATTCATCAGTTAAATCTTATGCAATTCTTTATTTTTACCAGACTTGAAATTTGGCAACAGGAACAGTGCTATGAATATCGAATGAAAGGGAAAAGAAAGATACGCAAGAAATCCTTTTACCTTTGGCTGGTAATACTTGCCATTATACTTGTCTTATATTTTGTTAAAAAAGAGTGGTTCGACATAAGTTTTCTCAAGAGATTTGTTGAAGATCACAAATTTCTTGTTATTGCTGTTTATCTAATCATACTTACATTCATAGGATTGACGTTTCTACCTTCAACGCCTTTTGCGATGGCAGGTATGTTACTTTTTCCTGCATTTGAAACCTATGTAATAAACATGGTAGGAATTATTACATCCACCGCCATAGTATACTATTTTACACAATACCTGGGACTTGATAAATGGATAGAGGTGAAATTTCCCAGCCAGATTGAAAAGACAAAAAGGGCCCTGACCAATAAAGAGTTACCAATAATAATAGCATGGAGCTTTTTCCCTGTTGTGCCTACTGACCTGATTATTTATGTAAGTAGTTCACTTCGCATATCATACCTTAAATGCGTTATCGGTGTACTTATTGGAGAAGGAATACTGAATGCCCTTTATATATTTTCGGTTGATTTCATTATGTAAGCCTTGTACCTGTCACGTCCGCCAGTTAAATCCAAAAATATAAAAGATCCGACATTTCGGATCTTTTATGATCAGGACTAAAAAAGTCACTGATTATGAAATTCAGATAATTATTACAGTCCAAGATATACTGTAAAACCTGCTTTTATTATTAATCCTGAGCAGGTTTCTTTACCATTTTCCACTGCATCTACGTGTGTCCAGATTACATGGGAGTAACCTGCCATTATATCCAATGTAACTCTCTCGGCAATCGGTTTGGCGACTCCTGCTCCCAGTACAGCCATAAACACATTCATTTTATCTTCATTTTCATAACTGGCGGATTTATATTTATCCACTTCTTGTCCGAAAACCACGCTCAACTCACCAAAAGGATAAATTGTCTCCAGAGGATAATAATACCTGGTAAATGGTCCCCCTCCAAACATATTCTGAGTCCATTTATCATCCGTACTACTGCTTTTTTCAGTATACAAACTAGTAACAACATCCAAGCCAACCACAAGGTTATCCATTATGAAATAACCTCCTCGTGGCAGTAAGTTTACTATAGTTTCTTTGTAATCACCTGAGGAGGAAATAAATCCCAGGCTCATCATTTCAGAGCCCCATGCTCCACCGATACTAATTGTTGATGCAACACCCGTCATAATTTTCCCTTTTTCAAGCTGAGCTTGCGCAGCATTGAATGATAGTAAGAAGATTGCTGTAATTAACAGGCAAAATTTTTTCATAATAAGATTGATTTAATAATGCTTACTCTTAAGTTTTTCAGCTTACACTCCTTACTCTTTTATGGATTTTCAGGG
>CAZNYS010000057.1:0-22164 GCA_964577305.1 uncultured Rikenellaceae bacterium
AAAATAATTATTTACAGAAATTGCTATGTCATCGTATTACGTGAGGATTAAACCACAATTAAACGGGACCAATGCTATCCATAGGGATGATTGTCCCTTTTTACCGTCAATCGAAAACAGGAAATACCTGGGCGAGTTTAACAATTGTCATGATGCGGTCAGGAAAGCAGAAATGTACTTTCCACAAGCCTCCGGTTGTCCTTTTTGTTTAACTGAGTGTCCCTATACAAGAGAAAAAGTTATTCATGACTGGGGAGTTCCTTTTTATGTTAACGTTTTCACAATTCAAATTACATGATGTCGATAACAATTTAAAAATTGACAATTTATTTATAACTACATTTGTATGACTTCAAAGTAAGTTGGACCAAATAATTGTATAAACTAAGTGGTGATTTTATTATTTTATAATTATCTAAATGAATCACCATGAATCAAAAGAAAAGTCCGGAAAAAGTTTTTTGAGAAATCAGACGCAAAACTCGTTGTAAATTTTCACCAGAAGAAAAGATTAGGATTATATTGGAAGACCTCCAGATCGCACTGAAGCATTATTAAATGAAGTACCTGGGTTCGCCAGCAATCTCCTAATTTTCCTTTGTCGTGTTTTTAAGATTTTCAATTTCTTTGTCTTTTTCAGCTATCTCCTCTTCAAGCTTCCCAATTTTCTCTTTAATTTTGACAGCCTCATTATTCAGTTTCACAGCCTCACTATTCAGTTTCACAACCTCACCATTTAATTTATCAACCTTACCATTAAGTTTGCTGATATCATCCATTAATCCCAAAATTTGATTATTCAACTCTGTCTTCTCTTTTTCAAGACCTGTAATTATTGGAGTATATATCGATTTCGCATAATACCAGGCGGTAAGATATCCGATAACAGCAGCTACCAGCAGCAAAAGAACCATTAAGATTATTGATCCGGTGACTGATTGCGCTAAAACTATAAACAATGGATTCATGATTTTATTTTTTAATTGTTAATACTGCTCTTCTGTTCATTGCTCGTCCCTCTTCTGTATCTTGATCTGCTACAGGCTCATCCTCTCCTTTAGATTCTGTTATCATTTTTCCTGCTTCGATATCCTTGCTTTCGAGATATTTCTGAATATTCTGAGCCCTTTTAAATCCGAGTAATTTATTATATTCCAGTGTCCCGATAATATCGGTATGCCCGGTTATATTAAGCACTGATTCAGGATTATTGTCAAGCCAGGTTTTAAATTCAGCAATTCTGCCATCTGTTTCCGGATCAGGTTTGAATCCGGTATCGTCAAATTCAAAGTAAATAATAAGGTCATTGGGCCTTAATGCGGTTTTTTGCATTACTGAATCTGCAAAATTGGTCTGGGTTTCAGGGATTTCCTGTACAGCTTCCGGCTTATTCAATGCAGGCTTTATTTTATCAACATAGAGCCAGACAGAAAAGAAAGACCAGATCACAAATACAACAAATCCAATAATAAGGATTCTCATTGTTATGTTTTTAAGTTAATGATCAGGTAATTATCCCCAAGTTATGAAATAAATACATATAAGTCCAATAAACTTCTACAGATGCGACAGAACCTCCAATTTATTATATATTTGAAGCTGTTTATTTATATCCATTAATTCTAAAATTATGGCCAGAATTAAAGTAACAGTTGAACGCATAGATGGGTTTTGTGATATGCCAATGCTGGTTGGAGATCACTTCTTTCTTGATGGTTCAAAACTTACTATACCCAAGGATAAGCATATTTGTATGTGGGCTCTTCAAAGTATGATGCCCATTTTCCCGATTTTTAATGTAAAGGATAAGCTCGATGAAGGACATTGGATTAAAACAGTTAAACAATTTACCTGTCCTGACCCAAAAGGGAAAGTAATTTATCGCCTGGAAATAGTAGGTGAGGATGAGATCGACAATTAATACAAGAAAAATATGATCAAAATTGATATTGCCAAATGTACAGGTTGTCGAATGTGTGAAACAAGCTGTTCCTTCTTTCGTTCGGGGCAAACCAGCAGGTTAAGATCCAGAATTAAAGTTGTTAATATTTACGAAACAGGAATTGATGGTCCGGTTGTTTGTCAGCAGTGCAAGGAACGTTTTTGCATGGATTGCCCTGTAAATGCAATGTCGATTGGTGAAAATGGACAGATTATTATTTCACACACTATTTGCATTCATTGCAATAAATGTATGAATAGTTGCCCGATAGGAGCTATTGAACTATACGAAGATGTTTATTACGTATGTGATTTATGTGGAGGCTCTCCAAAATGTGTAGAGAACTGTTCTGAAGAAGCAATAACATATATCGCTCTGGAAAGTGAGAGCGTTTCCCTTGCGGACTTTAAAAAAGAATCCAAAAGGAAAAATGTAAGTGAGAAACAAGCAAATTTCATAATGCAGTCTGGTAAAAGTTTACGAAAAAAATGGAGGAAAGAGAATGCTTAAATATGGATATGGAGGTAGAATCCTTCGGGTAAACCTTTCCGCTAAGTCGTACAAAGTTGAAGAATTGCAAAAATCCTGGATCAGGGATGTCATAGGTGGCCGGGCAGCAAATTCGAAACGTTTATATGAAGAAATCGATCCAAAATGCGACCCCCTTGGTCCTGATAATATGCTAATATTTGGGATAGGTCCGTTAACAGGTACAGTTTTACCTGCATCGGCCTATTATACAATATCTGCAAAGTCGCCTCTAACTCATATTCTGGGTGATTCTGCTGCTGGTGGGCAATTTGGGGCAGAGATGAAAATTTCAGGTTTTGATCAAATAATTATTACAGGTAAATCAGAAAATTTAATATATCTGGACATTACAAATGATAATGTTCAATTTGTGGATGCACCACATTTAAAACACAAAACCATATTCGATACTACTAAATTTATCCGGGAGGAGAAAAGAGATTTCGCTGTGCAGGTAGCTTGTATCGGAAGGGCAGGTGAAAACAAAGTATTGTACTCTTCGGTTGTGTCCAGTGGAAACCGGAAAAATGGCAGAACCGGAATGGGAGCTGTTATGGGATCGAAAAACCTAAAAGCAATTGCTATTAAGGGTAAGGGCTCAGTCGAATATGCAGATCCTTTGGGTTTATTGGAATTGGTGACGAAAATGAAGACCAAAATATACCAACACGAGGAGTACGATAAAAGACATCAGATGGGTACTACCATGCTGATGAACGATTTAAACAGTATTGGTATTTTACCTACAAATCATTTTCAACAAGGGGTCTGTGATTATATTGATGAGGTATCAGGTGAAAAGCTCGCTGAAGTTTATAAAGTTAAAAACAAATCATGTTTTAATTGTAATGTCCATTGTTCACGATATTATGTGACTGATAAGATAGAAGCTGAAGGTCCTGAATATGAGACTTTATGTAGTTTTTCATCAAAAATTGGTAATGACGACCTGGAATTTGCTTTGGAAATGAATCATTATCTAAACCAGAATGGACTCGATTCAATATCTGCGGGTGAAGCTATAAGTTGGTTAATTGAGTGCCAGGAAAAAGGGATTATTAAACCTGAAGAAGTGGGAGGTTACCAAATTAAATGGGGTGAAAAAGATAAAATCCGGGAATTGGCGGAAATGATTGTTACCAGGGACGGGATTGGTGATAAACTTGCCAATGGCGCCACCAATTTTTCAAAATCATTCAGTAAAGAAGCCCAGGATCTGGTAATGCAGGTAAAGGGTTTGGATATTATCTGTGGCGATCCGCGGGGTATAAAAGCATATGGTTTAACCTATGCAATTGCTTCAAGGGGTGGAGACCATTTGCGAGCCGAACCCTATTTTGAACTTACACGGAAATATAAACTGGCCAGACAGAGATTCGGTACTGAAAAAGCTGCCGACAGGTTGGCTGAGGATGGGAAAGCGGCACTTGTAACCTGGTCAGAAAAGATTGCCCTTTTAACAGATAGCCTGACCATGTGTAAGAATATAGGTTTATGCATGGATATATTAGATTTTGAAGAGGCCGCTAAATTGCTAACAATGGCTACAGGAATCAATTATACTGCCTCTTATCTAGAGAAGATTCTTGGCAAAGCGATTGAAACGGATTACAAACTAAATCTAAAATTTGGTCTTTCAACAGATCAGGATACCTTACCGGACCGTTTTACTAAAGAGCCTTTAACAAGAGGAGAATCGAAAGGCTCTGTGGTAAATATCGAAAAAATGGTTAAGGAATACCGAGACTTACATAATAGGGAATGAGTAAGCCAACTTTTTCTTCAAAATTAACTGCATCCCTTTCGATAATTGGCGTGGCTGTGGGCCTGGGAAATGTATGGCGCTTTCCATATATGATGGGTAAATATGGTGGCAGTGCCTTTTTATTTATCTACATAATTTTTGTATTGATTTTTGCAATACCCGCTCTTGCCGGTGAGTTGAGTTTAGGCCGACATACTGGTAAAGGACCAATCGGGGCTTTTTCTCAGGCAACAAATTCTCTGTTTGGCAAAATAATGGCATATATGATATCGACTGCCATACTTGTGGCTAATGCTTATTATATTGTGGTTATCGCCAATCTGGTCTATCTCACCTTTTTTTCCGGTGTTTCAGGCTTTGGAAGTCCACACCATGATCTGCAGGCCGAGCTGAATAATGGAAATTTGCAATTTGGGATATCCATATTTGTTCTTTCAAGTGTACTATTTGTAGTAATGCAAGGGCTTAAAAAAGGTGTTGAGCGATTTAGCAAATACATTGTTCCGTTTTTTGCTATCGTTATGATTTACTTTTTGTTACACGTACTTAGAATAGATGGCGCGGTTGAAAAACTAATAGTATTCTTAAAGCCGGATTTCGAGCAACTTACCATCCAGAATATATTTGCTGCATTAGGGCAGGCTTTCTTTTCTCTTACCCTGGGTGGCACTATCCTGGTAGTATATGGCAGCTATCTAAAAAAAGAAGAAAATATTTTGAAAATATCCATTTTCAGCGGACTTGGAGATTTGGGTGCTTCACTATTGATATCATTGATTCTTGTCCCAGCTATTCTTGTTTATGCGCTGAACCTGGAGGAGGGGCATACTTTGCTGTTTTCGACACTTCCTGTCTTGTTTGAACAGATGCCGGGAGGGAGAATTCTTGGAACATTTTTCCTGTTTTCACTTGTTTTAATGGCTTTTTTATCAAGTGCCGCGGCTGTGCAGTTTTTATCAACATCTTTAAATAACAATACTAAACTGACCTATAAACAGTCTGTGATTCTTATTG
The DNA here is from genome assembly GCA_964577305.1 of uncultured Rikenellaceae bacterium. Lineage (GTDB taxonomy): Bacteria > Bacteroidota > Bacteroidia > Bacteroidales > VadinHA17 > UBA9300. The sequence goes on from CAZNYS010000057.1 coordinate 5,253, forward strand.
GTGTTCTTGATTTATTGTTAATTATACCATGTGCATTTTTTGGAGATATTATTCCAATACTTGATTTAATCTTTGGCTCTGGAATGCAGGTAATTGGTAGTTGCTGTGCAATCATTGCCCTGACCTGGTTTATTGGAAAGAAGATTACTGTAAATCAGATTTTCAATCAAAAAAGGAACACCTTTCAAAATTGGTTTTTTGTCTGGCTTAAGTGGGTAATTCCTGCAGCATTAATACTTACGCTGGTATTATATATCTACAGTAGTATTATAAAGATCTAGGTGATCATCTTACAATTCTTTAATAATAAGGTCATTAGGTTCTGTAGCATCTGAGTAAGAATTTTGCTCTACAATCAGAACAAGGACAATCCAGGATCATAAAATGCTGCCAATCAACCTGGTTTGGTTTTTACTTCTTTATGGAGCTGACGGCGCTGTTATCGAACTTTCTCGAGCTTGATCTGCTCAGACTTTCAAAGCTTTATTAGGGAATCATAAATCTTTATCAGTTAATACAGAACTGGCTATAGCCTGAACAACCTTTCGGCATTTTAACGACGTTTCACTTGCGTTCAACTCCTGTGTGCCCACCTGAAAGGATCTCGTCCTCCCTTACTCCCTGTCCGCTCAATACCTCCCGCATTGTCGGGAAGCACCGCAGGGTGGTTTGGTACCTGCTCCTGATAGCCGATACCGATAGGCCATCTCAATTAATAGTTAATAATTTGGTTAATAATTGAAAATCTATCATTCATTGACATTGAATATTCGATGATACAATATAAACTTTTCTACCTTAAATTTTAATTAGTCAGCTAGTTATTCCATGAATAGAATAATTTTTTTTATGTAACTTCTAATATCCTTAATGGCAAGTTTAATAGCATTGACTTCCTGGATATGACCCATAATCATTTAATAAGATATCTTGAGTCACACAGGGTGATTGAATAAACGGATCAGGACTTAAGAACACAGCCATAATCGTATCATAAACCCTCCCATTCATTCCACAGGTGTAACTGTGGCCCTGACGCTCCCTCAAGACGCTTGAAGATTTTACACAGAAAGAAATTAATCAATCGTCCGTAATAAATCCGTTTTTATAAAACCTATAGTATGTATTTCATTCTTTATTTTTCAGCTGCAGTAAGCAGAAGTTAATAAGAACCCTCCGTACTTTATGTGTTATGTCTGATGAATATGTGCATAAACCTCTATTGTTATTCTTATTTTATTTTCTGCTTTAGGCAATTAAAATTATTAAATTAGTCATCGCAGAATATTAGTCTTTTAGCCAGGGCTATTGAATTTGATCTTATATGACTGTGAGAAGTGAGGAATACCGGTTATGGAAGCGATTAAGAGAGGGAGACCAGGAAGCCCTGGAGAAAGTTTATTCCATGTATGCCGACGACCTGATAGGCTATGGCATGCAGATTACTAATAATGTCCAGATGACCGAGGATGCCGTACACGATATTTTCCTCGGACTTATGACGCACGGGAGCAGGATCAGCCAGATTTCAGATATCAGGCCGTACCTCTACAGGGCTTTGAGGAATAATCTTCTGAGAAAAATAAAAAGAGAACAGAAGACAAACGGCAGCCTTGAAACCATTGATAGCTTCACACTTGTTGACAACATTAATACAGGCGGGCTGGATGACGAGCAGAAGAGTATATTGAGTAAAATTTCAAAGCTCAGCAGGCTTGAAAGGGAAATAATCTATCTCCGGTTTTTTGAAAACCTTACCAATAATCAGATATGCCAGGTGCTGAGACTGAAGAACCAGACAATAAAGAACGTATTGTCAAAAGCCCTGAAAAAGCTTAGATGTTACATAACATATAAGAAGACAGGAAAATAATCCCCGAAACCATAGTACTTTTTCCTTTTTCATGTCTTATGATACCGGTAATGATAGTAAACCCTATTATTGTTTCAGTAGCATTTCAGTTCCATATTATGTAAAATGGAAACCAAGAACGATCATATTAATGAATTATTATCTGATGAGAATTTTATCAGGTACATAATCACAGTTGACAGGCATGCAAAAAAATTCTGGCAGGAGTACCGGGAGTCAGATCCTGCGAAGGAGGAAGCCTTCAGGGAGGCCGGACACCTCATTCTGTCCCTGTTAACTCTCAGGGACATTGATAAGGGGAAAGATAATACTGCCCTGAAAGATAAGATCTGGGATTCAATTATCCATGATGCCGGAAGGCAGGAGCAGGGGAAGACAACCCGCAGGCTCATCAGCACTGTTATTAAGATCGCGGCTGTGGTCATACTGCCCCTGCTGATTTTTGCATATTTCCGTTTTTATCACAGTCCGGCAAAACAACAGGCTGCCAGAACTGCAGAAAACAGATCAGACACAGAGGTTCAGATTATACTTCCGGGAGGTGAACATATACTGCCCTCGATGATGGATGTAAATGAGTCATTCACAAGTGCCGGTGTATCGGTACATAAGACAGGACGGACAAGCCTGAGCTACAGGACACAGGCATCAACGGAATCGTTGACCGGTGAAAAGATTGCTTATAATACTATAATTGTCCCAAGGGGTAAGAGATATAGTATAAAACTGCCCGACGGTTCAATGGTATGGCTGAATTCCGGTACCGAATTTAAGTTTCCTGTCCGGTTTGCCGGTGGGGAAAGCAGGAAAGTATACCTGGATGGAGAGGCATTTTTTGAGGTGGTGCACGATGATGCCTCATCCGGATTTGTCGTATCAACTGCTGATATTAACGTTGTTGTTTACGGCACTTCTTTCAATGTATCGGCCTATAATGATATGGACAGGATTGAGACAACACTGGTTCAGGGGGACGTCGGTATTGACGTACTGTCCGACAGCACCAGTGTATACAGGTTGAAACCCAGGGAGAAAGCAGATTATAGCAAGGATAAAAGGTTTATGAATATATCGGTGGTGGATACCAGGAATTACACTTCATGGAAAGACGGTTACCTTATTTTCCATAATGAGGAGATGAGGTCACTGGGTCCTAAAATTGAACGCTGGTACGATATAAAAATTATTTACAGGGAAGAAGAAATAAAGGATATGAGGTTTTCAGGCATTATCAGGGAAGAAAAATCCCTCGACCATATAATGGGATTGCTGCAGAATGCCTGTAACCTGACTTACCGGATTAATAATAAACATGTTATACTCTTTAAGGAACAGGAATTTATTAACTATAAATAATTTGCTTATGGAAAAACACCACTGTTAAAAGAATGAAAATGAAATGAAAGCGGGGTGTTATTTAAGAACACCCAGCCTGACAAATTCACGGTTTAGGCATCTGAATGCTTAAACCAATGTAAAAAACTAATGTACAAACCAATGAAAATTCATCTTTTAAAAAACACTAAAAAATCCAAGAAACATAAAGCACTGATAATTATGAAGATGTTATCTTTTTTCTTAATTGTTTTTGCCTTGCCACTGAATGCCAACACATATTCTCAGTCGAAGAAAATCAGTCTTTCGTTGGAAAATGTGACAATCAGGGAGGTCTTTTCAGAGATCGAGAATCAGAGTGAATTTGATTTCTTTTACAATAATTCAGTAGTAGATGAGTCTGTTATAGTATCAATTAAAGCCCATAACAAAACCATCAATTCAATACTGAATAAATTACTGAAACCGCTGGATCTTGATTTTTCCGTTTATGATAAAGATATCCTGATTACTAATCTAAAGGAAAGTGTCGAAAATATTCTGCCGGTTATTGATCTTATAACTCAGGTATCTGACACGGTAAGAGGCACCGTGGTGGATGAGTCAGGAATGACCATTCCCGGTGCAAGTGTGTATATAAAGGACATTAGCAGCATTGGGACTATTACTGATGCTAATGGGAAATTCCAGCTTGTTGTGCCAAACCTGAATGAGGTGCTTGTAATCTCCTACGTAGGTTATGAAACACAGGAAATTCCAGTAAACGGTAGAAAGAGCTTAGAAGTCATTCTTAAATCCAGTCTTATTAATGTAGAAGAGGTAGTAGTAACAGCCATGGGTATATCGAGAGAAACCAAATCCCTTGGATATGCTATAACCAATCTTAACAGTGAAGAGATTACTGAGAGCAGTGCCACTAACTTCGCAAATGCTCTGGCCGGAAAGGTTCCCGGAGTGCAGATAGCTTCTTCATCAGGTGACGTTGGTTCCTCCACCAGAATCACAATCAGGGGTGTTACATCCCTGTCCGGAGAAAACTCACCGCTTATCGTTGTCGACGGGATACCCATCGATAACTCGTCCAGATCATCGTGGACTGTAGACTGGGGTTCAGGTCTTAATGACTTAAACATGCAGGATGTTGAAGAAATGACCATCCTTAAGGGTGCCAGCGCATCTGCATTATACGGTTCAAGGGCCGCAAAGGGCGCCATAATAATTAAGACAAAATCGGGCAGATCATCAAGGGGACTTGGTATCAGGCTTACCTCCAGGGCTACCTTCTATAAGCCGTTCATACTCCCGAAGTTTCAGAATACTTATGGCGCAGGATATAATGTAGATACCTATAATTACTGGACAGGTAATACAGGAGGAGGATACGGGCCGAAGCTGGGTGACGGACAGTATTTTGTTCAGATAAACAGCCCAATGATGCGTGATGCAGACGGTAATATAATGTATGATGAGAACGGAATCCCTGTCTTTCAACCCCTGGCCTGGGAAGCAAAAAAAGATATGAACGAATTCTTTGAACTAGGCCTCGACCTTATTAATTCGGTTGAAATTAGCAACAGTTCAGATAAATATAGTGCACGCCTGAGCCTTAGCAACACTAAAACTAACGGCATGGTTTATAATACCGATTATGCCAAAAATGACATATCTTTTTCAGGTGATTACAAGGTGACCGATAATTTTAGTTTTAATGCTAATGTTCAGTATCATACAGGAGGAAGCGATAACCGAACTTATGGCAACAACTATCCGGAAAATGCTGTTAAATCAGCGCTTTTTATGCCTGCCAATTATGATTTTGATTTTCTGAGGGATTATCAAAACCATGCCTCCATGGGTATTCCTCTTACTGATTTCGTCTATCCCGGCACCAACGAAGGTATTAAGGCTTTGAACTGGGACAGGGGCGACTATTACCCTAATCCGTACTTCCTCCTCGACAATAAATTGTTGCAGTATGACTTTTCCAAACTACTAGCTATAATAGGTTTCAATTTTGATATTAATTCATGGTTGTCACTGAGCGGAAAAATAGCCAAGGAAAGTAACAGCCAGGTATACGAGGATAAAGCAAACGACGGGATAAGGCACTGGACAGGATCAGTATATTCATATAAGGGTTTTTACAACTATTCGGCGATAACTATGGATAATACTACAATGAACTTCATTCTGCGGGCCAATAAGACAATAAATGAGTTTTCAATCAATTCCTTTATCGGTGGCGAACAATATGATTATATATATAAATCCAATGGATATAATATACCCGAACTGACTATCTCAGGATTCTTCCATCCTGACAATGCTGCCGGGGAAACTACGGTGAATAAATACATGAGCCGTAAGAAGGTAAACTCACTTTTCGGAAGCATGGAAATTGGTTATCATAGCGGATTGTTCCTTGAAATTACCGGGCGCAATGACTGGTCCAGTACCTTACCGGCCGAGAACAGATCATACTTTTACCCATCTATCAAACTGGCTGGTCTGATACACGAGTTTGTAAGTCTGCCCCAATGGTTATCATTCCTGAAAGTGAGAGCAAGCCTGGCACAGGTGGGTGCCGACACCAACCCGTATAATTTGTCTCCTGTTTTTGGCAGTCGTAACCAGATAACCGGTATATACGAGGCAACGGTCCAGAACTCACTTAACAATCCCACCCTCAAGCCTGAAAGAACAAGGTCATGGGAAACAGGACTTGATATGAGGCTCTTCAAAGGCAGGTTGAACCTGGATTTGTCTTACTATCAGAGTAAAAGTTTTGACCAGATAATGAGGATTGATGTTTCCCAGACAACCGGATACAATAGCCGATATATCAATGTTGGCGAGATTGACAATGAAGGGATTGAACTGGCTGTTACACTGGTACCCGTGCAGACTACTAATATAGATTGGGAGATAGTCCTAAACTATTCGAAGAACAAGAACACTGTTGTGGAACTTGCAGAGGGAGTGGAACGCCTGCAGATAGGTAGTGGTATTTATACTGCCAGATCTTATGCTGTACCGGATCGTCCCTATGGTGAAATCTATGGCTATGGATTCCAGAGAAATGAAAATGGCGATATAATAACGGTTGACGGGTATACCCCGAGAACGGATGAACTGATACCTCTTGGCAATATATTGCCCGACTGGATAGGCGGTGCTATGTCAACATTCAGGTATAAAAACATTACCGCCGGTATATTGCTTGATGTAAGGATGGGTGGTAACCTCGAAAGCGCTACTGTTAACTGGCTCAGAAGGGATGGCTTGACCACTGAAACAAACGTGGCTGAGATGAGGGAAAACGGTGTTGTGATAGATGGTGTTATGAATGTCGGGACAGACGAAGAACCGGTTTGGGTTAAAAATAACATCTCTATCCCCTTCTCCGATTTCCTGAGCACAACCAATGAGTACTACAATGACGAGTCGATGATATTTGATGCTTCTTATATAAAGCTTAAGGAGCTTAGTTTGTATTACAGCGTACCTCCGAGCCTCACCAGGAAATTCTGGGTGCAAAATCTCAGGGTGGGACTAGTTGCCCGTAACGTGGCATTGCTCTATGCCAATGTTCCTCATATTGACCCGGAAACATCTCTCAACTCACTGGACAGCGGTCAGGGGTGGGAGACATTTAACACACCTTCCCGCAGGTCAATCAATGTTTCACTCATCCTTGACTTTTAATATTAAATGATATCAAAAATGAAACATATTTTATTATATATCAGATATATCATTACGGCATTGCTCATATTAATGGCAAGTGCCTGCGAGAAAGATTTCGATGAGATAAATACCAATCCCAACGCTGTGGTTGATGTACCGGCGATGCAATTGCTGCCGGGAAGTATTGAAGCTATTGCTGACAGGATTAACAACAGCTATGAGATGTTGCAAACCACTTCTAACTGGATTCAACACATATGTATTTATAATTCATGGAATCCCATGCAAAGGTTTGAACTGGACAAGTTCAGGCTAAGCCTGTTCACAGGTATGTATACAGAGCCCCTTATGGACCTGAACCTTATGATCAAGAAAGCCCTGGAAGAGGGTAATGACGGTCTGTACGGTGTAGCACTGGTAATGTATACATATAGCTTTGCTACAGTAACCGATGCATTCGGAGATGTACCTTATTCGGAAGCGTTCCGACTGGATGAAGATATCAACAAACCGGTATATGATTCACAGGAATCAATTTACCAGGCACTTCTTGATTCCCTGGGTGTAGCCAATACTGTACTGAAGACCAGCGACAACCTGACCCTACCCAACGGTTATGATCCACTGTATAACGGTGATACCCAGAAATGGAGGAAATTTGCTAATTCATTAAGGGTAAGAATATTGATGAGAGAGTCAGGTGAAGCGGATATCAGTACCGGGTTATCCCAGATCATCAGTAATCCGTCTGAATACCCGATATTCGAAAGCCAGAGCGAATCGGCCTTTTATAAATATTCAGGTAACGGGGCAGGAAATGATTATCCTCTTGCATCAACATTCGAGAACAGCTCGCCTACCGGAGGTATAAGGGTAAGTAAAACCCTGGTGGATTATATGCTTTCGACAAATGATCCGCGCCTGCCTAAATATGCTGAACTAAACAAGGACAACCAGTACGTTGGCCTGTCTCATTTTGTAGCAACGACGGGGGATGAAGAACCGAATGAATTTTCGCAGATCAATGCTGATCTCGGTACCAGAGACCATACAGTCGAATTACTTGAGTATTCGGAGATAATGTTCCTCCTCGCTGAAGCAAGGCTTAAGTCATATATTACCGCAGGCGATGCTGAGGTTTACTATAACAAGGCTGTGGAGGCTTCATGTCAAAAATTCGGTGTCGATCCCGCAGAAACAGAAGACTTTATTACCAATGATATTACGTTTGACGGAAGCCCGCAACAGATCTACCAGCAGAAATGGGTCTCTCTCTTTATGCAGGGGCATGAAGCCTGGGCTGAGTACAGGAGAACACAATCGCCAGTACTTCAATTGCCACTAAATGCACTTTATGATGTAATACCATACCGTTTTTATTATCCTGAATCGGAAGACCTGCTGAATAAAGCAAACAAAGATGCAGCAGCAGCCCTGATGAATAACGGTGATGAATTGGATTCAAAAATATGGTGGATAGAGTAACTAATCATTTTATAATTACAAAAGAAATAAAGATGAAATACATTAGTAAAATATATCTTCTGGTAATCACTGCTATATTGGTTATCATAAGTTCGTGTATTAAGAATGAGTATGACCTACTTGATTCGGCAAAACTTGGATTCCGCCTTGATATGACTGCCGATTCATATCTGGAGGCAACTTATGACATAAGTACTAAAACATTGACATATGATTCAACTTATGTCAGCGTGCAGTATGAAATTCCGGAGCTCACAAGTGATTTCTCTGAGATTGAATTGCATAAGATAGTTAAAGATATTGATGATATTATTGTTGATGATTATATCTATGCTACCTTTGAGAAAAACGACCTGCCCCTGGATACCCTGTTCACTACCAGTAATACAGATGTGTTATACCAGGGACTCAGCTTTTCAAAAGACAGTCTTAAACCAGGTTATACAATTGAATTCAACGCTATAATGAAAATGAACGACGGGTCGGAACTGAATTACCTGTATGGCACATATTCAATTGTTCCTGTCCTTAACGGTTTCTGTCCCTTGCCAAGTCTACCGTCCGGTGAATGGGTGGCTGTGAACAATAATACCATGTTCACCAAGACCGTGACAATTGTCACTCCATCACCTTTTGTAGAGGTGGATGACGGAAGGTTCTGGATATCGGATTTCGGCCTTGACTGGTCTACATGGCATGATTTGTGGTATACTATTGAATTCAAACTTGACTGCCCCACTGGTAATGATCCACGGTATGTTATTAAGCTTATGCCGGGTGGTAACTGGAATACCGGTGTCAGCATGACAGATATCGATCACACAAATACCGAGGTGACTAAAGACATACGTATCATGCCGTACCAGTATGAGGACAACAATATAGTAGGTCATTATGATCCCAACACTGAGAAGATCACTTTTGAAGACGTGCCTCTGGTCGATACATGGTGGGATACAGACAACCATACGGTTAATCTTACCTTTACGTATAATGAAAGTAAGTGACACTAACGGGTTTGTATCATAAATTGAAACTAACTAAAATATATCAAAAATGAAATCCATAATAAAGACCATTATAATATTAAGTATACTTGCAATAACGCTTAATTCCTGTGATAAGAAGGGTGATATTGTATATGGCGATATAGGCGAGATCACAGTTAACATAACAGGTGATCAGAGCGTGGTGCCAATGACGCTGCTGTTTACTGCTTCGGCTGAAAATGCAGAATTCTTTGTCTGGGATTTTGGCTATAAAAAAGACCTGAATGATGCTGACCAGGAAGAATTACTGCAGCCAATGGGAAATACCGGCGATGAAGTTGAGCTCACCTTCCTGCACGGCGGAACCTATACTGTTAAAGTGACAGCTTATAACGGAAACTATGATACCAAATCGAAAGAGATAAATGTAAACTTATATACATTTGAGGATGATGTTGATGTGTCCGTTACTGACGATTCGGATCTTGAAATTGACAGGGATGTATGTGCTCCTGACAACAGCCTCTCTTACGACCTTGAGTTTAATATTTCCGATGATCATTCAATACTTGATAAGATTTATATCGTTCGTGATTTCAGTTCAGCCGTACTGGGTGATTACACGGTAACCGATACTCTTGAAACAAACATTAAAAGCTATGTCTATAACACTCAGGCTGAATTGCTCAGTTCGTTCGGGATAACAACAGCCAGTGACCTTAATGATCAGGATATGATTACCTACAGGGTATATGCAGTCGGGAATAATGGAGAGACGGCTCTGCTGGACCAGATGATCCAGACCATTACCGTGAACCTGATTGAAGATGTTACACTGCCTCTGGGAAGTTGGGTGGCTGTGAATAATGACACGGGATTTACGAAAACCGTTGTTCTGCACCGTCCTTCACCCTTCCAGTCTGTCGATGACGGCAGGTACTGGATCACTGATTTTGGACTTGACTGGTCTAGCTGGCATGACTACTGGTACACAGCCGAGTTTAAACTGCAATGTCCGCAGGAAGGCGATCCCAGGTATATTATCGACCTCTTTGGCAGCGGGATGGACACGGGACAGGAACAAACTGACATAGATCATACCGGCACGGAAGTAACAAAAGACATAAGGATAATGCCATATATATACAGTGGTACTGCTGTCGGTTATTATGATCCGGATACAAAAGTAATTTCCTTTGTTAACGTGCCCGTTACTGATGCATGGTGGGGAGCTGATAACCATACGGTAAACCTCACGTTTACCTATGAGGGGAAATAATAAATTTGTCTTTTTAAATCTAGTGAAAAATGGGGTGTATCAGATATTTAAATATTGGATCTGGTTGTGTTAACAAGAACACTGACTATCATCTGATCAGAGTCTTTAAATATTTAAACACCCCTTCTTTCAAACCTATACTCGTTCTACTACTGCTTCTTAATCTTACTGCGGTTATAAGTCTGGCGCAACCTTATAGCGGCACGATTTTTATAGACCCGGATATAATAACCCTGTCAGACTCTTCCAGTTTTCAAAGTATTACTTATACCGGGCAGGGCCTGAGAATGGTGTATGACAGAAGAACCGGCTGGATTACTATGAATGCATATCTTTTCAATGTTAGTTGGAATGATGGCCTGATATGCGAGGCACAGGTTAACCCCGAATTCGGGTCGGTTGATGCTGCTGCTGCTGAGGCGGAGAAATATGCAAAGATTACCGGTCTGCTGCCAACCTGCCTCAGGGAGGATGTGGATTATCTCTGGATACACGCAGGAACAGAGCCCTTTGGAGGAGGCAATAAATCAATACTGATACATACCGGCCAGGCTGCCGTTTATGAAGAAGATGGTATACTGGAAGAGACCCTGGTCCACGAGGCCAGCCATACTTCACTTGATGCCTACCATGCCACTGCCGCAGAATGGATCATTGCCCAGGGCCTTGACCCTAATTTTATATCAACCTATGCAAAAGAAAACCCCGAGAGGGAAGATATAGCAGAGAGTTTTTTGCCATGGCTGGCAGTACGTTACAGGAGTGACCGTATATCTGAGGCTGATTATAATACAATCATTCAGACAATACCAAACAGGCTTAGCTATTTTGATAATATGGGTTTTGATATGTATCCGGTTTCAGTCATAACGTCCACAATGCATCCGGGCGATTATTTATCAGGCAATGAAGAAATTCATGTTTATCCTAACCCTACAGGAGATATTTTACACATAGACAGTGAAAATCCCGGTCCTTTTGATGTAAGGATTTGGAGTGCAAATGGAAACTGTATTGGGTTTTATAAATTGGAAGGGAATGAACAAATTGAGCTAAGGGGAGTGCCTGAAGGTTTGTATTTATTGGAAATCAGGATTAATAGTAAAATCATTACCAAGAAAATCATTAAAACCCGGTAATTGTTCTGAAATATTAGAATTGCTGGCAGTGCATATTACTTTGGAACAGGTTTTAAGAAATTAGTGTTGATAATAATTGCTAATAAAAAAATATTCTGCCACCTGAGATTCACAGCAAATGTTCATTCATAATATGCACAGGCAAAAAATACATCTCGCCATCCTGGTTTGTTTCGGTTTCAGCTTATGTATTCAAGCACAGGAGTACCTCCAATTGATGCAGAACAGGAATACTGACTTTTATATGGTCAAAAAAGTTGCCGGGGAATATTTTGATAAAAAAGGCAAAAGCAGGGGTACGGGTTATAAGCAATATAAACGCTGGGAATGGTTTATCGAAGAGAGAGTGTATCCCAGCGGAGATATTTCCCTGGTAAACGCCTGGAAGCTATACGATGAAATAACAAATTTCCGGGGCCAGTATACCGGATCCAAGCACTCCTTAAATGAATGGGAACCGGTACCTATGAGAAAATATGATAATGTTAATGGTCACTGGTCTCCGGGTACCGGCCGGCTGGACAGGGTTATGACTGATCCGGGTAATCCCGGTATTATATATGTCGGAGCTCCAACCGGCGGATTATGGAAATCCATGGATGGTGGAGCAAACTGGGATGCTAAAACTGATAAATTACCTACAATAGGTATCTGTGGTATTGCCATTGATCATACAAACACCGATATCATATACGTGGCAACAGGGGATGGTGATGGTGGAGGTACTTATTCCACAGGTATCTTTAAATCTGTTGATGGAGGGGATACCTGGATCCCGCTTGAAATGACTTTCAATGCTGAAAGTAGTGTTGAAGGGAAAAAGCTTATAATACACCCTGTTAATCCCCGGATATTATTCTTTACATCATCAGTGGGAATATTCAAAACTACTGATGCAGGTGATACGTGGTTTAAAGTTCAGGAAGGCGCTTTTGATGATATTGAATTCAAACCCGGTGATCCTAGTGTGATCTATGCTACAAAGAACGACTCGTTTTATCGTTCTGTTAATACCGGTGATAGTTTTTCAGAAATTCCCGTATCATCAAGCGGCAGAATGATCATAGGAGTAACTAAGGCTGCCCCTTCTTATGTTTATCTTGCCAGCGGAAATGAAGGTATCTTTCTCTCTACTGACGACGGAGATTCATTTCACTTCATAGGTGAACACCCATTCACTAAGGGCTTAAAATGGTATATGTGGGCTTTTGCAGTATCACAGACAGATCCTGACCTGTTGCATATAGGTGAGATTGAGTCATATAGATCAACCGACGGGGGACTGTCCTGGTCAGCCAAAACCACTGAATGGCTTTGGGGTAATAATGTTGGATACACGCATTGTGATTTTCATGAAATGAAATATTTTGGTGAAACACTGTATGCTTGTACCGACGGGGGGCTTGCTAAAACAACTGATGAGGGCGAGAGCTGGACAGTTATTTTTAACGGTATTGAGACAACACAGATTTACAATATTGGTGTTTGCAGGTCGGATGAATCGAAAATAATGTTCGGATCACAGGACAACGGGGTTTATTATCTTAATAATTACGGCTGGTGGGGATGGCTGGGTGGTGACGGTATGGATGTGATATATGATTATAACAACCCATCAACTCGATATGCAACAATACAAAACGGACAGATATACTGCAGCGATCATAGTATCTCACAAGCAGGTACAGGAGGCTGGACAACTCCCCTGGCTATACATCCTGAAAATCCCGATATACTTTTTATTGCAACAAATGTAGTTCGTAAAAGTGTTGACAGGATGGACAGCTGGTCAACCATAGGAACTTTTGGGTCAGGCTTTAAGAAAGCACTGGCTGTTGCCCAATCGGATCCTGACTATTTATATGTTTCAGAAGGTTCAGGTATATGGAGAACAAATAACGGTGGCACCGATTGGCTTGAAATTTCAGATAATATCCCTGATCTGACTATCACGGATATTGCTGTTCACCCTTCGGATCCTGAGATTGTCGCAATAACATTTTCCGGATATACCAAAGGGGAAAAGGTATATATATCCTATGATGCAGGAAACACATGGAATAATTACAGCAAGAACCTTCCGAATATACCGGCAAACAGTATCGTTTTTGATAATAATACGGATAATTCCTTGTATGTCGGAATGGATGCAGGTGTGTATTATACTGATGATGTAATATCTCTTTACGAGCAGTATTCCCTGGGTTTACCCGATGTAATAATACGTGATCTTGAGATTCATTATGATTCTGGATTTTTGTTTGCCGGTACATATGGTAGAGGCGTATGGAAAGTAAGAACTACCGCGGAAGGAATAACGGATATACCGGGAATGGCTGAAAATCCTGTGCCGGTCGATGATTCCGAAGGGGTCAGTACAAGAACCGCACTGGAGTGGGATCCGGGAAGCCAATCAGTTACTCACAGGATCTATTTCGGTAGTTCACCCACACCGGAATATATTACCGAACAGGAAGAGTCAACTTTTAACCCTGGAGCTCTTGTTGCCGGCACAAAATATTACTGGCGGATTGATGAGGTTAATGAGCTAGGAATTAAGCAGGGTGAGGTCTGGAGCTTTACAACTGATAATTATTGCCCGGCTGCCGGACGCGAGGGTACAACAGCTGACTATATAACAAGAGTCCGGGTCGGTTCTATTGATAACACTTCCGGTAAATGCTCTTATACTAATTTTACGAACCTTGTATGTGACCTTGTACATGGTGAACAATATACTATATCAGTATCAATGAATTATCACTGGGATGCTGATTCGGTTTACGTATGGATTGACTGGAACGGAGATAAAAACATGTCAGTAAATGAAAGGTTGGATATGTCGGTTATAAACCCTGATAATATCAGCACATGCACATTCGATGTTCCTGTGGATGCAACTGAGGGAAAAACACGCCTCAGGGTCAGGTGTATTTATAATGCACAGGCTGATCCCTGTGGCGACTACTATGGCGAAGTGGAAGATTATACAGTGAATATCCGGACTATTGATAATAACCTTCCTTCAAAGGCGGATAATCCCCGACCCCTTAATGATGCTTCTAATGTACCGGGAATAACTGTTTTATCATGGAGCCCGGGCCTGAATTCTATGAGCCATGATATATATATTGGTAATACCGTACCGGATATAATGGACATATCAGCAGTGAATCAGACAGATACACTATTCGACTCCGGTTTGCTGGAGAGAAGTACTACGTATTATTGGAGGATTGATGAAGTGAATACATACGGTAAAACAAAAGGGGAAATATGGAGTTTTACAACTGACAAATACTGTCCGGCTATTTCTGAAGGAACAGGAGAAGATTCCCATATTACCCTGGTTCAGGCAGGTTCAATAAATAATTCAAGCGGTTTTGAGACTTATTCCTTTTTAAAAAATATGTCTTCTGACATTCTAATTGATGAAGAACTGAACATTAATGTGAAACTGAACACTTTTACAGGGACTGAGAATGTATATGCATGGATTGACTGGAATAGCAATAATGAATTCGAAGATGAAGAAAGTATTGACATGTCGAATGTTGATACGGAAAGACAAAGCACAGGTTCTGTCATCACTCCTTCAGATGCCGTTCCCGGAATTACCAGGTTAAGGATAAGAATGACAAGAGACAGCTATAAAGATCCATGTAACACTTATTCCGGAGAGACGGAAGATTATATGCTGAGTGTAAAAGAAATGCCTTACCCCCCTGGTCAGGCTGCTGAAATACTACCTTTAAACGGAGCAGGCTCCGAAAGCACGAATGCTATACTGAAATGGAGACCTGGTACCAGGGCTACTTCCCACGAAATCTATTTTGGAACAACTAATCCGCCCCAATTTCAGATTAACCAGCAGGATACGATATATGACCCGGGTACTCTTAATGAGAACACAACATATTACTGGAGAGTTGATGAAATTAACACCGGAGGAATAACCACAGGTGAATTATGGCGTTTTAAAACATTTGACAGCACTAAGCGTGTTCCATTGAAAGTCGACTTCGGAACCGATCTAACTCCTGTTAAAGAAGGTTATTCTCCTTATGTTGCTGTAAATAATAAGCTGTCTTCATTTTCGGATGGGTTATACGGCGCTCTCGGAGCTAATATCAGACTGTCTCTGTCATGGAGTGTCGATGCAGCCGACAGCGCTGCTCTTATGACAGACAGGGGTGGGGACGATAACACACTGTTACCCGATTTGCTCAGAGACTGGATAGGTACTGATGCGAATAAAACAGGTAATCCTTTGAAGGTTACATTAAAGGGTCTACCCGAGGGCACCTATGAATGGACGTCATATCACCATGACCCTCATGATCAGACCGGTCTTTTTTCTGTAAGGATCACTGATGCTACAGGATTATATGAGACAGATTATATAGATATATCAAATGGAAGCCTTATCTTGAATACTGTGAGCAAATTCATTACAACTATTGAAACCGACGGTTCCAATGTTGAGTTGGTTTTTGATAAACTCATTCAGGAAGAAGCAGATAAAAGCTGTTTTGTAATGAATGCCTTTAGTCTTGATACGGTTATTGCTGAAGGTATTACTGAAGACTTGTTAAGTTCAGATCCTGATTATCTGAATATTTTTCCGAATCCGGCATGTGAAATCCTGAATGTGGAGTTTGCTTCTGAAGGGAGAGTAAGGATCATGATATTTGACCGGGAAGGAAGACTGTTATATACAGGTTATCACCACAGCAACAGGGCAAGGATAAGCCTTGAATCTTATTCAAACGGTTTCTATAACCTTGTCTTGTACAAAAATGGAATGTTTATTACAAGAAAGTTTATAGTTTACAAACAATAATAATAATAATTTAATTTGTTTTTCAATAAAGAAGATTGATGGACTGTGTCAATCCCGCCTCGCAGAGGAAGGGTCCGATACAGGACGAACAAAGTGAAGTCCTGGATCAATCCCGTCATGAGGAGAAAAGGTCTGTAATGCTTGCAGAATAATTAATCATGGAGCTGCCAATGGCGTCACCCTTCGACTACCCTGACTTTCGCTTGCTTCGACACTTCGATTTCGCTCAGTGCAGACAAGCTCAGCACAAGTCGCTCAGTCAGGGCGCTTCCGCCTTCGCCA
>CAZNYS010000058.1:0-22091 GCA_964577305.1 uncultured Rikenellaceae bacterium
ATAAAATATAATAACATATGAATAAGATCGATCGCAGAAAATTTTTACGAACAGGAGTAGCCGGTGCTGCATCCCTCGTGGCTGCCACGGGTGGCACTTTTGCCATGTTACCTTCAAGTAAGAACCAGTCAGATATTATTTATCGGACACTCGGAAAAACGGGTATCAAAGTTCCGGTGGTTAGTATGGGAGTAATGAGGGCTGATAATCCAAGCCTGGTAAGGGCTTGCCTGGATAATGGGATTACTCATTTTGACACTGCCAATGGTTACCAGGGTGGCAGAAATGAAAGAATGCTCGGAGATGTATTCAGGGATTATGACCGCAGCTCATTCACTGTGGCTACCAAAGTGGGGGCTGCAGGTGTGGAGAGACGTACAGGCCTGCCAACAGATGAGACTACCGCTGAAGATTTTATGCAGAAATTTGAAGAAAGCATGACCAGGCTTCAAATGGATTATGTTGATATACTCTACTTGCATGGAGTTTCATCTGTTGAAATGGCAAATCATAAAGAGATAACAAGTGTCTTAAAAAACCTTAAAAGAGAGGGCAGGGTAAGGTTTATTGGCATATCCACTCATAGCAATGAGCCTGAGATAATAGATGCAATGGTTGATGCAGGATTCTGGGATGTGGTTCTTACACGATATAATTTCAGCCTGAGCTACCTCGATAAGCTTGAGGCATCTATAAAGAGGGCTGCTGAGTCGGGGATGGGAGTGGTAGCAATGAAAACCCTGGCAGGAGGATTTCTTGACCGGGAAAGAACAAAGCCTGTAAATGCAAAGGCTGCACTTAAGTGGGCATTGCAGAACGAGAATGTACATACTGCAATACCTGGAATGACATCATTCGATATGCTTGAAGAAGATCTTAAAGTGATGGTTGATATAAGGATGACCGATGCTGAGAAAAAGGATATCATGATTACTGCTAGTGAGCAAGGACTATTTTGCACAACATGCAATAACTGTCTTGAAAAATGCAGCAAATCTTTACCCGTACCTGATCTTATGAGGGCTTATATGTATGCTTACGGCTATGCAAATATGGAACTGGCACATAGCCTGCTGTCTGAACTTGGAACGGGACCTGATCCGTGTGTAGATTGCAGTGACTGTGCCATTGATAATTGCACTAAACGATTTGATATAAGATCAAAAATTACTGATATTAGCCGTCTGGTAAACGTACCAAGTGATTTTATTATATAATCTTAATTTGAAATATGGCAAAGCGTAATGTATGGAGGGGGATATTCTTCCTCCTGGTTTTATCATTTATTCCGTGGTCAGTATTTTACGGCCAGGGGTTTGATTTTCCCGAACTTAACAAGTTTGATACTGATCAAAGTTATCCAGTATATACACCTGATAATTTATGGGATTATATTAACGGCGCAGCTGACAGCTATAATGCACTGGGATTCCGCGATCTCCATATTGCAGAATATCACAGGGGTAAAAGGCATAACATTAAACTGGAAATTTACCATCACGTCAGTAAAAACCTTGCGTTCGGTATCTATACCATGGAAAGAGCACCCTCGTATGAATTTTTTAAGCTGGGGGTACAGGCATACCGGGAGAAGGGATTGGTGCACTTTCTGAAAGGTGAATATTATGTAAAGGTCACAACCCATTCAGACTCAAAAAAGACGCTTGCTGCTCTTGAGGAGCTGGCAATCAAAGCTGAAGCTATGCTTAATGGAACTGTTGATTTTCCTGATGCGCTGGCAATGTTCCCCAACAGGGGTAAACAGGAAAATTCAGAGATGTACATAGCAGAAAATGTGCTTGGACATGAATTCCTTAATGATGCTTTCAGAGCCTCTTATAATATTGATGATAACCGTTTTACCATATACCTGTTTACGGAAAATACTGACGGGGAAAATCAGCATATGCTCGATCAGTACATGTCAAAGTACGGTCTCTCTCCAGGTGAAAAGCCCGGTAGTAAATTTTATTTTGAAGATGGATATAACGGATTTATTTACCTGGCCTGGGAAAAGAGCCTGGTAATACTTATTTCAGGATTGAAAGAAAACAACACAGAGCTGGCCAACGAGTATTTCAATAATATAATAAACGGGTAATGAGTAAGATACTTGATAAATCCACCGGCCAGAGGTTCACAAGCAGGTGGGGCCTTATCTTAAGTGCAATGGGGGTGGCTGTGGGAACAGGAAATATTTGGCGCTTCCCACGTATCGCTGCACAGAGTGCCGGAGAAAGTGGGGCAGGCGCTTTCTTAATCGCCTGGTTGATTTTTCTTTTCCTGTGGAGTATCCCTCTAATAATTGCGGAATACGCATCGGGCCGTAAATACAGGTCGGGTGTTGTGGGTGTTTTCCTGAAAGGAATGGGAAAAAAGTTTGCATGGATTGGTTCATTCGTTGCAATAGTGCCGCTGGTCATAACTTTCTTTTATACAGTGGTGGTGGGCTGGTGTATATACTATTTCGTATATATGCTGTTTAACCCGCTGCCCGAGAATTTTGAATCGTCCATGACCATCTGGGAGTCGTACCAGGGCAGTGTATGGCCTATTTTAACACATATGATAGCTGTGGGCCTTGGTGCACTGGCTATATGGAAGGGAATAAGATCAATTGAAAGGGTCAATAAAATTCTTATCCCTTCACTTCTTGTTATAGTGCTTATAAGTGTAATAAGAGCTGTGACATTGCCAGGTGCCGGTGAAGGCCTTGCTTACCTCTTCAGGCCACAGTGGGATCAGCTGGGTGATCCGCGCGTATGGCTGGATGCATTAACCCAGAATGCATGGGATACAGGGGCAGGTTGGGGACTGTTTCTAACCTATGCAGCCTACATGAAAAAAGAACATGGAGCAGTGGGGAATGCCTTCCTCACCGGTATAGGGAATAATACTGTCTCAATTTTATCCGGGATAATGATCTTCGGTACCGTTTTCGCTGTCCTTAAGCATGAAATGGGTATGAGCAGTCCTGAGGTACTGGATATAATGAAAACCAGCGGCCCGGCTTCAACGGGCCTGACATTCATATGGATGCCCCAGCTGTTTGGCAAAATGTTCGGTGGAGGTATACTGTCAGTACTTTTCTTCCTTGGCTTGACCTTCGCGGGCTTTTCATCACTTATAGCACAGCTTGAATTACCTACCAGGGTGCTGATCGATACCGGCTTAAAACGTAACAGGTCAATTGCTGTTATCGTTATACTCGTATTCCTCTTTGGAATACCATCCGCACGTAACCTGGATTTCCTTAGCAACCAGGATTTTGTGTGGGGTGTGGCATTAATGATCTCGGGAGCATTGATTGCTTTCCTGATTATTAAACAGGGTACACAACAGGTCAGACTTGAGATTAATGATACGGCTACTGACCGTAAAATAGGTAAATGGTGGGTGTACGTTATTAACTATTTTATACCTATTGCAGCTGCTGTACTTCTTATCTGGTGGCTTTCACAGTCATTTATTCCGGGTGAGTGGTATAATCCTTTTAAGGCATTTTCTTTCATGTCATGCATCTTCCAGTGGAGTATTGTATTGCTTGTACTCTTAATTTTCAATAAAAGGATAGCAAAGCTTTTCTTTTAATAAGTAACATCAGGTCAGGAATATAGTATTTATTATTGCCGGCTGTTAAAGATTTTGTTAATTAATTAACAATTTTGTGGCTTTTATAATGCAGCAAATCTGTATGCAGGGAGTCTCTTATATGTAAAAGAAAATGTTCATGTCAGGTTCTGGTGTTATCATGAACAGGGGTGTGTCCCGCTTCGGCGGGGCCACCCTACTTTTTTAGTTATGAACCAAGCAGTGAGAATCCCGAGTACTCGGGATGAATGCTGCGAGCTCGACGAAGCCCGAAGAGCTGAGTCAATTATGAGAGATAAGCTATGGTTGATTAGTTATGAGTTTATCAACCTGAGTGTGGCTAAGGATATTCTTACCCTTCTTTATTCTCTTTCCTCTATTATTAAGATTACACCTTTACCAGGTTCAACCGGTATTCTTTCCCAGGGACTGTAAATCTTCTCTTCCTGGAAAGCTCTGATATATGGTGCCCTGTATACCACTTCGTTCCTGTTCATTCCTATCTTGTTCCAGTCGGTATTCAGCCACAGGTCTTTATGCTCATCATACCAGTTAGCTATGGCTACCATTATTCTGTCTTCTTTTTTGTACACTGATGCCGGTGCGTGCCTGTAACCTGTAGTAACCGGGCATTCTTCTGACCAGTATCCTATAAATTCAGAATTACTGATGTCGAATGTGTCGAACAGATCCCAGATATTCCTGGGATCACCCGACCATGGAGCCCGTGAGGTCATACCGTAAACCAGTCCTTTATACTGGTTACCGCCATCCTGTAACATTTCTCCCATCAGGCCGAAGGGCAATCCCGACATCTCCACAAGCCAGAAATCGGGTGGCAGCGACGGATCAAAATATTCACCAAACCATAACCTGTCTATATAAGGGAAGTGTTCCATGTACAGGTTAGCACTGTTTGTGTAGCCGTCGCGTACATTATACTGGTTCGCAGAATGCAGATCTATCAGTGCACTATCCCTGTTTTTATCGAGTACTTTCCGTAGCCGCTTCATGGTAGTACGGTCAAAGGCAATATCATCAAGGTACAAACCGTCAATACCCATATTAATGCTGAGCCAGTTTATTCCTTCAATGTAATAATTATGCCAGCGCGACATACCAGAATTGATTATTGCTGCATCTTTATATTGTGGTACAAACCAGGCTGCAATATAATCATCAACGAGGTGTTCCTGAAGCCAATTGAAGCCACCACCGGGTCCGGGACTGAATATTTCATGCCCCAGGCTCCTTATGGCAAATAATTCAGGTGCCATGTTCGACAGTTCCCTTATGGTATTGTATATTTTTACCCTCATACCCCTGGAATGGGCTTCGTCGATATAATTCTTCATCTTTTCCTGTTCCAGGAAAGGATAATTGATCCATGGATTGATTTCTGTTGCGTGGTGGACATTCACAACATTTGCTCCATAATCCTGTATGCTGTCTAAATCCTCATAACGGTGATAGAACCTGGTATTCCACTGCCGGTTGGTCTCGATGAGCTTAAAGGGTGTGAAAAGGAGGTTTATGGTAAGGATCAGTTCGTCTCCTTTCTTCATGCTCCTGCTGCCACTGTAGCAATTAATGCTGGCAGCAAATTCATTGGAGCTTATGTTTATACCTCCTTTACCGTTATTATACCAACCTTCAGGCATTATAAGAGGTTTTTCCCTGTAGAAGTTGGTATTCAGAGGTCTTTCATAATTATCATCACGAAGTGTAAACTGGAGGCCCCCGTTCACATTGCCTATCCATGCACCTTCCTGGTGCTTCATACGATCCCATTTCCAGCTGATATAGTATGGTCTTTGTCCTCCGCGAAGCCCCAGCCCCATGAAATAGGTAGCGAATTTCTTCCTTATCTGCATTGCCAGTCTTATATCCGACAGATCGATGTCCTGAATAGCCTGTATATTTATCCTTATTGAGGAGAAACCATCAAACTCGAGCGATCCTTCAGCCTGCATTTCGATAGCCGAACTTTTGCATAACGTTTTCCAGGTATATTTACCGGGGCCTGTTTTTTCAAATACGGGCTCTTCATTTACAAAGTATATTTGTGACCCGTTTGACCTGTATATGTCCAGTTTCATTGGCGCAGCCAGGACATTTTCAGGTTCGGCTTCCAGGGCCGTATTGGAAGGATTGTAATATGTCAGATATCTTGATGGGAGTCCGCAGGAGCCTATGTCGATTTGCCTGCCAAGGATTTTAAGAGACTTCTGTTCTTTTTCAATAGCAATAAAGGGTTCAGTAATTTCATCATCAAAGGCAATATCTGAGTTTAACCATCTGAGCCTTGTCATAAGGTATGGGTTATCATCACCATGGTTATTTATTAACTCGTTCAAGATCCTGATTTTTATTCTCAGGGTTTCAGGTTCATGTCCCAGCGGATTAATTACCATCTTACCTCTTATCTTCCTTGCATCTGATTCTTCAGGTATCATAAACCCGAACCACAGTGGTTGAACTTTACCTTCAGCAACACTGACTTTTTTACTAAACGACATGCCATCCCAATTGATGCCACCGGTATTAAATGAAGATATGCTGTCATGGTGAACAACAATATTTCCTCCATCTGCCGTAAGATCAGAGAAGCTTATCTCTAAGCTCTCAATACTGTCCTTAATGCAGTAAAGACCGACCTGGAACGTAAAATATTCACCCTTCTTTGCTTCTCCCTCTATAATATCTGAAGGTCCTTTCTCTATCCATCTCAGGGGCAGGTAGTCATACATTCGTATTGAATGACTGTGGTCTTCAGGGAACAGAAGGTATGTTTTGCCGGAATATTTCTCAAGCATACTCCTTAACTCTTTCCCGGTGGCAATGATTTCCATTGGATAGAATGAATTAAATACATCTCTTGACTGGATAGCTGATACATGGGCTCCAGGCAGTGAAGCTACAGATAATGAGTCTCTTAGATTATGTAATTCAATCCAGGCGTTATCAGCGGTTTGGACTGGTGGTGGGTAGTTGACCGTAGGATAATTACTGCGACCTTTCATTTTACCTGGGAGGTAATACAGGAAATATTTACCTGCACCGTTTACTGGTTGAAAAACAAAGCGGCCACATTCATTATCTGATGACAGGCAGAAAATATTATCCACCACCTTTTCAGTTTTATCACATGTAAGGATCACGGCTTTATTCCATGGCTCCTTATCCCTTCTTCTCCACGGAACCTTTACAAATACTGCATCAGCAGCTACCTTATTATCTATTACTACCCTGTGATACCCAAGTGAATCTTCTTTCCATTCCCCGGTCGTATATTCGATTTCTTTTTTCTTAGAGGTGCATCCGGCAATTAATAATGCTATTGCGCAAACTGTCAACAGTCTTTTAGAATAGATATTATAACTGGAATACATGTTTCTATGTATCGTTACCTGATGTTATTATCAGAATTAGCCAGTTCAATAACCGAGAGAAGCATAAGCTGTGCCATGTCTTCCATAATTTCGGGTTTTATAGTCTCAATATTATCCCATGGGATATGGTAGTATGATCTTGATCCGAAAGTTGAAAAACTCAGTGAGGGAACTCCTGCCCGGAGGAATATGGCTGCATCAAGCCGCGGACGGCCCAGATTTGAGAATGAGTTAGGCCTTATTATACGGTGTATATATCTATCATTAGCCTCTTCAAATGGGCTGCACAGCAAGGGGAAATCATTACCGGCTGTAATGTTTATCTTATCTCCGACACCTACACCATCCATATTGAGCAGGACTGTTTTGTCAAGTGGCATTACGGGATTTTCTATATATTTCCGAGATCCAAGCAGTGCCTGCTCTTCTGCCCCGAAGGCAATGAAAAGAACTGTTCTTTTCAGTTTAATATCATAATCATTCAGGGCTTTTGCTACAGCCATCATAACAGCATCTGCAGAAGCATTATCATTTGCACCTGGAATAATTTCATAACATTTTCCCAGGTGATCAAGGTGAGCCCCTATTATTATAGTCTCATTGCTTAGTTCCGGGTCTGTACCTTTTTTTTTGCCGATAATATTTGCTCCTCTACCATCAGGGTAGTGGGTGGTACTCATCTTAATGGTAACCTTTTTACCAGTTTCAAAGGATGCAGGTTTGAGATTCTTGTTGATAAGGTCTACCGTTTCAGAATGATTTTTGCCCGTTCCGCTGAACACATCCCTTACAACCGAGTCTCCGACGTGAACATAAATGAAATTTTCATCATAGGCATTATTCGGATTACCAATAGGACCGTAATTATATATCATACCTGCAGCACCATGCTTTACTGCATTCTGCAATTTGTACTGGTGGAAGGAATATTCGCGCCATGGGTTAAATTTTTCAGGTCCTTCAGAAGGGGAAACAGGGGCCTCTCTTTCAATGAGTATTATTTTGCCCTCTACATCAATACCTTTATAATCATCATAATTGAGCTCAGGGGCAGTAATACCGTAACCGGCGTATACTACTTCAGTACTCACTGTACCGTTACCCGAGGTTGAACCTGGCATGTACTCAGTAATATATTTATAATGCTTCTGTATTGACCCGTTCTTTCCTGCTGGCAATTCAATTGAAAGGCCACAGTAAGGGTGAATAACTGTATACGGGATATTGAAATACTGAAACCATGTATTGTTATCACCTGCCGGTTCCAGTCCACAATCCTCAAAGAATGATGACAGCCATTCAGCACATTCCATATATTCATCCGTTCCTGTAAGACGTCCTTCAAAACGGTGGTCGCATAGAATACTTACATACTCCAGCAGATCATGGCTGGAAATGGAATGCATGGCTGAAATTACCCTGGCGTCCTGTGTATCCTGGGAAAATGAGGCGAGAAAAAGGAAAAATGCTAATAAAAAAGCAGATAGGAATTTCATATGATCGGTTTTAGGTTAAATAATAACCTAAAGATACAAAAATAACGCAGAGACGTTGCATGCAACGTCTCTACATTAGATCTAATATTCAATTAAAATTTATTTTTCAAGAAGGCCGGCTACTTCGTTTTGCAATTTTGTAAATTCTGATTCTGTATATCCAATTGTTTGAATGGCAATCTTACCATCCCTGCCTATAATTACGTTCCTGGGTATCGACTGGGTGGCATACATATTGAATATTTTCCGGCCTTCATCAGGTGCAAAAGGCAGCTTCAGCCCGGTGCTGCCGGCATAATCCTTCATTTCTTCCATTGTGTGTTCACGACCAAGGACCACAAGCACAAAGTCAGGATTGTCCATGTACTTTTCCATAATATTTTTTTCAAGAACCGGCAGTTCTTTCTTACATGGTGGACACCATGTTGCAAAGAAATTAATCCAGATCACTTTGCCTTTCATCTCTTTAGTATCAATAATTGTCCCATCAACGGTTGTACAGGTAAACGCCGGGGCTTCCTGACCTATCCTGGTGAGAGTGCTTTCACCGTCCTGTGCATTAAGGCCGGTTATTAGGATAATGAGTGTGCTTAAAGTAAATAAAATCCTTTTCATTAATTTCTGTTTTGTCATTTATGCAATTATAGGAAATTTCAGGATTTGATTTTCAGAAAGAGATAAATGTCATATTATAGGGTTGAAAAAGTAGAGACGCAATATTTTGCGTCTCTACTGATATATTTCATGGATTTTAATATAATTTTGGTGTTTTAAACCTGGAATATTATGAAAAAAAACAATCTATTATTAATTGTAATAATTCTTGGCTTCCTGGGATTTTCATGCAACCATGAAAAGGCGGATTTGATATTATACAATGCTGAAGTTTATACTATGGATACGTTGAATCCATGGGCATCAACGGTCATAATAAATAATAATATTATTTCAGCGGTACTGGATAGTGGTATTCCCTATAAGAAATGGAAAGGGGAAAATACCCGGTTGGTTGATCTTGATGGTGCGTTTGTTGTACCAGGCTTTATAGATGGCCATGTTCATTTCAACAGGGCAGGTTCACTAATAAATGATGCCAACCTTATGACAGTGAGTGATGATGAGGGATTGATAAATGAAATCAAACGAGTGGCCGGAATAGCAGGAGAGGGTGAATGGATAACAGGAGGATTATGGGGTGCATACGAAGAATGGGAACTTGGAGCAAAGGATGCCTCCGGGGGAAAAATCGAAAAGTGGAAACCCGGAAAAAGTATCATTGACCCTTATACTACAGAAAATCCCTGCTTTCTCAATAATTACGATTACTCAATGTTCCTGGCAAACAGTTCTGCACTTGAAGCAGCAGGTCTGACCGGGAAAGTTATGCCAGGAATGGAAACAAATAATGGAGAGGTAACCGGACTTATATACAGGGATTCTGAGGCTATCTCAATAATCAGAAATACAATAGTACCAAAATCAGAAGAGAGGTTATTAAATGAAAACAGGGCTGCCCTGAAAGCCCTCAGGGAAGCTGGTATAGTTGAAATACATGATATTGCAGTACCTGACCAGACAGTAAGGTTTTACGAGTTGCAGAAAAACGGCGAGTTAACATGCAGGGTATGGCTGAGACCTGACCTGTCAAGAGTAAATGAGCTTGTGGAAAAAGGTTTTTCAATGGGTATGCATCCTTTTACTGGTGAAAAGGATGGTTTTCTCAGGTATGGTGCCCTTAAAGGATATATTGATGGAATAATGGGGACACATGGCGCTCTGTTTTTTGAACCTTATGACGACCAGCCTGGTAATTACGGTCATTACAGGCAGCATACCAGCAACGACCCAGAACTGTTGATCCCGGATATGGATAAGATGTACAATATGATTAAAACCGGCTATGATGCTGGCTTTGTCTCGAATGTTCATGCAATAGGAACAAAGGGAGTATCGTTAATGCTCGATACCTATGAGCGCTTAATGAAAGAAACGGGATCAACACTTGATGGTTTCAGGGTTATTCATGCCCAGGTAATCAGACCCGTGGACTTTCCGCGTTTTAAGGAATTGAATGTTATAGCCGAGGTTAATCCATATCACCTGTCAGATGATATGCGCTGGATGGAGGAAAGAATAGGTTACGAAAGATGCAAGGGGGCATATGCCTTTAAATCTTTGCTTGATAACGGAGCTTTACTTTCTTTTGGCTCTGACTGGCCGGGAACATCAGCTGCTGAATATTTTATGCACCCCAGGAACCTTATTCATGCTGCCGTTAACCGGACTACATTAAATCACGAACCTTTGGGAGGCTGGTTTCCTGAGCAGAAGATCAGTGTTCATGAAGCATTAAAGGCCTATACTGTAAATAATGCATACGCAGCTTTTGAAGATGATATAAGAGGTTGTATAAAGGAAGGAATGATTGCTGATATATCAGTCTGTGACCTTAATCTCCTGAAATGTGATCCACAGGATATAATTAATATGAATATCCTAATGACAATTGTTGACGGACAGATTGTTTATGAAAGATAATGAAAAAGGCCCTCTTTTATCGAGGGCCTTTTTTGTGTCAATTCGTTTTTAATTCGTGATAATCAGTCTTTCTTCGAGCTTACCCGTTCAAGGAACTTTAGTATCGAGAAAATAAATGTTGCTGCAAGTAGGCTGCATACTATAAATATCAGCCATAGCTGCCAGAGGTCAAGCTTATCCCAGAAGAAACTTCCTACAGAGAGTAACTTGTTACCGACAGCAGTAGCCAGCAGCCATCCGCCCTGCATTACACCCTGGAACCTGCTCGGGGCAACCTTTGATACAAAGGATAATCCCATCGGGCTCAGGAAAAGCTCGGCTATGGTAAGGATAAGATACGATGATATTAGCCAGTAGGGCATCACCCTCGATGAATCAGGAACAGGTCTGAATTTAATATTTCCGGCTTCATCTACAATCTGTAGCTCATGAGGAGAGACAAGGTTGAGTGAGCCTATAAGCAGAACTATAAATGCTACCGCGGCTATCACCATACCTATACCGATCTTCCTTGGAGTTGAAGGCTCTTTCTTCCTTTTATTGAGCCATGCAAAGAATGACACTACCACGAATGTTAGTGTAACTATGAACAGTGGATTAAAAGACTGGAACACTTCAGGTGCTATAGGATTGGAATGAGGATCAGCCTTTCGGAAAAATATTGTTGCCGCGGTACCTCCCGCAACGAGCAATGCTGCTCCGATAAGCCTTGTATTAAGATTCTTTTTCTTGCCCAGTAACAACACAATACCTGCTATTAATGCTATTACGGATAATATATTTTCAAGTGTAAAGAACATGTAGGTAAAGTTATCCACCGTCTTAACAGTATAATCCCTTGCAAAGAAGGTCAGGGTCAGGCCGTTCTGGTGGAACGACATCCAGAAGAATACTACTACAAAGAAAACCAGCAGTAATGCCACTACTTTCTGAATTTCCTCTTTCTTCGATATCATGGCTATCCATGTAACAAATGCTATGAACACGCCTATTGCCATTCCCGTGGGAAAATCCTTAACAAGGCTTACCAGGAATGCAGTTATACCACCGGCTATCAGTGCCACAGGTATGGCCAGGGGCTTTTCTGTGATCGAGATCGTTTTTTCTCCTTCCACAACCTGTTTCTTGGGGATATGTTTGTTAAATATGACATAAGCAAGGAGCGATATAACCATTGCAATGGCAGCAACACCAAAAGCATAATTATAACCTACTGCAAAACTATCAAGATAAGAGCTGGCAAATGCCGAAAGATCAGTTACCGGTCCGCTGAGATTTACCTGGTTGGCCAGTGTCTGGAATGTATTAACATCGGCCAGAGTACCGTCCTGGAATTGATGACATAGTGCCGGCAGGCTGCCATCATGCAGGAAACCGTTTACTTTCAGCCACCAGTTACGAACACCTGTGGCAGCAAAAGGAGCAAAGAAAGCACCAATATTGATTCCCATATAGAAGATCAGATATGCATTATCCCTCACTGCATCATACTTGGGATTATCGTACATCTGGCCGACTACTGCCTGCAGGTTCCCCTTGAATAATCCATTACCAAAAGCAATAGTGAAAAGACCGGCAATGGTAATTGGAAGGGTTAAACCAGGAACAGACATGATAGCATAACCTGCAAACATTATAACTTGTCCTATAAGTATAACAGTTTTATACTTTCTCGTGGCATCAGCCAGAATACCTCCAATCAGGGCAAGGGCATAGATGGCAAAATAAAACCAGCTGTAAATGTCCCCGGCCTTATCTTCATTGAGCCCGAATTTAGC
The DNA here is from genome assembly GCA_964577305.1 of uncultured Rikenellaceae bacterium. Taxonomy (GTDB): domain Bacteria; phylum Bacteroidota; class Bacteroidia; order Bacteroidales; family VadinHA17; genus UBA9300. Next base: position 12,796 of record CAZNYS010000058.1, read on the forward strand.
CTGCAGGAATAAAACCAGGATGGCCATCATGGTGTAGAATCCAAATCGCTCGCCCATATTGGTAAAGAAGGCAACAAGTAAACCTTTAGGGTGATTCTTAAGCATAATGATTTTTTTAAGTTTTTTACTTTAGGTTCGAAATTGAGAATGGCACAAATATAAAAGTTTTTTTTATATGGAATAATGGTATAATGGAATATCCACCTTCGCTGGCGCGGTTCTCTGAACAGTGCCATGCTCCGGTGGACAAAGATAGAACCGAGCAGCAAGTGATTGTGGTCGGCATTGGAAGCTTAATCTTAGCCTTAGCCTTAGCCTTAGCCTAAGAACTATTTATTTGAAATATTCATTGAGCAGTTCCCCGAACCTGTCGTTATTTTGTAATTCCCTCAGGTCAGGGTCCATTTTTAACCAGACAAGGTCTCGATAACCATTTTCCAATGCTTTTTCTATCTGATCGATAGCTTCCGGTATTTTACCCTGTGAAGTGTATATGGCAGCATATTGCTGGTTAAGTGTTGAATCTATTTCAATAGCTTTTAGTAACATCTGGGTTGAAGTTTCCATATCGCCGATATTTGCTGTTACTTTAGCGATATTAATATATGTAACGGGCAGGTCAGGATATGATTCGAGCCATGGTCCAGTTGCAATATTTTTAAACAAAGAAAAATATTTCATCGCATTTTCCTGGTCGTCCAATATTTGATAATTAACACCGAGGTAGTAATATGCCCATATATCATACCGTTTAGTATCGATCATACTTTCCAGCATCCTGATTGATTCTTTATATTTCCCCTGCATCTGGTATGTAAGAGCCAGGCGGTACTGGTTATCCAGAAAATAAGGATTGAGCTCCCTTCCTTTCAGAAAGGATTTTTCAGCTTCATTAATACTGTCAAGCCCAATATAAGCAAATCCCAGTTGATAATATCCCCAGACATTCTGTGGGTTATCAGATATCATCTTTTTTGACCAGACCAATGCTGAATCAACCTGGCCTAATTTTTCAAGATAAATCCAGTTTATACCAGCGTAGGACAAGACATATACAGGGCTTATAAGTGTAACTTTTTTATATTCTTCCAATGCCTCGTTGTATAACCCCGACATTTGATAATACCACGCCAGGTTATGATGGTACGCAGGATCATCCGGGTATAACTGCACCAGTTTCTTTGAGTGTTCGATGGCTTTTGTGAGGTTATTCTCAATATTTGCGGCATGAAAAGCAAGGATACCATATTTTTCACCATCTGTAAGATTATCAGCGTGTTTAACTGCCTCACTTACTAATCTTTTTCCTCTTTCCGGGTCAATGTTTTTCTCGATAAGTAAATTACCAAGCGATGCTTTTGCTGCTGTAAAACCTGAATCGATCCCAAGGGCATTTTCATAATAGTCTTTGGCGGCTGTGAAATCACCAAACCAATTACACTCAATCCCCAGTGAAAATTGTTTCAGGGCTTCCAATGACGAGGTAGTTACTTTGGATAGTGGTTTATCCTGGGTAGCAATATGATATCTGGGCTCACCCAGTGTTCTCCTCAGCTTCCTGCTCATCTTATCTAATTCTGCCAGGATATCCTGTTTATTATCGCTTCCCAGTATTACTGATTGAAGCAGATTACCGGATTTTGTTTCCATTATCTTTGAAGTCAGAACATAGTCATTTCCAACTTCGCTTATACTGGGAACTATATATGTGTTGATTCCTTCCCTCGACGCTATTTCCCTGCCGGTTCTTTCATCAATATATGTCATGTCTTCAATTTCCATCATTGCCATGGTCTCAAGCATCCTGTTCCTGGGAAACACATTTATGTATTGCGATTGATTGATTGTTAGTGAAAATGCTGTATAAAGGGATTTATCAAAAACAGAATTATCGGTAAGATTTTCAAAGTCAGTTATTAAGATCCAGTCTCGCTTGGAAAAGGGCATGGTGCTCCCGCTGGAGAAAAAGAAAAGTACTATTGCAGCAATTATCACAGCAACTGAACTCAGACTGTATATTCTCTCTTTCTTTTTATACTTATTAATCTTTTCAGCATACAGCTTATTCTCCTGCACAATCAAATCATCATCTTTTTCAGCAACAGCAGGTTTCCTGGTTGTAATCTCAATACCCTCCTCTAATCTTTTTTCAGACCGCACCTGATCCGAATCAGGCGTTTTAACGATTCCTTCCGGTGTTATGTCGTAGATCCATGAAAGAATTATTGCAGCAACAAGCCCACAGGCAAGAAGAATCATTACAAGGGTTACGGGCCAGGAGGCGAGTCCAAGTTGTGTGGTAACTATATCTACTGCTTCGAGGATTGCAAAGGCAGATGCCAGGTAGACTGTAACAACACGGACAACTCTTCTTTGTTTTAGTTCCTGCCAGAACTGAAAAGGATTTCTTGGATGTTTGGTCATCGGGGTCAGATTTATTAGTATAAAAATAACCTTTACTTAAACCAAAGTCAAATATTTAAGGTTTTGGAGAAACACGGATGTTTCATAAATTTACATAAACGAAACACTTAATATGAGAATTCTCCTTTTATATTCAGCCCTGATTATTTTATTATTCTTAACAGGCTGTATACAAAGAACTGATGGCAACGAGATTTATAAACAAATCGAACAGGAATTTGATGCCGGTAACCTGGAAAACACATTTCAACTGATTGATTCACTTAACAAAGTAAGCCCTGGAAAAAAACTGTTAATTCATAAAGCTGACTCATTATCACAAATAGCAGAAAGAATATACCTGGAATTCTCAATATCTGAAGAAGAGATAATATCCCGGTTAAGAAAAAGTAATGGCGAATATTCTCAGGTGGAGAAAGAAATGTGGGAAAAAAATAACTGGCTTGAATGTCGTATGATCGACGGTAAAAAGAGATATTTCAACAGGGCTGTCTCAAACCTTAACCTGATTAAAAGCTTCCACATGGAAAGAGCATTGAGAGACTCTCTTGAGGCTGAGGATCCGGGGATTGTATTTCGTAAAAAACATACTCAATCAATTATCGGTGCATCAGACAATCAGCATCTACCTGTTATTCCGGTAGAGATGGTTGTGGATTACACCTTAACTGTTCTTCCAAATGCTGTTCCGGAAGGTGAGACTGTTAGATGCTGGCTGCCATGGCCGAAAGAAAACAATATCCGGCAGCAAAATATCAGGTTCATTTCAGCATCTGATAATAACTATATAATATCACCTGACTCTGTGATCCACCGGACAATTTACATGGAAGCCATATCCGAAAGAGATAAGCCGGTGATTTTCAAAGCATCTTTCAGCTACCAGTCGTCCGGGCAATATTTTAATCCTGAAGAGCTTAATATTTTGCCATACAATAAGAATTCATCAGTCTTCATGAAATATACCTCAGAGCAACTGCCTCATATCAGTTTTTCAGAAGATTTCAGATTTCTTACCGACAGCATTGCCGGGCAGGAAAATAATCCGCTTGAGATAGTGAGAATGATATATTACTGGATCAACAATAATATACCATGGGCCGGGGCCATTGAGTACTCAGTAATGCCAGATATTCCCGGATATGTTTTACGAAACAGGAGAGGCGATTGTGGTATGCAAACATTTCTTCTTATTTCGATGCTCAGGTATAAAGGGATCCCGGTAAGGTGGCAGAGTGGCTGGATGATGCCCCCGGGTAACGAAAACCTTCATGACTGGTGTGAGGTTTACTTTGAAGGTCCGGGCTGGATCCCTGTGGATATATCATACGGATTACAATATTCAACCGACCTGAAAACCAGGGAGTTTTATATTTCAGGAATTGACTCCTACAGGCTTATTGTTAATGATGGAGTTTCCGGAACTCTCTATCCTGAAAAGAAATACCTGAGGAGCGAACCCTACGATTTCCAGAGGGGTGAAGTTGAGTGGAGCGGTGGAAATCTTTATTTTGACAAATGGGATTATGAAATTGAAATAGAATACAAGTAATGAAGGTGTTAATAGAACAAATCTGCCAACAAATTATTTTTATTACTATGATCCTGCCCGTTTTTTTTTCGGGCTGCAGACAAAAGGAAACAGTTTTAAATATTGAAGAGCCCTATGGCCTGGTAAACGTAAGTGTCTGTAATATGCGCCCATCACCTGCGCACAATACAGAGTTGATATCACAGGCTTTAATGGGGACCCCGGTAAAAATACTGAAGTTGCAGCCCGGATGGTACTATATACAGACATCCGAATCATATGAAGGCTGGGTGGATTCCCAGGCAATTAAAACAATGAAGCTTTCGGAATTTAAGGAATGGAAAAGGTCAGATCGTTTAATCTGCACTGAAAAATACGGTGATATTTACGGTGATACCACTTCAATGAATATGGTCTCAGATATTGTTGCCGGATCTGTAATTAATTATGAGGAAGAAGGGAATGATTATTATCATGTTGTTCTTCCTGATGGAAGGAAGGGATACATAAATAAGAATGATGTAAACGTATTTGAAGAGTGGCTTTCAGAAACAGAACCAGCGGAAGAGAATCTGGGGAAATGCGCACAATCATTTACAGGTATCCCTTATTTATGGGGAGGTACATCATCAAAAGCATTTGATTGCAGCGGGTTTGTTAAAACTGTCTATTATCTGAACGGCATTATCCTTGCACGGGATGCTTCTCAGCAATTCAGGTATGGGATCAGGATCAGCAAAGAGGATTATCCTGACTCGCTCCGGGTTGGCGACCTGCTTTTCTTTGGATATGAAAGAAATGGAACCGCCAGGCCAACACATGTCGGGTTATATATTGGTGACACTGAATTTATTCATGCCTCAGGTATGGTGAAGATCAATAGCCTTGATTCTACCAGGAGTAACTTTAGCAGAAGCAGGAGAGAAGCATTCCTTGGCGTAAGACGGATTATCGGAGCAGAACCAGGAGAAGGATTGCAGCTGATTTCAAACCACCCCTGGTACAATTAATTAATGGTTGGATCGCTCACCCTGCCCATGAATAATATTGTTCCGGTTGATACCTCACGGATGAAATAAAGAAATGGCCGGTTAATGTTTACTGTTATCGTCATCGGTACTGAAGTATTTACCATTTCCACAACCGTAGCAGCAGCAGCTTCTGTACCTTCTTCATTGGTCTCAATGAATGATTCATGTAAAACCGCGTTTATCCAGCTTGGTACATCACTTATATTACTGAAATCGGCATCAGGGGTGAAAGCAATACCCATCCCCATATTTATGAGATCACTGCTTAATTCCCTTTTATACTTATACTTAAAACGTGGTAGGCTCAGGTCTACCTCATGGGTGGCATCAGACAGCGCCTCCATCCATCCCTGCCATAATTCAGTCGTGAGAGTGGCGGCCAGGTCTGCTGTTGTAACATTTTCGTCAGGCAGAACTGCCACCATGGTATAATTACCCTGGCCATAAGGCAACTCAAAGATTTTTGCATCATCAGTTACGATTATATTGAAGTTCTCTTTTTGATGCATCATCGGAACATCTTTGGGCGATGTGGGGGTCACATAAAATAGTTCATCACTGGTGTCATCTTCATCGAACTGGTATCTCCATTTTCCATTGAAATATATCGCATTAATGAGAAGCATGGTCAGAGCAGGATTCAGTCCATCCAGCATTTCCGTTATCTTATCATGTGTCTTTTCGGCAATCCAGGCATTAACAATATCCACCGCATTTGGATTATTAATATCAATATCACGTGCCTCAGCTTTGTAATATTCCTGGAGAGCGTTTATAAATGGTTGCTTCACTGGAAATTTCTTCTCGACCCACACCGAGTTGGCTATCTCCAGTGTAACCCGTTTGTCAACAGTTACCATCTCGGTCATCAGCTTAAGGTATGTTTCATTTATTTCCTGGAGGGTTTTATCCTCAAGCCTGAGTGTTTTCCTCATGGCTTCAAGTGTTTCCCCGGCTGCACCGTTGAGTGTCATGGATAAAGCACTGGTGATGCTGAATGGAGAAATCATTATATTCTCTGTTCCCTTGGCATCCGTAATAATCGGTTTGAATAGATCGAAAGCAAATTTGTTTGCCGAGTCAATTACCTCCTTCTGGTAAGCTTCAGTAAATATCTCCACCGGGTCCCCGGGCTGGTCATCAGGATTACTCTTTTCACATGAGGAGATTATTACCATTATACTTAAAAGCGCTGGGGTTAAAAGATGTTTAATATTGATTTTCATGATGTATGTTAGTCAGATTATACTGACAAACAGCAAAAATTGTACCAGCAGGACCCCAAAATCAAACATTCAAACTCTCAAACCTTTCAAACCCTAAATCTTCAACCTCAGCCTTAGCCTTAGCCTTAGCCTTAGCCTCAGCCTTCCCTGCCCTCCGAAGCTTAAGCGTAGGGAGCCTTCATATTATTCACATTTAGATTTCTCTTTAATCGATTTTGATCTTACATTTGTGGTAAACCTGTACCTTAAGTAGATATTATGAAGATATTCAGTTCAGAAAAAGTCAGAGAGATTGATGCTTATACAATTAAAAATGAGCCGATAGAATCTATTGACCTGATGGAAAGAGCAGCAACAGCTCTGTTTAATTGGTTTATTAAACATTTTGAACGATCAGGCAATGTTTTGGTTTTTGCCGGTCCTGGAAATAACGGTGGGGACGGGCTTGCATTATCAAGGATGCTGGCCGGCGCAGGGTACAGGGTAAAGGTTTTCTACCTGGCTTTCAGCTCAAAGACCAGCAAGGACTGGTCAATAAACAGGGACAGACTGGTAAAACAGGATAAGGCTGAATATAATGAAATAAGAGAGATTAGGGATTTACCGTTAATCAGGCCAGATGATATAATTATTGATTCTATTTTTGGATCAGGGCTGACACGTCCTGCAGAAGGCCTTCCTGGACAGGTAATATCGAAAATAAATGAGGCTGAAGTAAAAGTGGTATCAGTTGATATACCATCGGGTTTATTTGGTGAAGACAATACCGACAATAATATGGATACTATTATCAGAGCTGATTATACGCTCACCCTTCAATTTCCTAAAGTATCATTTTTCTTTGCTGAAAATCAGCATTTTGTTGGTAAATTTTCTGTATTGCCCATTGGACTGCACCCGGCAAAAATCAGCAGCACACTGACGGATTATAATATTATTGACAGTTCTTTTGTGGCTGGAATTTTACAGAACAGGAATAAGTTTGATCATAAGGGTCATTATGGTCATGGCTTAATGATTGCCGGCTCATGTGGTAAGGCAGGGGCTGCAGTGCTGGCTTCTCATGCTGCCCTTCGAACAGGTATAGGCTTGTTAACGGCACATGTGCCACGCCCTGTTGCTGAAATTATTCATATTGCACTACCCGAAGCAATGGTACAGTGCGATCAGTCGGACCTCATGGTTACAGAGATACCTGATCCTGGTATTTATGATGCCCTGGGCATTGGCCCGGGTCTTGGTACAAAACCAAATACAAGGAAAGGACTGCGTGATCTTCTTGAAAAATATAAAGGCCCGCTTGTGGTTGACGCAGATGCACTGAATATAATTTCTTCTGAGGAAGATCTGCTTGAACTGCTTACAGAAGATATGGTATTAACTCCCCATCCAGGTGAATTCAGGAGGCTTACGGGTTCTGATGAAAAGGAGTTTGCCCGCCTGGTAAGGCAGCAGGAATTTTCAAAAAAGTATAAGTGTGTTATTGTTTTAAAAGGAGCGCACAGCTCTGTAAGCCTGTCTGACGGTAGGGTATGGTTCAATAGCACGGGCAACCCGGGTATGGCCACCGCAGGCAGTGGCGATGTGCTCACAGGTATGATACTGAGCTTGCTGGCACAGGGTTACAAACCTTCAGAAGCAGCTATTGCAGCTGTTTATATTCACGGGCTGGCCGGTGATATAGCTTCTGAAAAGACAGGTTACGAATCATTGATTGCTTCAGATATAATTTATAATATTGGAAATTCGTTTAAACAGATAAGGCAATATAAAAATCAATAACAAAGATCACGATGAGAGGAAAAGAAAAATATATATTACCAATATTACTGGTGCTGATACTGTATGCATGCAGCGTGAAAGAAGTACCCGTAAGGGTGAATACACAGGTGCTGCCACTGGGTGATACGGTTACACTATACGAAGGGAGCCTGGTTTATGCACTTCCCCAGACAGTGCTTGATTTTACTGTGGTTGCAGAAAAAACAGTTCAGAAAGCCGGTCCATACCACCAATATGCAAATGAACTCCTGGGTTTGAGGGATGTGATAAGCAGTGACCAGGTTATCTGGTCACTTAAAGAGGTGAAGATAAATGCAGTACAGGAGCTTGATCCATCTGAGTTTTACATTATGAAAAGTGATGGACTGATAGAGACAAATGCAATAAGCATGATAAATGCCGGGCTGATTATGGACGTGAATCCATCATTATATATGAACAGGGAATTTGACAGTCGTAATTATGCTGCTGATGATGCAAGGATAGGTTACAGGGATATGGGATCAGATAGATACTATAATATTGAGCAGGATACTGCTTACAAGGTTATCGATATTGATACTGCTTTTGTAAGGATCCCTTATGTACTGGAAAGGAGACGGCAATTAAGTATGTCAGAGCAGGCAGAACATACCGCAAGGATACTGCTGGAACTGAGAGAAGGACGTCACCTCATACTTACAGGCGAGGCAACAGTATTTCCACAGGATAAAGCTGCTATTGATGAAATAAACAGGTTGGAAGACCAGTATATCAGTCTTTTCGCAGGAAAATCATACACAACTGAGGAGGAGTTCGATTTTTCTTTTGTGCCGGATAATAGCATGAAAAACAAACCAGTGGTTATTTTCCGTTTCTCCCAGGAGGAGGGAATACTCGATATGAGCAATCTGAGTGGAAGGCCAATTGTTATAGAAATGATGAGTAATAATGCCCTGGCTCCTGTAAATATGATACCTGATTCAACATTTAATACATATGATAAGATCTATTACCGAATACCGGAAGTAGTGGATATTATGATAACCGACGGCAGAAGAAATCTAGGGGGTAAGAGGCAGCTCATTTATCAGTTTGGTAAGAAAGTGGCACTGCCCGCTAACTATATTCTAGGCCGGTAGCACAGAAGCATGGAGCATGGAGCAGAGGGTATCGATACTGTGTACTGGGTGCTCGTTTCTCGTTGCTCGTTGCTCGTTATTATGATCAAACGCTCAAACCCCAGCAATCGTATATAACAAAATTCCAGCCGCCAAGCCCCTAGATTCCGCAGGCCTTTACTTTTTGAATAAATCTATTCTA
>CAZNYS010000059.1:0-21896 GCA_964577305.1 uncultured Rikenellaceae bacterium
CTCTCACCTCTCACCTCTCACCTCTCACCTCTCACCTCTCACCTCTCACCTCTCACCTCTCACTTCTCACCTCTCACCTCTCACCTCTAATAATTTATAACTTTTCTCTCCCAGCTATGTAGTTCCGCCACTTCTCAATAAGCTGGCTCATATCATCGGGCAGCTTCGATTCAAACTCCATGCGTTTACCACTTACAGGGTGAATGAAGGAAAGGTATCGTGCATGCAGTGCCTGGCGTGGCATTATATTAAAACAATTCCTGACAAACTGCTGGTATTTTGTAAATGTAGTACCTCTAAGGATTTTATCACCCCCGTAGTCAGGATCATTAAAAAGTGGATGTTTCAGGTAGCTCATATGCACCCTTATCTGGTGTGTTCGCCCGGTCTCCAGCTCGCATTCAATAAGTGAGACATATGACAGGTCTTCAATGAGCCTGTAATGAGTCACAGCAGGTTTGCCATCACTTCCATCCGGGAAGACATACATCAGCTTACGGTTCCTGGGGTTTCTGCCTATATTGCCTGTAACAGTGCCACTGTCACCTGGATTGCCCCATACTACTGCCGTATATTTTCTGCCTGTGTTGTGTTCATAAAACTGCCTTCCAAGGTTATTGAGGGCATATTCAGTTTTGGCTATTACCAGAAGGCCGGAGGTATTCTTATCAATGCGGTGTACCAGTCCGGGTCGCAGCTCCCCGGTTTTAAAAAGCGGAATATCCCTCAGGTGGTACATAAGAGCATTTACAAGCGTCGCGGTATAATTTCCGACCCCGGGGTGTACAACCATTCCTGCTTCTTTGTTAACTATTAGTAAAGAGTCATCTTCATATAGAATATCGAGAGGCAGGTTTTCAGGCAAAATCTCTGTTTCCCTGGGAGGGTGAGCCAGTAATATCTGTATAATATCACCCGGCTTTACCTTATAATTAGGTTTAACAGGCTGGTCGTTAACAATTATATTACCTGCCAGGGCAGCATTCTGAATACGGGTGCGGGAAGTATTATCTATCCGGTTTACCAGGAATTTGTCAATTCTGAGTGCTTTCTGCCTTGCATCTGCTTCAATACGGTAATGCTCAAATAACTCACCGTTATCAATATGATCATCCGTTTTGCTCATGAGCAATCATAATCGTATAAATCTGTTATAACCAATTACCCTTTTGCCTGAGCTTATAATAAGAAGATAAACACCCTGGGGCAGGGCTGTTACATTAACAGTGCGGGTTTGTTCATCTGACAGGAGCCATCTTCCGTTACTGTCGTATATATTAATCTCAATGCCCATGGCAAGGTCATTTTCAGGAATATCAATATTCAGTATATCATTTACCGGGTTTGGCCATATTTTTATTTTATTTTTAGCCGGCAGGTCAATATCGTCTATTCCTGATGGAATAATCGCACTGCCCATAACTGGCCTTATCATAAGGCTCCCGGCTATTTCGGATTCACTCCATAAGCCGTTAATATAATAATGGCGTCTGCCTTCCGGCAGGGTATTCATATCGAGGCTTACATTGAGGAATGTTTCCGATTGCTGCGTCCAGCCAATGTGAAAATAACCCTCAATTACCAGGGGATCATTTAAAACAAATTGTATAAAACCGTTAATATCTTCCCCGGGATCAACCATCTCTTCCTGTTCATACAGCAGATCACCGGGCATACCATTATTGTCACTCCATACTGCAATATTAAAATATCTCTGGTTTGAAGATTGATAACTGTCATTGAAGGCCATTGATATTGCTCTTAAAGTGTCGGGCTGGAAGGTTCTGAACCTTGTAGCAACCATTGCATTGGAAGCGCCCTGTCCATTCACCCCATAGCCGTTTTCAGCCGAGCCGTCATCATAAGAGAAGTAGTTACTGAACATCTGGAAATAGTCAATTGTGTCGTTTACCTTCTGATCAAACTCATCCGTTATTAATATTGACCTGACTCTGAACAGGGCTGAGTCGGTGTAATCAGAATCAAAAGTGTATATCAGGTTGGCATTATATGTAACCCATTCGCCGGGGTCAATATTTGTTGCGCCGGCCGAGAAAGTATGTACCTCCGAATCTTCATACATATCCCTGATTTTAAAATTCCTTGTAACATTCCGAGTCACTTCATCATTATTCCTGTAATTAATCCTGATAAAGGACCCCATCTCTGAAAGGAATACCTTCCTGAACTGTTCCCATGGCATGGATTCATAAGTATTAAGGACAGAGCGTATGGGCTCAGTGAACGCTACATCCACGGGTATGGTATCAGAGGGAGAGCGGTTCTTATCAATAAACACATAATCGATATTCCAGTGGTCTGCATTCCCCGCCATGGCCGGGTCGCTGAGGGTGGAGCTTAGACTTGCATAGTTGATAAATCTGAACCTGAAGCCCCTGTACAGGTAATCAGGGCTGTCAATCTTTATAATTACCGGTTTGAAATTATGTAGGTTAGTACCTTCAGCTTTCCATATATGTTGCCATTCATTATCAATGACAGAATAGAATTGTAATACAAGGCTGTCCTGTAATTCCGGAGGGTCGGCAATGCCCTGAGGCTGGTAAAAGAAACTGAGGTAAACATTTTCAGTTGGAGCAACATCAAGGTCAATGGGAACAGATGTCAGACGGTCGGCCTCGAAGACAAAAGAGCCGGCTTCTTCATATAATATACCCATGTTATTGATTGCGTCAAAGGTGGCAACACCCTGGCTCACCTGGTTAAAGGGATAAGTATTGTTTATATAAACATAGTTATCGGTCCAGCGTGATGACGAAGGCCATATATTGCCAGGTATAAAATCATCAAAAAAAGGCAGATCAACAGTGTCGGCAGGAGAGGCTGACTTAACCAGTTTCCTTTTATGCCAGGCATTATTTATATCGGGATTTGTAAGTAGTCCTGTCACTATCTCCTGGCCAGAGCTGTTTAATATTAGCATAAATGGCAATAAAACAGTCAGATATTTTCTTATTATAATCATCAAAGCCTGTTTTTCCAGTTAGTTGCTGTCCCGTATCGGCAGGGTATCCATACTGCTTATCATGGTTGAGTCAACCGGTAGTTTCATTGAATCTGTTGTAAACCAGACATATACAGCAGAGCCCAGTTGCAGGGTTGTTTCTTCAGTATATAGAGGGTTTTGTTTAAATACGAAAGCATTTGCTGTATCTTCGGCGTTATTAATGGTATTGTCAAAAGTAAATGTTCCTATATTCAAAGATGCAGCAAGTATCCTGTTTCTTGCTTCTTCTATGTTAAGTCCAATCAAGTCAGGGATAGGAGTTCTTCTATTGCTCAGGCCCTTGCCAAGCACCAGGTCAATAACCGAACCTTTTTGTACTGAATCACCGGGTTCCACATGCTTGCCATGATAAAGTTGTTCAAGAACATAATCAACGGCAAGGTCGGGTTTGTAATTGAGTTTACCGATTTCAAGCCCTGAACTTTCAATAAGCGACAGTGCCTGCCGCTTCGATAATTCCAGTAAATCAGGCATCTCAACCATCTCAGGATTGAATGCATTTATAGTTGCCATTATGCGACGGTTCTTTTTGACTCCGAATCCGGCTACAGGATTTTGCTCAACCACGCAACCCCTTGGGACAATATTGGTATAAACAGAATCAATAACCTGGAATCTCATTTTGTTCTTCGTAACAGTTTTTTCAGCCTCTTCTATAGTTAAGCCATAAAGGTCGGGAACCGGGCGTGATTGGCCATGCCTTGTATATACGCTCAACCAGAGCAGGGTTAAGAAGATAATAATAATGGCTGTTGCAATGGCCAGGCCGAGATGCTTCAGGAAATCCTTACTGGCAAGGAATTTTTTTAGGCTCATAATTCAGCTTTATTAAAATAGTAACGTATAGGCAAAGATAAAATTATATGATGACGAAAGACTAACGACTTAAGACAAAAGATAAAAGATAAAAGATAAAAGGAATAGGAACAAGATGAAATTGTGAGCCAGGTCTGTATAATTATGGGATGGTAGGGTTTTGGTTAATTCATTAATTCTAATAATACAAAGTTATTTATTAAATTGCTTGTAAAACCTGTTACTCTGATCTGTTAAGGATTTATAGAGATGATGGTAATAAATTAAAAACCATGAAACCCCATGTACTTCTTATTTTATTATTCCTTTCCCTGACAGGTCTGGAAGCCTTTTCATGTACTATAATAATGGTCAGAGGTGAAAATACCGCAATTGCCGGGAGTAATGAAGATTTTTTGACTCCGCTGACAATGATGTGGTATGTGCCTGCCACTGACAGGTATTATGCCAGAATCTGTTTTGGTTTTAATATGGGAATGAATTCTACCCAGGGAGGGATGAATGAGCATGGACTGTTCGTTGATGGTAATTCTGTGGCAAAACAGGGATGGGAACCAGATAATTCTAAAAAAAAATTCCTGGGTTCGGTCATCGAACATATACTGGCAAGCTATAAAGACATTGAGGAGGTAAAGGAATTTTTCCGGACCTTTAATAATCCTTCACTTGATGCAGCAAGAATTCCGGTAATGGATAAAAGCGGGGCGTCAATGATAGTTGAATGGTATAATGGCGATGTTGTTTTTCTGGAAACAGGAGAGGATTTTCAGGTAGCAACGAACTTTATTGGATCAAAGTATTTAAATAAAGAGAAACCCTGCTGGAGATATAAAAAGGCAGTAGAACTTCTTGATAATCAGGACATCTACTCTGTTAATACAGTCAGGGATGTTCTTAATGCCACCCATGTTGAGGGCAATAGTTCCAAAACGTTGTACAGCTTTATCTGCGATTTGAAATCAGGGGAAATCCTTGTTTATAATTTTCATGATTATGCGAATCCCATCAGGCTTAATTTCAATGAAGAGATAAAAAAGGGAAACCGGTCATATTACCTGATAGAACTTTTTAAAAACCATAGTGAAGAATATATGAGCTTCATTGAGCAGGCTCCTTTGTATATGCTTGAGCGCTTTTCAAGGACCAATAATGTACAGGCAAGTATTTTTTATGGTATAATGAAATCTAAGTATCCTGATATTTTTAACATGGAGATAGGACCTGAAATCCTCAGTGAATTGGCATCAGAACTTTTTGAGGAGGGCAGGCTTGATGACAGTATTTTCTTCCTCGAAAGGAATGCAAGGGATTTTCCTGAGAATCCTTCAGTGCATTTTGAACTGGCCGGATTCTTAAGAAAAGCAAATCAAACAGACAGAGCTATTGAAGAGTACAAAAAGACTCTTGAACTCGATCCGGAACATGCAGGGGCAGAGAAAGCGATTAATGAATTGAAATAATTTGATTCTCACCGGTCTTACCAATCCTTTACCACATTATAAAGAGTATCCCTTTCAACGGGCTTAAATCCTGCTCCCCTTATCAATTCGCAGATCTCTTTTGTTGTCATTGACGGGTTCTGGTCTTTGGCGCCGGCCATTGAATAGATTTTTGTAGTATCATCTATTGTACCATCCACATCATCAACCCCGAAGGATAAGGCCAGTTGAGTTGACTCTTTACCCAGTGCCGGCCAGTAGGCTTTTATATGAGGGAAGTTATCAAGGAAAATACGTGATACGGCATAGTTTTTCATATCCTCTATGATATTTACTTCACCGTACTGCTGCATTTTATTATTTTCCATCTTGAATTTAAGTGGAATGAATGAATTAAACCCGCTGGTAATGTCCTGAAGCTTCCGCAGTCTTTCCATATGGTCAATCCTGTGTTCATAGGTTTCCATATGCCCGTAAAGCATGGTAGCGTTTGAAGGTATACCGACCTTATGAGCTTCCTCATGTATCCTGAGCCACGTTTCCGATGATGATTTATCTTTACATATTATTGCCCTTAACTTTGCATCGAATATTTCTGCTCCCCCACCGGGTATTGAACCCAGGCCATCCTTTTTCAGTTTAAGCAGGCCATCTCGTATATCAAGTCCTGATTTCCTTATAATATAATCAAGTTCAATAGCTGAAAAAGCTTTTATATGCAGACCGGGCCTGTGATCACGTATCATCCTGAGTATTCTTCCATAATAATCAATATCATGATCAGGATGTACTCCTCCGACAATATGTACTTCAGTAACCGGTTTATCATCAAAACGACGAACGATATCAAGTATTTCTTCGGCACTGTAATTCCATGCATCCGGGCTTCCTGCCGGTTTCCTGTAGGAGCAGAATTCGCAGTTGTAAATACATATATTGGTAGGCTCGATATGAAAGTTACGGTTAAAAAAAACCCCGTCACTGTTTTTTCTACTTCTAACTATATCAGCAAAATAACCAAGCAAACCTGGATTTTTAAAATTATACAGGAGCAAACCTTCTTCAGCCGTTATTCTGGTATTATTTATTATCTTATCATATACAGGCTTGAGCTCTGCAGGTATAAATTTTATCATGGTTTAATAACAAAAATGTGGGTGTAAAGTTAGTAAGAAAACAAAGATAGACGAAAGACGAAAGACAAAACAAAAAATGCCCCGCCAACTGCGGAGCACTTTTTAATGTAAGGTGGGAGGTAAAATTTACCCTTTATGTTTTGGTTCGTCTGATACACTAAGCTTTTTTCTGCCTTTGGCACGACGCCTTGCCAATACCTTCTGTCCGTTTGGCGTGGACATCCTTTCCCTGAAACCGTGTTTGTTCGATCTTTTCCTTCTTGAAGGCTGAAATGTTCTTTTCATCTTATACTGGGTTTCTTAAATTCTTATTAACTGTAATCGAGCTGCAAAAATAATGATATTTTTTGAAAAACAAAAAGTAATTTGCTCGCTTATCTCCTTCGCTCTTCGAGCTACGGAGGTTACAGTGCTCACGTAATTGGTCTCGCTAATGCTCGACGTAATTTGTTCACTCTGCTCACGTAATTTGCACTGCTGACGCAGTGCGTAATTTACCCCGCTAGCGCGGGGCGTAACTAGCTCGCTCCGCTCGCGTAATTTGGTTAGTCGACACTTTCTTAAACTCGGAAACCGGAACATGGAAAATGGAACTAAACTGGCATATAGACAATTTTCTTGGCCCGGAAGTATTCCTCATCGAAAAAATCCTTAAGCTCATAGATACGGCATTCGGGATAATTCTTTAATTCATCGCCCAGGTCTCCTCCCTTAAGGGTAATAATACCATTTGCCAGGTTGTTAAATGATTGCTTCAGGATTAGATTGCCTGTCCATTTAACCAGGTTGGGGAAAGGAGCTACAGCCCTTGTAACAACAAAGTCGTATTTGTCTTTTATGTTTTCAATCCTTGTCCAGACAGCTTCAACATTATTAAGATTAAGGCTTTCGCTGATATCATTGACAGCAGTAACTTTTTTCCTGACGGAATCGACCAGGGTAAATAAACACTCGGGGAATACTACAGCAAGGGGAATCCCCGGGAAGCCCCCACCGGTTCCTGCATCCAGTATCCTTGTTCCGGGACTGAACCGGATTATCCTTACTATACTGAGTGAGTGTATGACATGGTGGAGAACAAAATAATCCATGTCTTTACGTGATACCAGGTTAATCTTATTGTTCCAATATGCATAAAGCGTCTCAAGGCGGTTTAGCTTATCTTTTTTTGTTCCTGGTAAGGTGTTGAAATATTTTGTTATGGGGTTGTCCACTAGATATTCTCTGTCTTGTTAAGAATATTATAAAGTAATTCCTTTGCCCTGAAAATCTGGGCTTTGACAGTTCCCAGGGGAAGCTTCAGTTCGTTGGCTATTTCTTCATAAGAGTATTCTTTATAATATCTTAATTCAATCAGTTGTCGATACTTTGGTTTTAACTGGCTTACCACGTGACTGAGATGTCTGATCTTCTGTTTCTGCATCATTTCTTCTTCAGGCCCGGGCATATCAGACTGCAGGTGTGCAGCAGGGTCATCCTGTTCATCCTGTTGCTGTTCGATAGCTGTAGGAGCAGATTTTTTCTTCCTGATAAAATCTATACAATTATTGGTTGCTATCCTGAATAGCCAGGTACTAAAGGCATAGTTAGGAGTATATAAATGAATATTTTTAAATGCCTTCCCGAATGCTTCGATAGTAAGATCATCAGCATCAGAAGGGTTGTTAACCATTTTCAGGAGCATGTAATAAATAGAGTCGCGGTACCTGTTCATTAATTCAGCAAAAGCTTTCTCATCGCCATCAACAGCTAGCTTTACCAGTCTTAAATCATATTGAGCTTTTTCTGAAAGGTCAGGTTTTATTTCCATTCGTAATACTGGTGTCGTTTAAAAGCAACGTTTAATAAAAAAGAAACGTTTAGAAAGGGAGAAATAATATCAAACAAAGGCGAAAATACTAATAAATCTTTTTCGTTCAAATTCTTTTGGGCCTGGGCAAGTATGATTATTTTGGTCAGGATGACAATTCCAGCTACTATACCAAGGGGAAGATAAAGATTTGTTAACAGCACCAGAACAATGAAAAGTGTATAGAAGAAAAGCCTTGAAACCGGCTCTGTAAAAAGTAATAATTTTGTTAGCCCACGGTAGTGTGAGGCTGTAGATATATGCCTGGTCTTTTGTTGCCGGTATTCTTTCCATGTACCTGAAGGTATTGAACGTGTAAATGATTCAGGAGCCAGGTTGACACATGTATTTTCTTTCCTTGCCAGTAAATTAACAAACAGGTCATCATCACCTGACTGAAGATTAAGATGAGTTCCGAACCCCTTATTTTTCAGGAAGACGGTTTTTCTGTATGCAAGATTCCGCCCCACTCCCATATATGGTATCCCTGCTATTGCCATACCTGTGTATTGCATGGCGATGAACATTGAATCATACCTTATATATTTGTTCAGCAGTCCTTTCTTCTTGAGATATCCCCCGTATCCAAGGACAAAATCAGTTTTCTTGGTAAAGGAGGATGCAAAACTGGCAACCCAGTCTTTACTTACCGGTTGGCAATCTGCATCTGTTAGGAGCAACAGGTCATTCCTGGCTGCCTTAATGCCTATAAACAGCGCCATCTTTTTGCTATGTCTCAGGCTCGATTCCTTGTGTATAGTGGTCACCTTCAGGTTGTCGTATTCCCTGGTAAATTTCTTAAGAATTTCTTCGGTTTCGTCATCAGAACAGTCATTTACCACGATAACCTCAAAGTCATGATAATCCTGCTCCAGTACGGAAGGCAGGAATGATGCCAGGTTTTCAGCTTCATTACGGGCACAAATAATGACTGATACAGGCTCGGTCTTCATGCTCTTTCCGTTATACCTGTACATACCGGCACGCAGGTAAAAGACCAGGTAATATAATAATTGTATCAGGGCACTTGATGCAAACAATACAATTAAGATCAACTCAGTAGTTGTAATATGAAGCTCGAACATCTGCTTTATTTTTGCTGCGGCAATATTAATAAGTTTACTGAATCCTGCAAAGCGAATTACATATTATAAGCTTTTTTTTATTGCTAATTTTCAAAGACAGTATCTAAGCACTACATTTGTGCAATTATAAAAATGATTATATACGGTGTTCGAGGTTCATAAAAAGAGTCTGGATTCACAAGCGAGAACTGGAATTCTCCATACTGATCATGGAACAATCAGGACTCCGGTTTTTATGCCTGTGGGAACAGCCGGAACGGTTAAGGGGGTATTGCAACGGGATTTGAAAGAGGAAGTAAACGCAGAAATCATTCTGGGGAATACCTATCATTTATATTTAAGACCGGGAACAGATATTCTTGAAAAATCAGGGGGGCTCCATAAATTCATGAACTGGGACAGGGCTATATTAACGGACAGCGGGGGCTACCAGATTTTCTCACTTTCTGATAACAGGCAATTGACGGAAGAAGGGGCACATTTCAAGTCTCATATTGACGGTTCAGCTCATATATTTACACCTGAATCGATTGTAGATATTCAGCGAATAATTGGTGCAGACATAATTATGGCTTTTGATGAATGTACGCCGTATCCATGTGATTATGATTATGCACAGAGATCAATGGATCTTACCCATCGGTGGCTCGAAAGGGCTATGGAAAGATTAAGAAAGACCGACCCCCGGTATGGTTACAGGCAGGCTCTCTTTCCTATAGTACAGGGCAGTGTATATGCTGATTTGCGTAAGCAGTCGGCTGAATATATAGCTGAAGCAGATATGCCCGGTAATGCTATAGGCGGTTTATCGGTAGGTGAACCGGCTGAAATTATGTATGCCATGATTGATATCGTTAACAATATACTCCCTGAGAATAAGCCACGATATCTAATGGGTGTTGGTACACCGGTAAATATCCTGGAGGCTATAGATCTTGGTATTGATATGTTCGATTGTGTGATTCCTACAAGGAATGGGCGCAACGGAATGCTTTTTACCAGGGAGGGAATAATTAATATTAAAAACAAAAAGTGGGCAAATGATTTTTCAGCCATTGATAAAAACGGACCGGCAGATATAAGCCGTTATTATTCAAAAGCTTATCTTAGGCATCTAATAACCTCGGGCGAACTGCTTGGAGCACAGATAGCAAGTATACATAATCTGGCCTTTTATTTGTGGCTTGTTAATGAAGCACGCAGACATATTGAAAAAGGGGAATACAGTATCTGGAAAAATCAAATGATTGTTGCACTTGCACGAAGGATATAATGAATATTGAGAAAAAAACCATAGATGTTTTTATTATTAAGAAATTCCTGGGAACATTTTTTCTGGCCCTGGTCCTTATTATGTTTGTGGCCATCATATTTGACTTTTCTGAAAAAATTGATGATTTCCTTGAAAAGGAGGCACCTTTAAGAGCCATCATATTTGATTATTATCTGAATTTTATTCCATACTTTGCCACTCTTTTCTCCCCTCTGTTTACGTTCATCTCGGTTATTTTCTTTACCTCAAAGATGGCCTATGATACAGAAATAATAGCTATACTAAGCAGCGGAGTGAGTTTCAGGCGAATGATGTTACCTTATTTCTATTCTTCACTTCTAATTGCTGTTATTACATTTTTACTTATGAACTTTGTAATACCGCATTCAAGTAAAAAAAGGATTGAATTTGAGGATAAGTACTATCGAAGCCGGAGCAGGTATTATATGACAAGTGACATTCACAGGCAGGTTTATCCCAATGTATATGCCTTCATGGAGACTTATCGTTCATCTGTACAGATTGGTACTGAATTCAGTCTCGAGCGCTTCAATGAAGATGGGGAACTTGTTTCGAAACTAATGGCAACTAATGTTAAATGGGATTCGACAATAAATAAATGGAGTGCAAGAAACTATGTTATAAGAGATATTGTTGATGGCAAAGAGTATATAAGGAAAGGAAGGAGGATAGACACTACACTTACAATTACTCCCAGCGATTTTGAGAGAGGAAAGGATTTTGTAGTTACAATGAACCTGTTTGAACTGAATCACTATATTGATGTTTTAAAATTGCAGGGATCTGAAGAGGTTAAGCTTTGTCTCAATGAAAAACATCAGCGAATTGCAAATCCATTCTCTGTTTTTATTCTTACACTTATTGGTGTCTCGCTTTCTTCAAAGAAAGTGCGTGGTGGCATTGGTATGCAAATAGGATTTGGACTTGCCCTTAGTTTTTCATATATATTCTTTATGCAATTTGCAACACAATTCTCCCTTAAAGGCAATCTCAATCCAATGTTTGCTATGTGGCTACCTAATATTATTTACCTCAGTATTGCAATATTATTGTATAAGCGAGCACCAAAATAATATGCGGTCGAAAAATATTGTTCTGTAATTAACTGATATTATATAATCTATTACTGATTCCGGTTGCCTCTATCCTGCTGTTCGAAAGAAATTGATTTATGTTCTTCTTTTATTCATTTGATTTTATTAATGTTGTATGCTTAATATCAGATAAAATCAGGTAATTATTTAATATTTAGGTTAACAACAAATACATACAAATATGCCGATAGACCAGAAAATCCGTGAACTTCAGGAGAGGCGCCAGAAAGTACTTCTTGGTGGTGGTGAGAAAGCCATACAAAAGCAAAAAGCGATGGGGAAAGGTACGGCCAGGGAGCGAATAATGATTCTCCTTGATGAGGGCTCTTTCAGTGAATATGATATGTTCGTGGAACATGAAGCCCGCGATTTTGATATGGATAAGAAAAGCCTTCCAAGTGATGGCGTAATAATAGGAACAGGAACCATCGAAGGTGCTCCAATAGCTATTTTTGCACAGGATTTCACTGTAGCAGGAGGCTCTCTCGGCCTTATGCACTCAAGAAAGATAACGAAGATAATGGACCATGCCCTCAAGATGAGAATACCCCTGATAGGTATTAACGATTCGGGTGGAGCAAGGATACAGGAAGGGGTGAATTCGCTTGCAGGATACGGGGAGATTTTTTTCCGTAATACCCTGTCAAGTGGTGTGATACCACAAATATCAGTTGTTCTTGGGCCCTGTGCCGGGGGGGCGGTTTATTCACCTGCACTTACAGATTTTGTATTTGTGGTACAGAATATCTCAAAAATGTTTATTACAGGCCCCGAAGTTATTAAGACTGTTCTGGGTGAAGAGATATCAATGGAAGACCTGGGTGGTGCCATGGTGCATAGTGAGATTACCGGTAATGCTCATTTTTATTCTAAAACTGAAGATGAATGTTTTGCTAAAATTAAGGAACTGGTAAGCTATATACCATGGAATAATCAGAGGAAGTCCAGAGCTATGGAACCTGCAGATCCTCTCGGGGATTGTAATATAGATAATATCGTTCCTGCTGACCCAACATTACCATATGACGTTAAAGATGTTATACGATCCGTGACTGACAAGTCAGAATTCTTTGAGATACAAAGACACTGGGCTAAAAATAT
Organism: uncultured Rikenellaceae bacterium; assembly: GCA_964577305.1. Taxonomy (GTDB): domain Bacteria; phylum Bacteroidota; class Bacteroidia; order Bacteroidales; family VadinHA17; genus UBA9300. Next base: position 12,843 of record CAZNYS010000059.1, read on the forward strand.
AGTTGTAGGCTTCGGCAGAATTCATGGTGCCACAGTTGGTTTTGTTGCCAACCAGCCATTGGAGCTTGCAGGTGTGCTCGACGTAGATTCTTCTGATAAGTCAGCCCGCTTTATCCGTTACTGTGATGCCTTTAATATACCAATTATCACTTTTGTTGATCTGCCGGGTTACCTCCCGGGTGTTGACCAGGAACATGCAGGTGTAATAAGGCATGGCGCAAAACTACTTTATGCCTACAGTGAAGCAACCGTTCCAAAGATCACAGTTATTATCAGGAAAGCCTATGGTGGAGGATATATAGCTATGGGATCAAGACATCTCAGGGCAGATTTTGTATTTGCATGGCCCGGTGCTGAAATTGCAGTGATGGGGCCTGAAGGAGCTGCAAATATTATTTTCAGGAAAGAGATAATGGCCTCTGATGACCCGGATGCTACACGGAAAGCCAAGGTGGAGGAATATAAATCCAAGTTTGCCAATCCATATGTCGCTGCAGCCAAAGGATATGTGGATGCAGTAATCGAACCTTGTGAAACAAGGAGATTGCTTATTCATGCAATCGAAGTGTCAGATAATAAATCTGTATCAATGCCATTCAAGAAACATGGCATACCACCAGTCTAAAACCTTCTGTATTATTAATAAAAATCTATGGAAAAGAAAGATACCAAGCTGGAAATACTCAATATAAATTATTCGGAATATACTACCAGGCTAAGCACTAAGTTCAAAAACAGAGAACCTTATAAGCATCCTGACAAATTCAAATTATTAAGCTTTATCCCCGGGACAATTATTGAAATACTGGTGAAAGAAGGAGATAAAATAAAAAAGGGAGATGAAGTACTGGTACTTGAAGCAATGAAAATGAAGAACAGGATAAAGTGCCCTGTTAGCGGCCTGGTAAAACATATTGATACACATGTTAATGATGTTGTGCCAAAAGGGAAGCTTCTTATTGAGTTCAGCCCGGAAGAATAATTTTCTTTAAAGCTTACCCCTCCAGGTCCAGTAATCATTATTTATACTGGTCGCAGGCAATTCTTCAAATATTCCGTATACTGCTGATCCACTGCCACTCATTGAGCAGTATAATGCGCCATCATGATAAATCTTATCAATAATCTCCCCGATAACCGGATACTTCGATATAATGGCATCCTGGAAATCGTTCAGTATGTTGTTTCTCCATGTACCTACAGGTTTGTTTATATTTTCAGCAATACTGTTCACCGGACTATGAGGATTTACCATCCTGTATGCTTCAGCTGTACTTATATGAATACCGGGATATACAAGCAGTAAGTGTTTCCCCTCTAAGCTGAAACCTGTCTCTGTAATTACCTCACCACGGCCACTGATAAAGGCAGGTTTGTTACTGATAAAGAAAGCACAGTCACTGCCTATCTGTAATGCCAGGTCAATGAGTCTGTTACTATCAATGCCAAGGCTGAAATAACGGTTCAGATACCTCAGCATAAACGCTGCATCTGAAGACCCGCCTCCAAGTCCTGACCCGGGTGGTATGGCTTTGTGCAGATGTAGCTTCAGGGGTGGGATGCTGAATTCATTTCGTAACAGGTTCATGGCTTTTATTACAAGATTGTCATTCATGCTGCAATCAGTTTCAATCCCTGTAACATTAATCTCATCAGAGTCTTCGCCTGTTGTCTGCACCACAAACTCCAGGGCATCTCTTAAATCAACAGGATAAAATAATGACTCAATATTATGATAGCCATCCTTCCTTTTACCGGTAATGTTTAATCCTATGTTGATCTTGGCATTCGGGAAAATAGTCATAAGTACCCTGTTAATTTTGATGCAAATTACAAAAAAAGGTAATTGGCTCACTGCGTTCGCGTAATTTATTCCGCTTACCGCCTACGCTCTCCGAGCTTCGGCGGCCAGGGCGCGGAATGTAACTGGTCCCGCTAGCGCGGGACGTAATTTGTTTCCTTTGGTCGCGCAATTAGATTAAAAACAAAACCCTTTCCTATTTACTTTATAAACCTTATAAACATTATCAACCCTATCAACTTCCTTAGCCTTAGCCTTAGCCTGATTTCTATATCAACAAGATATCAACATTAAAATGTTTGTAATATTTACCCGCTGTTACTGGGCAGAAGCCTACTATTTTCTAACTTTGATCCGGGTAATTACGGCCACTTTAATAAAACTTATAACTAATAGATAAACAGTATTTTATGGCTGAGAGAAAGGCTAAAACCAGGCTTGTCACAAATCCATTGCCTGATATGGGCAGGGTACCTCCCCAGGCTATTGATATGGAGGAAGCAGTATTGGGTGCAATAATGCTTGAAAAAGAGGCAATAATAACGGTAATTGATATTCTGAAACCTGAAAGTTTTTATAAAGATGTTCACCAGAGAATATATGAAGCCATTCTCTTACTTAACCAGAAAGAATTACCAGTTGATCTGTATACTGTTACCGAAGAACTAAGATCAGAAGATGAACTGGACAATATTGGTGGCCCGGTTTACCTGACACAGCTGACTTCAAAGGTAGTGTCAGCAGCTCATGTTGAGTTTCATGCTAAAATAGTAGCGCAGAAATTCATTCAGAGGGAACTCATCAGGGTGACTTCGGAGATACAGGGCCGTGCATTTGATGACTCAAACGATATAAATGAGCTGCTTGATTACTCCGAGAATGAGTTGTTCCAGATAGCCGAGGGCAATATCAAAAAAGAGGTGGCGCCTCTGAACATTGTTCTAAAGGAAGCAATACATGAGATAGAGGAAGCGAGTAAAAGGGAGGATGCCCTGGTTGGTGTACCTTCAGGATTTACAAAGCTCGACAGGCTGACATCAGGCTGGCAAAAATCTGACCTTATAATAATTGCTGCCAGACCCTCAATGGGTAAAACAGCTCTTGCATTATCCATGGCCAGGAATATGGCAATCGACCATAAGAAATCAGTAGCTGTCTTTTCACTGGAGATGGCGGCGGTTCAACTGGTAAACCGCCTGATAGTTGCTGAAACAGAGTTACCATCAAACAGGATTAAAAATGGACGGCTTAAAGAAGATGAGTGGAAACAACTTGAGACAAAAATAAAAATACTGGAGGATGCCAGTATCTATATTGATGATACCCCGGCTATCTCCGTGTTCGAACTCAGGGCCAAATGCAGGCGCTTATCTGCACAGCATAAACTGGATATAGCCATAGTAGATTATCTGCAGCTGATGACAGGACCAAAGGATGCAGGTAGCCGTGAACAGGAAGTATCAAGTATTTCCAGGTCACTGAAAAGTATTTCAAAAGAACTTAATGTACCAATTATTGCACTTAGTCAGCTTAACCGCTCAGTTGAAGTTAGGGGTGGTAACAAAAGGCCGCAATTGTCCGATCTAAGAGAATCAGGAGCTATTGAACAGGATGCTGATATGGTAGTTTTCATTCACAGGCCCGAAAAATATGGATTCACAACACTCGATAATGATATGCCCTCAAAGGGTATAGCTGAGATCATCCTTGCAAAAAACAGAAACGGCCCTGTTGATGATGTATTGCTGAGATTCAGGGAGGAAAGGGCACAGTTTATTGATATTGAGGATCTTGACTATGAAGCAATAGGGCAACAGAATGTGTCTGATTCCTTTACGGTGAGCTCAAAAATGAATAATGATATACCTTCTGATGGCAATAGCCTTGGCAGTGAAAATGGATCAGACGATGAAATACCATAGATTGTAATATAAAATTATAACCTGGTGGTTTACTGTGGATTATAAATATTAATAAAATACCTTGAACCTATGCTTGAGAATAGTGTTTTTTTCCTGGCAGGACTGGCAGCAGGCGTGTTATTGATGGTAATTATACAGGTGCTGAGAAAAAAAGCTGCACGCGCTACAGAAGGTATTCATATTAATGATCTCAGGACAACTATATCTGAATATAAGACTGACCTGGGAGAGAAAGAGGGAGAGATAAGAAAGCTGACAGCCATGGTTGCATCAAGGGACGCTAATATAGAGGCACTGGGTGAGAAACTTAAGGATCAGAAAAAAGAGCTTGAGGAAATACAGGAAAGGATGAAAAAGGAATTCAGGCTGTTGGCTGATGAAATCCTTGAGGAAAAAAGCAGGAAATTTACCAGGGAGAATACTGAAAAGCTGGATAATATACTGAAACCTTTTAATGAAAACCTGAAAGATTTCAGGGATAAGGTTGAGAAGACAAGGCTCGAAAGTAGTAAAGACCGTGCTTCGCTTATGACAAAGATTGCTGAGCTGGAAAGGCTGAACACAAAAATCAGTGATGAGGCCAATGCATTAACCAGGGCGCTTAAAGGAGATTCGAAAGCAAGGGGTAACTGGGGTGAGATGATACTCGAAAGTATACTCGAAAAATCAGGACTGGTAAAAAACAGGGAATTCTTCGTGCAGGAATCATATAGCACGGATGAAGGAGGAAGATTACAACCTGACATAATTGTCAAGTATCCCGGCAACCGCAGCATAATAATTGATTCAAAAGTGTCATTAATAGGTTATGAGCAGTATGTTAATGCAGAAACAGACACAGAAAAAGAAAAAGGTATAAAAGCTCACCTGCAATCAGTAAGGACACATCTTAATAAACTGGCAGCTAAAGATTACCAGGATGAGTATATGCTTGAGACAGTCGACTTTGTAATGATGTTCATGCCTGTTGAACCGGCATATTTCCTGGCACTGCAGTCTGACAACAGGCTGTGGTCTGATTCATATGAGAAAAGGGTGCTGATTATCAGTCCAACTAATCTTATTGCAGCTCTTAAGATGATAGAAAGCATATGGAAACAGGAATACCAGAGCAGGAATGTCCTTGAGATTGCACGGCAGGGTGGAGCACTGTATGACGATTTTGTTCTTCTTCTTGAAAGACTTGAAAAGCTCGGTAAGAAACTCAATGAAACACAGAAGCAGTACGACGAAACTGTAATGAAACTGACAGGGAGGGGAAATCTCATTAACAGGGTAGGCCACCTTAAAGAGCTGGGCGTCAAAGCAAAAAAAGAAATGCCTGATGCATACAGGGATGATGAGCTTACTGAAGGTACTACTGAAAGATAAGAGTAATTTTTACTCCTGCCGATTTGAAGCTGAGATCCTCAAAGCCTGCAAATACGCCTATCTTGCCAATTAGAAAAATCTCACTGAGTCCATATCCCAGTTCATAATAATTGTTTGTATGAGGACTATATAGGTAGGCCAGGCTTATATTCTCTCTAATGAGGGTGTTGCTGAGAAAAGGAAGAAGTTTGATCAGCAGGTAAGGCGTTGTATATCTAAAATGAGCTTCAATATAATATTCAGGTGTTGCCAGTGTGTAGTAATCAGGAAGCATAAATGCGTCCTGGTGGTTGCGGATCATGAAAGGCAATGATTGTATATTAAAGTGATTGAAGTCCTGGAACTGTAGTTTCTCATTATTCATGAACCAGCCTGCCCTAAATCTCCATGAATATTCACTGAAAGCACCGATAGGTTTGGTCTTATTTGCTTCAAACTCGATATGATCAAAGTGATATTTTTCGTTATCAGGGGTAATATTTATACCATGATCATAATATATCTTGAAAGTGGGATAGTTAGAACCGGCTGAAGATTTCCTGCCATTGTTTATCCTGTATCTCTGTCTTGGTATATAGGATATCCTTGTGGAGAACTGGTGATGGATATGGTTGGTAAGCAGGTAATCGGCATCTGTATCACCACCTGCTCCAAGGTACTCGTTAAATGGGATATTCTCTGAGTAGTCCTCATCTCTTCTGAAGAGTGAGAAATTGGTATTGTTATTCAGCAGCCTGCGGTCATCGTAAGCATACTTCAGTTCGATATAAAATCCATTGAAATATTCACTGAGTTGACTTATTGTCAGATACCTGCTCTCATACAGCCTTAAATAGTTGTCTTTAAGAAGAAGTGAGGTGGCCATATTAATGAAAGGGCTTATCCCTGCCGAATTTGTAAAATCTTTGCTACCCATCCCCAGCCAGAAAACTAAACGCGACTGCCTCATATGGTTATAGGTGATCATCCCGCTTACACTCCAGTCAACACTTTCCCTGGCGAAATCCCAGCCAAACTCAGGACTTAATGATAATGTCATACCTGAATCCCATTCATTATAATAATTAAGATCAATTCCATATTTAAATCCATCAACACTGTTAAAACCAAAATGGCCTGGATCAATTAACCCTCCAGATGTGAAACGGCTGTTCCTGTTTTTACCGTACCATGTTTCACCCAGGAGTATATCCTTCATGACGCTAATAAATTTACTTTTACTGGTATCACCTTCACCATTTGCAGTACTGTCCTGTTCGGTTGCCAGTTTCTTAAGTCCGGCCTCAACCTTTAAGCTGTCACTTATACTTATACTTTTCTTTTCTTCTTCTGAAAGTGGGATGGGACGTATTTCAGTCCAGTATTCAGAACTTTTTTGAATGGCATCTTCTTTAACGGTATAGCTTGTGGTTTTCTTTATTTCCAGGTCATCTTCCGCGGGTTCTGATTCTTCGGCTTCCTTTTCCATCAGTCTTGACAGTTTTGCCATATCCCTGTTACTGAGTTCTTCCTTTTGAAGTATTTCCTCAATTTTTTGTTGTGTTTTTGATGCTTCACGTTGTTCTTCAAGAATACCCTGTTCAGCAGTGGGGTTGAGATTCAGTGTTTCGGGTCTGGGTAGTTCCGTATTCGGCTCTACTGCAGTATATGTAACTGAACTGCCGTATGTTCCATCGGCATCGACTCCCACAATAGATACTTTAATATCAAAATTATGGCTTACGGGCATCCAGATATCATCCTGTACAGGAGTGTAAACCTGTTTGATATTTATTGAGCCTGCCAGGTTCTCATTGGTTAGGTCAAGGCTATGGAGGCACCACAGGTCCTCTATTATATAGAGAGTACCCTCAAAAACCTGCTGGCTTTTTCTTTTTGGTGTTACCTTTATTTTATTAACAATAAATTTTCCCTGGGGTGTTGACCCTTCATAGCTGAATCTGTAATGTGACATTGCGTTCGGTGAAAGGGGGCTGATAGCTATATCGGCAAGGACGGGCTGGTAAAAACTAGCCCTGACCACATCCATGGGAGATATGTCAGTTTCCTGTACTTCGGGGAAAGTGCTTTGCTGTGCGATAACTGTTTGCCTGTATACATCAGGAGCATCATATTCAATTTCATTAACCGACTCAATAAGATAACTGTCACCTTCCTTTATGTCAATACCGTCAGCATTTATGTTCCTTGTTAACAGGCGAGGAATCTTATTCACTACTACACTGCCTTTTATATATACCTTGGCTTCGTAATGCTTTATCCTGTTCAGGTGATAGGGAGCCAGTCCGATAGCTTTTCTCATTATACCGTATGCCGGATCTTCCCCGGTGGCTGTGACCCTGACCTCTGGTATCTGATAATATTGTATGGTGAGAGTTATGTCCAGATTCTTATCTGTCTGTCCTATTGTAACGTTTCTAACTTCAGGTGAAAAACCCAGGCTCTGGAAAAAGACTGTATAACTCCCTGGTTTTAGTTTTATATCATATTCACCCTTGATGTTTGCAGTGGTTCCGTGCCTCAGCTCATTTACATATACCGTGGCATACCTTACAGGTTCTCCCCCGGTATCCCTTATAATACCCTTCAGGCTTTGAGCCTCAGAGATGATTGCTGTGAACAGTATAATATATATTGTAAAAACAACTTTCTTCATAAACCATTTTATATAATAACGGATTTACCCGGAAAAGTTTTCAGGAACCAGCCACAAAAATAGCATTTTTTTAAGCTAAGTCGGAATAATATCGAATATCGATTAACGAATTATGATTTAAGAATTTTAGTAATAATCCCTTCAAAAATCGTTATTCATTATTCGAAATTCAACATTCTAACCTTAGATTTATTATACTATACCAAAGTGGAAAGTTAAAGATGACAGTCCACAGATCACCTCTCATCGCTCACCGTTTTTCCCTGCTCCCTGTTCCCTGCAACAACCAGCACATATTCACCCCTTGGCGGGACATCTTTAAGCTTTGTGGCAATTTCGTCCAGGCTGCCCCTGAGATTTTCCTCATGTATTTTGGTAAGTTCTCTTGATAATGATGCTTTTCTCTGTCCTCCGAAAACATTAATAAGCTGATCTATAAGTCTTGCTATTCTGTGAGGTGACTCATAAAAAACCATTGTCCTCTCTTCATTTTCAAGTTTTTTTATCCTTTTCATCCTGCTTTTTTTCTGTGGCAGGAATCCTTCAAAGCAAAACCTGTCACAGGGCAGGCCTGAATTGACAAGGGCAGGGATAAAGGCTGTAGCTCCGGGGAAAGTCTCCACCTCAATTTTTTTCGCAATACATGTTCTTACAAGAAGGAAGCCAGGGTCGGATATCCCCGGAGTACCTGCATCGGTAATCAGGGCTATATTTTTACCTTCCGCTATCTGCTCGCATATTTTTTCTGATTCCCTGTGCTCGTTGAATTTATGGTGGGAGACAAGAGGGGTTTTTATATCAAAGTGTTTTAAGAGTATACCTGATTTGCGGGTATCTTCAGCAAGTACCAGGTCAACCTCCTGTAGGGTCTCCACAGCCCTGAAACTTATGTCTTTAAGGTTCCCGATAGGTGTCGGAATTATATACAACCTGCCCATTTTATTTTGCTGAGAGTTTCCTTTCAACCAGTTCAAACAATTGAAGTGCAGGTTCCGAGTCTGCCCTTTCTTTTACAGCTTCCCTGAGAATGCCGATGGCCTCTTCTTTACTGGATGCATTATTCAGACTGAAGATTGTTTGCCTGTATGATTCCTCTTCACCGTTAAAAAGCTCTCTGATAAAGTAAAACCTGTCGTTAATACCTATTGCCTTGTTCAGATCATTAACCGGGATGATACGTATTTTGCCTTCAGTCTTCTTGCTGTCGCCTACCTTCTCATTTATCCGGCTCGAAAGGTGGGCAAACCTGTCAGCAATTATCTGTTCACTCTTATTCTCCGTTTTCTTTTCGCTGCTGCCTTCAG
>CAZNYS010000060.1:0-21649 GCA_964577305.1 uncultured Rikenellaceae bacterium
ACGGCTGGCCTGTCATTCCTAATCCTTGGCTTACTGTATTGGATTATTGATGTTCTGAACCTGAAAGGGTGGACTGGCTTTTTCAAGGTTTTCGGGATGAACGCACTGTTTATTTATATAGTTGCTTCACTATGGACGAACATAATGTTTATAATTAAAATGGGAGCAGAAGGTGTAAGTTTATATTCGTGGATATATCATAAGTTGTGTGTGCCCCTGCTTGGTAATCTCAACGGAAGCTTATTGTTTGCATTGCTACAGGTATTCCTGATGTGGATACTTGTGTATATCCTTTACCGCAGGAAGATATTTATCAAAGTGTAGTTGTATGATTGACAAGGAATTACTTGCTGAAAAGTACAGGGAATATGCGGGAGAGGACTGTGTCGATATTATCAGCCTTCCAAGGTCTGGTTCAGACAGGAAATACTTCAGGCTAACAGGATCGGACAAAAACATAATAGGGGCTTATAATCCGAACAGGGAGGAAAATGATGCATTCATTGGCTTTACAGATCATTTCAGGACATTAAACCTGCCCGTGCCAGAAATATATAGTTATTTCCCGGACGATGACTGTTACTTTATCCAGGACCTGGGAGACACCAACCTGTTTACCTGGCTTGACAGTAAGAACCAGACTGCTGGTTTTGATGATGAATTGCTCAACTTCTACAAACAATCCCTTGAAATGCTTGTAATATTCCAGACCGAGGCAATTAAGGGACTTAACCTTAACCTGTGTTATCCGCATAAAAGTTTCGACAGGCAATCAATGATCTGGGATCTGAATTATTTTAAATATATGTTCCTTAAGCTTGTGGCTGCCCCTTTCAACGAGCAGCTCCTGGAGAAAGATTTTAATGTCCTGGTGGAGTTCCTGCTGGAAGCCAGACAGGATTATTTCCTCTACCGCGATTTCCAGTCGGCAAATATAATGGTGGTTGACAATAGTCCATGGTTTATTGATTACCAGGGAGGAAGGAAGGGTAGTGCCCAGTATGATCCTGCATCATTGCTGTATGATCCCAAGGCACATGTTCCACAGCAAGCAAGGGAAATACTTATTGAGTATTATATAAAGCAGTTTTGTAAGAGTACATCAGCCTCGGAATCTGATTTCAGCAGGTACTATCCCGGTTTTGTCCTTATTAGAATTATGCAGGCACTGGGTGCTTTCGGTTACAGGGGGTTATATGAACAAAAACCTGGTTTTGTGCAAAGTATTATTCCTGGAGTCAGGATACTTAATGATATTATTGAATCAGGACAGGTCAATATTAAATTGCCCGAGTTATTCAGGATACTTCAAGAGATACCCGGAATCGACATTTTCGCCGAGCTTGAACAACCGGAAAAGCTGAAGGTGAGAATTACCAGCTTTTCATATATGAACGGTATGCCACAGGATAATGTGCATGGTGGAGGCTTTATTTACGATTGCAGGGGATTGCCAAATCCTAAGAAGGTTGAAAAGCTTAGGAACCTGACAGGACTGGATGAGCCTGTGAAAGAATTCATGAAATCACAAAATGATGTAATCGACTTCCTTAATGATGCGGCCAGTATGGTTAAACGTTCAGTGAAAAGCTATATAAGAAAAGATTATAACTCACTTGCTGTTTCCTTTGGATGTACAGGTGGAAAGCACCGCTCAGTTTATTGCGCCGAGCAGCTGGCGAAAAGCCTACAGGCCATTGGAGGGATTGAAATAGAAGTAAAACACAGAGATAAGGATAACTGATGAAAGCAATGATCCTCGCGGCCGGCATGGGGACAAGGCTGGGTGATATTTGCAAAGATACCCCGAAAGTATTACTTGATATTAATGGTTTGACAGTGCTTGAAAGAATACTTACGAAGTTGTCGGGTCATGGTTTTAATGATATTGTCATAAATGTTCATCACCTGGCCGCAAGGATTATAGATGCCGTAAATGAACTGCAGGAAAGGATAGATGTGAAAATAAGCATATCAGACGAAACGGATGAACTGCTGGAAACGGGAGGGGGCCTTTACAGGGTAAAGGATTTCTTCGGTAATAAACCCTTCCTGGTGTATAATGGTGATATACTAACCGATCTCGACCTGGGGAAAATGATTGATTACCATATGCGTAAAAAGGCACTGGCAACTGTAGCCGTGCGTCATCGTGAAGGTAATCGCGCTTTCCTTGTTGATGATAATGGTATTATCAGGGGCTGGACGAACAGGAAAAGTGGTGTTGATATCATTACCATTGAGCAGGAAATGAATTTATCGGAGATCCCTTCCATGGCAATATCAGTATATGATCCAGGTATATTTGATTACATGGAAGAAGGTAAATATACCATGACATCAATAGTCCTTAAAGCAACTGCCACAGGCAGGGTGATAGCTTTCAGACATGACAGGGGGTACTGGGTGGATATTGGTACACCGGAACAACTGGAAAAAGCAAGGAAATTGCTATGAGCCCTGATACTGGCTTTTAGTATTTTATATATTATCAGGATATGATCCGTTTGCAAACCCGAAACAGGAATTATATTAGCTTCATTATTGTTGCTTTGATTTTACTCTTTACGATGCCCTCAGCCGCGCAGGATACCAGGTATGGAATTCCGCAAACAGACTATTTCAGTCGGAGGGAATATAATGCTGCATCACAGAACTGGAGCATAACCCAGAGTTACCAGGATATGTTTTATTTCGCCAATAATGATGGAATACTTGAGTATGATGGAGTAAACTGGAATATATATCAGGATATGGGCCCGTATGTAATACGTGCTGTAAAGAGTATAGGCCGTAAGATTTATGCGGGTACATACGGTGAACTGGGTTATTTCAGTTATGAAAGCAACCATAATCTCAGATATACCTCAATGGCTACCACTGAGGAACTGAAGTCATACGCTGATTACTGGAATATTTACGAGTGGAATGACAAAATTGTTTTTCACAGTGAGCAGGCAATATGCATTTTTGAAAATGATACCCTCGTAATATCAATACCTGCAATTTCAAGATTTACCAGGTCTTTTCTCGTTAACGGATTACTACTGGTTTATGATGATACTGAAGGTTTGATGGAAGTCAGGGGAGATCATCTATACCCTATAACAGGTGGCGGTATCCTGAAGGATAAACTTATTACATCAATAGTGCCGGTTTCTGAAAACAATATAGTTATTGGCACCATGAAAGAAGGCTTGTATACCTGGGATATGCAAAGCGTACGCAAATGGGATGTGCCTGCTGATGAGATGCTTAAGAAAGCCAATATCTATTGCGGTACAGATTATGAAGATAAATACCTGGTATTCGGTACAATACAATCCGGTGTGGTTATTACTGATAAATCAGGAAGAATAATATCTCAGGTAGGAAAAGACAAAGGACTGAATAATAATACGGTATTAAGCCTGTTTGTTGATAAAGACGGTAATGTATGGGGAGGTCTTGATAATGGTATAGTTAAAATAAACCTGCGGTCATGTATTACTTTTTTGCAGGGTTACTATGGCCTGGGCACAGGTTATGTGATTAACAGGATTAATAACGAATGGTATTTTGGAACAAACCAGGCTCTCTTTACAATCCAGGATTATGACTTTTCGGATCCTCTTAAAGACAGGGATGATTTTATTAAGGTGCCGGGTACCGATGGACAGGTCTGGAGCCTTTTTGAAACCGGACAATCTCTCTTATGCGGGCATAATATTGGTGTGTTCGAGGTGAATGAAAACAGAGCTGACCTGATAACTCCTTCCAGCGTTAATGGTGTCTGGATATTCAAAAAGGTACCGGGAAAAGATAACTGGCTTATTGCTGGAACTTATAATGGTTTAATACTACTGGAAAAGCGGCATGGCAGGTGGCAGTTTAAATCAGCCATTGACGGTTTTGGTGAATCGTCCAGGTATATTGAATGGGACAAGAATAGTGACCTCTGGATATCACACGGATACAAGGGTATATTCAGGCTGGAATTTGATGAGGGATATACAAGGGTAATAGAAGTCGATACCTTTAACCTCGAAAATTATCCCGAAATAAGACCGGCCCCGGTAATTTCAAAAATAGATGGTGAATTGATTGTTTCAAGTAATAATGGCATATTCCATGTGAATGATTCAGGACGAATTGAAAGGTACAGGGACCTGGATCAATATTTTGAAAACAGCTACCCTGACAGGTTACTGCAGGACAGGTACAGGAATATATGGTATTTTGTTGGCAAGCGAAGCGGGGTTCTTCGATTTATGGAAGATGGTACTTACAAAAATATTACCTTCCCTTTTGTACCACTTGAAAATAAGCTTGTACCAAGTTTTGAATCAGTATTCGTATCTGACAATGATAACATCCTTTTTGGTATCGAGGACGGGTTCGCTCATTATAAAGCCACCGAAGGTATTGACTTCACCAGACCTTTTAAGGTACATATAAGATCTTTTAAAGGAAGATCAGATTCAGTTGCATATGTTAACCAGGATGGTATTTACGCTGGTAATTTAGGCGGGAAAGTGCCGGAGTATGACTTCAGGGATAACCTGTTTGAGATTCATTATGCTGCCACCTACTTCAGGGAGGGTTATGTTGAATACTCAACATACCTGTCAGATTATGATCTTGAAGCAACTTCATGGAGCAACAACACAAACCGTCAATTTGCCAAGCTCAGGGAAGGATATTATGAATTTGTAGTAAAGGCAAGGAACAGTTTTGGTGTTCAATCCGAACCGCTGGTTTTTAAATTCAGGGTTTTAGCACCGTGGTACAGGACAAACCTGGCCAAGATGTTATACCTGCTACTGGTTCTGTCAATCATCTTTTTGCTAATCTTCTTATTTAATCGGCGGATTGAAATACATACGCAGAAAGAAGAAATCAGGCAGCAGGAAAGCTTCAGGGCCAGAGAGGATAAATTGAAAAATGAAGCACTTAATGTAGAAAAAGAGCTCATAAGGATAAGGAACGAAAGGCTGAGAAGCGAAATGGTCTTTAAGGAAAAAGAGCTGGCTAATTCAACCATGAATATCCTTCAGAAGAATGAATCCCTTATGAAGATAAAAGGTGATATGATAAAGATCTCTTCACTGGAGGATGAATCTGAGGTCAGGAATCAAATAAAGCGCTTGATCTATAAAATAGAAGGGGATATAGACAGCGAAGATTACTGGAAAGTTTTTGAAGTCCATCTTGAACAGGTTCATGAAGATTTCCTCAAACGATTAAAAGAAAAACACCCCGATCTCACAAACCGTGAACACAAATTGTGTGCATATATACGGATGGGAATGTCGTCAAAAGAAATTGCTGCTCTGACAAACATTACTTTTCGTGCTGTTGAGAATAACCGGTACAGGTTGAGAAAAAAGCTCAACCTGTCGCAGGGTGATAATCTCTCAAAATATATATCCGACCTTTAAGCTGAACCCATTTCATAAGTTCTCATACACGTAACTTTCTTAATCTTCCACTAACCTCAAAAGTATCCATGCGATTATTACCCGGGATGAGTTAGAAATTATCCGGTATGTGTAGCAGTGTTCATAGGTAAAATACACTTATACAGGTAAATAATATTTATAGTGTGAGTTTATTGTGAGGTGAACCAGGATTAAAATGAGTTTATTATGTATGAGTTTTTTGGAATCCTGATTACATCCTCGTAAATTTGGTTAACTAAATTACTCTAAAACCTAAAAAATATGAAACAACTATTAGGGATTATTCTACTATTCTTCAGCCTGGGTCTATGTGCCCAGGAGCTGACAGTAACGGGTACAGTAACCGATGCATCGAATGGTGAACCGATACCCGGTGTGGCTGTGGTCATAAAAGGAACGACCATAGGTACAGCTACAGACGTTGATGGAACCTATTCCGTTGAAACCTCGATGAACAGTATCCTTATGTTTTCATTCCTCGGAATGAGAACCGAGGAGGTAACCGTTACGTCTTCAAGAATTGATGTTGTTCTCACCCCCGAGATAACTGATCTTCAAGAAGTGGTAGTAACTGGTTACGGTATTCAGAAGAAAGCATTGACCACCGGGGCAAATCAGAATATTAAAGGTGAGGATATCGCTCAGTTGAACACCTCAACAGCCATGGAAGCGCTGCAGGGTATTACTCCCGGAGTAAGCATTACAAGGAATAATGGCCAGCCCGGTGCAGGTACCAAGGTAATTATTCGTGGCATGGGTACTATAGGTAATGCCAATCCGCTTTATATTGTTGATGGAGTCACAGTAGGCAATATTGACTATCTGAATCCGTCAGATATTGAGTCCATCGATATTCTGAAAGATGCTGCCTCCGCTACAATTTATGGATCACGGGCAGCAAATGGAGTTGTACTGGTGACAACCACCAAGGGTGAAAGAGGTGCAAAACCTGTTATCCGGTACGATATGTATTATGGCCTGCAGAATATTTACAGGAACCTTACCCCTCTGACTGCACAGGAATATATGTATATTATGGATGAGGGACGGGTTAATGATGGTTTGCAACCTTACGACTGGGAAACAATGCTAAAGAACAATAGCTGGCTGAATAATAACTACCCGGATAACCTTGGTACGCAGCTTGGTGAGGAAATATGGACCAGACTGCAGGGTGGTTGGGAAGGAACCAACTGGATTAACGAGCTCACCAAGGAAAATGCTCCGATGGTAAGCCATTCCCTGTCGATCACTGGTGGTTCTCAGGACATAATGTACTCTCTTGGTTTTTCATACCTTGACCAGACAGGTATAATAGCAGGAGACCTCATTGATGCCGGGCAGAAGAGGATTACAACCAGGATAAATACAGAATTTGTTCTCATGAAGAACAACCGGCATGATATTATTACAGTAGGTGAAAATTTCACATATAATAATAATGTAAACAGATCAGTCGGGACAGGAAATATTTACTGGAACGATCTTCATGATGCTCTTGTAATCAATCCTTTAATGCCTGCTTACTGGGATAAATCACCTGATCCGAATGGGTTTACCCCATTACTTGAAGGATTGTCAAATAACCAGACCAATCCGCTTGCAACATGTTTTTACAGGCACAATTATGGCTGGTACAAAGGAAATAATATCGCAGGAAATGCATACATTCAGATCCAGCCTATCGAAGACCTTGTGATCAGGTCATCATATGGTATTGACGCATGGTTTGGTAGTGGCAGGTCCTGGGGTCCTACATATGCACTTGGGACACTTTATTCAAGCCCAACAGATAACGCCAGACAAAATATGTATTTCGGTAATAACTGGACATTAACAAATACAGTTACTTATAATCATGTTTTTGGAGATCATAGAATTACGGCTCTTGTCGGTAACGAGCTCTACAGGAATCAGATTAACCTGGAAGTAGGTGGCTGGATGGCTGATACCAGGTTCCAGAATCCTGATTACGCATATCTTAACAATGTTGACAAATCCGATATCAATTCAATAAGCACATGGGGAGCTGACTGGGCTGCAGGAGGAGGCGGTTTGATGTCGTATATCGGAAGATTACAGTATAACTACAGGGAAAAATATCTTCTCACTGCCATAATGCGTGCAGACGGATCCTCCAATTTTGCAGAGGGTAACAGATGGGGTGTATTTCCTTCAATAGCTGTGGGATGGATATTCTCCGACGAGCCTTTTATGGCATCAACATCAAATTTCCTGAATTTTGCCAAATTCAGGGCCAGCTGGGGACAGAATGGAAACCAGTCGATCAGTAATTTTATTTACAGCTCGACAATAGCTTACCTGAGCCCGGGTTATTATTTTGGTGATACAAAAACGGTATCAGCACCAACAGCTGTACCTGCCAGGGTGACAAACCCCGATGTAACATGGGAGACATCAGAACAGTTGAACATTGGTATTGATACCAGGCTGTTTAACTCGCGGATGCAATTCACTTTTGACTGGTACAGGAAAATGACAATAGACTGGCTTGTTATAGCTCCAATCCTTGGAACATCGGGTGCTGATGCACCATGGATCAATGGTGGAGATATCATGAACAGGGGTATTGAACTGACTTTAGGATGGAACAATTATTTTGGAGATCTAAAATATGGAATTACGTTAACAGGTGCACATAACCACAATGAAATTACCAGGATTGCAAATGCAGATGGTATAATACATGGCCCCGGTCATGTACTGTCCCAGGGAACAGCAGCTATCTCAAGGTGCGAAGTAGGTTTTCCCATCGGGTTCTTCTATGGTTATGAAACTGATGGTATCCTGCAGAACCAGGATGAAGCTGAGGCCTGGGTTACTCCCGAAGGCCTTCCTTATTTCAGTGATCAGAGACCAGGTGACATTAAGTTTGTTGATCAGAACCTTGATGGAGTGATTGATGAACAAGACAAAGTCATGATTGGTGATCCAAATCCTGACTTTGAACTGGGTACCCAGTTAAATGTTGAATATAAAGGAATATATGCAAATGCAACCCTGATAGGAAGATTCGGGATGCAGGTAGCAAGGTCTTATCGTTCTTTCGCCGACAATTTTGACCAGAACTATACAACAGATATATTCAATCGCTGGCATGGTGAAGGTACATCAGACCGTATTCCACGACTGAGTTCATCATCTCACAGGAACACGAACTTTATATCTGATATCTATATATATGATGCAGATTTTTTGAGAATAAGTAATTTGACTGTCGGTTATATGTTTGATGACTTACTTTCAAACTTTGATGCTATCTCAAATGCCAGGGTGTATGTGGCGTTCAAGAACCTTTATACATTCACAAAGTATCAAGGCATGGATCCTGAAGTAAGATTCGGACATGATGCAAGTTGGGCATCAGGTGTAGACCTGGGCCTATACCCGCAGGCCAGAACGGTGATGTTTGGTTTAAGTGTCTCATTTTAAACAGAAAAAAATAAAAACAGATGAAGAAGATAATATATATAATTTCTGCTGCACTTCTGGTATTAATAACCAGTTGTGGTGAGGACTTTTTGGATACAAAGAACATGTATGAAAAGAGCCTGGAGAACTATTACAGCTCGCCAACGGACATAAATGAGGCCATGGCAGGTGTCTATCATGCTCTGTATACCCCGGGGGTTCACAGTATGGAACACCTGGCTGCAAACCTGCTATCTGACATGATGCTGGGAGGCGGAGGACCTGATGATAAATCTGCAAAGAGAGTCGATGCTTTTATAGACCCGGAAGAAGATACATATAGTGATCTCTGGACGGTATCTTATAACGGGATCTACAGGGCAAACACTATTATCGAGAAAATCCAGGATGCTGACTTCTCAGATTATTTTTATACTGCGGCCGAAGCCACTGAGTTTAAAGATCAGGCACTTGGAGAGGCTTATTTCATGAGAGCCTTCTTCTATTTCCGGATGGCAAAATTCTTTGGTGGTGTACCCCTGATACTTTCCGTGGATGCTGCAAGGGATGCCCCCAGGGCTACAATAACAGAAACATACGCTCAAATTGCTTCCGACCTGAAAATGGCAATTGAAACTATGCCTGACAACGCATTTCCAAGTATACCAACCAGCAGTTACGGTCACGCTAACAAGTGGGTTGCTGAAGCATATATGGGAAGAGCTTACCTCTACTATACCGGTTATATGACCAATCAGGAGGGAACAGCAACAAGCGATCTTCCACTTGCTGAAGGTGGATCACTGACAGCTAACGATGTAGCTGCTTATCTTGAGGATTGTATTGATAACAGTGGCTATGATCTGGCTGACGACTTCAGAAATTTATGGCCATACTCATATGTTAATACCAGTGCCGGTTCAGTTGTGCTGCCATGGGCTGATGCAGAAGGTCTTGCCTGGGTAGGACAGGATGGTCATTCACCTACTTTCGGTACAGGTAATTACGAAACAATGTTCGTTATACGTTATGCCTTCGGTAACTGGGACTGGGGTCAGTATTATAACAACAGGGTACCCCTGTTTTTCGGCCTGCGTGATAACTCACTGGTTCCGTTCGGACAAGGCTGGGGCTGGGGACCTGTTAATCCCAACCTGTGGGATAGCTGGGACGATGCAGACCCAAGGAAACAGGGTTCTATCCTTGAACTTGGCAGTGAGGAAATGGGTACCCAGGATTATGAGGGTGATAAAGGAGACCATGAAACAGGATTCTTCAATAAAAAGTACACGACAATCCAGCACGATGGTGCGGATGGGGTAGCCGGTATGTTCTATTACATATATGGACAGACCAATAATGACATGCAGCTATGGGCAGCCCAGGATTTTATCCTGATGCGATTTGCTGACGTATTATTGATGCATTCGGAGATCACAGGAACTCCTGACGGGATGGATGAGGTTCGTGTACGTGCAGGGCTCGATCCCCTGGGAGCTTACACGCTTGAAGCTCTTAAGGAAGAGCGGTTGCATGAACTTTCTTTTGAAGGATTGCGCTGGTTCGACCTGGTACGCTGGGGTGATGTCAACACAGCATTTGACTATGTTCTGGATGTCAGGAACTCCGGAGTTGATGCACAGTACAGTGTAACTTACAGGCCTGAGACAAAGGGTTTGTTACCCATTCCTGAGACTGAAGTAAGGCTTTCCAATGGAGTGTATCAGCAAAATCCGGGATGGTAAATAAAAAGATCATAATAATAAAAAATCAGAGTTATGAAAAACAAAATAATATTGAGTCTTTTTATCGGTTTCCTTGCACTGGCATTTTTTTCGTGTGAGCCTATCGTGAAAAGAGATGTACTTGAAAATACTACAACGGTTGCCGGTGTTACTCTGGTATCATCCCAGAGTACTACGGGAGGTAATGAGATTACCCTGGAAATGACAACCCCGGGAGTAACAGGTTACTGGGATTATACTCTTGGTAAGGCCTTAACAAATAAAGTTACATTTATCTGGCCTATTCCCGGAACTGCAACATTTACCTATACAGGCACACTTGGAAAGGAATTCTTTTCAAAGACCATTGATGTTCAGGTTGACCAGCTCGATCACGCACTTGACCAGGACTGGTATGACCTTGTGAGCGATAACACTTCTGCAGGCAAAACATGGGTGTTTGCAGGTGCTCCGGGTGATGGCACTAACTATTGGTATATGTCAGCTCCCTATAACTGGGCTGAACTGTGGTGGAATGCAGGAGGAGGTGATATGCCGCCTATTGATGTCGATGGTTCGATGACTTTTGATTTAGATGGTGCTGCAAACTACACATATCTGGCTGAACCGGGTGGAACTCCTGAGGTTGGTAGTTATGTACTTGATGTGAAGAACCAGACACTTGACGTAAATGGTCCTAATATTCTTGGTGGTGGTATTACTCCAGGCTATGACATCGGTAATCACGATGGCGTGTACCAGATAATATCATTAACAGAAGATGAAATGATCCTTTATGTCTCGGATAATTCATGGGCAACAGGCTGGACCTGGCATTTTAAGCCTGAAGAGTAGAACTTTAAAATGTTTGGATTATTTAACAATAGAAGGATTATGTCTGGGTAATTAGCCGGTAATATTTCGAACGGTAGAAAAGAAATATAATCCTTTTGAAGAGAGTTTTATATTTCGGTATAAAACTCTCTTTTCTAAATTCTCAAATTGGGTTCCTCTAATCTTTGAAGGGATATGGTAAAGTCATTCTCTCTTTTAATATTCTTTACTCTGATTGTAAGCCTGCAGGGTGTATTATTATTGTCCTGCCAGAAAGAAACGTACTCAGAATTTACCCCTGATTTCAGTTATGAAGTGTCAGAAGAAGACCCCAATATTCTGAGGTTCGTTAATACCACCTCTGGGGATCAGGGTTTTATGCAGTGGGATTTTGGTAATGGAGAGCAGACAAAACGACAACCTGCCAACAGGCTTACCTATTCAATTTTTTATCCTGTGAGGGGAGAATACCCTGTAACGCTTACGATATGGGGTACCAGTGGTAATGACGATGATAAAAAATCAGTGACCAAAACTGTCAGTATTGAATACAGTGCACCGGATCCCGACTTTGAATATGAAATTATTTCCGGCTATCCCAATCTTCTCAAGTTAACTGATGTTAGTACCGGAGATTACGAGAGTATTACCTGGAGGTACCCAGGAAGGGAATTTAATGGAGTACCGGGCGAAGTAAGAATACTTTACCTTGCCATGGGGGGCTCGTATGATATTGAGCTTGAAATACACAGAGGCGATATTTCCAAAACCATAAGCAAAGAAATTACCATTCAGGCAGATGATCCTGACTATCTTGATCACTACGAGCTTGTATGGTCAGATGAGTTTGATGGTTCAGAGATAGATGATTCGGAATGGGTTCATGAGACAGGTGCTAATGGATGGGGAAATGATGAATTGCAAAACTATACAGATGGCCAAAATACTTCATTGTCTGACGGAACACTAAAAATCACCGCCCTGAAGACAGGCACGGGTCAGGATGTAGGAGACTATACATCCTCAAGGATAAACGGCGCTGAGAGTTTTACCTATGGCCGGTTTGAGGTAAGGGCAAAGATGCCTGAATATAAAGGATCAGGCTTATGGCCTGCGATATGGATGCTGGGCAGGTCTATCCAGGAAGGGACATCATGGCCTTTATGCGGAGAGATAGATATTATGGAATATGTCAGCTGGAACTCCGATTATTTCAGCAGTGCAATACATACTGAAAGCAATAACCATAACCTGGGCAATGCAATAACATCAGGGTTTATCTCTTTGCCTTCAATTGAAGAGGAATTTCATATTTATGGTCTTATCTGGACTTATACGCACTTGAAATTCTATATTGATAGTGTAGACAATATTATACTTACTTATAATAAACCGGGTACTTATGATCAGAATAACTGGCCATTTGATCATCCGTTTTATTTTCTTTTCAATATTGCGGTAGGCGGTACATACGGAGGAGTGGATGGTGTTGACGATGAGGCTTTCCCTGCAGTTATGGAAATTGACTATGTACGTGTTTATCAGTTGAATTAAACAGGTATTTATATATACTGAAAATAGAATTTACGACTAATAATAAATAATGGCTAATTCAAGAGGATATATTTATCGTATCTCCCTTATTGTTGCACTCGGGGGCTTTCTTATGGGCTTCGATGCCTCTGTAATATCGGGAGTGGTAAAGTTTATTGAACTGGATTTTAACCTTACCAAGATACAGCTTGGATGGGCTGTAAGCTCCTTAACTCTTACAGCGACACTGGCAATGATGCTTGCCGGGCCATTGAGTGACCGTTTTGGGCGGAGAGTAATTCTAAGGGCAGCAGCCACTCTTTTTGGTGTATCTGCTGTCGCATCAGCACTGGCACCAAACTTTGCTTTCCTTGTAATAGCAAGAATGATAGGCGGTTTTGGAGTAGGTGCATCATTGATAACAGCACCTATGTTTATTGCTGAAATATCCCCGGCCAGGGTACGTGGTACAATGGTGTCATTTAACCAGCTGAACATAGTGCTTGGTATATCAGTGGCATTCTTTACCAACTATCTTATATTACGCCTTGGTGATGACCCTGCAGACTGGGTTAGTTCCCTGGGGATTGATGAATATAACTGGAGATGGATGCTTGGACTGGAAACACTCCCGGCAGTGCTTTATTTTGTATTCCTTCTTGCAGTGCCTGAAAGCCCAAGGTGGCTGGCAATGAAAGGCAGGGAGCAGGAGGCACTCGGAATACTCGAAAGAGTAACTGGTAGTGAGCAGGCCAAAAATGTCCTGACAGCACTCAAAGAAAACCTTGAGAGTGATAAAAAAAGTAAATCTGTACCTCTCAAAGAGCTATTTAAACCGGCTTTGAAGCTTGTACTCTTAATAGGTATAGTCGTTGCTATAACACAACAGATTACAGGTATAAATGCTGTCTTTTTCTATGCTCCTATGATATTTGAGCAGACAGGAATAGGCACCGATGCATCATTTTCCCAGGCAATACTGGTAGGACTTACGAACCTGGCGTTTACTGTACTGGCCATGTGGCTGATCGACAGGCTGGGACGGAAATTCTTACTCGTGATTGGCCTTTCAGGTATAATAATATTTATGGGCCTGCTGTCGGTCGGCTTTGGAAAGGCTACCTATAATCTTGACAGTGAAGATGTGAAAGTGCTCAAAGAACAGATTGACAGCCCTCAATGGTATAAAATCCAGGATATAAATTATAACAGTGATCAGAGTTTCAAAAAGGCCGTATCCAGGAACCTGGGTGAAGAAGTGCTGACAAAATATCAGAGCGATTTGATAACCAAGGCAATAAATATTAATCCATGGCTTGTCCTTATCGGTATACTGGGCTTTGTTGCTTCTTTTGCTATATCAATAGGCCCTGTGATGTGGGTCCTGTTCTCAGAATTGTTCCCAAACAGGGTAAGGGCTGTGGCAATATCGTTTGTTGGATTTATCAATTCAGGTGTCAGTTTTCTTGTTCAGCTTGTTTTTCCATGGGAGCTTGCAAACTTCGGGAATTCTGTCACATTTCTTATTTTCTGTGTATTTGGAGCTATCGGACTGATCTTTATTCTGTTTACACTGCCGGAAACCAAAGGCAAAACGCTTGAAGAACTGGAAGTGGTACTGGCTAAGAAAAAATAACTAAATCTTATATGATGATGGTAGAATTTAAAAAGGTATTAGTAGTAGTAGTGGGATTGATATCCATTATGGCTTACGGTTGTAAAAATTCACAAACGAGTAAGAACTCATTGATGGATGGTCCCCGCAAAGTTGAACTAAGACAGACCAACGGTAAATACAGGTTATTTGTTGATGGGAAAGAGTTTTTCGTTAAAGGTGCCGGGTTAGAGTATGGTAATATTGAAGCTCTGGAGGAGAGCGGAGCCAATTCTTTCAGAACATGGCATACTGATAATGGCAGCAGGTCAGGTAAAGAGGTGCTGGAGGAAGCATATGAGCATGGACTGCTGGTGTTAATGGGTATAGAAGTGGGAAGAGAACGTCATGGTTTTGACTATAACGATACTGCCTGGGTTGCAGAACAAAAAAAGGATATCAGGAGACAGGTAATGGAACTAAAAGACCACCCTGCTTTACTGGGTTGGGGTATAGGTAATGAATTAAACCAGGGTTATACGAATAAGAAAGTATGGGATGCCGTGAATGATTTAGCAAAAATGATTCATGAAATTGATGGGAATCACCCCACTACAACAATGCTCGCAGGTATAGGTAAAGGGGAAGTGGATTATATTAAAGAGAACTGTCCGGATATCGACTTCCTGAGTGTCCAGTTTTATGGCGATATTGAAAATCTGGCTACCAGGCTGGAAGACTCGGGATATGAAGGCCCCTATCTTGTTACCGAATGGGGAGCGACAGGGCACTGGGAAGTTCCATCTACACCATGGGGAGCACCAATTGAACAAACCTCGACTGAAAAAGCCGAAGCAGTTAAATACAGATATGAGAATGTCATTCTTGCTGACAGCTCCAACTGCATGGGCTCATACGTGTTCCTGTGGGGGCAGAAACAGGAGCGAACACCTTCATGGTACGGTCTCTTTACAGAAAGCGGTGAAAAGATGGAAGCTATAGATGTTATGCAGTATTTCTGGACCGGGGAATGGCCCGAAAACCGTGCCCCAACAATAATAAAGGCTGAAATGAATGGACTGGACCGTTATGCGGGAATCACTGTTAAGGCCGGATCTGAGAATACCGCTTCGGTTGACTACTCAGATCCTGACGGGGATAGCGTAGTCATAGAGTGTGAAATTATGAAAGAGGCAACCGACCTTGGCAATGGAGGCGACTTCGAATCAAGACCTGAGTCAGTGGAAACACAAATAAACTGCGATCAGGAAGGGAAGATATCTTTTATTGCACCCGGTGAAATAGATGAATACCGCCTTTTTATCTATATAAAAGATAATCATAATCACGCAGGAACGGTGAATATTCCTTTTAAAGTTGAGTAACGGGAGGATAATTGTCAGATAAAATATATATAGGTAATCAAAGATTCAGACTGCCCATTGGCAAAGTCCATGGCAAACTGGTGAATATTGACGGGATGGAATATTATGTCATTGAGAATTACGATCTTATGGGTCCATTCTTAATGTCAATAGTTAGCAGTTCAGACCACTGGATGTATATTTCCAGTACCGGAGGACTGACAGCAGGACGGAAAAATCCTGACAATGCAATATTTCCCTACTACAACGATGACAAGATACATGAATCAAACTCAACAACAGGAAGCAAAACCGTTATCCTGTATGGCTCAAATGATAAAAAATTACTCTGGGAGCCATTTTCAGACTTTTACAGGGGAGTATATGATATCCGGTGTAACCTGTATAAAAACATAATAGGAAACAGGGTAATTTTTGAGGAGGTCAATAATGATCTGAACCTTATTTATCGTTATTCCTGGATGAATAGCGAAAGCTATGGATGGATAAAAAAAAGCTCATTAATAAATAATTCGAAACAGGATGTTCATATCTCTGTTCTGGATGGAATACAGAATATTCTTCCATATGGGGTAAACCAGCAAATGCAGGCTGACCTGAGTACCCTGGTTGACGCATATAAGAAGAATGAGCTGGATATGCTCACTGGACTGGGTATCTTCAGACTTGCATCAATCCCTGTTGACCGTGCTGTACCCAGTGAAGCCCTGAGATGCACAACTGTTTGGTTTACAGGGTATGAGCCTGTGTATTTGCTATTAAGCGAGAAACAATTAAAAGAATTCGAACGGGGGGGAGTTCCCGAAACAGAAAAGGGATCAGAAGGTATCAGGGGTTGCTATTTTACGGTAGGTGATTTTAAACTTAAGCTCCTTGAAACAATACAAAGCTATTATGTAATCGAACTGGAGCAGGATTCATCTGACGTTGAAGAACTTGTTTATTTGTTAGAAAATAATAATGATTTGCCTGCTATCCTGGAAAAGGATGTGGCTCTTGGAACAGAGAAGTTACATCACCTTGTGAGTCTTGCTGACGGTATCCAGATTACTGCTGATAAAATGAGCTGTATACGTCATTTCTCAAACGTACTTTTTAACTCTATGAGGGGTGGATTGTTTGAGAATGGTTATAAGATACGCAGGGAATATTTTGAAAGACACCTGCACAGGTTTAACAAAAAGGTATCACAGGAGCATAAGAGCTGGCTTGCTACCCTGCCTGAAACACTGCTTCTGGATATGCTGGTTGAAAGTGCAAAAGAAAGTGGCGACAGGGATTTGCTGAGACTTACCTATGAGTATTTACCAATTAGCTTCAGCAGGCGCCATGGAGACCCCAGCAGGCCTTGGAACAGGTTTGATATCAGGTTAAAAGAAGAGGATGGTACCTTATCATACAGTTATCAGGGTAACTGGCGTGATATTTTTCAGAATTGGGAGGCTCTTGCTTTATCATATCCTGGATTCCTTCCTTCAATGATATCAAGGTTTCTGAACAGTTCCACGGTTGATGGTCATAATCCTTACCGGATAAGCAGTGATGGCATAGACTGGGAGGCACCGGATCCTGGTAATCCATGGGCGTATATAGGTTACTGGGGTGATCACCAGGTTATTTACCTCCTCAGGCTGCTTGAACTGGCATATGAATTCAAACCCGGGCAGCTGAATGAGTGGTTGGATTTACAAATATTCTCTTATGCCAATGTACCATACAGGATAAAAGAATATCATGAGATTATAAGGAACCCATACGAAACAATTGATTTTGATGCTGAAAGAAATAGTGAGATTAGCAGATTAAGCTCTGTAATAGGGGCAGATGGCAGAATGGTAATGGATAAAGAAGGGAATGTATTAAAGGCGTCATTTACAGAGAAGATACTCGTTTCGCTGCTTGCTAAGCTTGTTAACTTCATCCCGGGTGCCGGCATCTGGATGAATACCCAGCGTCCGGAGTGGAATGATGCAAACAATGCCCTGGTAGGGAACGGAGCATCAATGGTTACACTTTACTATATGCGCAGAATGATACTTTTCCTTAAAGAATTGTATAACAGGGCAGGGCAGGAGACATATAGAATAAGAAATGAGATTCTTGAATTGTTCGAAACCACATTTAGTATACTTCTGGAGAGGAAGAATAAAGTGGCTGCTGACCTTGATGACAACCTCCGCAAAAATATAACGGACGACCTGGGTAAAGCCGGGAGCAATTACCGTACAAAGGTCTACAAAGGTTTTTCAGATAGCTTCACTGATATTGAAGTTAGCAGGTTGATCGATTTTCTTGACCTTGTATCTGAATACATTGATTTAAGCATATCAGACAACAGGCGGGAAGACGGCTTATATAATGCTTATAACCTGATAAATATAGCACAGTCATCTATTGAGGTAATACCTTTACAGGAAATGCTTGAGGGACAGGTTGCAGTACTGAGCAGTGAAATAATGGGACCGGGTGAGACTGCTGAACTTATTGAAAATATGTATGATAGTGCCCTGTTCAGGGCCGATCAAAACAGTTTTATGCTTTATCCTGACAGGGAGCTTAAATCATTCAGATCAAATAATAATATTGACAAAAAGGATATTTCAAAATCACGCCTTCTTACGGAACTGGTTTATGATGGCGATGTTTCAATAATACGGAAAGATATCAGGGGAGGCTATCATTTTAACGGAAGTTTCAAAAGTGCTGAAGATTTAAACAATGCCCTTGACAGGTTGACCGGTCAGTACGGCATTATGGTTGAAGACGAAAGGGAAATAATTACCAGTATCTTTGAGTTGGTATTTCAACATAAGCATTTCACGGGAAGGAGTGGTTCCTTTTACAAATATGAAGGACTTGGCAGTATTTACTGGCATATGGTTTCTAAAATGTTACTTGCAACAGGGGAGTGTGTTGCAAGGGCATATAACGAAGACTGCGACGAAAGAACACGAAAAAGACTGGCTTCACTTTACTACAGGCTTAAATCAGGAATAGGAATGGACAAAGAACCACCTGAT
Organism: uncultured Rikenellaceae bacterium; assembly: GCA_964577305.1. Lineage (GTDB taxonomy): Bacteria > Bacteroidota > Bacteroidia > Bacteroidales > VadinHA17 > UBA9300. The sequence goes on from CAZNYS010000060.1 coordinate 18,964, forward strand.
TATGGGGCATTCCCGGGTGATCCGTATTCTCATACCCCTTCAATGATGGGTGTACAGCAACCGGGTATGACAGGGCAGGTGAAAGAGGATATAGTATCAAGGTATATTGAACTGGGCATAAGGATTGAAAATGGACGCTTACATTTCAATCCGGCACTCTTGAGACGGAATGAGTTTATAAAAGATAAAGATGGTGCAGAACAGCTTGAGTTCACTTTCTGTGGTACTCCTGTTAGGTATCTTATTGGAAAGGAAACCATGGTAAAAGTATGTTTTAGCAGTGGTGATGATAAAGTCAGTGATGATTCAGCATTAAGTTACGAACTAAGCCAGGCAGTGTTTAAGAGAAGTGGTATAATTAAGAATGTAGATGTTATTGTACAAGGAGATCAACTTTTTGAAATATAAGAATTAAGAATATGAAAAGGAACGTTTTTATTGCGGGTACATTGTTTTTTTGCTGCTCAGCTTATCTCCATAGCCAGGAGATTAGGCCTGGTACTGAGGAAAGGATAAGTGAAATAATAGATAAATTGAGCCTGGAAGAAAAAGTCAGGATGTGCCATGCACAGTCAAAATTCAGTACACCGGGCGTTGAGCGTCTTGGTATTCCCGGGTTATGGATGTCGGACGGACCTCATGGTGTGCGTGCCGAGATTGAATGGGATAGCTGGGCTTATGCAGGCTGGACGAATGATTCGTGTACTGCTTTCCCGGCACTTACATGTCTTGCTTCCACCTTTAATACTGAACTGGCGTATAAATATGGGCTGTCTGTAGGAGAGGAAGCAAGATACAGGAAAAAAGATATCCTGCTGGGACCGGGAGTGAATATTTACCGGACGCCACTTAACGGGAGGAATTTTGAATATATGGGCGAGGATCCTTATCTGGCCTCGAAGATTGTGGTTCCTTATGTCAGGGGAGTACAGGAGAACGGTGTGGCTGCCTGCGTTAAGCACTATGTTTTGAATAACCAGGAAACACGACGTAATAATATTGATGTTCAGCTCAGCGACCGTGCCCTGCATGAGATATACCTGCCGGCCTTTAAAGCTGCAGTAACTGAAGGAAAGGCCTGGTCGGTTATGGGCTCGTATAATAAGTATAAAGGACAGTATTGTACACATAACGAGATCCTCGTTAATCAAATCCTTAAGGGGGAATGGGGTTTCGATGGTGTTTTAGTATCTGACTGGGCCTCAGCTCATAATACAAAGGAGGCTGCACTGTATGGACTTGATATCGAAATGGGAACAGGCTCGGATGGCTTGACATATTCCCTGAGGAATGCATATGATAATTATTACCTGGCATATCCATTCCTGCAGATGTTAAAAAGCGGGGAAATAGATGAAAGCGTGGTAGATGATAAGGTAAGGCGAATACTCAGACTGATGTTCCGTACAACTATGGACCCCGACAGGCCACTTGGATCAAAGGGCAGCCAGGCTCATTTCGATGTAGCAAGAAAAGTGGCACAGGAGGGTATTGTACTTCTTAAGAACAACAATAATTTCTTTCCTGTCAGCCCTGATACTAATATTAAGATAGCTGTTATTGGCGAGAATGCCACACGTAAAATGAGTGTTGGTGGAGGATCATCGGAGTTGAAACCAATTCATGAGATATCACCCCTGGACGGGATAAGGGAAAGGTATGTGAATGCCACTATAGACCATACAATGGGCTATGCTTCCGGGCCATCTGTTTACGGATATGTGCTGCCATCATCACTGGATGCTGATTCACTCAGGAAGGTGGCTGTTGAAACAGCCATGAATGCTGATGTTGTACTTTTTATCGGGGGATTGAATAAAAGCCACAAACAGGATTGTGAAAATGGAGATCGTGAAGGACTGGGCCTTCCTTTCGGACAGGATGAACTTATAAAGGATATACTGTCAGTGAATAAAAATGTTGGAGTGATATTGCTGAGTGGTAATGCTGTTGCTATGCCATGGATATCAGATGTCCGGGGCATAATACAGGCCTGGTACCCGGGCAGTGAAGGTGGACATGCTATAGCCGATATCATCTGCGGGGATGTTAATCCTTCGGGGAAGCTACCTTTTACTTTTCCGGTTAAACTTGAGGATAACGGTGCCCATTCTTTTGATGAGGTATCTTACCCGGGCGTAAATGATAAAGAGGTATATAAAGAGGATATACTTGTTGGTTACAGGTGGCATGATACAAAAAATATAGAACCTCTTTTTGAATTTGGCTTCGGTTTGTCATACACTTCATTCAGTATTAATTCTGCCAATACCGATAAGGATTCATATTCAGAATATGATAATATTGTTGTATCCGTTGAAATAGAAAACACAGGCGGGATGAATGGGGCAGAGGTTATACAGGTTTATGCCAGTGATGTTGAGTCGTCTGTAATGCGACCTTTAAAGGAATTAAAAGCATTCAGAAAAGTTAATTTGGAGCCGGGAGAAAAAAGACTCGTTGAACTGACTATTCCTGTCAGGGATCTTGCATTTTATGATGAAGAACTTGGTGACTGGAATATTGAGCCGGGAGATTTCAAATTGATGATAGGAGTATCATCACGAGATATTAAGGAGGTCTTAGAGATTACAATAGAGTAGGTCTGTTTTTACTGGAATATTGTATTAATGGAACCGAGTCCCGAGGATTCAAGGATTTTATAAGAGGAGATAATATTACAATC
>CAZNYS010000061.1:0-21605 GCA_964577305.1 uncultured Rikenellaceae bacterium
ATAAGTTACTGTTTTTTTATTTTAACTTATGACACACTTTACTGAACAGTCTCTTCAACAACCCAATTCAACAGTTTAACAATTCAACACTTCAACAAATCATTTAAAATATTCAAGCATCCTCTCAATAAGCTCCATTCCTCCCCTTGTCCCCTTATCCTCAAACAGTATAGCGCCTTTGTTATCCATTAACCTTATTTCAACCCCTGCATCAACGGTCTCTTTTATTATCCGTGTCATTGATCCCCTGACCGGAGCCCTGAGATTACCTGGCATATTATTAACAGCCTTTATTACAAGCTTGTATTTTTTATTAACCACTGTGATATTTAAGATGTTATCCCTGTATTCAAGTGATTCAATTGCAGCCTTCGACCAGGTTGAAAAATTAAAGAACCGGGTGCCAAAACTCAGGTAAGAAATGAAACCTATAAAAAAACTCCCCACCCAGGGTATCTTGGCAACAGAAAAAGTGAATGAGGCATCCGATGATTTGAATGTATTACAGTGAAGCCATATCCATGATTCAGGGAATGATTTTCCCCAGTCTTTTTCAATATACCCCTTGCCCTTATCAAAATCAATGCTCTTACCCTGTATGTTAATCTTTCCATCCAGGGAGTGACCGGTTGATACAATTCCATGTTTGCATTCCATGAAAGGAACAAATGAATACCAGCCCATAATCCCCGGTCTTGTCAGTGTGGAGGGGTAACCATTAAAAGATCCATAACTGAGTTCCCCGCGAATACTTCCACGGTTGTCATCAAGATGCAGGCTAATATGATGGGAGGAGAACGACGATTTATCAACTTCAACCGATAAAACCCTGGTGGAGGCCTTAAAGCTACTGACAGGATATCTGTAATAAAATGTCTCGCCATTTAAACCGTTCAGAACCTGGACAAAAGAATGACTGTCATTTTCTGATAATGATAAACCGGGAATGATAGCATATACATTCCTTCTGTCGGCAGAAACATGTTTGAAATACCAGCCTTCAAAATAGTTTTTCCTCCTTTTTGAACCCTGGAACACCCATGGCCTGAATACTTTCATATATCACTTTTTTAGTGGTAAGCCTTAAAGGTAAATTTTTAATCCTTGAATCGTTAAATTGTTGAAGTTTTTTAATAAACTAACGCTTCAACGATTAAACAGTTCAACAATTACTCGCTCCCACCATCCACAATCTCCGTCCCGAAAAAGCTATGCTTTCTCGAGGATCCTCGAATCGAAGATTCGGGACTCGTGAGCTCACCCCCTAAGATTCGGGGCTCGGTTCAACATATTAATTCTAAACTTTTCCTATCTTGCATACAACCAATAATATCAGCCATGGAACCAACCCGGACATTCGACCTGCTCGACAGGTATATGCTGCATTTTGCGGATAAGGAAGATGCACTGGCAGCAAAAAAAGACGGAAAGTGGATTTGCTACAGTGTCCGTGAATATAACGAGATATCTCACCACTTTGCATATGGACTGCTGGAACTCGGATTTAAGAAAGGAGATAAGATTATTACCATAACAAATAACCGGCCCGAATGGAATTTTGTCGATATGGGAATGTCAATGATCGGGGTCGTTCATGTTCCGGTTTTTACATCTATGAGCTGTGATGAATACCGTTATGTATTTGAGCATTCCGAATCATCAATGGTACTTATTTCAGACAAAAAGCTTTATAATACCATTAAGCCTATCTGTGATGAGATAAAAGGGATTAACCATGTCTTTACTTTTGATGAAATAGATGGAGTGCCAAACTGGTATGAAATAGTTGAAAGAGGTAAAAAATGCAATGATTCAATTATTCAAGAAACAGAGTCGCTGAAAACAGGCATTTTGCCTGATGACCCCGCATCCCTTATTTACACTTCTGGCACAACAGGAAGGGCAAAAGGGGTGATGCTGTCACACAGAAACCTTGTACAGAATTTCCTTGCTGCAGCTGAGGTGTTCAGAATTGCACCCGGGGATAAGTTCCTTAGTATTCTTCCTTTATGTCATGTAGGCGGACGGATGGGTAACTACCAGACCCAGTATTCTGGTACAGCTATCTATTATGCAGAAAATATGGGTACCATTGCTGCTAACCTGAAAGAGATTGAAGCATCAGGCTTTGACGCAGTGCCCCGGATACTGGAGAAGGTATATGATAATGTGATAGCCAAAGGAAAAGCCCTGAAAGGAATGAAGAAAAAAATATTCTTCTGGGCTGTCGGCCTGGGACTGAAATATAAACCTTTCGGTCAAAAATCATGGTTCTATTACAGTAAACTGCGTATAGCCGATAAGCTTATATTCTCCAAATGGCGCGAAGCACTGGGAGGTAAAGTCAGACTGGTGGGCTGCGGAGGAGCAAGCCTTCAGGCCAGGCATGAACGCATATTCTGGGCAGCCGGACTAAAAATACTCAATATGTATGGACTTACTGAAACTTCACCAATTATTACAATAAACAGGCAGGAGCAGCCCCTGTGCAGGCTGGGATCAGTAGGTGCCCTTATCGATGGCGTGGAGATGAAGATTGCTGATGATGGGGAGATATTATGCAGGGGACATAATGTAATGCTGGGTTACTATAAGGACAAAGAGCTTACATCACAGGCTATCGACGAAGAAGGATGGTTTCATACAGGTGATGTGGGCCATATTGAAGATGGTACATTCCTTATGGTGACCGACCGCAAGAAAGATATCTTTAAACTTTCAAACGGCAAATTCGTTGCACCGCAGATAATTGAAAATAAACTCAAGGAATCCCCTTTTATCGACCAGGTAATGGTTACCGGCGAACATCAGAAATTTGCCAGCGCCCTGCTGGTACCTGACTTTAATTATCTTAAAAACTGGTGTATTGCCAATGGCCTGTACAATAAAGAGGAATTAAGTGAGCTGATTTGCCTGCCAGGGATACAAGAGGTGTTTTCTGAAGAAATAAAAAAGTTGAATAAAACACTGTCTGAAAGCGAGAAGATATTGCGCTTCCGACTGGTATCTGATGAATGGTCTCCCCTCAGCGGTGAATTGTCAGCAAGCCTGAAACTTAAACGGCAGGTGATTGAAACAAAATACAGTGAGATGATAGGTAAGATATATCGTAAAAACTGAAACTCATCTGAAAGCCCTGATATTAGAATGAAAATTATTGAGGTTAAAAGTAAAAAACAGGCAAAATTATTCCATGATGTTGCCAGGCTTATCTACAGGGATGATGATACCTGGGTATGCCCGCTTGATAATGAGGTTGAATCTATTTTTGACCCCTCCCGGAATATCTTTTTTAAACACGGTGATGCAGTAAGGTGGATTTTATATAATGAAAATTCTAAACCAGCCGGAAGAATAGCTGCTTTCATAGATGAAAACACTGCCTGGCAACAGAACCAGCCTACAGGAGGAATGGGTTTCTTCGAATGTATAAATGATAAAGAAGCGGCTTATAAACTCTTTGACACGGCCCGCGACTGGCTGAAAGACAGGGGCATGGAGGCAATGGACGGGCCCATTAACTTCGGGGAAACAGATAAATACTGGGGACTGCTTGTCGATGGATTTACACACCCCTCATACGAAATAGCATACAACCATCCTTACTACCGCCATATCTATGAATCATATGGTTTCAGGATATATTATAAGCAGGAAGGATTTCATCTTGACGTTAAGAAGGAATTACCACCACGATTTAAAAAGATAGCTGAATGGATTGCCGGGAAACCGGAGTATTCCTTTCAACATTTCACCTGGAAAGAAACAGACCGGTGGGTGAACGATTTTGCAGCTATCTATAATGAAGCATGGGCTTCATTTAAAACAAACTTTGAGCCCATGGAGCCGGAATATATTAAAAAGACACTGAAAAAAGCAAAGGCAATTATTGATGAGGAATTTATATGGCTGGCTTATTATAAGGACAAACCGGTTGCTATCTATCTTATGTGGCCCGATGTGAATATGATCCTCAAACACCTGAACGGCAGGCTCAACCTGCCGGCAATGATTAAATTCCTGTACCTGAAAAAGAAAAAGACCATTACAAGGGCAAGAGGAGTACTGATGGGAGTAATACCAAAATTCCAGAGCAGGGGTATTGAGTCAGGTATAATATTAAAAGTGGCAGAGGTAATGGCTAAAAAATCACATTATCAGGAGATAGAATTTTCCTGGGTGGCCGACTTCAATCCCAAAATGAGAAAAATATTTATGTCGGTAGGATCAGTACCTGCCAAACATTATATAACTTACAGGTATATGTTCAATCCTCATGCTGAATATAAAAGATACCCCATCCCAACCATCAAATGATCAGGAATACTGGAATATTGGAATACTGGATTAATGGGAATTATTCAAAGTACTTTCCCCTCCTTTTTAAAGGAGGGGTACCCGACCACAGGGAGGATGGGGTGGTTATAACATCATTCCATTAATAAATACAAATCACATGCACTACGACATAATAATCATCGGTGCCGGCCTCGGAGGCCTAACAGCAGGAGCAAAACTTGCAAAGGAAGGGAAGAAAGTATTACTCCTGGAACAGCACGACAGACCGGGAGGATGTGCAACAACATTCTGTCGACGCGATTACACTATGGAGGTGGGACTGCATGAAATGGACGGCTTGCATCCAAGCGACATGAAAACAAAAATCTTCGATGACCTGGGACTATTTGACCTGGTGGAATTTCTCCCTGTGCCTGAATTTTACAGGTTTTATAATGAGAGAAATGATATAGTAATTCCACATGACCCCGATGAGGCGATCAGGATCCTGATAAATTCTTTCCCCCGTGAAGAAGAAGGGATCAAGAAGTATTTTGAGCATGTTCTGAATGCACGAAGAATAGTGGCAGCTACGAGGGGTAAGAAAGATAGAAGCATTGGTGAATTCCTCGATGAAATAATAACTGATGATGACCTGAAATTTGTTTTGCTTGGTAACCTGGGTTATTACCATGATGACCCCTATACTCTTTCATATAATTATTACCTGAATGCACAGGGCAGTTATTACGGGGGACGCGCAAATTTTGTGAAGGGCGGATCACAAAAACTCTCTGATGCACTGTCAATGATAATTATAAACAATGGGGGAGATGTCAGGCTTAAGCATGAAGTTACAGGTATAATATATGAGAATGATAAACCGTCAGGAGTGAGGTATAAAAAATCAAAGGGTGATAGTGATTTATTTTCGGACAAAGCTGACGAAATAATAGTAAACTCATCATTACCGCTTCTGGCTGAAAAGTTGTTGCCTTCAGATAAAGGAAAATTACTCAGCAACGCAATTAAGGATAACGAAATCGGGGCATCATTACTTACTGTCTATTATGGCTTTAAACCTGATCTGAAATCAGTTGGTAATAAATATTACTCAACTTTCATATTCGATAAATCAGTAAAAAACCAGGCTGATATCATTTCTAATAATCATTCTGATTTTGATACAAGGAGCTTCACTTTCGTTGACTACAGCCAGGTTGATTCAGACCTGGCGCCTGAAGGGAAAAGCGTAGGAGCTGCATGCTGTGTCGATTATCCTGAAGATTGGGAATCATTGAGCCGTGAAGAATATAATCTGAAAAAGATCAGGGCGGCAGAACTTATTACTGCCAGGCTGGATACTCTCATCACGGGTTTTAAAAATGCTATTGAATATATTGAAGTAGCAACATCTCTTACTGTAAAACATTTCACCCGTAACAAAGGTGGGGCAGTGTATGGTTTTGCTCAGAAACCGGGCAAATCAAATGATTATTTGTCTGTCCTGCCCGATAATCTTCATATTGCTTCAGCCTGGGGCAAATTTGGCGGTGGCTTCTCCGGCGCAATATACAGTGGTTACATGACGGCGATGGAAATACTGAGGAAGAATCCTCAATAAAGAAAACAGTAACTCTTTTACTTTCAGCAGCTGTCCTGGGAAACCTGCTTGTTTCGATTTTGCATGGGGCATGGAGCAAGGGGCAGGGAGAAATGAGTTGGGAGATTTAATATTTTAGTAATAATTGATCGTTAAATACCTGTTGCATTTAAAACTGGAAGACTATGAAACATTTTAGATTTGAAGATTTCGAAAAATGGCAAGATGCTATTGATCTTGGGGACAGACTATTTGATATTGCAGAATTGGCTGACAGCAAACGGCTCTATAAATTTGCTGAACAGTTAAGAGGATCAGCTTTATCAGTTTCAAATAATATTGCCGAAGGATCTTGTTCTTTTTCAAAAAAGGAATTCGGTCAATTTCTTAATATTGCCAGAAGATCAGTTTTCGAATGTGCAAATATGATTATTATATTCCACAGGAGATTAATAATTGATGATACAATTAAATCAAAATTAATGATTGATCTTGCTTATATGAGCAAAAGAATCACATCTTTCAGGAATTCACTTCAATAACTTCGATTCTTCCTGCTCCCTGCTCCCTGTCGGAGCAGAGCGGAGACCCTGACCGACCAACGGGAGCGTCAGGGCTCACTGCTTTATACCGTGACCCATGTAACATACAACTTATAAGCCAGCGACAGTATAATAGCACCAAGGAACAGGCCCATAAAACCAAAAGCTATAAAACCGCCAATGGCACCGAAGAAAATAACCAGCATGGGTACATTAGCTCCCTTGCCCATGATCAGTGGTTTGAGAATATTATCTAAAAGGCCCATTATAAGGAAATAGGCTGTCCATAAAGCAGCAGGCAATGGGTCCATAAAGGCAAAGAGGTAAATGATCAGTGGTATATTGAACAGTATTATGGGGATCTGGGCAATAGCCATGATCAGTATAATAATGATCCATACCGCAGCAAGGCGTATGTCGGCAAGTATAAGCCCGATCCCCATAAGAGTGGTTTGTATTATTGCTACACCCAGCACCCCTGTTGCCACATTGCGTATGGTTGTAAGTGATACTTCCATGAACTCTTCACCCCTGTCGCCGACCACTTTCTCAAATATAACCTTCCCTAGTCGTGAGGCATTCTTGAAATAGACCAGGAAAATACCCGCCAGGATGATCGAGAGAGCAAACTGTAATATGCCCATGCCAGTATTGGCAATGGCCCCGAGTAATTTTTCTACGAAATTGCTGATCTGGGGCATAAAGCCTTTTATTGACTCACCAAGATTCACTGATGCCTGCATCCATTTGTCATACAGCCATTGTCCTATCAGTGGCCAGTTGGCCACGGCATCACTGGGTGGCGGGACATACAGCTCACCCTCCGGGATCATATCAGCAATATACTTTACCCCATCAACAATCTGGTTGACAAGCCATATGCTGGGCAAAACCAGCACCGACAGGCTGACCAGTGTAATCAGTAAAGCTGCCAACTTCTTCCTTCCCCCGAAATACCTGTTGAGTAATTCAAGCAGGGGAAACAATACAATAGCGATAATAAGAGACCATAAAAGTATGTTTATGAATGGTTGTACTATCCTATAGCACAGGAATACTACAAGGAACAATCCTCCTAGTTTTAATATAAGGTCGATAGAGATACTTACTATTCTCTTTTTTTCTTCTTTGCCGGGATCATTATTTCCACTCATTTATATTCTGTTTTATATTATTAATGATTCACATTGCTCGGTTCATAATTAATAATTAATACTTCCCCTTGGTCTCCGGTTTTTACCTTCCCTTCCCGTCAATTCGTCTCCTATATCGGTCCTTGCCTGCTCAGCCAGCTTTTCCATTTCTGCTAGTATTTCGGGATACTGTTCCATTACATCATACCTTTCACCGGGATCCCTGCGCAGGTCATACAGCGCATATGCAGCTTTGCCCTCTGAGTAAGAACCAGGGAAACCGTCATTGCCCGGTAATACATTCTCATATGAACGGTGAGCATGAGGAAAGACAAGTTTCCAGTGGCCCATACGTACGCCTTCAAGGTTGTTGTTGTGATAATAATAATAAAATGTTTTCCTGGGCTCAGCATCTGTGTCCCCGCGCAGAAGAGGCAAAATGCTTACTCCGTCAATTTTATGGTCGGGTAATTGTGTACCGGTAATATCAGCTATCGTAGGAAGAATGTCTATCGTTGATGCAAGCCTGTTTGAAACCTGACCCGGCTGGATTAAAGCAGGCCAGTTCATGATGCAGGGTTCACGCACTCCTCCCTCCATGCTCGTTCCTTTACCTTCTTTCAGTCCACCGGTGGAGCCTGCATGATTACCGTAATTGAGCCATGGACCATTGTCGCTGGTAAATATCACGAGTGTATTTTCAACCAGACCGTTTTCATCAAGGGCTTTCATTATCTCACCAACCGACCAGTCTATTTCCATTATTACATCACCGAACATACCCTGCCGGCTTTTTCCCCTGAATTTATCTGAAACACCCAGCGGCACATGGGGCATTGAATGGGGTACATACAGGAAGAAGGGCTCATCCTTATGTTTTTCAATAAAGCTTACGGCTCTTTCGGTATACCTTGTAGTTAATCTGTCCTGGTCTTCCAGCCCGTTCAGGTATTTAAGCACTGCGTTATCCTTTACCAGTGGGAGGGGAGGGTAATTAGCCTTACCCGGGTTTATTGATTCTTCTGTAATCGGACCACCGTCATAATCAACAGGCCACATGTCATTTGAATATGGTATACCCAGGTATTCATCAAAACCATGCTGGAGAGGGAGAAAAAGCTCAAGGTCACCAAGGTGCCATTTGCCGAAAATGCCCGTTGCATACCCTTTCTGTTTGAGTAATTCAGCTATGGTCATTTCATCAGGATTGATGCCCGTTTGTGAATTCGGGCTGAAAACCTGCGGCATATTAAGGCGGTTGGCATAGCAACCGGTAAGCAATGCAGTTCTTGAAGCCGAGCATGCACCGTGGGCTGAAAGGAAGTCTGTAAAACGCAAACCATTATTGGCCAGTTTATCCAGGTTGGGTGTCTCATATCCCTTTGCACCATAGGTACCAATATCACCATAACCCAGGTCATCACAAAAGATGATTACAATATTGGGTGTTGTAATGTCAGGTTTATCCGTTGTGCAGGAAGTGAGGAGATAACTTAGTATAATATAACCGGGAATAAATAATAATTTGTTCATCATGAAAGCATATGTTTAAGGCATTGATATGTAAAAATAACAAAAAGCATCCACACTTTCCCCAGCCCCGGAATGGGGTGAATAACAATAACCCTGTCCCCTGCACACCCCCGGAGGGGGTAAATAACAATAGCCCGGGTTCCACCCCGGGGTAAAGAGCCACCAAGATCAACCCCCCAGCACCGGAGGCGCTGAATAACAATAGCCCCGGTCCCACCCGGGGATATAGCCCACAGAAATTAACAATCACCCCCAGCGGGGGTGAATAAATTCAACCCCTGCTCCCTGCCCCCTGCTCCCTGCCAAACCCCAAGCGGGGGTGAATAAAAGCCACAGCTTGCATTGCACACCTAATTTTCATAATTTGCTATATCTTTCAAAACACCCATCGAATAACTTCTACAATGAAAAAAACTGCACCTCCCTATTCTTCAGGAACCATCACCCGCCGCCGTTTCGTAAATTCATGTGCCGCATGCTCGGCCTGCATTGCAGCCATGCCTATGGCGAGCCTTAACTCCTGCAGTCCGAGGGAGAAAATGAGAATTCATATCATCTACTCCGTAACTAATGTTGTGCAGCCGGGCCCTGACTGGCCCAATATAGGATTTGACTTCGCACCGGTGATGGCAAATTTTAACAGAGTCCTGGCAGAAAACTGCCCCGAGTTCGAGTTTGTTCACTCAGTGGCATCCGGACCGGAAGCTGCTGAAAATATATTGCAGCTTGACAATGGACTAAATACAGGTGGATATATTGTTTTTCAGTTAAATTGCTGGAACAGGGTTATACAAACAATTATTAATACGGCAAAACCTGTACTGTATGTTGATTATCAATATGCAGGCAGTGGAGGATTCCTGGTTTATACAGCCGGGTTCATAAGGAATAATACACCGAACCTTGGATTCGTGGCATCTTCTGACATAAATGATCTGGTACAGGCTGTTAAACAATTCAATATTATTCGCAAAGGAGGTGCAGTCAGCGAATTTGTTGAAGCCACGGCCAGAGTACGCCGCGAAAGAACCCCTACAGCAGCAGACAGGAAATATTTTACTGATGAACTCACAACTGTTTCTCCGGATGAATGTGTTAAACGCATGAAATCATCACGAATACTGGCCGTGCTTGATGAAAATTCGCACCCTGCTGATCCGCTTATGAATATACCGATGGAATATGTCTCTTTTGCCGTGGTCAATGAGGCATGGAAAGCAGCAGATAAGGATGAAGCACATCATATAGCTGAACTCTGGCAGCAGAAAGCCACGGATGTTATAGAAGTACCGTTTGAAGAACTGGAGAATTCTGCAGCCATGTATCTTGGTATGAAACAGGTAATGAAACAGTATGATGCCAATGCCATCACAATTAACTGTCTGGGTGGTTTTTATGGGGGGCATATTCATGCATATCCCTGCCTGGGATTCTATGAGCTGAATAACGAAGGCCTTGTGGGTGCCTGTGAATGTGATATCCATTCAACCGCCACCATGGTGGCATTCAACAATATGACAGGAGGCAGGCCTGGTTATATATCCGACCCGGTAATTGATACAGCCAAAAGGCAGATAATATATGCTCACTGCGTTGCATCAAATAAAGTCTTCGGTCCTGGTGGATCAGAGAACCCATTCTCCATAATGACCCATTCCGAAGACAGGCAGGGAGCGGCAGTGCGTTCTATTCTGCCTGTTAATTATATGACCACAAGCATGAAGATCAGTACTGAAAGAAAAGAGATTATCCTGCACCAGGCAGTTACTGTCGATAACGATCCTGATGACCGGGCCTGCCGCACAAAGCTATGCGCTGAACCGGTGGGTGATATAGAAAAACTATTCACCATGTGGAACAGGTGGGGCTGGCACCGCGTAACTTTCTATGGTGATCTGAAAGATCCGGCATATGCACTGGCTGATGAAATAGGATGGACGATAGTTGAAGAAGCATAAAGAGATCGAAAACCTGGTCCAGGAGCTTGAAAGACTTGATAAAGTTGGCAAATAAATAACCTTAACCACGGAGTCTCACAGCCTGCCCCGACACATCGGGGGAGTTGGCACGGAGTTACACTGTTAAAAAACTCCGTGATACCCAGTTTTACTCTATGTTACTCCGTGGTTAAACTCATATAAAGTTGTTAAGATTGAACCGGGAGGCACCATCTGGGAAGCTGATTTTGAAGAGATCCTTCAGAAATTGGCAAAGTGAGGTTTATTTTTTACTGTAGTCATTCCTTCGTCCATATTCGGGTATTAAGGTTCAGATCCTCTACTAGTTCGGTAAGGAGAGTGAGAAACCTTAAATTATCCTCCATGAAGGAATAGTCAACCACTGACTTGAAAAGACGGGTTTCGAACAGGTTTTTGAACATTCTGATGGCTATATACACTTTTGAATCGAGGAATGAGAGATATACCGTGGTATTCCATTTATGCTTAAAAGTGAGAATCCTTTGCATAAGTGCCGGGGTAAGTATATACCTGGCTTCAACCTGGTCATCACCATAAACACAGAACTCTTTTTCAAATACAGGATCTTCAAGCCTGATAAGCTCCCCCCTGTTTAAAGACAATGATTGCAGTTTCTGCCCGAATTTACCGAACAGTCTCTCAGCAGTGTCAGGCAGAATAACAGTATGGGTTTTAAAATTCTTGTTGAAATCAGCAATTATAAATAAGCCCCTGAAGATTATTGAATAATTATCTTTCTTATTTGACCCACTTCCGCTTGTATTCCTGTGCTTTGCCACTACCTCGGAGAACTCGATATCTGTCTTGCCCAGCTTGCCCCTGAAATGGTCTTCTCCATTAAATCTGTCGCAGGAGAGGGGAAAGATTTCACTTTTCACAAATTCTGACTTTGGTATTGTACCTTCCGGGGTGTAAGTAAGACCCTCATCCACGAAATTGGCTATCCTGGCAATGATCCTGTTTTTATATTCCTTGCGGTAGCTTTTGCTGAAAACACTTATTATAATAAACCCGGTTATACCGGTTATTATGGGCACCACGATTCTGATATCATTGGTTTTAGGGATCAGACTGAGCTCAACGATTATAGCGGCCACTGTTATTAATAGTACCGTGATAACCCGCCTGTCGACTTTCTTCCTTTTCCTGTCAATAATTTCCAGGTCAGGTCGCAGTTCTTTCTCGTAGAACTCCCGGAATTCTTTATACTTGCTCATAGGGTTTTAATTAATGTCACTGGTTTTGAAGAAGTGTTTCTGCACTCATTTTCTCTCTCTCTGATTCCGGTATCTCAAAAAGCGTTCTTCTCCTGTAATTCATCATGGATGCTACGACACTGGAAGGGAACACTTCAACACTGTTATTATAGAGTGTCACTGCCGCATTGAAGGCTCTCCTTGATGCGGCCAGCTGCTCCTCTACCTCATTCAGTGATCCCTGCAGGTGCAGGAAATTATTGCTTGCCTTCAGGTCGGGATAATTTTCCACTGCCACAAAAAGTTCTGACATTCCCCTTTGAATCCTATTTTCGACTATAACACGGTCTTCATTGTCCAGGTCATCCGACAGGGCCTGGGTCCTTAGGAGGGTAATCTCAGTCAGCAGGATTCTCTCATGTTTCATATAGCCTTTAACCGCATCGACTATGGCTGGAATAAGGTTATACCTTTTCTTGAGCATTACATCTATTGAAGCAAAGGCATTCTCAACATCATTCTTCTTCCTTACCAGTGAATTGTAAAGGGCTATCCCGATAATTAAGATTAAAATGACAACGGATACAATAATTATAATATAGGTCATCCCGTTTACGGATTTTATTATTTTCTCATATCACCCATCCTGTAGATACGATGAACTATAAAAATAACCTGTTTTTTCAAATATTTCAATTATGCTAGTTTTCTGCCAATATATAACCGCGGAGCGGTTCTACCATTACTAGCAAGCATAACATTAATACCAATAAACACCGGAGGTGTACCATCATTATTATTACCGCGGAGCGGTTCCACCATTACTAACACGCACAACATTAATCCCAATGAACACCGGAGGTGTTCCAACAATGCTACTACCGCAGAGCGGTTCCACCACTGCTAATATCCTATTCGTAAAATTCAAACAAATAATCCTTATTATAATCAACCCCATTATCATCAAGGATTTGATTATATTCCTTCCTGAAATTTTTCTCCTTATGGTGTTCCTCCTGATTCAGAATGTATTTATATACATGATCCAACTCCCGGTAACCAACAGTAAACGCTCCGAATCCTTCCTGCCAGCTAAATCTATAATAGGATTTAAGTTCATTATTAATAAACAACGCCGAGCTTCGTTTGATATCACGAATGAGTTCAGAAATGGAAATCGTTGGTCCAAAACCCACTAGAATATGAATATGATCCTTGGTCCCATTGATTGCGACAGGATAACATTTTTTTTCTTTTATAATACCATAAATATATTTATGGACACGGTCACGGATGGAGACAGTCAACAGGGATCGCTTCCCTTTTGGCGTAAACACGCAATGAGCGTAAAGCCTGGTGTAGGTGTTTGGTTTCATATTTGAGTATTTTAGAAATGCAGCATTATAAATATACAATATTTCCGTCAATTGATTACACCAAATAGCAGTGGAATCGCTCCGCGATATATATTAAATAATAATATTCCGGGTGAAATTGTCCATGACCCAATTTTTACATAACTTATACTTTCCCGTGACAGCGGGCATTGTACCCCTGGGAATGTTGTGATCAGTGATTATCTATTTTAATTCCGGGAGGAAATCCTCCAGGCTTTCTTTAAACTGTATTATTCCGTAAAACTTAGTTCAGGTATCAGATTATGTTAATTATTTGTAGATTTAACAAAAAATAAGTCTAACCATCCTGTCTGAAAGGAGTAAACTGAGATACAAAAATGAATGAAACCTTTTCCATCAGTCCCGGCGGTGAAAAATTTCCGTTACCACAACCCGGGGATTACAAAAGTGAATTTGAAAGAATAAAGAACCATATTGACCAGGAGCGTGCCAGAGGACGTGAGATAGTGGTCGTTATGGGAGTCGGCTTTGTAGGTGCTGTTATGGCTGCTATTGTTGCCGATACCGTAAACGAAAAGGGAGAGCCATCTAAATTTGTCATCGGGATGCAGCGGCCCAGCGTACGCAGTTACTGGAAGATCCCCCTGCTCAACCGCGGCATATCTCCCGTGAAAGCGGAGGATCCTGAAGTGGACCCCATGATAGCACGTTGCGTCAATGAGAAGAAAACCTTAATAGCAACGTACACTTATGATGTACTGAAGCTGGCGGATGTGGTTGTGGTGGATGTGCAGTGTGATTATATCAAAAAGGACCTGGGTAATGTCCGCTCCGGGCGGACTGATATGGCTGCACTGGAATCATCGCTGGGTGTGATAGCAGAGCATATTGCCCCGGAAGCACTGGTATTAATAGAAACAACGGTGGCACCGGGGACAACCGAGCAGGTAGCCTATCCCATAATGAAAAAGATCTTTAAGAAAAGGGGCATAGGATCCGATCCGTTGCTCGCTCACAGCTATGAGAGAGTTATGCCGGGGCGTAATTATGTAGCCAGCATACGTGATTTCTGGAGGGTATGCAGCGGTATAAATGACACAGCCAGGGAAAAGGTGGTGAAATTTCTTAATGAAGTGCTGAATACCGATGAGTTCCCTCTCACAGTGATGGACCGGCCTGTTGAGTCAGAGACGGCAAAAATCGTTGAGAACAGCTACAGGGCTACAATATTGGCCTTCCTGGATGAATGGAGTCTGTTTGCAGAACGCAATGGGGTGGACCTGATAAAAGTGATACAGGCAATTAAGGTCAGACCCACACATAGTAATATGATCTTTCCCGGACCGGGGATAGGCGGCTATTGCCTGCCTAAAGACGGCGGTCTGGGTGTATGGGCTTACAAGCATATCCTTGGCTTTGAGGATGATATATTCAGGATCACTCCCATGGCAATTGATATCAATGACACCCGTGGCTTACACGTAGGTCAGCTTACCCGTGATGCACTGCGTAATATGGGGCAGGCAATAGCCGGCGCTGACGTGCTGATACTCGGTGCTGCATATCGCCAGGATGTGGGGGATACACGGTACAGCGGTTCGGAGATAGTTATCAGAAAACTGGCTGAGATGGGTGCTGAAATAAAGGTTCATGATCCTTACGTAGAGCACTGGTGGGAGTTTGAACAACAGGACACCTACCCGGGAATAGGGCAGAGCAAGGCACAATTCTTCCGCAACCAGGAGAAACTAAAAGATCTTCGCATTGAACAGAACCTGGTAAACGCGCTTCATGACGCTGAAGCTGTAATTTTTGCCGTGCCTCATGAAGCATACCTGGACCTGGATCCTGGTGAGGTGGTGAAATTAATAGGGCATCCTGCTGCTGTAATTGACTGCTTTGGAATACTGACAGACGATAAGATAAAACAATATTTTAAACTTGGTTGCGAAGTCAAGGGCCTTGGCCGCGGGCATATCCAGCGAATAAAAGAAGCAACACGAAAGGAATAGCAAAGCTTATCCCGGCATAGCGGCCAGGACCCTTTCGGGAGTCATTGGAAGCTGGTATACCCTTGCTCCGCAGGCATCGAAGATAGCATTAGCCACCACCGCGCCCATATTAATTATCGGCGGTTCCCCACCTCCCTGTGGGGGATCGTTCCTGGCATCAATAAAATAGGATTCAATCTTCGGCACCCATGAGAACCTGGGCAGATCGTATGTATCAAAATTATTGGTAATGATCCTCGATCCTTCAAATTCTATATCCTCGGTAAGGGCATACCCCATCCCCATGGTAATACAGCTTTCGATCTGAAGTCTTGCCCCCTCCGGATTAACCACCAGTCCCATATCCTGGACACAGACCACCCTGACTATTTTCACCTTACCCGTAGATTTATCCACTTTCACCTCGGCCATCAATGCGACATATGCCCCCGCATCGATACCGCATGACAGGCCTACTCCATGCCCTTCGGGCAGGTTATCCCTGCGTCCGAATTTTTCACCGATTGCTTTGAGCACCCCTATCATTTTTTTATCGGCAAGGTTCTTAAGCCTGAATTCAAGCGGATCCATCCCTGCCTCGCGGGCCATGATATCTATTTGGGACTCGCGTGCGAAGGTGTTTGTATTATTGGCTGGTGCACGCCAGGCTCCAACCCGGAAGGGATGTACTGATGATCTTCCGCTCCATCCCGATCCATGGACTTTTGTCACGTGATGCGGTATATTATAGAAATGTTGTGATCCCCTTTCCCCTGCACAAAGCACACCATAATCCCATAGCTTTATTTCTCCATCACCCGTGAGTCCCGATTTAATCCTCACCACAGCTGCCGGCCTGTAGGTATCATAGAAAAACTCCTCTTCTCGGGTCCAGGCTACCTGGACGGGTTTACCTGTAATCTTGGCCAGTCGTGCAGCTTCGATTATCTGTCCGTTTGCACTTTTGCCTCCAAAACCACCTCCAACGAAAACCTGCCTGACATGGACTTTCTCGGGATCGAAATCAATTGCTTCGGCAACCTGGTCTTTTGCCGGGAACGGAGTCTGGGTTGAACCCCATACGTATATATGCCCATCCTCGATCATCGCCGTTGCAGTATGCGGCTCAATGGGTGCATGGGCAACGTACCCGTCGAGATATTTCCTTTCGACGATGATTTCAGATTCTTCCTCTCCTTTTCCCAGGTCTCCTCCACTATCAACCGTCTCTCCTTCAGGGGCATTTTTCCTGATATGATCAAATATTGTTTCCTGGTTAATGGAAGAACCCGGTGTATCATACACGGCAACGACGGCGTTTATTGCTTCTGCAGCCACATCCGGGGACGCATGGAGTACGGCTATCAGTCCATCCTGGTTTACCACCTCAAGGTCACTGAACCTGTCGAGCCCCGAAAGGTCAGTATTTTTCAGTTTTGAATCATGAGACGGCGGTCTGAGAATCCTGGCATAAAGCAAGCCGGGGAGCTGTATGTCGCAGGCATATTTTGCCTCGCCGGTTACCTTTTCAACCGCATCCTGCCTGAGCGCCTCGCTACCCATTATCTTCAGTTCAGAAGGTGACTTTACGGGTATTTCTCCCTCGATTATTTTTGCTATTTTCTGACCTTTGGCCAGTTCGCCATATGTAACACTTTTATTCCTGTCAGTGGTGTCATATACAATTCCTTCCCTGGCCTGCAGACTTTTCTCTGTTATCCCGAGTTTTTCAGAGGCCAGTTTAATAAGTGTTGCCCTGGCTTCAGCCCCGGCAGCTCTAAGCGGCGGGCCGAAGAACCTTGTCGACATTGAACCGAATGTCCCCATATCCCACGGGCATCTATCAGTATCGCCCATTATCATTTCAATGCTCTCCAGCCTTACATCAAGTTCATCTGCCAGCATCTGTGCCAGTGAAGTAATAACTCCCTGGCCCATTTCTATTTTGCCTGTAAAAAGTTTAATATTACCACTCTCTTCAATAAGCAGGTAAGCGTTGAAATCGGAAGGCATTCTTCTCTGTCTCTGGGCAAGAAGGGCCTTATCTCCAAATGTAAATGCTATCACAATTCCCCCGCCGAGGTATTTCAGGAAGTCACGCCTGTCGATATCGGAGGGTGATTTTATGTCTTTAAAGTCCTTTTTTAGATGCCTGTTATTTTTCATAATTTTTTTCCTCCTTTCATTTCTTCTGATGCAGTCTGAATTGCCTGTATGACCCGCACGTGCGATCCGCAGCGGCAGAGGTTATCTTCCATGCCCTCAACTATTTCATCATATGTAGGCTCCGGATTCTTTGCAAGCAACCCGTAGGCGGTCAGTATCATACCGGGGGTGCAATAACCGCACTGCAGGGCATCGTGCTTTACAAATGCCTCCTGCAGGAAATGGAGATGCCCGTTAACGGATAAACCTTCAATAGTGACCACCTGGTGTTCTTCAACATCGCTGACCGGGACCGAGCATGAACGAACCGGTTCCCTGTCTATAAGGACCGTACACGATCCGCAAAATCCTATGCCGCACCCATACTTGGTTCCCGTAAGGCCAAAGTGGTTTCGCAGTACCCACAGCAGCGTATATTCCCTGTCCATGGTGAAACTTACTTTTTCACCGTTCAGGGTAAAATGAATGACTTTATTCATAATTGTCCTTATTATTTCACTAATTCGTTATTATACTGTTCCCTTGTATCAATATCCCTGAGAATATTGTCAGTTTCTACCTGCAGCTCTGCAATATCGTCACTGTGCCCGGAGATCAGGTCTCGTAATGTTGCACTATCGGGCATCCCGGCAATTTCATTAAAATAGTTCCTGCCGATCAACACCGGGTGACCACGCCTTCCTTTGTAAACCGGGAGAATAATATTCTTTGAACTGCCGGTTTTCAGATCAATCAGATCATTTATTATCCTGCTGTTTATCATCGGCTGATCGCCCAGCGCTATAACAGCTGCATCAGCCTCCGGGGGAAGTGATGCAATACCTTTTCTGACAGATGAAAACATACCCCTGGCATACTCCTTGTTAATGATCGTACCTACCCTGAAGCATTTTATTCTCGCTGCAACTTCTTCATGGTCTGCTCCCATGACCACCATTACACCATTCACTTTTGAATCAAGGTTTTTCTGTACGACCGTTTCAATGATCGAGCTTTTTCCGTATTTCATCAGCAGTTTTTGTTCCTTCATTCTCTTTGATTCCCCTGCCGCCAGTATGACCGACCAGGTATTGGTTATTTTTTCATTGTCTTTTGCTTTCTTCCTGGCCACTATTAGTTCAGCGGCAATGCTTACCGCTATTTCCTGTATTGTTCTGGATGGTATAGGCAATCCTATGGGAGCATGCACCCTGTCGAACTCCTCCGGTGTTGCCCAGCCCTGTCTGATAAACTCTTCCCTGACCAGGGATATCTTTCTTTTACTGCCTATCATTCCGATATATGCAGCCCCTGACCTTATGCATTCTCTCAGGGCCCTGCTGTCGTCCTTGTGACCGGTAGTCATGATAACAATATAGGTGTCGCCGGTCACCTGCAGTTCTTCAACTGCCTTCGCAACATCATCCACCATGATCCGTTCTGCCCCGGGGAATCTTGTACTATTCGCAAAATCGGGCCTGTCGTCAATCACGGTGATGTTGAAATCCAGAAGATTTCCAAGGTGAGCAAGTGCCTGTCCGATATGGCCAGCTCCAACAATTACCAGTTCCGGGAAGGGATACAAGGGTTCGATAAAATATAATGCATCCTGCTTCTCAGCCAGCTGTGCGATCCTTCTCTCCAGTGACAGATTAAGTTCCTCTTCAGTTACCGCTCCTCCATTCCCGGGAATCCGCGAAGTACCCGTAGTGGCAGGATGCCATTCCCTATGCAGGGTAACCATATCACCTGGTCCCCGCTCAATCCGCGTCACCAGGATCCCGGGAATCCCTTTATTCAGCGAGGCTTGAATATCACCGAATATCACCGAATCCATGTAGTATCCCGCATCGAGGAGTACACACACACGGCCTCCGCAAATAGCTCCTTCGCTATCAGAAATGTTTGCATTGAATTCATAGGTAAAAAGTAATGAAGTGGAGGATCCCAATATTTTACCGGCTCTCCGGGAAGCTTCAAATTCAAGCACACCACCACCGAGTGTTCCTGCGCTTACACCATCGGCCGTAAAAATGGCTGAAGCCCCCGGAACCTGTGGTGCAGATCCTTGCTTTTCCAGGATGAGTCCGTACACTCCCGGTGTTTGTTCCCCCTTTCCTGATGAAAGATGTTTCAATATCCTGTTCAATATCCCCTCCGCTTCAACTGGTTACACATTGATGTTTTTCTAAAAAGGTGCAAACAGACGACATGCAAGATAGATATTTTTGATACCACTGTCAATATCATATATATCATCTGGTTTTCAGGCTTTACCTGAAAAATTCGTAATTTTATCACTGGAATAAATGCGATTACGAAAGGATTGTAAAATATATTAAAGAGAATCCTGAGAATTATGGGGGTAAATAAAAAACTCGCATTCGTCCCGAATTATCGGGACTTCGGAGGGCGGAAGTGGGCCCCAATGTATATAGTTTGTATGCAATTATTCTTGTCTTAATTCAACTTCATCAATTATTTTTGCATAATCACATTAAAAAATCATGTCTTTACAATCTTCGTTCAGAATTATATTGGCGAAAGAAAACCAAGCTACAGGATGCACAGAAAGAATGTAAAATTTGCTTTATTTCTTTTATTATTTATAACTGTCTGGTCATGTGAAGAAAGAAATGAACTGGACTATAATTCAGCTCTTGAGAATCCTCTATTAATAGATGGACCATATATTATGTATGAGCAGGATAATGTGCTTGCCTATTCAACAGATATCAGGGGCAAATTACAATCTTCATTCATAGTGCCCGATGAAGATATTCTTGTTATCGCTCCGAAGAAAGATCCAGAAGAATTCTTCTTTAAACTAATAGACGAATTCCAGGAATGTCCTGTAATATCAGATAATACAGACCAGATTCTGGCTATCTCCGATATTGAAGGTAATTACTATGCATTTACACAGCTTTTAATAGGAAATGGAGTTGTAGATGAGTCATTGAACTGGACATTTGGTACCAACCATCTTGTTCTGGTTGGTGATATGGTTGACCGAGGCAGTTATGTTACTCAGGTACTCTGGTTGATATATAAGATGGACAAGGATGCCGAAAAAGCTGGAGGCAGAGTTCATTATATCCTTGGTAATCATGACATTATGTGTATGACAGGGGATGGCAGGTATGCCGACGAAAAGTATATTAAAATGGCCCAAAAACTGGATCTCGAATATAAAGAGCTTTATGGAGAAAATTCAGAAATTGGAAGATGGATGCGTACAAAAAATGCTATTGAAAAGATTGGCAACTATCTGTTTGTTCATGGAGGTATAAGTCCACATGTCCTGGAGCTTGATCTATCAATTGAAGAAATGAACAACCTCATTAAACCCTATTATGGAGAAGTAATTTATCCTTCATGTCTGGATGAAGTATATACATTATATAAAACAACCGGATTATTCTGGTACAGGGGATATTTTAAATCAGATGAAGGTATTTACGAAAAAGCTACCCAGAAAGAGGTAGATGCTATCCTGGATTATTATGATGCCGGATCAATTATCGTTGGTCATACAGTGGTTAATAAAATAGATGCGAGGTATAATAATTCTGTATATGCCATTGATGTATTGCATCCGGATAATCAATATTCGAATCTCGAACTGCAGGCTTTATTAATAGAGAATGATAATTTTTTCCGGGTGAATGAGTACGGGGACAGGTTTCCTATTTTATAGATTCATTGAGTTATGGTACAACCATCATAATACTCAGAAGTGCCTTAAAAACCTGGCACCATTAAAAACTCTGTCGAGGCCAATTAATTATGCCGCTTGTTGAACTAAATCCGCCTTCGCGGATAGCATTATTAAAAGTACCCGATT
>CAZNYS010000062.1:0-21170 GCA_964577305.1 uncultured Rikenellaceae bacterium
GTTCAACACCGACTCCTCGCTGGGTCTTGCAGACCGCTCAGAGTCCTACTTATTAACGCTGGTATATTATTTTTCTATTAATTTTTCTATGTCGATATCTTTTAAACGAGAATAAGTGTCGATAAGTCGTCCATCTTTATCAATTATCAGTGTTGATGGGTATCGTTTAATATGATTTCTCCCAAAAAAACCATGTCCATCCGGAACAATAATAGAGCTCGAATTTTCTAAATCCTTAAAGGAAATAATCTCTTCTCTGGAAGATCCAAATATTATAATAAATGCTATTTCAGATTTATTTTTTAAGTTGTTTATTCTGTCTTCAAGATCTTCAATTTCTTCTTTTCTCAGCCTATAATCGCCTACAAATAATTCACACCTCAGGATAACTGTCTTTCCCATTAAATCGCTTAACCTTAATTTTTCATTATCAATGGTTTTAAATTCAAATTCAGGAAAAATCTCCCCATTTTCAGGTTTTTTATTATAACTTATTGGAGGAATTTTATCAACTGAATCAGGATCGATAAAATTCATTATTACTTCACCTTTTTCGTTATAAAATCTTCCCATATAGAGCCTGGAATTTCTTTTAAGAATATTATTATACTCTTCAGGTGTAAGTTTCTCCCCTGTCCAGATGTTATAGACTTTTTCATTGTTGAAATTCCCGTCCTTAATTCCAATAGTGTCAGTTATAGTTTTTATTTTTTTATTTACTACTACAAATGTTGTATCCTTACCTTCAAACCTTACTGTGTCATTGGAGACTGATATTTTTTGAGAATAGCCCTTGAAGCTCAATATGAGTATTGATAAATAAAGAATTACTCTTTTCATTTTGTTATGTATATAAACTAACACTGGATTTCGTATTACAATATGCAATTTAGTTAATCTGTGTCAAACTCCATGATCTCTATGGGAGCGCCATTATGCTTGATCATGGCAACCCTGACACCGGATGAGGGTTCGTTTGGTTCACTGATCACCCTGAATCCTCGTGTTGCAAGTTCATAATCAAGATCCTTAACTACAAAGGCCAGGTGGGGGACAGTCTGTATAAGCATATCCACCGGGCAGTCTTTTTCAAACCTCATCCATTCAATACCATACGGACTGCTTTCAAATCCCGAGATATAGACTTTGAATTGTGGTAAATATCTCTCGCCCGGCATTTTTTTACCTGTTGGTATTCCTAAATGATGATATTCCCATCCCCATTCAGCGGTTGCCAGGGGCGGATCATTGTCTGACCTGAATTTCTTCACAATGTCTTTTTATTGTAAAGGTATTTAAAATTTCAAACCAGTTTAACTTATGATTATATAGCCCTGCAAGGATAAAGGCAAAGAGCACCCTCCTTCGCTCTTCGAGCTTCGGAGGCCAAAGCAGGGCACAGGGATTAAGGGCTATAAGTTATGAGTTACAAGTTACAAGTTACAAGTTATAAGTTATAGTTAGAAGTATCTCAACTTCTCAACCCCTAAACCTCTAAACCACTAAACCTCTCAACCTCCTCAACTTATTCTAGTATTGCCGGGAACATTATTTATCATGTTCAACCCAGATAAGATCGGATGTATTATATCCCAGTTCACCGGCTATTTTAAGGTAATCCTGTTTAACATCTTCTGATACTGTTGTTTCCCGGGATAGTATCCACATATAATCCAGGTTCTTGCCTGCAACAAGGGCATATTTATACTCGCTGTCGAGTGCAATAACGTTGTAAGCCGCATAGAAAGGCCCGAAGAATGAAACTTTAAGCCTTGCCACATTTTCATTCCCTGCAAATTTCGCTTTACCGATAGCCTCGTTCCATTCATCTTTTACATAATTATAACCACGGTTAACTACTTTAATACTACCATCATCATTGACGGAATAATTTGCAGTTGTATTGTTCAGGTTGCGTTCAAACCGGAAATCCAGGCGGGCTATTTCATACCACTTACCCAGGTATTTTTCTTTATCGAATGGACTGACTGCTGTTGCTCCCTTCGGAATGGTTACGCATGAGTTTATCATAAGTATTCCAATTATTCCTGATAATAGATTCCTTACCAAAATATTATTTTTCATGTGTTGTGTATTGTAAAATATAAAAGGAAAGCAAGTTATGAAAATAAAAGGACCAGAGCAACGCTATGCTATGAATAACAGGGATCAATCAGCTCAATAATGACTGCACTTGTATGAGCGCTCAACTTAGGCCTGAGCCTCAACCTCAACCTCCTTTTGTCTTTAGTCCTTCGCCGTTCGTCGCTTTTCTCATAATTTTATTACCTTGCGATCATAACCGAAAAACCTTAAAAAACTATGAAAACAAGGATCATAAACATGCTGGTCATACTGCTTGTTATAATAATGACCGGATGTGTTACAAAAGTGAATCAATACGATGAGGAGATGAAAGCAAAGCTTGCACAATTTGAAGAGTTTACACTGACGACAGACCTCAGCTGGCTGAGCGACAGCGAGAGGGAGATAATAAGCATACTGATTGATGCAGCGGATATCATGAACGACATATACTGGATGCAGGCATATGGTGATAAGGAAGAACTCATGGACAGCATCGAGAGTGAATATGCAAAGGAATATGCACTGATCCATTACGGTCCATGGGACAGGCTCGATAATAATGAGACCTTTATCCCCGGTGTCGGACCCAAACCACCCATGGCACAATTTTACCCTGAGGATATGACCATTGAGGAATTTGAAAATTGGGATAATCCTGATAAAACGAGCCTGTATACCCTGGTGCGCCGCGACGCAGACGGAAACCTTATCACCATTCCCTATTCCGAAGCCTATAAGGATAAACATGAAAAAGCAGCTGAACTGATGCGTAAAGCAGCAGACCTGGCAGAGGATGAAGGGTTGAAAAATTACCTTAATGCACGCGCAGAGGCCTTGCTGACAAATGTGTACCAGCCAAGTGATTTCGCTTGGATGGAGATGAAGGAATCAAATATCGACTTTGTTGTTGGCCCGATCGAGAATTACGAGGACGGGCTCTTCGGGTACAAGGCTGCCCACGAGGCCTTCGTCCTGGTAAAAGATCCCGAGTGGAGTGCCAGGCTTGTCAAATTCAATGCCATGCTGACCGACCTGCAGGCCGGCCTGCCTGTTGCGGAGGAATACAAATCCGAGATACCGGGCACCGATGCCGACATGAATGTTTATGATGCACTCTATTACGCCGGCGACTGCAATGCAGGCAGCAAGACAATAGCCATCAACCTGCCCAATGATCCTGAAATACATCTTGCCGTGGGTAGCCGTAAGCTGCAGCTGAAGAATTCAATGAAAGCCAAATTTGATAAGATACTTGTTCCCATTGCCAATATACTGATCGACGAGAGTCAGCGCCAGTACATCACCTTTGATGCTTTCTTCGAAAACACCACCTTCCACGAGGTATCGCATGGAATGGGGGTTAAAAATACTATCAATGGCAAGGGAACAGCCAGGGAGGCACTCAAAGAGCAATATTCGGCACTTGAGGAGGCAAAAGCAGATATCATGGGCCTTTACCTTGTAACAAAGCTTTACGAGATGGGAGAGCTCAGCAGCGGTGAGATAATGAACAACTATGTGACCTTTTTCGCCGGTATCTTCCGTTCAAGCCGGTTTGGTGCCGCCAGTGCCCATGGCAAGGCAAATATGCTTAATATGAAATATTTTGCCGATAAAGGTGCTTTTGTTTACCAGGATGACGGGACGTACATGGTCAATTTCGAGGAGATGAAAAGTGCGGTGGAATCACTGGTGGAAAAGATACTGACTGTACAGGGTGACGGCGATTATGAGGCTGCAAAAGCATGGGTGGAGGCTGACGGTGTGATGACCGAGCAACTGCGCACTGGTCTTGACAGGGTGAATGAGGCAGGAATACCTGTGGATATTGTTTTTAAGCAGGGGAAAGACGTTTTAGGACTGGAATAGATGCGAGATGCGAGATGGGAGTTAAAGCAGAGGGCATGGGGCATGGAGCAGGGAAGAGATGTTGATAGAGTCTAAACCACCCCGTCCCGAGTACTCGGGACACCCCTCCTTTCACGAAAAGGAGGGGAAATGTCTGATATCCAATACTATAATGGTATCGAAAATCAGCTATTTTACCTATAAATAAGGTATTTACTGCGGATTTCCAAAAACTCTTCCACATCTTCCCGGCAGGCTTCAACCACCTGCTTAACAGTCATTCCTGGTTCATCAAGCATCCTTAAAAGGGGAGGAGGCGACCATACAAGGGAATCCGGGTTGGTTTTGCGATAAGCATCGATAATATGAAGAGATGTTTCCACCGGCCTGTAAGCACCGTAATCGGTTACCATTATCTCCACACCTCTGCACATCCGGTTCCATGGTTTCCCTCGTGGGTTTGGAATGCTGTCGTAGTTGTCGGGGATAAAATATGCAGGTCTGAACATAGCTCCCGGTATTTCCCTGCTGTTGAGGTCGCTTGCTGCCTGCTCTGCATTTATCCACGTTGAGCCTGTCATCAGAAAGGGTTTGGTTGTACCCCTTCCCTCCGAGATATTTGATCTTTCAAACAGGCACTGGCCGGGGTAGACTGCTGCTGTTTCGAAGCTACCCATATTCGGTGAGGGCATCACCCATAGCAGACCGGTATCGTCCCATAACATATATCGACGCCAGCCTTTCATTTTTATCACTTCCAGGTCAGCGCCGAAGCCTCCAGCCTCGTTCCACATTGTTGCAAGTTCGCCGTAGGTCATACCATGACGCAATGGTAGCGGGTGCCTGAAGATGCCGCCCATGTCAAGTACAGGTCCCTCCACTATACGACCGCCCAGGGGGTTTGGCCTGTCAAGGACAATAAAGGTGATCCCGGCCTCAGCACATGCTTCCATGGCAAAGGACATTGAGTATTTGAATGTATACCAGGCCGATCCAACTCCCTGGATATCAAAGATCAATACATCAAGGTTTTCCAGCCATTCCTGCCGGGGAGCTAATGAATCACCATAAAGGCTGTATATCGGTATCCCGGTAACGGGATCCGGTTCCCCCTCGAGGATTATTTTGCCCTGCCTGGCACCCCGCACCCCGTGTTCAGCGCCGAAGAGTGCCACGAGGTTAACACCTGGAGTGCCGGCAAGAATATCTATGCTGCTTCTCAGGTCGGACCCGACAGCCGAGGGATTGGTTATCAGTCCTATTCTTTTGTTCACCAACAGGTCGAGATGATCCTCGATAAGTACATCTATCCCGGGCTTGACGGCAGGAGCCTGGTAGGCAGGAGGCCGATAACTAACGGGAAATAATGCAAGGATCTTTTCCAGGGAGGGCGCGTCATCGTAGGATATCCCGGTAACAGGTTTTTCATTTACACTGCTTTCGTTACCGTACCTGTCGACTGCGCTGACGGCAATACTCTTCAATGGTGTAAGGGCTTCGGCTAAATCATTGAAAGACCGGAGGCTATCCCTGTTAAGCAGTTCCATGTTAACATCGAAGGCTGGAATGAGGGCAGTATTAGTTCCTCTGCCATAAACAGTGTAATTCCAGGAAGATCCGTATTTATTGTACACCACCCACCTGGGGATCTCATCAATATTACCATATCTCCATGTTATACGCAGGGAGTCATTTTCACGGGTGACGGTTACCGAGGGGGGCTGCGGTTTCTTTTTGCCCAGCCAGGGAGAGGGTGGTACCAGGGCCTGTTTCTCGTAAGGGCCCTCCGATATAGCGCTGGCAAGGGGCGGGGTAAGGGCCAGGGGGCTTATGCTCCAGTGTACCACTCCCGGGCTTTCAGGCATCATGCCGCGTGTTATCATTATCTGGCTGATAGTTTCAATTATTGCCCTCTCGCCCATGAACCTGCCGATATTTATCCCGGGCCACAGGTGGCGTCCCTTTTTATTTTCCGAGGACCACCAGCCAAGGAGCACCGGGTAACTCTGGTCCATCAGTTCAATTGGCCAATACAGCTGGGGTGCATAGTAATCAATCCATCCCTTGTTAAGCCAGCGGCGGGCATCGGCATACAGCACCTCATGCTGATCGAAGCCGGATATTGAAGGGGGATTATATGGTCGCCATATGCCAAAGGGACTTAAGCCGAACTTCACATAAGGTTTTTCAGCTTTAATACCCTTATAAACACGCTTTATGAAATCATTCACATTCTTCCTTCTCCAGTCGCTGCGGCTCAGCTTTCCTCCACTATCAAGGTAAGCCTGCCAGCTTTTATCATCAGGGAAGTCCTTGAAATTATTGTAGTCGGGGTAAGGGTAGAAATAATCATCAAAATGGATCCCGTCAAGGTTATAGCGGTGTACCAGGTCCATTACCACGTTGTATGAATGGTCCTGTGTTTCCTCAAGGGCAGGGTCGAGCCACCAGTATCCTCTTTCCAGGAAGAGAGCAAGTTCAGGCTTCCTTTTTACAATTGAGCTTTCCGTTACCGGTCCGCCTGCCACATGATGGGCACGGTATGGATTCAGCCATGCATGGAGTTCTATTCCGCGCTTATGGGCTTCATCTATCCAGAATTCAAGCGGGTCGTAAAATGGTTCGGGAGCTTTGCCCTGCTGCCCGGTAAGATAATATGACCATGGCTCAAGATCACTCCTGTAGAGCGCGTCACATTGCGGACGTACCTGGAATATTACTGCATTGAAATTGTTCTCATGCAGAAGATCAAGCAGCTTGATAGCCTCCTTCTTTTGCTCTTCCACAGGCATACCCGGTTCGCCGGGCCAGTTAATATTGGCTACAGTGGCCACCCAGGCAGCCCTGAATTCACGCATGGCCGACGCAGTCCTGCCAGAAGGATCTCCTGTAATAACAGGCCTGCTTGTGAAACATTTTGTTAATGTGAGCACTAAAGTGATCGTAACGGCAATCAGTGCAGCTTTTCTGTACATGTTTTCGTGCTTAATGATAAAACTGTTGAATGTAAAAATAGTAAAACTAAGGTAAGAACCGGCTCCGTGATAAGGCTCATGCATAAACTGTATCGCTTATTGTTGAGACGGAATCTTTTTAACTATATCAGTAAAAAACGATCACCCCCCTAAGGTGCTCACCCCGGAGAAGGTTGGCATAGGCCTGGTTTATTTCGTCGAGCTTATAGACATTGGATATCAGTGCATCGAGGTCCAGTTGTTTCTTTTTATACATCTCCTCGTAGCCCCTGAGGTCTGTTACGGTATTATTGGTACCGTAATAGCATCCCCTGATGGTTTTTTCCTGGCGTGTGAGGGCTGCAGCATTTATTTTTGTATGTGAACTGACGGGAGGGAGGCCAATAAGGGATACCATTCCGCCGGGACGGGCACACTCAACGGCAACTTCCTGTGAGTGTGTATCCCCGGCTGCTTCAAACACGTAATCTATTTTCACTTCCCTGCTGAGCTTTATTATTGCCGGGATATTCTCATCATTGAACACAAGAAAGTCAGTTGCCCCCAGTTTTTTTGCCACTTCTTCCTTACCGGGATTTTTATCCACCGCTATCACTCTTTTAGCTTTTCTGAGTTGCAATCCCATCAGCACATTTGATCCCACACCGCCTATGCCGAAAACAAGGGCATTGGCATGCTCCCTGGCATTGGCAGTGTTTATTACTGAGCCCACACCCGTTGTGACAGCACAACCCAGGATGGCCCCCACCTCGTAGGGTGTTGTATCCATCAGTGGCACGGCACAATCCTCAGGCAGGATTATATGTTCTGCAAAGCAGCCAACGGATGAGAGCTGGTAGATCTTCTCCCCCCTGGCATTACTGAAGCGGGTGGTACCGTCAAACATTACGCCCTCCCATGTGGGGCCGGTATAAGTGCTGCATATGCTTGGGCGGTCATGCCTGCAGTCGAAGCATGTACCGCAGTTGGGTGCTGAATTGAATACTATCCTGTCACCTTTTCTATATTTTGTTGTCCCGGGTCCTGTTTCCAGTACTATACCCGATCCTTCATGACCCAGCACCACCGGCATATTGAATATTGAATCGCCTGTCACAAAATTCCAGTCGCTGTGGCAGATACCTGCCACCATTACTTTTACCAGCAGTTCTTTTTCCTTTGGCCGGTCAATATTCAGTTCCTCTATCGTGAACCCCTTATTCGTTTCGTATACAACTGCAGCCCTGGTCTTCATAGGTATGATTTAAGTTTAAAATGCAATTGTGAATATAATAATTACCAGGTGAATGAGGCTGCATATTTTATATGCCGTAGGACATTTTACCACTAATTTTTTAATTTATGTTTATTTGTTACTGTATTTGAGTTATTGTCAGGACATAGCTAATGGGTTCAATTAGTACACCCATCCACACATTTCCATTTTCAGTATATCCATCTTCGAATTTAACAGAGAATGGAGGATTAGTTCCTCCTTCCAGAGGATGCAAACAGCCAAGACCTTGTTCATCCTCCTGATTTGTTGTAAAAACACTCTCCCCAAATCTATATTCAATTATAAGATTTATATTCCATGATGCCCAACAACAACCACCACCAAAGTCATGAATATGTGTTGGGTGCTGAATCGCAAATTCCGCTTCTTTTGTTTGCGTATTCACCCAGGCATAGTCAGTTTTGAAAGTATACGATGCCGGGATACTGGTGCCTGCTAATTGAGCGCTTAAACAATGAGCATTGTGAAATGGTATATCATTTTCTTCAATATCCAGTGGATTTAATACTTCTGCTGCATCATAATCATTGGTAAATATAACCTTGACATTGATTTTCGAATTTACTGCTCCAGCAGGAACAACCATAGTGATTCCATTCCTAAATTCATTCATTATTACGTCCACCATATATGCGGTTTTATCCAAAATGTTAAAACAGGAGGTGAGAAATAGAAACTAAAGGATTTTCAAGTTCTTATTATTTAGTAAATTAGTAAAAAACCTTCTTAAATAATAATACAAAATGATTGACACAACACGAATCCAATCTGGTTTTGATGCCGAGTTGATGCTCGGGGGGAAATGGTTTCTCACTGCTATTCAGGTGCTTAACGACAATGGTGTGTTAGGCATTCCCGCTGGGATTACTATTGAAGATGTTATTGTTAATAATGATGATGATTGGGATTTAAATTTAATGACAAATTTAGGTCCGGTAAAAGCCAGATTGTCAATAGTAGATAACCAATTTATGGTTGTTACTAATTTCGGGGATATTGATTTCAAGATTGATATGCCTAATTTTGGCAATTTAGCAGATACTCCGGTATTAAAGAAAGTGTTTGGTGATGACGACAATGAGAATGCTATGGCACTTCTTTTTAATCTGGATATCAGAGCCTGTCCTCAAAATCAAGACCCACGACCTGCGGGAGAACACATGCCCAGGGGCAATGCAGATGAGGCAGTTTCATTTTTGCGTAATGGCCAGCATGTTGCACTTGGTATTGCCAGAGAATCATTTAAAAGATTTGCTAATAATATATGGCACACCGAGTTAAGAGATGCAGATGGTTCTCATCCTCTTCCTCAGCCAGGTCAGGAAAAAAAGGGCGATTGGAAGAAAGTAAAACTTTCTTTAAATAAAAAACGAATCCAGTTTACTTTAGAAGGCGAAGTACCAATTGATTTTTGGCCAGATGCTGATGTTTCACTGGAACTTAAGCTTAAACCAAAACTGGTAAATGGTAAACTCACCTTCTCAATTGATACTGATTTAGATGTAGATACCGGATTCTGGGGTGATTTACTCGCATTTACCATTGGAGCATTATTAGGTTTATTAATTGGGATTTTTACAGGCGGATTATTAATACTGATACCAAGCATTGCAATAGGGGCAGTCGTTTTCTTGGAGATAGGGGAATTTGTTGCCGGGGAAGTCATTGAGAGAAAAATTTTAGCAAAAGATGATAATGGTAATATAGTTTCAGGTTTGTCATGCGACGACCAGATAATAAAACTTACTTATCCTAAGCCGTCCGACGATAGCATTTCTATCGGCGTTTTAGATACTATTCCTACTTCTATTCCAGTTCATGTTGATGAAGATGATCCGTTATTCAATAGAATGATTACGGTAAAAGCCATTTTTGATGAAATAGAATTAAATGGAAATGGCCTGGCAGTAGCTGGTAAAACTGAACCATCTGAATTATTTGAGATACATGTTGCCAGGATCGTAGAGTCAATATATGAGGGAGACAAACTAATGCAATTGAAATATAAAGTTCCGGCAACTGGTAGCGAAGCTTTAATAGATGTGGAAAGCGTTTATGAACGACTGAATTCAAATGAATTAAAACCTCCTGTGAAGCCCGGGTTGCTAATAGATGACCCGATTTTTCAAATTCCTTCCGGTAAGTTGTGCTGTCCATGTTTAACACCTACTCACATAAGAAGGAAAGATTCAGTAATAACACGAATTAAATTTGATACCGGACTGGAATTAAATACCCAGGATGCTATTTCACTTCAGGATAGTGGCGGGATTTATTTAAAAGGATTACAGCTTATTCATCCAAAGAACGGTAACCCTTATTTCAGAGCTCCGGCAAACGCGACAACTGATGATAACCTGGAGTCTTTGCCTGAATTCTAACAGAATTGTTAGCGATGAAATAAAAAACAAACCGACCTGTCAGCGATAGCTTATTGCATCATTTATTTCATCCCTTAGTATTTCATTAACCGATTGTTTTGCTCCCTGTAGTAAATATAC
The DNA here is from genome assembly GCA_964577305.1 of uncultured Rikenellaceae bacterium. Taxonomy (GTDB): domain Bacteria; phylum Bacteroidota; class Bacteroidia; order Bacteroidales; family VadinHA17; genus UBA9300. The sequence goes on from CAZNYS010000062.1 coordinate 10,689, forward strand.
CCTTGTACCTGCTTCACGAGCATATTTGTTTTCTATTTCACCTATTAATGACACATTCTCGAATAATGGTTGTTCTTTAAGCCTGTTCTTATCTGTATCATTAATACCCTTAACCAGGATTATATGTTTAATTTCAAATTTATCAAGCGGATACCAGTATATATAATCGGCATTCATCGACAGAGCTTCTGTTTTCAGTTCCGTTGAATAATAATTAATTGCCCCGGCCTGGCCGTAATTATCACAATGTACAATTGTCCTGTCTTTTTCATCAACCAGGGTTAATGCAGAATCAACAATTTCAGCCAGCTCTTTCCATCCCAGCATATCTGCATAGTCCTGTGGCAAATCGTGCAGTTCTCCATCTTCCCAGCGTGTGATATTGTATTTATCTAATAACTCTTTCTTTTCCATAATTTCCTGGGGCGTCAGTATTGGTAATATCAACGGAGCAAAAGGTATAAAAATCCCTATCGGGATCAGTAAGACCGGGATCCGGAGATATCTTATCCACCCTGATGAAATCAATCTCTCAAGGTATACTGCACCAAAAGCAATAAAAACAGGGTATAAGCCAACTGAATAATAGCTTTTAGCTCTCAGAAACACGTAGATGGCTATTATAATAATGAATGTAAAAAAGAGAATCCTGTATTTTTTAAATTCCGGATTAGTGAAAAAAGAAATTAATCCTAATATGATTAAGAAAAACGAATTCATAAAATATTGTAGTTGTTCAACCAGGAAATCTGTACGCTGAACATTAACTAACTGGTAATTTGATAACGTTTGAAGATGATTAAAAACAGGAAAATCATTTTTATATTGCCATACCAGGTTAGGCAGTATTATCAAAAGGGAAATTGCAGCCGCATAATATAGATGCTTGTTTAGAAGTATACGTCTTTCTTTAGATAGTATGAAGGCTGGAATTATTCCCAGGATCAAAAAAGCAATATTGTATTTATTTAAGAATCCAAGGCCAAAAACTAACGCAGCAAAATATATCCACCTGTTTTCACCAGTATTCAGGTATTTGATGATTATAAACAGAAATAAGGTCCATAGCAGAAAGTCCAGTGAATTGGGTTGATACAGGGTGTTTATCCTTACAAATATTGATAATAACACGCAAACGGAAGCAAGGATTAAAGCAAATAAACCTCCGTTTAATTCCTCTACCGTTTTCCAGACGATATAAATTATCAGGGCTCCAAAAAGGGCCGGGAAAAATTTCACCCAGAAAACCGAGTTCCCCAGGAGTTGAATGAAGAATGAAATTAGCCCGGTTACAGGTGGAACTGATGTATATCCAAAAGCCAGATGCCTGCCTAAATCAAGGTGCAAAAATTCATCCCTGTGCAATTCATATCCTGAATCTATAGCAAAGTATTGCATCACGAATTTGGCCACAATAAAAATTATCAGTATCAGATTCCGGTTTTTCATCAGGCTTGTTGTTAGTAGTATGTTTCTCAAATTATAACAGCGAATGCTTCAGCATGAGCACTCCACTCTCTCAGTCCTGTCAACCCCCAAACCTCTAACCCTCTAAACTCTTAAACCACTTAAACCACTTAAACTTAGCATTTTTTTCATTTTAATTCACCACCTGATTAAATAATATTTTGTAACTTACATAAGCATGCGTCCACCATAGAATATTATAGTTCAATACGATTTAATAAAATTCAGGAAAACCGAACGAAAAATTAACTATCATGAAAAAAATCAGATTTATATTATTGCTTGGTATAATAATGTTAATACCATTTTCATGTGAAAAAGATAAGGACAAATCAGATACGATTTACGGTAAATGGGCTGTACTCAGCGGAGGAGGCAACACTAAATACATTATTATAGGTTCTGACAATGTATTTTATTGGCTAGAAGAATATAATTATGGTTTCAGGGGTGAATGGAGTGGCGTATGCCAGATAACAGGAGGACAAATTAATTTTGGCATAATGGGATTAATGAACTTCTCAATAATGAACTTTTCAATCAGCAATAACCAGCTGACACTTTCACATCCGTCAATGGCTTCAATAATTTGCGAGAGGGATAATAATGCACCCGAGAGAGAGGACTGGATAAAAACTATTTTATCAGTTCATAGCTCCGGTGCACCAATAGATGAAGCTACAGATCTGACATACGACGGACAATATTTATGGTACGGTAATGGCTATGCGTCGCATAATCTGTATAAAATAAATCCTTCAAATATTACAGTTGAAGCGACGATTCCAGTATCTCAATCTGCATGGGCAGTTGAATGGGTTGATGGTTATTTATGGGTAAGCAGTAATGGTTCTGACAAAATTTATAAGATTAACCCGGCTAACGGCAATTTAATTACTCAAAGCGTTGAAATGGGGGCATGGATTGAAGGAATTGCATTTGACGGGCAATATATCTGGTGTGCCAGTAATAACGAAAGTACTTTATATAAGTACGATCGTAACACTAATTCAGTTGTATCCGATTTTTTTGTAGATATGCGAGTACATGGACTTTGTTATAATGACGGATTTTTATATGCGTGTGCTGAAGGCATAGTTAATAAATGCTCTTTAAATCCCTTAGAGGTTGTAGAAGCATTTGCCCTGGAAAATTACAATATAGAAGGCATTGCCTATGATGGTGTTAATTTCTGGGTTTCTACTGCCAATTATAATGAAACACCAAGTTATCGTATTCAAAAAGTGACATTTTAACATATACATATAAGCGGACAATAAGCTGGGATTTCGGGCTCCAGGTACCTATTCCCGGGTAATCATTGCCAGGGTTTATAATGTGGAAGCAGGTGACTGTCGATAAATAAATTTTTGTAAATTGTGTCTGCAATCTTTGTTTATAACTATAATTATAAAAAAATGAAAATACCACTCAGTCTTAAAGCAGTAGCTTTATTATTGGTTATATCAATTCTTTTTGCCAGCTGTGCAAGTACAACTATTATTCAATCTGAACCTACCGGTGCAAAACTGTATCTTAATGGTGAACCTGTAGGGGAAACACCTTACACACTTACTGACACCAGGATCATAGGAAGCACTAATACTGTTCTTTTAACCATGAATGGATATGAAGATTTTTTAGGTAGCTTTTCAAGGGATGAAGAAGTCGATGTTGGTGCTATTATTGGTGGAATATTTTTCCTTTTCCCTTTCCTGTGGACAATGAAATATAAACCATACCATTATTATGAATTGAAAAGAAAGTAGTAATAAAATCATTTTATCTGATTCATAATCATTAATCCGAGCATTCCTTCTTTCCTCATCAGCTCCTGGGCTTTCTTAATACGCTGGTAATTTATTTTAATCATGATGGTTTAAATAATTGTATTTCAGAGACTAAGTTAGACAATTATAAGGTGAGAGGCAATTTTATTTGCGGGCACATAGAATGAGGAACCACCCCGTCCCGAGGACTCCTTAAATTTTCACAGAAAATCCAAAGAGGGGAAATGTTACCTGCTCAAATCAGGTTTACTTACAGGAATCCTTAGCCTCAGCCTTAGCCTCTTCTGTGCGATTTAGCAGTTTAACTTAAATCTTCTCCACAGTATATCCTTTCTGTTCCAGAAGTTCGCGGATATTATCGGGGCCGAAATAATGACCTGCACCCACAAGCACAAAATATGTTGCAGGTTGTTCTTCAGCAAGTTTTTCAAATTGTTCTACCCAGCTCTTATTCCTGTTGGTAAAAACCATATCATAGGCCTGCTTCACCTGGGGATTGTTAAAATCCATGCCCTTAAGGAATTCCTCTTCTAATAAAGCAATATTATCAGAAAAATATGCTTCAAATAGTGGCAGTTCTTTTTCTGCCTGTGACTCCATATTAGCTATTGTATTTTCCAGGACCTGGACCTGGATTAATACTGGTGCATCGAATTCAAATAATACGACCTGGGTTTTAATATCGTCAAGTCCGATAATTTCTTTATTGTCCTTTGTGGCTAATTCGTGGAAATATTTGTCAATGGCCAATAAGGGATCAAATCCCACCAGTTTCGATTTTGTTCCTGTAATAGTCATATTCAGAAGCCATCCTTCGTATTTAAAATATTTATCCAGTTCGTCTTCCCCGAAAATCTGTTTGAGCTTTTCTATGCTTTCTGGCTTAAGGTACTTGTCGAGATAATCCGCTTCGGGCAGTGTATCCTTTTGTGCATAATTAAAGATTTCCTGTTCTATACCCTCAAAATCATTTTCCAGTTCCATGATTACCTTATCGGCTTTTTTATAGTAATCAGTATAAGTGCGAGGGAGTGGGTAGTATGCTTCCTTTGCAGAATGTATTGAGCCGGCCATGTAAAATGTTGATCCATTTATTTCGGTCTTCCATATAAAGCAATCAGAAGGTTCTTTTTGAGTACAGGCCGGAACTAAAATAAGGAGTCCGGTAATGACCGATAGCAGGGAAATTTTTTTAGTTGAGTTTAGCTTTTTCATATTACAATTTTTGGAGGTTGGTCATAAAGTGCCAATAAAATTAGAAATTAATTTAATAGAATTTAAAGCTCTTATCCTTCTTCCCCTTCCTCTCCTTCTTCTCCTTCATCTTCTTCATCGTCTTCATCCTCGTCACTTCCATATCTGGCAGGTGCAACACGCCTTTTGAGTGCAGCAATTACGTCAATCTTGCATTCATCCCATTTATCTTCGAGGTTTACAAGGACAATGACAAGGAGGATATCCTCCGCTTCTTCTTCTTTATCCACGCCTGACCATACATTATGGTACAATGCCAGTGCAGTGTTTTCGTAAACATTGATAACAAGATTGGAATCCTTATTATCATAGTTTTCAAATTCATCCCAGTGCTTGAGATCCATAACTGAATTAGCAATTTCATCCCATCCAACGTATTCCACATATCCATCATCATCCATATAGACCATACGTGAGTTTTCATCCTGTACCCATAAAGCCTGGATCCTGGATAAATCACCTGCAAGGTAAGCAGCTCTTGCTTCCTCAATTACAGCCTTTATGGCTTCTTTTTCTTTTTCAATGTCGATGTTTTCCTGGCATGATATTCCTGCAAGAAGAGCCAGTAAAATAAGTGGCAAAAATAACTTCTTCATGATTCTCTGGTTTTATGGTTAAGAATTTTAAATGCTTGCTTGTGAGATTCTAACTTTATGCAAGTTAGAAATTTGGATAATGCAGGTCAAGAATAAATAAGACGAACGACAAAAGACAGGAGACAAAAGTAGGCCTCGTTGTTCAATCGCTCAGCACTTCCTCCCTGAGTATTGTATTAAACCTATCCGGCTCTTCGTAAAGGGGACTGTGTGCTGAATTGCTGAAGCTATAAAAGGCCTTTTCCGGTGCCTTCAGCTGGTCAAAAAAATCCTTTGCTACAATAGATGGTGTCTGGTAATCATATAAACCCTGGAAGATATATACCGGTACCTGCATACTGTCGATATCATTGAACAGGTTATTGTGTATTATGTCTGACCACAGGTTTACAAGTGAATACATACTTCCACGCCCGTAATTTATCTTATCACGAAGGGTATATTCTTTTGTGTCGAGTACCATTTTTATTACCGGCCACATGCCATCGAGGTCATGTGTAATGCCGCCTCCGAATTTGTTAACATATTTACGTTCATATCTCAGAAAATTAATCCAGGTGTTACTATCTGCAGCCAGTGAATCGGGGAATGTCATATTATTTATTCGCTTAAGGGCCTTTTCATCATTCCGCTGTTCAGCCTGTTCTTTTATCCAGTCAAATGATACCCTTTCTCCCCTGTACTGGCGGGCAACCTGCCCGATGCCAATGTATGCATGGTACAGTTCAGGGTACCTGTCAGCAGTGAGTATTCCCAGGAATGATCCCCAGGAATGACCTGCCAGGTAGATTTTTTCCCTGTTGAACCGCTTTATGAGAATTTCACTCAGTTCCCTGGTATCGGAAATCATTTGTTCCAGGTTCATACTTTCAGGGAGGATGTCTTTAGAAAATGATTTGCCTGCACCACGCTGTTCCCAGTACACTATTAAGTAATCGTTCTCAAGGGCCGGGTTCATCTTTCTCATGACGGCAATTTCCGGGCTACCCGGTCCGCCATGCAGGAAAAGCATAACAGGCCTGGTAGTATCAGCACCACGTATTATCAGGTACTGATCAAGGTTGCCAAGATTTATTTTTTCAATCGTTGATATACTGGCAGGTAAAGGATCGCCGTCAGGTCTGGTCAGCGGCTGTGCTTTGCCGGGACTCTTTATCCATAATATAATTATAACAGCAAGGACAAGCGTTAGCAATCCGCCTACTATGTAAAGGAGTACTTTAAAGAATTTTTTCATGATTGGTAAGGTTGATTTTGGCACGAAGTTAATTATCAGGATATGATCTGCAAATTATTTTTGTAGTGAAAAATGGATTTTTGAAAGTTTAATTATTGTGAGCGAGTGCAAAGTGGGTCTGCCCTTCGATGCGCACCTCAACCTTCGTTCCTCAGGTTTCGGCGCTTACTCAGGGACCTTTGGCCTCTGGACAAAACCTGCTTTAGTACAAGCATATACTTTTCAAGGTTTATCGAAAAGTGGGTCTGAGATGATGAGGCATGATATTTGCTCTTCAATATTTAGTTAACCTGAACCACAAAACCATGAAACGGCTACTTACAATGATGCTGGCGTTACTACTAAGTGTTATTTCGTCAGTTAGTTATACCCAGAAGTTATCTTTTGGTTTCAATAGCGGGATAAACATTTCTGATATTCATTTTACCTCTAATTATAATTATTCCGGCAAATGGAAGTACAAGCCCGGACCTTTGCAGGGTATTTTCATCGATTATTCCCTTAACCGTTACCTTGGAATAAAATCGGGTGCTGATTACTCAACGGTCTATTATGAAAATCACACTTACTTTGAGATGCCCCCTTATCCAATCCTAAATTGGTCCATATATCCAGGTTCATCATTGCCTCTTAACAGTGCGTCCCTTATTACCAGCTGGTTCCCTGTCTCAAGGATGATGAATTTCAGCTACCTGACTATCCCGTTGCAGCTCAGGGTAACTATCCCTTCCAGGCCACAGCTAAGCCTTGCTGCGGGAGCATACTATTCTTTCCTGCTGGCCAGCGATTATGAATATAATTATAACAAGGATACAGATGATAAAAAGAATGACCTTGGTTTTATTTATTCCGCCGGAATCACATATCCTGTATCGGAGCGGTTTGATGCAATGTTCAATATCAGGTATATTACAGGCCGCAGGGAAATACCCCAATATGAATATTTCAGGCACGGTTCGGCCGGTTTCGCACTTGGAGTGGCATACAAGATTATTCCCGGGAAACAGGATGATAGTGATAAGGGGGAGATTCCGGATTCCATTAATAATGAAATTTACCTCACCTACAGGGGAGGGGTAAATATGTCCTGGAACTCATGCAATCCACACCGTGACAGGTATTCGTTTTATGCAGGGCCTTCACTTGGTTTCAATATAGGTTTTGAAATGTCGCCCAGGACATATTTCCGCACAGGCTTATCCTTTGAACGGCAGGGTTATGCCTTAAGGGATTCAAGTGATTCGAATCACAGATACGTTATCGAGGGCGATGCTGACTATTATGTCGCGACAAAGGTTAGCTCGGACTATATAGTAATTCCAGCTTTACTTGAGTTCTATACCGGTGAAGCAAAGCAGTTTTACCTTAACGCAGGGACATATCTTGGATTAAAACTGAATGCACATTGTACCGGCACGGCTGTTGAGGATCAAAGCAGGCATGGTATTTACGAACTTGAGGAAACTACAGTTTATGAGAATCTTGAACAGGCACTAATCACTACCGATATCGGCATGGTTGCGGGTGCGGGGTTGGTGCTGCCATTTCCGGGGAAATGCAACCTGGATATAGGCCTGCAGTTCAGGCAGGGTTTCTATGAAGTTTATGATACAGATGATATCAGTGAAGAATTAAGACCGGGGCGTGGAGAGTCAATTATTCGCAACAGCACGATAACGCTACATGCAGGTCTCAGACTTCCTGTTTACAAATAATACGAAAATGAGATCATGAAACCACAATATATTCTTCCGACAATTATTTTATTTTTAGTTGCATCCTGCACGCCTGACCCATCTTACAGGTTACTTGAGTATTACTCTTTCCACTTTACAGGTAACCAGGGTAACCGCCTCCTGGCTGGTGAGTCAAAGGATATTGAAGTTAACTATAACATAATCACCAATACAAATGCCCCGGTTGACTCTGTAAGGACGGATTTTGAAGTGGTTACCGGGGGAGGCACCGTTATCCAGGAAAAGGCTTATGTTACTTCCGGGGAGACTGTCAATGCAATATGGCAGCTCGGATCAGATTCATTTAAGCAGGAGTTAAAGGTATCGTTTTATGACCTGGGTGGGAATTACCTGACTTATTTAGGCCAGATGGCATATGGTTTCAGGGATAATGAGTGGGATGGGATCAGCGCAGAACCTGATAACAGGATTATGGATATGGTGGCTGATACAGTGAATAATTTCACATTAATGATCTCAGGTGGTAATTTATACAGGCAGGGTGAAAGGTATTTCCTGTGGGAAGAGGTAGATGACCTGATATGGGAAGAGGGTGAATGCCGTACCATAGAGATCGACAGTGAGGGTGTAATATATGTGAGTACGTGGGAAGGAGAAGTGTATAAAAGCACAGATCATGGTGAGACATGGTCGGAATGTACGAAGCCATACCCTGACAGGAATGAATATATTTACAACTATGTGTCAAATGATAATGATGTGTGGGCTTTTGCACACGGTTACCCGATAAAACGCTCGAAGGACAACGGCCTTACATGGACAGTAATAAGCGGCCTGGAAGAAGCAGGATTTGGAGATGTTTTCAGGCTTAATAATGGTAACCTGTTATTTCACGGGTCAAACTGTTGCAGTCTTTACATCTCGGATGATGATGGCCTTACCTGGAACCATATACCCACCCCCGGATTATCAGTCAAGTTGTATGTAAATGATAATGATGAGATAATAATAATTACCCAGCTTGGTGGAGGTGAGTTTTACCTGTCAACGGATTATGGTGAAACCTTTACACATGTGCATCATGTTGGCCCGGGTTTCAGCTCATCAACATCAAACATCTTCACCAGGTGGAAGGATTATTATTATGTCATTGTTCCTCAGGTAGGTATCTATAAGACTTATGACCTGGTTAATTATGAGGATTACTGGACCAACTTGAGTCTTGTGGATCTTTTCATTGATCATAACGGGGTGCTGGTAGCAAAAGACCAGGATAACGAGACTGTTTACTACAGGCACAATACTGACTAGGAGAATCTGAATGACTGGAATTAATAACTACTTTTTCAGGTTATTGAGGTCAATATTAATATGATAAAATATTGCCATTTGTCATTTGATTGAATGCTTATTCCTGTATATTTGGTATTTAATTTAATCCCTGGTTAAACAATGCTGGTCTGGATAATATTCATTTCTGCCATTCTTGTTTTTATGGTAGTCGATCTCGGGTTTTTTAACAGGAAGGCCCACGTGATATCTCTCAGGGAAGCTTCCACCTGGACTTTAATGTGGGTTTTTGTTGCACTTGTTTTTGCAGGTGTAATTTTTTTGATTTATAAAAACGCATTAGTAGATAACATTGATAACTTAAGTCCAAGGTCTGCAGTAATTAAATACATCACGGGCTACCTGATAGAACTTTCCCTTAGTGTTGATAATATATTTATCATGGCAGTTATCTTTTCAACATTCAGCATACCTGCCAAATACCAGCATCGTGTACTTTTCTGGGGTATACTGGGCGCTATAGTTTTCCGCCTGTTGATGATCCTCTTTGGTGTGATGCTTATTCATAAGTTCGACTGGATTACTTATGTATTCGGCGCTTTCCTCCTTTATACCGCAGTAAATATGTTTATTAAAAGGAATAAGGAGAGTGATTTCCGGAATTCGCTGATATATAAGCTTATTAAAAGAATGTTCCCGGTAACAGACAGTTTAAAGGGTCAGAGGTTCTTTTTAAAATATAAGGGCAAAATAATCATTACCCCATTATTAGTTGCATTAATGGCAATAGAAGCCGCCGACCTGCTCTTTGCCGTTGACAGTGTACCTGCAATACTGGCTATCACATCAGACCCCTTCCTGGTGTTCAGTTCAAATATTCTCGCTATCCTCGGCCTCAGGTCGATGTATTTCTTCCTGTCGAACATGCTGGACAGGTTCAGGAACCTGAAATTCAGTCTTATTGTAATATTACTTTACGTCGGCATTAAGATGATCCTTTCCCATTACCCTTTGATCGGGGAATACTTCACCGAATGGGTTTCACTTACGTTCATCATCCTGGCCATGCTGGGTGGGATACTTACATCCGGCAGAGCTGCAAGTAAGGATTAGGATAACCACCCCGCCCTTAATCCTCACCCCGAAGCCTC
>CAZNYS010000063.1:0-20538 GCA_964577305.1 uncultured Rikenellaceae bacterium
ATAATATAAGCTAAATCCACCTAATCGTTTTGTGTTTGTAGTTATTATTTTATCCTACTGATATCTTCAAGGATTTGCCTTCCCCTGTTAACAATCTCATGTGCAGGAAGGCTGTCAAGGGAAGCAGTATTGATTGAAGAAAGGAATTGGCTGATTCGTATTTCAGCTTCTGCAGCCTCCATCGAAGGATTAAGTGATAATTCCTCTTTCAGGATCCTGATTTTTTCATAATCCTGTATCCCTTCAATCAGCCTCTCAAAACGTATTGAACTTCTTGTTCCAGGATACACCATGTATGTGTCTCCTGAAGGCCATTTAATGAACCTGGAATCATAGGCAGGTTTTTCAGGCCAGCTGTTATAAGCCCATCTCAGAAATCCGTCAAAACCCATGGCTGACGCAAACCAGCCAAGGTAAGATGATTCAGCAGGAGGGGAGAAAGTAAAAGTGTTTGGTCTGGGAACACCGCAGGCTACATAATAGGTGCTTATATTACCTTTATCTTTTCTTTCGCTGATAACGTTTTCTGTACCCGTGGTGATATGCCTCCAGTTATAACTGAAATCGTAGATATACTTGTTGATATCCTCAAAATAATGACCTGCCATGGTCACTCTGAAATCTGGGGCTGCCTCTTCAAGAAACCTGAACAGTTTTTTCATCTCTTCCGCTCCTCTTTCATCGAGTGCGATCGTTACTTTTTCGAGCCATCCCATTTCCATCAGGTGAACCCTGAAGTCATTCAGGAAAGGTGTCCATATATTCGTGTATTCAGTTGAGCCTGGTATGGCTTCAACGGTTATGAATTTGCCTGAATCCTGGTCGAACCAGGAAAATTTATTGCCCCATGGAACCATCGAATAGCAGTTTATCTGCTCATCAATGCCACAATCAATAGCTAGCTGAACATACTGGTCGAATGCTGAGTAATCATATTCCCAGAAGCCGTCTGAGCTCTTAAGCCATGTTATTGTTGACTCAAAAGGATCATAGGTCTGTCCTCCCCATGGTTTATGTGTTATGCTGGTGGTAATGCATTTTTGACCTGCTGCAGCCAGCATTGTCAGTAATGGCTTGAGCAGGTTCATGTGTTCCTGTGACCATAGCTGCACGTCATGGTACCTGGCCACGGCAAACGGATTTTGCCAGAGATCAAGATGAAACGACCAATCGGCTGGTGGTGGAAGTAATTTATTCTGTACTTCAAGATTGATAATGTGGTTTACAGTATCCTTATCTGAAATACCTGTAATATGGATATCATAAATTCCCGGTTCGGTTCCGTGTGGTATATTTATACTTATCCATACTGGTCTTGTTTGCATTCCCGGCAGATTGAAACTGTTTGTTTCATCCAGCATGTCAGGCACCAGATAAGAGGCTATAGTATCTTGATCCCTGTATCCGCAACCATTAAGAAATTCATCAGCCAGAACATACTTAACTGTCCTGATTATAATATCCCTGTCGGAGATAAAAAGTTGATTGTCAATATCATCGCTGTTGACTTTAATAATGCCCTCATCAGAAGCTGACCAGAAAAGCAGCTGACAGTGTACCTTTTCTCCTTTCCAACCTGTAAGAGATATATCGGTCCTGATATTTCCCTCCGGTGGTATACTCCTGCTGTACCTGGTATCAGTATTACCAAACCCGGAATTCAGCCCTGCACTTACTGATGACCAGGCTCCGGCTTCAATGCCCTGAGGGTCCCTGGCTTCAGCTAAGGATTCTTTACCCTGTGTATTGTCACTGCATCCATATGATACAATAATGGCAGCCGTAAGTATAAAATGCAAAAGAAATTTCATGCTTGAATATTTGGTCTGATATCAATAAAATTAATTAATAATATCGAGAAATTAGGGATCTCATTACATCAAGTTTACTTTCAAAGCATTCAACCAGCCGGAATTGTGCACGGGCCCTTAAAATATTATGATTGGATTTATGAATTTTGTAGTATATATCACCACTGATATAGTCAGTTAAAAACCTTAAGCCCATAATAAAAGTCATGAGGGAAGGTGCATACACCAGGTATTCAATTTCTGTTTTATTGAGAACATTTTTTACCTGTTTCAGGTAGCCTTTCGTAAAGGATTCGTACATTTCAATGTTCATACTGAGCCTGGAAAGGTCTTCTTCATCTTCGGCTGCCGTATTTGCCACTGTTCGTATTGAATCGCCGAAATCATAATGTACATAACCGGACATAACTGTATCAAGATCAATTAAACAAAGAGCTTTGTCATTTTTGTCTAGGAGGACATTATTGAACTTGGTATCATTATGAGTTATCCGTAGTGGTATTTTTCCCTGCCGTCCCAGTTTCAATATTGTTTTCATCTCTTCCTGCCGTGCAAGAACAAAACTTATTTCATTCTTCACACCTTCCACCCGTGATACGGGGTCTTCTTTTAATGCACGGTGAAACGTTTCAAGCCTTTTTTCAATATCATGAAAAAACGGAATTGTTTCATTTAGCCTGGGGCCGGGCAAATCAGCTAATAGTGACTGGAAACAGCCAATTGCTTTTCCTCCTTCATAAGCCTGGGCAGTATTCTGTACTACATCATATGTACGGTGTCCGGGTATAAAGAGAAACATTCTCCAGTAATCGCTACTATCATCCTGGAACCATGTTTTGCCTTCCTTTGTTTTTATGACTGTCAGACATTTCCTGTCTATATCCTTTTCACCTTCTTTTAATAGTTTTTCCCGTATATGGGCTGTAACCCTGAGTATATTATTCTGGAGGCCGGGGATATCACGGAATATATCGTTATTCAGTTTCTGAAGCAGGTAATCCCTGTAACCCGGTATGGTCTCTATTTTGTATGTGTCATGTATATGACCCGTGCCAAAGCTATACCCTGCCAGGTAATTACCCTCAGCATTGAACCTTTTAAAGATACTTTCAAGTTCATTGCCGGTTGACATGAGAAAGCAGTTTTTTATTTATCAGCATTCAGTTTGTTGAAAGCCCTGAAAAGGAAGATCGTGCCCGCCACAGCAATAAGACCGAGAATTATGCCCAGACCCGGTTTTAAATAAACGAAACTGCCTATTGAAAATAGTGCACTATAAATTGACACTGCACCAATAAATACACAGAGTACCTGCAAAGGCATTTCCCACTTGCGACCTTCGTCTCTTCCGTCAATTACAGTCTCACTATTTATCCTTGCTTCTTCAACAATCTTTTTCCATCCGGGACCGCCCGGCCTTGTTTTCCTGTAGAAGTTCCTCAGCGTTTCTTTACTTTCAGGGGCAGTAAGAAATGTTGTTACTATCCATACAACTGTAGTTATCAATACCGCCACCAGCAGTTTGGAAGTAAAACCATCCAGTACCCAGAAAGTAATGGCGCTGTCTGGAACGAAGAAAACCAGTACGATAGCAGAAACAGTAGCAGCTATCATGGCTGCAATTTCTGTCCAGGCATTTATCCTCCACCAGAACCACCTGAGCAGGTAAATTGCACCTGTTCCCGCACCCGACAGTAATAGCACATCGAATGCCTGTGTGGCATTATTGAGGAAAGTCAGCGCCATCACACCCGCTATTACCATGAGGGAGACAGTTGTTATCCTTCCAACCATTACAAGTTCTTTTTCAGGTGCACCTGGTTTAACAAAACGCCTGTAGAAATCATTTACCAAGTATGATGAACCCCAGTTCAGGTGAGTCCCTATGGTCGACATATACGCAGCAATAATGGAGGCAGTAACAAGACCCAGCCATCCCGGTCCCAGCTTGGAGAGCATAACCGGGTATGCAATATCATCCTTAAGGTATGTTTCAGCAATATCAGGAAATTGTGCGCGAATTGAATCCAGGTCAGGGTAAATAATAATGGATGCAAGGGCTACTATAATCCAGGGCCATGGCCTGAGGGCGTAATGAGCAAAATTAAATAGGAGGGTGGCCCCGATGGCATTTTTCTCATTTTTTGCTGATAACATCCTCTGTGCAATATATCCGCCACCGCCGGGTTCGGCTCCCGGGTACCATACTGCCCACCATTGTACTGCAATTGGAATAAGCAACAATGTTACCCATATCGATGGATTACTGAAATCAGGTAATACTTTTATCTTTTCGTGCAGGGCAGGGTTTGATAACAGGTTTTCAAGACCGTTGACTTCAGGCTGTTGGACAGCTACAACTGCGGCCAGCACAGCTCCAAACATTGCAATACTGTACTGAAAGAAATCGGCCCATATTACCCCTTTCAATCCTCCCAGTGATGCATATATTATTACTACCACTGAACCTCCAAGAACTGCCTGCCATGGCTTAATGCCAAGCATAACGCCACCAATCTTTATAGCTGCAAGAGTGACAGTACCCATGATGAGAGTGTTGAAGAATATACCCAGGTAAAGAGACCTGAAACCTCTCAGAAATGAAGCTGCCTTACCGCTGTACCTTAATTCATAGTACTCCAGATCGGTCATTACGTTAGACCTTCTCCATAACTTGGCGTAAATGAAAACAGTCACCATTCCGGTTATAAGAAACGCCCACCATGCCCAGTTTTTGGCTACGCCATCTTCACGTACCATACCTGTTACCAGGTTGGGTGTGTCAGCTGAAAAGGTGCATGCTACCATGGAAATTCCAAGGAGCCACCATGGCATGCCACGCCCACCTAAAAAGAACTCGGTTGTGTCTTTGCCTGCCGTTTTGGATGCAACCCATCCTATACCGATAACAATAACGAAAAAGGTTGCTACTATCATCCAGTCAATAGCCTGTAACAATGCTCTGAGGTATTAGTTTTACAATATTTTTTGTCAAAGAACCAAAACTAAAACTTTTTTTTTATTTGTACCAGCAAAATCAAATAATATGTTTTTTTAGTTCAAAATTTAATGAACTTAATAAAATATTTTTATTTTTGTTTATCCGGTAATTCAAATAAATCAACCTATGATCCAGAAAGGATTAAGAGAACATATAGAAGAAACGGGAAGGGTGTTTGAAAAATTTGGTCTGACTCCAATGCAGGGACGTATAATGGCCTATTTTGCAAATTCCGATAAATCTGAAGCCACATTTTCTGAAATGGTTGATTTTTTCAGGGCCAGCAAGAGCTCGATCAGCACTTCTCTGAATTACCTGCTGTCGATAAAAATGATTGATTACAAAACACATGCTGCAGAAAGGAAAAAGTACTTTTTCATAACCGATGGATTTTTCAGGATATATTTCATGCAATTACTTGATAATATCCAGGAGCTTAAAGAACTATTTTATAAGACTGTATCGATGAGGTCAGCAGAATACCCGGAGGTAAGTGAAAAAATTCTTAAATGGATAGAAGGAGCAAACGTATTCGAGGAATCGATTCAGAGTATCCTGGCTAATATTAAGCGACTATAGATACTTAATTTTGACTGTTAAATAATAAAATTAATTATTTCATAACCTGTTAATAATCCTGGCAGTATATCTTTACATGTTAATCCGGTATTAAATTAAAATAATGGACCGTAAGGCAATTATCGAAAAAATACGCAATAAAAAAGCGATTATATCTGATATGGACGGGGTAATTTATCATGGCAACAAATTACTCCCGGGTGTGCCTGAATTTGTTGAATGGCTTAAATCGGAAAAGAAGAAATTTCTTTTCCTGACCAATTCGAGCGAAAGAACACCCGCGGAACTTAAAGACAAGCTGTTCAGGTTGGGTATTGATGTACCCAGGAATGTGTTTTATACTAGCGCACTTGCCACGGCCCAGTTTCTTTCTTCCCAGAAGCCCAAAGGCACAGCATTCATAATTGGAGAAGCAGGTTTGATAAATGCTATGTATAATGTGGGTTATACAATGGATAATGTTGATCCTGATTATGTTGTGGTAGGTGAAAGCAGTTCATACAATTACGAGAAGATAGAAAAAGCAATAAACCTTGTTTTAAAGGGTGCCAAGCTTATCGGTACCAACCCTGATATGACGGGACCGGGGGAAAATGGAATTGTGCCGGCAACAAAAGCACTTATTGCACCTGTTGAACTGGCAACCGGTAAGAATGCATACTTCGTTGGCAAGCCTAACCCGCTGATGATGAGGATTGCACTAAAACGACTGGGTTGCAGAAGGGAGGAATCAATTATAATTGGTGACAGGATGGATACTGATATTATAGCCGGGATTGAATCGGAAATAGATACTTGTCTGGTGCTTAGTGGTATATCAGGTAAAAATACTATAGACGAATTTCCGTATAAACCCCACTTTGTACTGGGAGGGGTGAATGAAATTGTTGAATAAGTGAGACTATCGGATATTAACATTTATCCTTTAAAATAAGTCAGCATGATGGTCTGTAGATTTCTTACAAACTTAGTCCGGTGGAAATATTTTTTTTATACTGGCATGACCGTACTGTTAATGCTCAATGCCTGTGTCAGGGAATCCGCACCGGTATATCTAAGGGTTAACCAGGCAGGATACCACCCCGGAGATAAAAAGAGCGCAATAATATTCTCAAATACAGAAGTAAAAGAAGATTTTCTGGTGAAATCTGATACGGAAGAAATTATTATTAATAAGCTTAAACCGGTCAGGTCAGGAGGTGAAGGATGGGGAACTTTCAAATATTATTATGAACTTGATTTTTCTTCATTAGATATTCCGGGCACATATTATATCATTGGTTCTGAATCAGGATGCAGGTCATTATCTTTTCCCGTTTCAAGCGATGTATACAAGGGATATACTGAAGAATTACTTGGCTTTATGCGTCAGCAAAGGTGTGGATACAATCCTTACCTGGATGTGGAATGCCATACAATGGATGGCAAAACCATGTTCGGTCCGATGGATGATTCTTCTTTTGTGGATGTAACCGGTGGATGGCATGATGCAGGCGATCAGCTGAAATACCTGATTACAGGTAGTTATGCCACCGCCCATATGCTGAAAGCATACCAGATGTTTCCGGATCAGTATGATGATAAGGTTGACTCACTGGGAAGGCCAGGTTCTAACGGTATTCCTGATATTCTTGATGAAGCTGCATGGGGACTGCAATGGATACTTAAAATGCATCCCGCCCCTGACCTGCTTTTTCATCAGGTAGGGGATGACAGGGACCATATAGGATGGAAAATGCCCGATAATGATAAATCAGATTATGGATGGGGAGAAAACAGTTACAGAGTAGTCTATTTTGCTACTGGAGAACCACAGGGATTAAGGGAATATAAGAGTGAAGCAACCGGTGTCTCTAATCTTGCAGGGCGATGCGCTGCAGCTCTTGCCATGGGATATACTATCTGGAAGGATGATAGGCAAAAGAAATATTTTGCTGATAGATGCCTTAGATCAGCGAAAACAGTCTTTGAACTGGGGCTGAAGAATGAAGGTTACCAGCAGGGTAATTCATATGGAGCACCTTACAGGTATACAGAAGATACATGGGTTGATGATATGGAATGGGGTGCTGCGGAACTATATCGTGCCACCGGTAACGAAGAATATCTCAGACTGGCCATGGATTATGCCAGTGAGGCCGCAGCAATATCCTGGATGCCTCTTGATACAGCTGCTCATTACAGGTATTACCCTTTTGTAAACATAGGGCATTATGCCCTTTATAACCTTGCGGATGATGACTTTAAGGAATCATTAAAAGAATATTACAAAATGGGTATTGAGGCAACACTTGAACGGGCAGAACAGAATGTGTACAATGTGGGAGTTCCGTTCATCTGGTGCTCGAATAATCTCCTGACATCACTGGTCACTCAAATAATACTTTATGAGAATATGACATCCGATACTGCCTACCATGATTTTATGATTGACCAGGTTGACTGGCTGTTTGGCGTTAATCCCTGGGGTAAATCAATGTTTACCGGGATTCCGGAAGGAGGGGAATACCCTGTGGATATTCATACAAGCATCCGGGCACTTAAAGGCGAGGAGGTCGCTGGCGGACTGGTCGACGGACCCGTATATTCAACAATATTTAATTCGCTGAAAGGGATAGCACTGTCAGCGGAAGACGAGTTTGCAGAATTTCAGAATAATTTTGTGGTATATCATGACGATATAAGCGATTATTCAACCAATGAGCCTACTATGGATGGAACTGCAGGTTCAATTATTATGATGAGCTACCTGGAGAAGAGGGGTGAGCGGTGAGAGATGAGAGATAAGTAAGGCTAAGGCTAAGGCTAAGGCTGAGGCTGAGGCCTGAAGCCATTATGAATGATTAAATAAAATACACATAAACTGAACTTGAAACCTGAAACCTTAAACCTGAAATTAGGAACGTTATGTATGAATACGCAACTGCCATAGGACTTGATATCGGTCGGACGGAGATACGGACAGCCATTGTAAGATACGGTGGTAAGATTATATGTGATTTCAGTTATAAATATAACAGGGTGCCCGACAGGGACATGTTGATTGCTCTGGTTATTGATGCTGTTTCCAAAACCCGGGCAGAAGCATCAGCTTATGAGGTTAACCCCCTGTGTGTTGGAATAGCAGCAAAAGGTTTTATAGACTACAGGGAAGGAATTATTTATGGCCCTGATCAGGGAATAGAAGGGTGGAAGGATGTACCACTTGGCAGCCTGGTAAGTTCAGGAACAGGACTGCCGGTATTCATAGATAATGATGCTAACCTGATGGCAATAGCTGAGCACTATAATGGGGCTGCAAAAGGATACAACAATATTGTTTTTGTGGCATTAAGAAGTGGTATTGGTGGTGCAATTATTATTGATGGTAAACTGTACAGGGGAGCTGATAATGCAGGGGGAGAAATAGGGCAGATGAGCCTTGATATGTTTGGACATTACAGTGACAAGGGTATCAGGGGATCATTTGAATACTTCGCATCGTCAGTGGCACTGGTAAGGAATTACCTGGTGATGAGCGGTCAAATTCAGGACGGGGCCAATAACGTGAATGATAAACTGAGGGCAAGGGATGTGTTTGAACTGAGTTATAAGGGAGATAATTATGCAAAGATGGCTGTTAAGGATAATGCTAATTACATCGGTGCCGGACTGGCAAACCTGATAAGTATTTTTTCCCCTGATATAATTATCCTGGGCGGTGGTATGGCCATGGCAAGGGACGAATACTTTGATATGATAACAGACAGCGCCAATTCAAATTCACTCGAATTTTGCCGGAGGAATGTTAAAATAGTAAGGGCAAAACTTGGTTTTCATTCATCATTGCAGGGCGCAGGAATTTATGCTCTTACAAGACTCGATGGGAAACATATATAATGACATACAAATCTGATCAAGAAACCTGCAATTCATATTAAACATTAGCAATCCTGCGTTTGTACTCGGACAGTGCTTCATCAAGGCGCATTTTTGCTGTATCATCCCCCGGCACATTATGTGACGGATGTATATACAATTTAATTCCTTTATCGGCAAGTATCTCGGCTATAGTTGTTATCGTCATCCAGACACATGTTGTGAATGCCATGGTTGAGACAGGCCCGATCTTGTCACGGTGATTTTTAAGGCTTACTGAAGCATCCTCCAGAGGAACGCAGGTATCAACAGTAATATCGGCCAGCTCAAAAATAGTTTTTCCACATGAATGCCTGGTTTTCTTTCCCTTAGCCTCTTCAGCTGAGCCAAATACTATTACTTTCATTCCTTTCTTCCTGGCTTCAAGTGCTATATCAATGTTCACATTATTTATACCTGAATGGGAGAAAAGCCACATAATATCCCGCTTATCGAAATTATATCCTTTCATAATTTCCACTCCATATCCCTCAACCCGTTCAAGGAATACAAATTGATGTACTCCCATCTCTCCCGTTATCCTTGTGAAGAAAGTAAGTGGTAATTCAATCATGGGATGGAATCCAACAAAACCACCAATCCTGGGATACATTTCTTCAATGGGTAAAGTGGCATGCCCACAGCCAAAGGTGTGAACCCAGCGCTCACATTCAATTGTGGCAGCCATAGCTTCAGCAGCCATATGTATATTGTCCATCTGTGTTTGCTCAATACGGTCCATTACATTACGGGCGTTTTCAAGCCATTGTTTTGCTAACATGTTAATTTGTTTTTATCCGGTTATTATTCTTTTTTATTTTTATTATTATGATAAGGAATATTACAATCATAATAACTACTTCTATGATAGCAACTGAGGTAAGATGCTGTATTCCAAAGTTCTGCGCAATTATTCCCATACCATAGTTAATAAGCGTATTGCCCAGCAATGCGATAACCAGGGCAAAACTGAATGCCGTTCCTGACAGTTTACTGAACCTGGCCCCAACAAGTCCTAGCATTATCGGGAATCCTCCGCCCAGACCTGTTCCCAGCAAAATCAGTCCTGCAACAGCAGGGAAAAACGAAGTGCTTGTTTTCAGTATTATCAGACCGGTGATTATTAATATGAACGAAACTGTCATAATTTTCTCAGTTGATACAGATCTGAAGAAACTGCCCAGCAGTAACCGCATCACCATCATGCCTGCCACGAACAAAGAAAGTCCATATAATGCGTTGCTCTGCTCAACTGCCATGTGGTCTGTAAGAAAAAGGGTGGTCCAGTTATTAATTATGCCTTCAAAACCGCTCTGGAAGAACAGGAAAAATGCTATAAGCCACAATATATTATCCTTCATCAGGGTAATGCTTTGCTTCAAAGGGAATCCCTCTTTATTTTTTGGAGAAGGGAATGTAAGAAGAATGAAAAGAATTGCCACCAGGAATGTAAGGACACCAACTGCCATGAAAATTTTTTCAAAACTGAATCTTGATCTGAGCAATCCCAGTATAAGAGGTGTTCCAAGCGCGCCTATGCCGTAAAATACACCGAGCAAACTGAGATTTGCACTCTTGTTCCTGTCGCTGATATCTGAAACAAGGGCATTTGTGGCCCCGTTTATTGCGCCTCCACCAAAGCTGATGAGAAAGATCCATATTTTGATAAATTCTTTTGAGGATAAAAAAGCAATACCTTCAAATCCGGCAAATATAAAAATACATGATGTTGCCAGGAGTATCCTGTAACCAAATCTATCAACCACAGGACCAAAAAGGAGAGATCCTACCAGTACCCCGAAAGGTAGTATCGAGAAAAGGGTCCCGGATTCTATTTCATTCAGATTAAGCTTCACTTTCAGGTCAGGTGCAATAGATCCGAGTGTGATAAATACAATGCCAAATAACAGCATTCCAAGGCATGCAGACCAGAAAATTAATTTCTTATTATACATCTTTAAATTTAGTATTATTTGGTTCAGACAGGCTTTTCAGGGCAAGGTATCCTGCACCATATACGCCTGCATCGCCTGCAAGGGCAGATATGTCGAGTATAACCTGTTTGATGCTGATCGGCTGGGCCCATTTTTCAGCCTCCTTTTTAATATCAGGTAATAAAGATATTGCAGGCCCGAATAATCCCCCTCCCAGAATAATCTTTTCAGGGTTAAAGATGCTTACCAGGTTTGCAACTGCCATACCCCAGTATTCAATGCATTCTCCTATCACTTTTTTTGCCAGTGAATCACCATTTTCAAAGGCAGCCATAACATCATAAGAGGTAATCTCACTGATTTTCTTATTCGAAAGTTCTCCTTGATAATCATTAAGCTGCCTTAGATATTCTCTTGCCACTTTCCCGATCCCTTCTCCTGATGCATGGTATTCAAAACATCCGCAGGATTCATATTCTTTGTAAAAAGGTTTGCTGAGTGCCATCCAGCCTATGCTTCCCGCAATATCATGACTACCGCGGAGTACCTCACCATTAATGAGTATTCCGGCACCTATACCTGTTCCAACAGCGAGGAAAACAGCGTTTCTGCAGCCTCTTGCATTTCCTTTCCATAATTCTCCGAGTATGTAACAAGCCCTGTCACTGTCTATTGTCACAGGGATATCTCCTGTAATTGTTCTCACCTCATCCAGCAGCGGGTAATTGCTCCAGCCCGGAATGTTAGGAGCCCATACAGTCCCTTTTCCGGAGCAACTAATACCGGGAACGGATATACCAATGGATTTGATATTATCTCCCTGCAATAAAGGCAATTCCATCAAGTGAATGATTTGTTCAGTGATAAGTGTTCCAACCTCGGGGCCTTTTCGCTTATCAAGAGTAACAGTCTTTCTGCCCAGAATATCTCCTTCCTGTGTAAAAAGCACCGATGAAATTTTTGTACCACCAAGATCAATACCTAATATGGCCATGATAAATAACTATTGAATTTGCTTTTTATGATATAAGATCAGGATCCCAAAACCATATATGGCCTTAAAGATAGATAATCGTTTGAAGGTTTAATTTTATAGTGCTAAATATTTTCTGTTAAGTGTTGATCAGGTTAAAATTAAATTTTTATTATTAAGTTTATGATTATCATTATGAAATATAAGGTGTATGGTTTTTGCATTGACTAACGCCACTGTTTTCACGGGTAAAGAGCAGATTAACGGGAAAGCTCTTCTTATTGAAAATGATATAATTAAAGCCCTTGCAGACACGGCATCGATACCGGACGGGACAAAAATTATGGATTACGCAGGATATTTTATTGCTCCCGGTTTGATCGATCTTCAGATTGCAGGAGGTGGTGGTTACCTGTTCTCTGAAAACCCATCTGAAGAAGCTCTGGATTCAATTATTAAAAGCATTATTAAAAGTGGAACAACAGGCTTCCTGATAGTAGCACCGACAAATTCATTTGATGTATATCGTAAGATCATAAAAATATTAAAACAAAATCCTCATCCCGCTTTATTGGGTCTTCATCTTGAAGGGCCATATATTAATAAGAAAAGAGGGGGAGCACATAATAGAAGCTATATAAAAAAGCCTGACGGAAAGGGGATTAAAAAATTACTGGATGAAGCAGATGGTATTGTGAAGATGATAACCCTGGCACCTGAGTTATGCGATCCGGAATTTGTAAAGACTTTAACGGATTATGGTATTATTGTTGCAGCCGGTCACAGCAATGCAACGTTTAAAGAGGCTGTAGCCGGATTTGAGTGGGGAATAAAGGCTACTACCCATTTATTTAACGCTATGTCACAATTCCATCACAGGGATCCCGGTTTACCGGGCGCAACTTTTGAAACAAAAAATGTATATGCCAGCATTATTGCTGATGGCATCCACGTGGATTACAATGCCATTTCTATTGCTAAAAAGATAATGAAAAACAGGCTGTACCTGGTTTCCGACGCCGTTGAAGAAAATTTAAATGGTGCTTATTTACACAGACGGCAGAAAGACCGTTTTACTTTACCTGATGGTACACTGTCAGGTTCGAGTCTTACAATGTTAAAAGCAGTAAGAAATTGTGTGCAACATGTAGGTATCGATATGGATGAAGCATTACGTATGGCATCAACATATCCTGCAAGACTGATTGAGTCTCATAGACACGGGTATATTGCTGAAGGCTATAAAGCAAACCTGACTGTTTTCGATAAGGATTATAACGTAAAACAGGTTATTATAGAAGGCAAATTTTATTTATAATATTTTTATAACACAGTTGGTTTAGTAAGTTCGTAAATAAAAGAACTATAATCCAATTTCAATTATAAATATTTTCTTAAATTGCAGTTCCAAATATGGATATTTAGTTATCTCAGGCGCTAACAATCTGAATTAGTAAATTTAGGCCTTTAAGAAATGATAGACCTTTAAAATAAAGACTGGCAATTATATTTTTCTATATATGAATTTTCCCAAGATAAACTATTGTTAATCAATCCAAAAACTAATTTTATGAAAAGAAAAATTAGACAAATCAGTAAGTATCTGGCTTCAATGCTTGCAATGATAATGTTTGCAGGTATTGTGTATGGCCAGCAAGTTACTGTTACAGGAAACGTAACCTCATCGGAAGATGGATTACCTATTCCGGGAGTTACCGTTCTTGAGAGAGGTACCTCTAATGGTACTAACACAGATCTTGACGGTAATTATTCCATTACGGTACCTGCAGATGCAACACTGGCCTTCTCCTTTATAGGTATGCAGGCCCAGGAGGTTGCTCTTGCCGGACGCACACGTTTGGATGTAATTCTGAATGTTAGTGTCTTGGCAATGGATGAGGTTGTTGTAACTTCACTCGGTATCAGCCGCGAGAAGAAATCTCTCGGTTATGCCGTAACGGAAATTGGTGGAGATGAATTCTCACTTGTCAAGGACCATAACCCTGCAAACTCACTTGTGGGTAAGGTTGCTGGTGTTGTAGTAACACAGGGTAGTGGTGGCCCTGGAAGCGCATCCCGTATTATTATACGTGGTAATAACTCCATAACGGGTAATAACCAGCCATTGATTGTAGTTGATGGTATTCCTGTCCTTGATGAAGGAGTAAACTCCGGTGGTAGTGTATATCGCAGTACAGTTACACCGGGTGGTATGACTTATGTAAACCCTGATGACATTGAATCAATTTCTGTTCTTAAAGGTCCCAATGCTGCTGCATTATATGGATCAAGGGCCGGTAACGGTGTACTCCTTATTACCACGAAAAAAGGTACTAGAGGAAGAGGACTTGGTGTTACAGTAAATTCGAACATCACTTTTGATACACCTATGGTTCTTCCTGATTACCAGAATGAATACGGACAGGGAAGCCAGGGTAGTGTGCCCGCTGACCTTGTTGGGCTTAAGGATGCATCCGGATCATGGGGACCCAGGTTTGATGGAACTCCTAAACTCTACTACACAGGGGAAACTAGAGCATATTCAGCTGAACCTGACAATGTTAAGAATTTCTTCAGAACAGCAGGAAAATATATTAACACTGTTTCACTGGATGGTGGCGGTGAGAACTATTCTGCAAGATTCTCATATACAAATAATACGACAGAATCGATGTTGCCTAATGGTGGCCTTGTAAGCCATAACTTTAACATCAGGGCAACTGCTGACCTGACCGACAGGCTTTCAGTTGATGCGAAAGCAACATATTTATCTCAGGATATAAATAACCGTCCAAGCCAGGGAACTGAAGGTGTTCTTGCCTATGTTTTAGATATGCCACGGAGCGTTGACATTGAGGACATGAAAACCTACCAGAATCCTGAAGAATCACTTAATTCAATAGGATACAGCACACTGAATGCCAACCCTTATTGGATACAGGAATATGATAAGAAGTGGGATTACGTAGATAAGACGGTAGGCTTTGTTAAAGTAAATTACCAGTTTACTGACTGGCTTTCGGCATTTGGCAGGATAGGTACAGACGTTCAGAACAGGAAAAGAGGATATATTAACCAGGCAGGTCATCATTATTTTACATCAGGACGTATGGATGTTGCCAGATCAAGGTATTCAGAAACCAATGCTGATTTCCTGATAACAGCAAATAAGGATAATATAATAGAAGATCTTAACCTTAGTGTTATTGCAGGGGCAAACCATTCATATCGGACAGGTGAGGTCATATCCATATATGGTGAAAACTTCAAAATACCGACCCGTGCTACTATTGCTAACTGCGTGGTACAGCTGCCAAGTTACACTCCAATGAGTGAGCATATTATAAATTCTGTTTACGGGCAGATCTCTCTCGCTTATAATGACTTTGTTTATCTTGATGTTACCGCACGTAACGACTGGTCGTCGACTTTGCCTGAACAAAACAGGTCATATTTCTACCCATCGGTTACGGGTTCTGTTCTTCTGAACCAGATCATCGATCCGGCTGGCGATATGTTTGATCTTCTGAAGGTACGTGGTAGCTGGGCTAATGTTGGTAACGACACAGGTCCTTACCAGATATTCTCATATTTTAATGTCGCATCAGACGGCTACCTCGGATTAACACAGCTTTCAAGGCCGAGTGTTAGATTCAACGAGGATCTTAAGCCTGAGAATATCGCTTCAATCGAATTTGGTATTGAAGGAAGGATGTTCCTCGACAGGATATTCTTTGACATCGGACTGTACCGGATCTCAACAACAGACCAGATATATGATGTACCTGTTCCGGCTGCTACCGGCTACAGCACTTTCAGGGAGAATATCGGTGAAATGTTAAATCAAGGTATTGAAGTACTTATTGGTGGATCACCTGTGAGAACAAGCAATTTCTCATGGGATGTATCTGTGAATTTCTCAAGGAACGTTAACGAACTTGTTGAACTCACTACGGATCTTGAAAGTCACGTCTTTAATACAACAAACTCAGGTAACCTCAGCATAATGGCTACTGTAGGTGGTGGATATGGTGATATATACGGGACCGATTTCAGGAGAAATGAAGCGGGCGAACTGGTTGTTGACGCCCAGGGACGCCCCCAGGCAACACCGGAAAAAGTTCTCCTTGGTAATTCACAACCTGATTTTATTGGGGGTTTCCGCAATATTATCAGGTTCAAGGATATCTCATTTAGCTTCCTCATAGACGCAAGGGTAGGTGGCGAGGTATATTCACAAACAAGTGCAGCACTTACGGGCGCAGGAGTATCCAAGGAGAGTCTTGAATACAGGGAAGAAGGAATACTCGTTGATGGGGTTGTTAAACAGGCTGATGACAGCTATCTTCCTAACACAGTTACTATCAGTGCACAGGATTACTGGGGTTCTGTTTCAGGTATTGCCTCGGCATATGTATTTAGTCAAACAAATATAAGGCTAAGGGAATTTGTACTTTCCTATAATGTACCAAGATCCTTGCTGGTTAACCTTCCAATACAAAATGCTTCAATAGGTCTTGTAGGAAGGAACCTGTTCTTCCTCTACAAGGATGTACCTGATGTTGATCCTGAAGCAAGTCTTGGTACTGGCAACAGCGGACAGGGTATTATCTCTTACAACATGCCAACCGCAAGGAGTATAGGGTTTAATATAAATGTTAAATTTTAAATAGAAGTAAAATGAAGAACTTATATAAAATATTCATTGTCTTAGGTATTATGCTCATTGCAGGGGCATGTACCGAAAGGTTCAATGAAATAAATACCAAGCCTGATTCATTTACTCAGGACGAGGTAAGTGCAAAATACTTCCTTACGGAGCCTCAATTCAAGTTGCTGGCACCTGACCGCTACCCTTACTGGAGGGCACACCTGATCCATGTTGACAGGTATGCAGGTCATGTATGCTTTGGCTTTAAAGGTTGCTGGTGGTCAGATGAACTTGGTTATTCCTACAGCAGCGGCTATACCGATGCTGCATGGGACTGGCTGGCCGGCTATATAGGAGGCCTGGATAACTACATGAAAATGACCGACGTAGGAGGTGAATTTGAAAACCAGTATATGTATGCCATAGGTCAGATCATAAAAGGATTGTATTTTCAGACGTATACAGATGTATTTGGAATGATCCCATATTCTGAGGCTACCAACCCGGATATCACAACACCCAAGTTTGATTCACAGGCCCAGATATATCAAGGAATCATAGCTGAACTTGATGAAGCAATGGCTACCATTGGTGATGCAACCAGAACCGGTGCCGCTGTTGATGATGTTGGAGAAAATGACGTCTATTGCGGTGGTGATCTCCAGAAATGGAAAAAAATGGCCAATACTCTTAAGCTGAGACTTGCCATGCGTGCTTATGGCGCTGATGGAGAAACATTTGCAGATGGTGCTATTACTCAGGCAATGGCTGCCCCGCTTCTGTCAACTGAAGCCGATAATGTATTGATGGAAAAGGATTTTGAGATTTCACAGTGGTCAGCTGCATGCTACGGTGATGTATGGTGGAATTTTGGTGGTACTGGTTCAAAATGGACGATGGGTAAAACCCTTATTGATGCTCTCAGGGACAATAATGACCCGCGCCTGCCTTTTTATGCACAACCTGCTGCAGGTGGAACAGTTAAATTTACAAAACCTGGAGGATCGGAAGCAGATAATTTTGATCTGAGGGTTGACTTCATTACCGACGTGCTGGATGATGCAGGTGTGACATTTTCAAGGACCTACAATGCCGCCGACTCTACCTATACCTTTGAGATGCCTGAAAATATGTATTATGTAGGACAACCAACAAGGTTAAATGGTAAGACCTATGATGTAGCAGCCTATGAATTCTTCTCATTACCTGCTGCGAATGTAGTAGCAGCCAAGAATTCAGGAAACGATATCAGGGCCGAACTGGTTATTTCAACTGCTGAAGCATACTTCCTGCAGGCTGAAGCCGTAGTAAGAGGGTTGGCACCAGGAGGTGCAGGACTTGCCCAGAATCATTATCAGGAAGGTATCAGGCAGGCTATGGCTCTGTGGGGAGTCAGCAGTGGCGATATAGATACTTTCATAGCCAGTGAAGATATGGCATTGCTTAATGGAACGGAAGAGGAGAATATAGAAAAAATAGCAGTACAGAGATGGATTGCATCCTTCACGGATGGTTTCGAAGGATTTGCCATTGTTCGCGATATGGGTTATCCAGCCGAGCTTGCTGCCGGAGTTTCAGATATTATTATTTACGGACTTGGAGATATCAATGGTAATTACCCGCAGAGACTGCGTTATGGTAATGCTGCAGCTAACAATAACCCAACCAATTATGCTGCCGCTGTTGCAGCACAGGGAGCTGACGTACAGGATACAAAGCTCTGGTGGGCTAAGTAGAAGGTTAAATTTCTATTGATAATATCTTAAAGGGTGATCCGGAAGGGTCACCCTTTTTTTTTACCATGATCCGCTGGCACCTCCTCCTCCAAAGCTGCCACCGCCGAATCCGCCAAATCCACCACCGCTTCTACCTCCTCCTGAGAATCTTCCCCAGCTGCCGCTATGGGAACCTTTACCCCAATTCATCATCGAAAGCAACATCCAAAGGGGTAATCCTTTATCACTAATATGTCTCTGGTTTCGTCCTCCACTGCTTCGGATGAATATTACTATGACAAAAATTATGATAAATATAATTATGGGGATGATGGCGCCTGTATCATCTTCTGCCTGCTTACCATACTCATCGGCACTGAATTCTTCGCTGGCAAGAGCCATAAGAATATTGGTGGCCTGGTCAAGACCCCCATAATAATCCTCCTGC
The DNA here is from genome assembly GCA_964577305.1 of uncultured Rikenellaceae bacterium. Classification (GTDB taxonomy): domain Bacteria; phylum Bacteroidota; class Bacteroidia; order Bacteroidales; family VadinHA17; genus UBA9300. The sequence continues at coordinate 19,010 of CAZNYS010000063.1, forward strand.
CGGAAGGCCGGTATTATCTCATAATCAATTATCTGGGCACATGTAATATCAGGTATTGCACCCTCTAGGCCATAACCCTGTTCAATAGCCACATAGCCCCGCGAAGAACCAGTCTTGGGTTTTATCAGAATAAGCATCCCATTATTAAGGTCCTTTTGCCCGATACCCCATTTCTGAGCCAGCCTCTGTGCGTAATCCGCCACATGGTACCCCTTCAGATCACTGATAGTCACAATAGCTATCTGTGTTGAAGTTGAATCATTGAAAGCCACCAGTTTATTTTCGAGTGCTTGCGTATCTTCGGAACTGAGCATTTCGGCAAAATCATTTACCAGTTTGGGAGGATAAGGCCTATCAGGGATATCCTGGGCAGATAAATTCCCCGAAATAAGAATTATCAGCATCAGGTAATAACGGAAATATGTTGATATATTATTCATTATCAATTTATTCCTTATTAAGATTATCTTCAAAAGAGATATCATCAGGCAATTCATTTATATCAGTCTTCACATGGGGAAAATACTCTTTAAGCTTTAATCCTGTCATCAGGATGCCTTCTGCCAGCCCCTCCGTGAATTTCTCATTGCTGAAATTCATTTCTAGTTTTATTTTTACCTCATTCCAGAAATCTTCCGGCACTTTTGCATTTACACCTCCATCGCCAATAATGGCAAATTTCCTGTTATTAAGTGCCAGATAAAAGAGCACTCCGTTCCTGTCTTCCGTTTTATGCATCCCTATTTTTTCAAATATCCAGGCAGCCCTGTCGAGCACCTCTCCCTCGATCCCTGTTTCTATATGCACCCTGATCTCTCCTGAGGTTGATTCTTCAGCCTCAATGATAGCGTTACGGATAAGAGACTGCTGCTCTTTTGTTAAGAAAGTTGAAGCTTTCATTAAAATATAGAAATTAATTAGAACTGTACTACCGGGGCATTTTCAGTGCCTTCCATAGCTTCAAAATACGGTTTCTCCATAAATCCCTTCATCCCGGCAATTATGCTTTGGGGGAATTGCTTTATGTAGGTATTGAACTCTCTGGCTTTCTCGTTGAAGTTCCGTCTTTCGACCGATATTCTGTTCTCAGTACCCTCAAGTTCCACCTGCAGATCCCTGAAGTTCTGTGTTGCCTTCAGTTCGGGATACCTTTCCACAACAACCATAAGTCTTGATAAAGCAGAACTGACTTCACTTTGTACCTCCTGAAACTGCTGCATATTCTCAGCTGTCATGTTTGAAGGATCCAGAGTGACCTGTGTAGCTTTAGCCCTGGCTTCAATAACACCTGTCAGAGTCTCCTGTTCAAAATCAGCTGCACCTTTGACGGTATTCACAAAATTGGGAATCAGGTCCGCCCTTCTCTGATACTGGGTCTCTACATTACCCCATTGGCCAACAACACCCTGTTCCAGTGATACAATTTTATTATAGGTACTAATACCCCATGACAGTATACCAATTGCAAGCAGTGCAACTACAACTCCTATTACGATCCAGATTAGGCAACCTTTTTTCATTTTTTATCA
>CAZNYS010000064.1:0-20175 GCA_964577305.1 uncultured Rikenellaceae bacterium
GAATCGGGTAGATTAGCTCTTAGTCTCTCAGTCCTGTCCCATGCCCCCTGCTCCCTGCCCCTTGCTATCACATCCCCCGGTCCCGAATACTCGGGACCACCCCCTTAAAAGGGGGAGCTATTTGATGTACTGGTTAATTGTCGCCTCATAAAGTTCCTGCTTACCGCTTATCTGTGCGGGTTCGCCGGTCTTAATTGCCAGTTTACGCAGATCCTCAAGCGAAAATTTGCCTTCTTCAAATAGTTTTCCATCACCTGAATCAAATGACTTATACCTCTCGGTCCGCATTTTCCGGTACGGGGATTTTTCCAGTATATCATAAGCAATCTCATATGCCCTGGCAAAGGCATCCATAGCTGCTATATGAGCAATAAAAATATCTTCAAGATCGGTTGAGTTTCGTCTTGTTTTGGCATCGAAATTGACCCCCCCTGATTTAAAACCGCCGGCTTCAATTATTACCAGCATAGCCTCAACCAACTCGTATATATCTATAGGAAATTGGTCAGTATCCCAACCGTTCTGATAATCACCCCTGTTGGCATCAATACTCGCAAACATACCATTATCTGTTGCAACCTGTAATTCATGCTGGAAAGTATGTCCGGCAAGGGTTGCATGATTAACCTCTATATTCAGCTTGAAGTCGTCCTGCAGGCCAAACTTATTGAGAAAACCAATAACTGTGGCAGCATCATAATCATACTGGTGCTTTGTTGGTTCCATAGGTTTCGGCTCAATCAGGAAAGGTCCTTTAAAACCATTTTTACGGGCATAATCCCTGGCCATAAGCATCAGCCTGGCTATATGTTCCTGTTCTCTTTTCATGTCAGTATTTAGTAGTGACATATATCCCTCTCGGCCACCCCAGAACACATAATTTTCACCGCCAAGTGCTATAGTGGCATCAAGGGCATTCTTAAGTTGTGTTCCAACCCATGAAACAACATTAAAGTCAGGATTTGAACCGGCCCCGTTCATATACCTGGGATGAGAAAATACATTTGCCGTACCCCAAAGTAATTTTACTCCTGAAGCCTGTTGCTTCTGTTTTGCATAATCAACCATGGTCTTCAGGTTCTTCTCATATCCGGCAATCGAATCTCCTTCATCCACAAGGTCAATATCATGAAAACAGTAATATGGTGCACCTATCTTAGTAAAGAACTCAAAAGCAGCATCCATTTTGTCTTTCCCCCTTGTTATGGTATCCGTATTTTTATCCCATGGAAAAGATTTTGTCCCCGGACCAAACGGATCCTCACCTGTTCCGCAGAAGGTGTGCCAGTAAGCCACCGCAAATCTCATTAACTCTTTCATTTGTTTTCCACCAATCACCCTGGTTTCATCATAAAACTTAAAAGCTAACGGATTATCTGAATCGCGTCCCTCATACTTTATTTTCCCTATACCGGGAAAGAATTCTTTATTTCCTGTTATTACACTCATTTTATAATTATTTTTTGATATAGTTTTTTAATTCTTTTAACCAACTCTCATATGCAGCTGTGTATTCTTCAGTTAATCCAGGATCAGGTTCTGTGGCTTTTACCATAGCCAGTCCCTTGAAGGCTTCATTAAAACTTTTATAAATACCTGCTCCTACCCCTGCTGCTCTTGCCGCTCCCTGGGATCCGTCTGTATTGTAAAGTTCTATTACTGCACCCGTAATATTTGACAGTGTATCCCTGAACACAGGACTGATGAACATATTTCCATATCCTGCACGTATCACCTCAGGCTGAATTCCCACGTTTTTCATAATATCAATCCCATATCTTAAAGCAAACGCTATCCCCTCCTGGGCTGCCCTGAGAAAGTGTGCTTTCGAATGGATATTAAAATCCAGGTTCCTTACCTGAGCACCTTTATTAAGATTGTTTAACATCCTTTCAGCACCATTACCAAAGGGTAAGATAACAAGGCCATCTGAACCAATATTAATACCTGAGGCCTTGTCATTCATCTGATCATAAGTAAGATTGCCTGCTATATTGAATTTGCTCCATGAATTCAGTATACCGGTACCGTTTAGGCATAACAACACCCCCAGGCTGGTATCAGTTCCGGAATGGTTGACATGAGCAAAGGTGTTTATTCTTGACTCAGGATCATATTTAACCTTATCGCTCACTCCGTATACCACCCCGGATGTCCCTGCAACTGCAGCCATCTCACCCGGTCTAAGCACATTAAGTGAGAAGGCATTATTGGGCTGATCGCCGGCCCGGTAAGTTACTGGAATACCTGCCGGTAAATTAAATTCAGAAGAAGCTCTTTCCGAAATACATCCCTGTTCAGAGAAGGTGGGGACAAGTTGAGGTATCAGGGAAGGATCAAAACCAAAATAGTCCAGGATAAAACCGGCTGTTTCACTATTCTTAAAATCCCATAACATACCCTCAGACAGACCTGAAGCCGTTGTTTTTATTTTCCCGGTTAATTTCATTGCGATGTAATCGCCCGGCAGCATTATTTTATGAATCTTTTTATAGATCTCGGGCTGATTTTCCTTAACCCATTTAAGTTTGGAGGCTGTAAAATTGCCAGGTGAATTTAGAAGGTGAGTAAGACATTTTTCCTTTCCGACCCCGGCAAATGCATTTTCTCCTATTCCTGTTGCCCGGCTGTCGCACCAGATTATTGAAGGACGTATTACCTCCTGGTTCTTATTTACCATCACCAGGCCGTGCATCTGGTATGATATACCAATAGCTTTAATATCCCGGGGTGAAATATCAGCAGTCTTAATAGTTTCGTTTACTGCCAGTTTCGTGTATTTCCACCACATCTCAGGATCCTGCTCAGCAAAACCCGGTTTTGGAGCAGAAATAAGCATTTCTTCCTTCGGGAAAAAATCAGAGGATAAAGGAATTCCTGTTTCTGCACTAATGACAGTAGCTTTGATAGATGAGCTACCTATATCCAGACCAAGTAAATACATTATTTGCTGTTTTAAGGTTACAGTAAATCTAACTTTTCTTCGGGGAAATATCAAACTTCGTCACTTCAAGAATTATATGCTCTGTGCTCTGTGCCATCTAACCACCCCCCACTTCACCGTCACCCCGAAGCCTCGGGGCTCGTCGAAGTGCACCCCTCCTTAAATTCTTCGAATTCAAGGAGGGGAAAGTGACATTTTCATTAATTATCTTTTATTCTTTCGCTCCTGCTCTTCAGCCGGATATACCCCTGCAGCCTGATATCTGATCCACTGCTGAAATCTGCACTTACCCTGATACTATATGCTCCTTCTTTTAATATTAAACCTTCCTCCTCAAAATCAAGCTTTGTTTTTAACCTGCCTACTTCATCATATACAAGTATATTATTATCTCCCCGATAGGTAATTGACCAGTTAGGTTCTAGTTCGACATCAATTATATATGTTTCATACCCATTGAAGTCAATGTTTATATTACTGATTGTCCCTGATGCGCCAACAGCACCAATCACAAAGTAAAATGGCTGTTCTTCCATTACCTGGAAATCAACACTTATATCATTGGGCTGACCGGGCTGCACAGGTAGATTCAGCAGTTCAAAATGATTCTTTTCATAATATTGAAGGATAAATTCATTATCATAAGTCTTATTGAGTGAGAAATCATTATTCACATCACGAAGCTGTACCATCTGTTCTTCATTGAAGATCTTCTTTAAACGTGCCTCCTCCCATATGTTTATAGCTTCTGCTATCCTATCAAACTCTGTATTCTTCTTCATATCATCCAGCATGCTGTAAAGGGCATAGCCGGAATCATAACCAGCTGATCTGGCCAGCATATATTCAAATTCCTGTAATGTGGTTGATTCATTCAGCAGGAACCAGCCTAACATGTTTGGTATATAATTCCTCTTGAGCAATGCCTGGTTCTGGTACCTGTAATGACCCTGGCTCTTGGTGAATCCACCATACCATGGTTCGCCCCAGTTGATATATGATACTGTATGCCAGTAATAATGATTCGAACGGCTGGAACCATTTCGTAATTCGTGGTCCACCTGTTTCTGTAGCTGTTCACTGAAATAATCCATGCCGTACTCTCCTTCACCTGTGCCCCACCCTCCTTCATGTCCGTCGAAGTCGAGCTGACCAACACCGGTATAATTGAAAAAATCTGCCAGGTTACTTATCATTTCTTTTTGCTTTTCCCAGTTAGGGAAGAATACTTTGTAGGGATGGTCAACCAGCCGTGCTATTTCAGTACCTGCGGTATATGATGCTGGTCTTGTTCCATACTGGCCTCTTTTGCAATCAAGCAGCCTGTATGGCTTGTCCTCAGAAACCCCTGAGAAACGTATTATCTCATCGCCAACCATAAGAGCCTTGTTAGTATTCTTAAAGTCATATCCTTCAGGATCATCAATATAGATTTCATTATCGCTCTCTGAAATATCCCTTGTTATTGTCGTCCTGCAGAAGACCATCAGGTTCTGATCCGGCACAGGGGTAACAAACGGATCATTTGTAGTAATGAAATTAGTCAGGGTATGTGCTCCCAGTCTTATACCCTCCTCGCTTGCTTTCTCTGCACATTCCTTCATCCCGTCCCATCCGTTCGGGAACTGTTCCTTAATAAGTTCAAAATGGCCCCATGTAGAAAATGGGTGACCATGATAAAGTGCATTATAGCCCAGCTTCTTTGTATACTCTATCATCTCATCGATATTATCCTCGGTGAATGTGGTAATAAGGTATGGCTTATTTGCATCAGTACTTGTTTTTGACCATTCGCCATTAATTGTGGAATGAGGAAGCCCCTGCTCAATTTCAATCTTTTCAATTACAGTTAATACATCCTGTTCCCTGCAACCGAAAAGGGCAATGGCACTCCCCTCGAGTTTACCATCTGCATTTGCAGGGATAAAAGCATTTGGGATACTATTATTCCATATAGAATATGTTCTGTCCTTATCCCTGTTGATGCAATAAGCCTGCAGGCTGCTTCCGTGATCTTCTGCTGTAGCTGTTGTTCCCCTTGCCGAATCACTGCCATCAGGGTTTATAAACTTGCCTCCTGTTGTTTTTGCATTCAGGCTCTGTATTCCGAGGGCATATCCTCCCTCGCGAACCACACCAACAATTTCTCCAATTGTTTCATCCATTATTGTCGGGAATGAACCGTAGAACAAAATATCAATGCGATTATCATCATTTGTTTCCATTACCTCAACTTTAAGGTAATCGCCCAACTGTTTAACAGAAATAACAACATTTATACCCTGTTCAAAATATGCTGTTACATTATCCATTTTCCACTTTGATCCCATAGGAATAAGTAAATCCTCTCCTGCTTTGATTCTTATAAGATAACTCTCAACATCATCAGGCAGGTATTCACGATCGCCGTATATAGAAGATATTTTAAGCTTTTTATCAAGTGTGATTTTTATTTCGCCAGCAGTGAAAGTTTTCTGAGCAGATAAATTAATCGCAATAAGCGGGAGAAGGATGATAATTAGCTTTTTCATCAGTATATTTTTTCTCTTCGTTATTTTTTTGTGATATAAAGTGAACCGAAAATAGCTTTTTGGGAACTAACTGCAAAAAAATCTGGTTTGTAACCATCTGCATGATAAGAACCACCCACCACTCCTTTACAAAGGAGGGGAATGTTTGGGTATTAAACCTCTAAACTACTTTAAACAACTTTATAGAGGGATCCTATAAAGTCTCACACAATTCCTGAAAAGCACATTATCCGCTTCGTCTTTACTGAAATTATTCCTGATACTTTCTATATGCGGCAGATATCGTTCATAAGTTCCTATTCCATGAACAATTGCATCAGTTCCGAACAGTATTTTCTCTGAACCGCATTCATTTATTGCTTTAATCACATTCTCGGTTTTCACCTCACAGGTATCACCATAAATATTAGCATTATCGCTGATAATATTTATTGCTTCGCCGTTACCCGTATTAAGCCCCAAATGGACCATTATGAACATAAGGTCAGGGTATTTACCTGCCAGCTCAGCAACATAAGCCGGGTTAGACAGTCCGTCATTTTCAGTATGTACCTGCACAGGCATATTAAACTTTTGAGCCAGATCAAGATATGGTCTAAACCTGTCATCTGTAAATTTTATATTGGATAAAGAAGGATGCATTTTAAGACCTGCGATATGATCCCTGTTTTCTATTATGAATTGTTCGAGGGCTTCTGTAACCTTTTCGGTATATGGTTTAATCCAAAGTAATGCCTTTAACATGGGACTCAAAAGTCCCTTAACCACCCCGTCCTCGACCTTACGGTCGGGACACCCCTCCTTTAAAAAGGAGGGGAAATTATTGGTTATCAATCCTATAACTTTCTCCTCCTCTTCAGAGGAGGAGTACCCCCGAGTACTCGGGGGGGAGGTGGTGTGCTTTAATGATATTCCACCCTGGGTTTGGACAAATTGAACAAGACTTCGGAAAGATTCCAGTTGAGGAACTTGTTTTTCCGGTGGTGCCACCTGCCCCTCAAAATCAAATTCAGCTCCTTCAATACTTGAGACCAGTGCAAAATCAATGGAATATTTTCTCATAGCCGCCAGGAGGACTTCCCCGGGCAGATTTGAGACCCTGTTTTTACCAACCGGATATAAAATATTGCCAATATGTGTATGGGAATCGAATATCATTTTGCGATCTTATTATTCTCTTAAAAATAGTAAAATTTTACTGGAATAATTTTCAGAAAATTAATAATCAGATAAATACAATTAACCAGATATGAGTAGCTTGCCTGTTAATTAATCTTCTTTTGCCCAGGAAAAATGCTGCTGGACGACCCTCCATTTCCCTTTTCTTTTTTCAAGGACTCCTGTCCACCGGACATTCTCCCAATTTGAAGGTTCACCTTTCCATTCGTTAAAATCACTGACCACGCAGTAAAACCAGGCAACATTACCCGAGCTTGAAAAGTGTATTTTCAAGTCCCTGATTTCATGCCGTATTGCCTTGAAATAAGGACTTCCCCAGAATGTACTGTCCTGCCTGACATCATTGATTCCAAATTTCACACGGTTGTAAGGTGTTACACTGATAAAACAGGAATCATCTGCTATTGTATGGTAGAACAGATCAAAATCTTTTTCTGCCGCCCAGCCGAATACATTGTGAATAGCCTCTTTAACTTCTTTCAGGTCCCTGGTCTTTCGTAATATACTTTCCGTAACCTGAGCCCGGATAGAATCCTGAAAAATAGTCAGGATAACAAGTACCATAAACCATCTAATAAAATATGTACATTTTTTAGCAAAACATTCTTTCATGATTAAGTCTTCCTTTATTATGTGAAGTATTTAGACTTTTTAAAACCATTGTTTCCCATCCTGTTTCATAGCATTATTTTTATTTTGCAATGATCGCTTTTTGCACAGGATGTTACAAAAAAGATCTACAGGTATAAATTAATTAAATTGTATTGATAGCTTTTATTCCGGTTTGTGATAGCAGGCGATAACATTGTCTGTCTTATAGATCAACAATATAGAGATCTTTATCTATGTTCAACCCCGAGTAATTTATTTCAATGGAAATGCCATTTTCTTTAATGATCAATTTTTTCTCGTCTTCGATAATCTCAGGTACCTGCTTCAACCCGTTGATCATCAGCCTGGTTATCCGGTACACGTCGTTGAACCATGTGATGCATGGATGGTTCATTATCCTCAGGTTTCCACTTTCATTGCCGGCCGAAAAGATAACTCTGTGATAAACTCCGCCGTCATCCAGGATCTCCATCTCCAGCGGTTCGAACAACCTGATAATGAATGGATTGTCCGAAGAACGGATCTCGATCCTGTAGCCCGGTGTGTCGAAGAACTTTTCTATCTCGGCCTTCTTTCTAGCCTGCCATTCACTGAAATCTGCTTCTGCGGCCGCTTTCATAGTGTCGATCTCCCAGGTTTCGAAATCTCTCTTCGGGACTGGCGACTCGTCGAGGACCGCTTTCAGGATATCTTCCAGAAAAAGACTGTCGTTTCTTTCAAGATGCAATTTCCAGTCAGCACTCAGCCTGTCAAGCGTCATAGCCATCCACCTTCCCTCTACATAGCCGAGGTCACGTATCCCGGCCGGTGCAATGCCATTTGTGATATTTGAGGCATTGAGAGGATCTAAATCCCGGGCTCTTTTCTCGATATAATCCGATAATCCCTCCGAAAGCTGCAGTTCATTCTCATAATGAGCGAATTCGTGAGCTACCAGGCCAAGCCTATCCTCCCTTAATTGTCGTGCCATTTTCGCCCATCCTGCAATATTTTTTCGTTCACTGGAAACAACAGCCCTTTTAAAAGCTTCTTTTTCCATCCGTCGCAAAAGCAATGCTTCAGCTGTTTCGTCCGGGTATCTAAGCAGCAAACCGTCATTTTGCAGCCAGCCCGGGTGATGGGTTCTCTGAAAGATATGAAACTGCTCATGGACGATGATGCCAGCCATATCCTTTAGATCATATTTTTCTCCGGTCCTTCTTGAGAAGGTGCTCAGTATACTTGTCGCCGTCCAATTATCTCCCAGGCGGACTATGGAATTTCCCCGTACCAGGGGATACTGTCCATTATATACGTACACCTCCTGGTCTATATCGGACCGTACAAAGCCTTCGGCAGCTTTTCTGGAATTAAACAGGTAAGTGTTGAGGCTATCATATACCAGAACAGGTATTTCTGAAACCCTGAATCCTGGCCAGAGCTTATCAATCTTACTGTCGGATGCCAGTTCCATTACCTTGAAAACATCCGCTACAGGTGCGATTGGCTCTTCCTGGCCCAGAGCGGTTTTGCCCATACAAAGAAGAAACGTTGCCAACATAATCATGCTGGCCCTGCTACCAAATCCGTAAATCGATCTATTTTTCATAATTATAACTGTTTTAATTCTTCTATTAATTTTGCATCCATCCGGTAAAGTGACACGCTCAAGGCTAAGCCTTGTTTCTCACAGATCCAAGTGTCCACGACAGGTTTTAATCCACTCATCAAACTTGCTGGTAAACTCAGATCCGGATGGAACTGAGTGCCCATATCCTGTATATATATCTTTTGTAATATCAGCTCCAATTCGCTCCAGCTTTATAATCATCTTTTGGGTTAAAGGATAAGGACAATTCAGGTCATTTACACCATGGTATATGAATATTGGTATATCTTTAAAACACCTGATATACTTCTGCTTTAGAAAATTAGGGTAGGCCCCTCCCCTTTCTTTCATAAAAATGTTGATTTTCGGCTCACCTGCAATTATTGCTATTGCCTTGTATCGTTGGGGATTTTCGTAAAAGGTCCGGTAAACTCCATATCCCCCCATTGAAAACCCTGAAAGAAAAATGTTACATGTATCTATCTTGAAATTTCTTATAACATCGTCAATAGCCTCATTTATATCCATCTGCGATTCAGGAGTACCGTAGTAATTCGATATTCCCCTCCCGTTTGGAGCAATGCATATGAAATCGTTCCGAACGATGTAATTATGATTTCTCAAGGCATTCAGGTCGGTCCTTCCGCTACCATGCAGAAAAACCATTAACGGATAAGTTTTGGAAGGATCATAAATATCCGGTAATTTGATGGAGTATGGCCTTAGAGTGCTATCAATACCCGAGAAAAATGCCCTTCGATGATCCTCATTCAGGGTTAAAAGGCCTTGCTTGCCACTTAAATAATTGGTCACTAGTTGATTTAAAAAACATATCTCTTCTGATAAGTTATCATAGATATAATGCTTGTTCAAGTTCTGAAGCTTGCTTTCCGCTTCATTGCAGTAATACAGCAGGCAATTATAATCACCGGGTAATATTTCATCTTTCATTGAAAAAAGATCCTCTTTTATTTGTGGAACATTTATTTCAGGGAGAATGGAAAAATTAACATACAAATTGCAAACATCAGGTGATTCAACTTTTATAGTATATAATCCAGGTTTGACTTCAGGAAAATTGAGTGATATATAATTAGATTGCATGTGCACATCATATTTCAATTCGTGGTAGTTATGATAAACTTCCTTACCTTCTTTGTCTAACAGGAATATTTTCATCCTTTTATTTATCTTTCGATTTGCATAATCGAAGAAAATAACCTCTACGGTATCGTTTTCAAAGTAGTTTCTTCTGCTCAGTCTCCAGTATAATTTCTCATTTAGTGTATCTGGTTTTTCAAATACAAGTGGTAAGTATTTCCGGCCACTCGACTCAGATGGGAGACTAAAATCCCAAAATAGCCCCCTTATAATTGGTATTGACTTATTGCTGAAAGCTTTAAGGAACCACAGGTTGGTACCAATGACCATATTATCCCAGGGATGGAAAGGATATGCTCTTTGCCAGGGTAGCAAAAGTTCAAAAGAGATCACTCCGTTGTGTTCGGCAAATTTTGTTTTAACATCCTCTGTTAGCTTCTTAAGCTCGGTCGCATTATCCTTATACCAGATAATTTTTTCGGCCCACTTCTGCTCCTCAATCTCTTGCGGGGAGAATCCATAAACATAGAACTTGTTGGTAAATTTTCCTCCTTCAGTTCCATCAGCCAAAAGGAATATTGCCCCATCACCATTCTGGTAACCCCTGTCTTTGCAGGTTATACTATCCGCTTTCCCCTCCATATAAATATACAGGAAATCTACAGTATAAGCTATTCGATAATTCGCCTCTCTAAAACTTTTAAATAGGAATAAATCGATTTTCATAGGTAATTCTCTGATAGGCAGGAATTTAAGGCTTTCATCAAGAAACCCATCAATGATCGGGGTACATCGTATGTAATCTACTTCAGGTACAATTTGGTTTTTCTGTGCTTCACATACTGAATTATAATTTAAATTCAGGAATACATATAGCAATATTATAGCCGTTTTTAAAATATTTCTAATTATCATTTTTTAAGAATACTGTGTTTGAAAAAACTTGATAAATACAGGTATTTCTTCGTGCTGACTCTCCAAATATATTCAGTTATATAAAAGATACCTGTTCCCTTTTGTCCTTTCATAGATAATACCTTATTGATTCTAATACATCGAACTGAATCTGCATTTTTTTGGTTGTGTGATTGGCGGCCAATAATCTTTATTCATTGTTATCATTGTATACACTATTAATGGCGGCTATAATCTCTATGTTTAGTCTTCCATACATCCCGGAATTCCCCATAATGACCGCTCCCGTACCGCGTTCAGGCCAGCCTATAGGCCAGCAATTTAAACCAGGGTAATTATTCCCTGGATGGGTAAACAATAAATCTTTTCCTTCGCCCATCAGGAAAACACCCAAACCTTCATCAAATGGTAAAGGAAATTGTTCTTTATCAATCTCACATTGTTTGGTAAAAAGTTGCATAGCCATTTCCTGTGATAGTATTTTATCAGATTTTCCCTGATAGGAAAGCATAAGTTCAATTATAAATTTTGCAAGGTCAGTAGGAGTAGTGGTCAGGCCTCCGTGTGCCAGAGCTGTCAGATGCATAGCTGGTTTTCGTGAATTACCTTCTTCATCATGAGGCATTGCTTCACGTTTTCTTTTTTCAGGATCCAGGGGGTAGGCAAAGGTACTGTTCGACATTTCAAGTGGCTCAAATATAATTTCTTTAGCAATCTGCTGAAATGTTTTTCCCGATACATCTTCCAGCACAAGTTGTATGACATTATAACCTATATTCGAATATTGCCAGCGTGAGCCAGGCACATATTCAGGTATGGCTGGATTGTTTTTAGCTGGTAATTCTCCATTTAAAACATTTATTAATGTTGGATAATCCATACTTTCATCATGACTGTAATTTGTACCGGGTATGCCTGACTGATGGGTTAACAACCGGCGCAGCGTTACTTTTTCCTGCGCTGTGAATTCGTTTTCCGGCACCTGCCATGACTTCAAATAGTGATTCACATTGGTATCTAATTCTATAAGGCCCTTTTCTATAAAATTAAGGGCCAATAATGCTGTTAATAATTTACTGGTAGATGCCGCTTCAAAGATGGTTTCAGTCGTTACAGGTAAACCTGTGTTAATATCCATTGTACCATATCCTTTTGCCCACTCAATTTTATAATTATTGATCACCGCTATGCTCACTCCGGGTACTTTGTAATTTTCCATTCTTTCTGCTAAGCTCATTGGATTGGCAAGCTGGGCAATACTGGGAATAAACATACTATCCATCAGTTCGAATTCAATCTTTCCTTCTTCCAGGTTAAAAATACGTTGTTCAGTAAGATTGTTTTCAATTCGATTAATTCGCTGCGTGACTTTTTCACTCGTACTTTGCTCTACGCAGGATAGAGTAACCAATGTAAGTGCGGTTATGACCATAAATTTTTTCATGATTAATTTCCTTTTATATTGAAGTTAATAATAACAAGATTCCTGACAAGTTCACACCGTTACCTCGTAAAACACCATGAAATATACAAAAGAAGCAGTTAATGATTTTAAGTTATAAATTGTATATGCCGATAACTTTCTCATTACCACACAAAAGGGATTAAACGATATTTTGTCTTCCGGCAGTAATCAGAATACCCTTGAAGATTGGCAATCAGCATTTTTTCTTCGTTAATTATCCGTAATATAATCGCCGGAATTGTACTTACAGAAAACGGAATCAGTGCCCAGTATGATCCCAGTGCAAGGGGTGTAAACAACATGAATATCAAACCACCTGTGTACATTGGATGTCGCACTATTTTATACGGACCGGTCTCAATTATTTTTTGCCCTTCAGTGATTTGAATGATTGCCGAGGCATACCTGTTTTCCTCCATGACCCTTACTATTAACATATAACCCAGAAATACAAATGCGTCAGATATTATAACAAAAGACAACGGAACATTCGACCAGCCAAAGCGAAAATCAAATCCAGGAATCAACAGCCCGATAAATAATACTATTGAAAAAATGTTTTGTATTGATTTATGCATCTGTTCTTTTTCACGTCTTTCCAATAGCCTGCTTCCAATAAAACCCGGATCCTTTTTATAAAAATAGGCAATTACAAATAAAGCCGGAACGAATATTACGATGATATAAATCCATGCTTCAGTATACCGTAAAGAACCGGCTGTAAGGAAAAATAACAAACCAAGAAAAATAAATATCAGTAATACCCTGATGATAATCTTCATCAACAAATTACTTTGTACATTTTCTGAACGTTTTTTATCATTTGGTTTCATATGTTACAATTTTTTGCATGAAAATTTCATATTCGTTTCACTATTTACTTCTCATTAATTTCTGTTTGATTTATTGCATATAACGCTGTGCTTAATTTACTGTCCTTCCTGACATCATTGAATACAAATTTCACCCGTTGCAAGGTATTACACTGATATGATGATACTTATTCATCCTGAATATCATTCTGATGATTTAACTTGCAGTAATCATTTTTTTCTTCAGCCTGATATGTACTGATTGAGTGATTTCAGGCAGATCAATTACAAAATAATCGTTATTGTCTATTCTTGATATCCTGCCTTCAATACCTTTAAGCGGACCGGAGATTATTTTTATCTGATCATCACATGAATAGCATTCACATTCATCAATATATTTAATATTATCCGTCTCTATTCTCTGTATTGAATCGATCTGTTTATCGGTTATGAATGCAGGAGCATTGCCAAAACTTACATAGCAGATAATTGAATTATAATTCAGTATTGAGAAGAATTCCCTGCAGCTTACTCTTACGAATAAATAACCCGGGAACATTGGCCGCTCAATCCATTTCTTTCTGTCAGACCAGTAGCTGAGTGTCTTTTTAACGGGAAGATAACTTGAGATACCAAGTCTTTGAATATGGTTCTTCACCTTAAATTCATGATTCGTTCTCACGAATAAAATATACCACCTGTCATCCCTGTCAACCATGATTCCATTATTGCATTCTTAATACAAGTTCGCTAATGTGAGTCACATCCTGTCAACTCATTGATGTAAGAATAAATGCCGAACTTGTATATTTCTGTATAAAGACTCAATATTATCTGTTTTGTTTCATTATCCGGGAAAAATTATACTATCTTCATTATCGATCGACGAGCGGACAAATGCATCGACGAAATTATCTGGCTTTAAATCAATCTTTCATCCATCCTTTTTCAAACCCCTGTTTCTTGACTGATAATGAGGACTTTCTTTAATTTGCTATGACATTGTTGTCACAAAATCTTAAATTTACAGTCATGGAATATTCTGTGAGATTCATTATTATTTATGCCGTATTACAAATTTGCCTAACCTTAGGAGGGTATTTTTACTATCACAGCTTCATAAGGAAAGTCTACCTGAAAAATAACAAACTGCCTTTGCTGATAGGATTCTCTCAGCTTTTTGTGTTTCTCATTCATGGAATTGAGCTGTATTTACCTTATTACATGTTTGAACCATGGTCACTTAAGAGTGTAGATAAAGTTCATTCAATAATTGGTTTAACTGCAGGTTTAATTTCATTAATCATAGTGTTTGGTGGTTTCATAAATCTTGGAATCTTCTTCAAAACAATGGGGACTGAGTCAGGAAAATTAAGAACCAAAGGACTGTATGGAATAACCAGGAATCCTCAGGCAATAGGTTATGGGCTGTTCCTTATAAGTTGCGCTCTAATCTGGCCATCATGGTATATTATACCTGCCATTATATCCTTTGGAATAATAATACACAGAATGGTCCTTACGGAAGAAATTCATTTACAAAATATATTTGGTGAGGAATACAAAGAATATTTCCAACACACACCAAGATATTTATTGTAATTAAGAAAAAATAAGATTAACAGCCTGTCAAAAATATTAATTTTCATAGCCGAAACCTTTATGTTATCCTGGGATTTGGATTAGTCCAGGTAAAGGCAGGAGGAATAGATGCATTAAAAAGCTCAGGGAGTATCAGTCCTGGTATGCTGATTCTAGCATTTATGGAATATTAATCCTTATAGTTATTGTGTTCATAACATTCTTTGATCCCTTGTGGAAAAGTCATAACAGTACTTTTCTTAATAATGGATGATGCAGGTCACAACACTAATGTCCTTGTGATTTTAGCAACCAGGTCAGAAGTTGGGTCCGGGCACCTGACAAACTCCGTTGTTATTCCATCAGGATTAATCACTTTTTCATATGGTGTACCCTCATACGTCCACCCGAGAGTTGCTCCATGCTGAAGTGCAATAATAAAATCATGCATACTACTCAATAACCATGGGCATATTTTACCAATATCATCAGGGTATTTGAACTTATCTCCTTTTTTGTGACACCAGGTATCTTCCCTTGCTTCAAAAATCTCAATCTCTATTTCATATTTTCGCCGGGTTTGTGGTTGTTCAACCTGAGTGCTCCCTTTCAAAACCGGAACTGCTGCCAAACCGGCAATTGTACAGCCGGATTTGCACAAAAATTGTCTTCTTTTCATAATTCTATAGTCTTTAAAATTGTGGCCCGGGGGCATCCAATATTGGTATCCCCGGACTCTTTTATTTACCTGTTGTATATAGTATCAGCGATTCTTCATCTTTGACATATATCTTATTACCGGTCAGTATGGGATGTGCATATACCGGCGTCTCTGACACAGGTATAGAAGCTATCTGATTGTATTCTGTATTATCAGGCCGGTAGACTATCATATTTGAAGTACTGGGCAATGCTATCAGCTCTGAACCAATATCAATTATTGATCCGAAATCCCTGTGCCGCGTGGTATCAGCCCATGCAGTACTTCCATCAGAGGCATCAAGACAAAACAAATATCCTCTTTCATTTAGTCCATAAAGATATCCGTCTTTTAAAACAGGTGTGTTATAGTTGGTGCCAAATTCAGTATTACGCCATAATTCATTAACAGAATAGCTGTCCCCGTCCCTGGATATTCTTACAGACCCGGTTCCATGCCCCTGTCCTGAATAAAATATCCTGTGATCATCAATTACAGGACTGGAGGAATTATAATAACGACTTTCGGGCGGAGTGGGTATTTCCCATAGCTGTTTCCCCTCACTCACTGATAGGCCGAGCAGTTTACTGTCAGTTTGCAATACCACAATTTTATAATTTTCAAAGAACATCTTATCGGGAGATCCATAAGCAGGTGCTACTCCCTCAAACTTCCATAATATTGTTCCAGATTTCAGGTCAAAGGCAATTACAGCCGACTTGTCAGGCCCTCCAAGATGTGCAATACATTTATTGTCAATAATAATTGGTGACATTCCAGTGAAATATACCGGGACTATTTTCTCATAATCATTATTGCGCCATAATAATTTCCCTGATGCAGTATCAAAACATGAAATAATCCCTGTTGCTCCGATTATTACAACTTTCCCGTCCGAAATACTAGGTGTACTTCTCGGCCCTGGATGTCTTGCTGCCGGCCCCGTGACTTCATCCGCGGGGTAGCTGTTTTCCCATATCTGTTCGCCTGAAGATGCATCAAGGCATTGCAATGTTTCGTTGCCTCCAATACGAGTAAAAACAAATAGTTTCCCTTTGACCAGAGCAGGTGTGGCATCTCCATAACCAACCTTTATTTTCCATTCCACCTTCAACTCTGAAAGCCATTTATCAGGTGCTTTGAATCCTTCCACTTTGCCGTCACGGTTTATTCCCCTCCATTGTGGCCAGTCCTGACCCGAGACAGTCAACACGCAGGATACTACTAAAAGTGATAAACAAAATGTGATCAGATAAAATACTTTTTTCATAATCTGGTTATTTTAAAGTCAATATAAAGACAATAACGGTACGTTTACCTGTAAATTTATGAAATATTCTAAAGCTAGTTTCCAAATAATTATATATATCAGTTACTATCCTGATATACTTTAATCATTACCTTTGGGGCAAAATCTATACTATGAAAATCAAATTCCTCGGGGCTGCCAGGGAAGTTACAGGCAGTAAACATCTTATAACAACACAAAACGGGAAAAGACTCATTCTTGACTGCGGCATGTTCCAGGGCAAAGGCCTTAAAACAGATGAAATGAACCGCAACCTGGGTTTTAATCCCGCTGATATAGATCATATTATCCTTACACATGCCCATATCGACCATTCAGGACTGATACCTTATATATATAAACAGGGCTTCAGGGGATCAATTGTATGCACAAGCGCCACACGCGACCTGTGCTCGATTATGCTGGCCGATTCAGGTCATATCCAGGAACATGATACCTATACTTTTAACAAGAAGAGAGCAAGGAAAGGACTGCCACCCGTTGAGCCCATATACACTAGGATGGATGCTGTTAAATGTATGAGCCTCTTTATCGGTGTATCCTATGACCGTAAATTCAGGATTGATGAAAATATTAAAGTTAAGTTCACACATACCGGCCATATGCTTGGCGGCGGTGTTGCCAATATAGAAATAAAGGAAGGTGACAGGATTCACAGGCTGGCATATACGGGAGATATAGGGAGACCGGTGAACCGTATACTGATTACACCAAAACCCTTCCCTCAGGCTGATATTCTGATCACTGAATCCACTTATGGTGACAGGCTTCATGAAGACAACATCAATGCTGAAAAAGAGCTTCTGAGTATTATAAATAATACATGTGTTGAAAAAGGAGGAAAACTGATTATCCCCTCATTCAGTATCGGACGGACCCAGGATATTGTATACACCCTGAATAAGTTCTATAATGAAGAAAAACTGCCACGCATTGACATATATGTCGACAGCCCACTGGCAGTGAACGCAACGGAGATATTCAGATTACACCCGGAATGCTTTAATGGAGATATAATTGAACTGATGGAGAAAGACCCTGATCCCTTTGGCTTTAACAGCCTTTACTATATTAAAAGATCAGAAGATTCAAAGAAACTGAATGATATGAAAGAACCGATGGTAATAATATCAGCTTCAGGCATGATGGAAGCAGGTCGGGTTAAGCACCATCTCGCAAATAATATTTCAAACCCTGCCAATACCGTTCTGGCAGTTGGTTATTGTGCACCTAACACTCTTGGTGCCAGAATATTAAGAGGCGACAAGGAAGTCTCAATTCACGGCAATCATTACCTGGTAAAAGCTGATATCAGGCGTATTGATTCATACAGCGGTCATGGTGATTATAAGGAAATGGCTGAATTCCTGTCATGCCAGGATCCTTCGAGAATTAAGCAAACATTCCTTGTCCATGGAGAGTTCGAAGTACAGGATAAATATAAATCATTCCTGGAAAGTAAGGGATTCAGGAATATTGATATACCAGAAAGAGGCGATGAGTATTTATTTTAGGCTAAGGTATCTAGGCGCTGGATAACTGGGTACTGGGTATTGGGTGCCCCGGCGTTCGCGTTGCTCAGCCGGGAGTGTCGCTTCGCTCCAACTCGTTTGTCGTTTGTCGGTTGCCACTTGTCATTTGTCGTTTCCCTTTTTTTAACCGGAAGTTGATAAAAAAATAATAAAATAATTTGCAAATATGTTATTTATTTCTAACTTTGTGTTAGATATATTTAACTTAAAAACATAAAGTCATGAAAGGAATTTTTTTACCATTACTGGCAATTACCGCTGTCCTGGCAGTTACAGGAATTGAGATATTCCAGGTGAATCCGGTTGATTCAGCTCACTCCAGAACCGCTGAGATCATTTATGTATTAATGCTCATAGTACTTATCGGGCTTGGCATATTATTAGCAATGAGAAGATCAAGAGAGTTAAAGATGGGTCTTCCCGTGGAAGATGAATTATCCAGGCGCATAATGAACAGAGCAGGATCCATTACCTTTTTTATCTCGTTACTGATCTGGCTTATTCTTCTGTATATAGAAGTACATGAGGTTATAGATATAGAAGCAAGATTTCTGTTTTCATACGGTTTAATAGCTGTATGTTTTGTATTTCTTATTTCCTGGACGGCCATAAATTTTGGAGGGGCAGGTCATGAAAAACAGGATTAAGGAATTGAGAGCACGGTTTGATCTTACACAGCATGATCTGGCCATAAAAGTCAATGTCAGAAGAGAGACTATAGTTTTTCTCGAGAAAGGGAAATATAATCCTTCCCTGAAGCTAGCTTATGATATTTCAAAAGTCTTTAATATGAAGATTGAAGAGGTATTCCTATTTAAGGAATAATTCAACGACAATCCAGGGCTAACTGGCAGTTCAACATTTTAACGGTTCAACTCTTCAACAACCCGTGTACCCTGCTTGTTATTATAATAAAGTATCTTTGCTAATTGTATAACAGCACAGAATGCATAAACATTCAGAGAATAGTACAAGGCATATCTCACTTGCTTTCTTGCTTAACCTGGTATTTACCATAATTGAGATTATAGGAGGCTTCCTCACAAACAGTGTTGCAATTATTTCCGATGCGTTGCATGATTTTGGTGATACAATATCACTGTCAGTGGCATGGTATCTTCAGAAAGTATCAAACCGTGGGAGGGATAAATATTATACCTATGGATACAAAAGATTTTCACTGCTGGGTGCAATATTTATATCAGTGATGCTAATCGTAGGTGCTGTTTTTATCATTAAGGAAAGCATTGAACGACTCTTAACACCTGATGAAGTCAATGCACAGTGGATGATGTATCTTGCCATTCTGGGTATAATAGTTAACGGGATTGCTGTCCTCAGGCTCAGAAAAGGAACATCACTGAATGAGAAAGCAGTTTACCTGCATATGCTCGAAGATGTACTTGGCTGGATTGCTGTACTAGTCGTAAGTATCGTGATGATTTTTGTAGATGCACCTATCCTTGATCCAATATTATCAATAGGAATTACTATATGGGTACTGTTCAACGTATATAAAAATCTGAAGAAAACTTTCAGGATACTTCTTCAGGAAGTCCCGCTTGGTATTGATATAAATAAAGCAAAGAATGCAATTGTAGAGATTGATGGTATTATATCGGTTCATGACCTTCATATCTGGTCGCTTGATGGGGAGAATAATATAATATCGCTGCATGCAGTACTGCCGGATAATTTCTCGGGTAAAACTCAGCAAGATCTGAAAATTGAAATAAGAGAAACATGTGATCGATTTAATATCCAGCATGCAACTATCGAGTTTGAGACTGAAGGGGAAGAATGCGTGTTTGAGGAATGCTGAATGAGGCGAATAAATAGGTTTGATTCCAACCTTCCTAAGCCTCAGTCCCGAAATTCTTTCGCCGGAATGGCGATTTAGAAT
>CAZNYS010000065.1:0-2256 GCA_964577305.1 uncultured Rikenellaceae bacterium
AATCGCCCCGGTTTTTTTAAATGATTGGAATATTGGAACCGAGCCCCGAGAATTCGGGGCGAGTTCGACGAACCCCAGTGGCACGGTTCTGGAGAACCGCGCTAGCGGGGTGAGTCAATAATGGATTATTGGATTGATGGTGTTCAGGGTTCATTTCTATTCCTATTCCTTTTCCTCAGCCTTAGCCTTAGCCTTCCTTTATTTCTTCAATCACTGTTTTACGCAACAAATTCATTGCCGCCAGTGATGCCCTCCGTATATTATTGCTCCGGGTGAAAGCAAAGTTATGTTTTTCTGCATATGAACCATGCTTTGAGCTGACAGCTATCCAGACAGTACCTACAGGTTTTTCTTCTGTTCCACCACCTGGCCCTGCAATCCCTGTTGCTGAAATAGCGTAATCAGTTTTATACTTTTCCCTAATTCCCCTTGCCATCTGCAGGGCTATTTCTTCACTTACTGCTCCATGTTTCTCCAGATCCCCTGTATTTACGCCAAGTTCATCAGTTTTAATCCGGTTATTATAGGCAATTACCGATCCTGTAAAGTAATCAGAACTTCCGGGAACAGATGTAATCATACGTGAAATATTTCCCCCGGTACAGCTCTCAGCAATACTCAGAGTAATACTATTATTTTTAAGCAGATTGCCTGTCGCTTCCTCAAGGCTCATCCCGTCAAGTCCGTATATATATTCCGGAATAATATTGTAAAGCTTATCTATCTGACCTGTCAGCACCCTGTCAATTTCGGTCTCATCTTCTCCCCTGCCTGTAAGACGCAGTTTGATAATACCTGATGTCGGAAGATATGCCAGGCTTACATATCCGGGCATTTGCTTCTCAAAATCCTCCAGGATTTCAGCCAGGCGAGCCTCGAATGTGCCAAATGTCATAACCAGACGGTATTTTATATGTGCCCTTTTAAAATGCTCTTTTATCCCCGGAATAACATGATTCGTCATTATATATTTCATCTCGTAAGGCACTCCGGGCATTGATACCAGTACTCTTCCGTTTTTTTCAAACCACATACCCGGTGCAGTACCAAGAGCATTGGTTAATATTTTACACCCTTCCGGCACCTCTGCCTGCTTAATATTATTCTCATTCATATCCAATCCCCTTTTTTTCATCAATCCTTCAATGTTCGTCAGTACCCCATCGTCCTGTACCAGCCTGGTATTGAAATACTCGCTTAATGTTTTTTTGGTAATATCATCACTTGTCGGGCCCAGACCTCCCGTTACCAGTACCAGTTCGGACCGGCTAATAGCATCATCTATTACTTTAAGTATATGTTCTTTTTTATCTGATATAGAAGTCATTTGATATACTTCAATACCAAGTTTTGTAAGCTCAGTACCCATCCAGGCTGCGTTGGAATCGACTGTCATGCCTATTAGTATCTCGTCGCCTATTGATATTATTTCTGCCTGCATCTTAAATATTGTTGAATTGTTGAACTGTTAAATCGTTGAATGGTTGAATTGTTCTGAACATTTTAACAATTAAACACTTCAACAATTCAACACTTCTTAAAATGCAAAGATATTTTTTTGTATGTTCAGTTTCTAAAAATACCGGTATTAATTATGAGAAGGGAAATAATCCAAAAAACGGAGCATTATGTAAAGAACTACCTGGAAAACGTTGAATCAGGTCATAACTGGTGGCATATATACCGGGTAAGGAACATGGCCATGTATATTTTTTCATCTGAAAGAAAAGGTGATCCTTTTATTATTGAGATTGCCTCACTACTACATGATATAGGGGATCGTAAGATTGATACTGTTAATGATGCTAATGATTTAAGTGGCTTTCTGGACGGTTTAAGGCTCGAAAGCAGCCAGGAGGATAAGATTACCTTTATTATCGATCACATCTCTTTCAGAGACAGCTTTGGCCCTGAGTATGAACATATACCTGAACTGGATATAGTACAGGATGCCGACCGCCTGGATGCCATAGGGGCAATAGGTATTGCCAGGGCCTTTAACTATGGAGGTTCGAAAGGTTTTGAAATATATAATCCGGGAAAAGCTCCCCTGGAGTACAAGTCAGCTGCTGAATATACAACATCCGATTCTTCGACTATTAATCATTTCTACGAAAAGCTGCTCAGGCTGAAAGATATGATGAATACAACAACCGGGAAAAAGCTGGCTGAAGAAAGGCACATGTATATGGAGGGGTTCCTGGAACAGTTCCTCAGGGAATGGAATAAGGTTGTGAAAGACAAAAGATAAAAGTT
>CAZNYS010000065.1:2356-19667 GCA_964577305.1 uncultured Rikenellaceae bacterium
TGGAACAGTTCCTCAGGGAATGGAATAAGGTTGTGAAAGACAAAAGATAAAAGTTGAAGCATAGCGGAAACCCCGGCTGAACGTAGTGAATGCCGGGGGATAAAGATAAAAGTTATTGGTTCCCTCAGGTTACATAGCTGTGTTCACCGTGGATTAGCCCCGTTTCGATTGCCGTGAAAAAAGTTTCTGGTACAGGATATTATTTGATACTATTTATACACATACGTAACATTCCCATTGACTTTTACCGGATATCCCTGTTCGTTATACTCATAGGAGCTTTCTCCTACATGTATGTTTTCTGACCATGGATCAACTTCAAAATGGATGGTATATGTTTCTTTTGTGATATTATTCTGGTTGGTATATTTACCGGGAGTCATCAATCGTTTAAACGATTGATAAGGATTTTTCATATTATCATATTCATATTCAGTGGTGGTACGTAACTCAGGAATTCCAGCTGATAGTACAAGGTATTTTATTTCTTTAATAAGATTTCCTTTTTCATCATATTGATAGTCAATATAACCTGACAGTTCATTCTTCCAATACATTGTCATCCTGCTGATTCTGCCATTCACGCAGTTAAATTCAAAGAATTCGGAATTACTTACCAAAGGGCGGATGAAGGTTTTCCTGGTCAACTGTTCGTTACCATCGTATTCAAATGTTGTGGTCAGGCTTTTTTCTGTGTTTTCAGGATTAACCCATTCTTCCCTGCTCAATGTAGCTTCGAGTACTTGCATGCTACTGCTGAAAATACCGGGATCAACATAATGATCAGATAGTATTAACTGGTTTTTATCATTGTAAATATGCCTTGTATAATAGAATTTACTTTTTTCTTCGCTTATTAAGTTTGCATCATTATATGAATACTCATAATAAACCTCACCATCGACTAACACTTTGCTTATCAATGGTATGCCGGTATTTTCTATAATTAGTTGCTTATCTTTTTCACAGGAAAAGACAACAAGGGAAAGGATAAAAATCACTAATGTTTTTTTCATTAAATAAGCTTTAGCAATAAGATTTTACCATCAAAAATCATGCAAGTTTTTATTGTTCCGGCTATATGTTGTTTTCAAGGAAATAAAGGGGTAATGGAGTGTTTGAATAATGGAACCGAGCAGTGCGATTATGCTTCAGCATGCGAGTGTTGCGAGCTCAACGAGGCTCGAAGGGCTGATTCAATGATGGGTATTCTCGTTTTTGGTACTTGGTACTGTATACTGAATGAAATTCAAACTTCTCAACCTCTAAACCTCTAAACCACTAAACGGTTCAAACCTTCAAACTCTCAAACTTAGTTTTTGAGCGGGAAACGGGGATCGAATGCTGACGCTTCGGTCAGCACCCTGACATCACGCTTTGCGTGATCGTCAGTGGCCCGCGACATCATTAGCTATACTTTCTTACAAACTTGATTAATCTCTCCTGGCTTAGATTTTTCAATTTGTTTTCGAGTTTTATTGCTTCATTACTTGTGGTTTTTTTAGTTATCCAGACCAGTTTCCATGGAGCACCATATCTTGTTGATTTTTCCCTGCCTGAGTTGTGTCGCTTCAGTCGATCATCAAGGTTTGAAGTATATCCACAATAGTACCGATTTGTCTTTTCAGACCAGAGTATATAAACATAATACATATTACAGCGAGACTTATAATTTGAGCGGGAAACGGGGATCGAACCCGCGACCCTCAGCTTGGGAAGCTGATGCTCTACCACTGAGCTACTCCCGCTTTAAAGGCCCAAATTTAATTTAATTTTTTATTTTTCAGATATTACAGAAATATTGTTTGATCAGTTTGAGAGTTTGAATGTTTTAACATCTGCCTAACAGCAATCAGGATATAAGTCATTATTTATTAGATCAAACTTTCAAACGCTCAAACACTCAGACTTTTGCCTTTCTCCCCCGGCATTCACTACGTTCAGCCGGGGTTTCCGCTATGCTTCAACTTTTGTCTTTTGTCTTGCATTCTACCATTCCGCCGGCCACTCCCCTATCCCGTCCTTGAAGAATTGCAGGTGTTCATAGTGGGCCTTTGCCTTATCCTCGATAGCAAGCAGCTCATCAGCTGAAAGTTGTTTGAATTCATGGGCTATCTGAATATTTTCCTCAAGTTCGGCTATCTCATCAATACCTATTATAATAGTGCTTACAGGAAGTGACATTACGTAGTCCATAGCTTCTTTCATAGTGATTATACCACCATGATCAAATATCCTGTCCCTGGCCGGGATTTTCATTCCAACGATACCCATTTTCTTTTCTACTGCTATGGGCAGGAACTTCTCAATCATTGAGTTATAATGCTTGTCAGCTGCATTAATTGCTACCAGTACATTATCAAAATCGTACCTTTCTGCCATCATTTTCAGAATCTCAGGGTCTTCATGACCGGTAATGCCTACATTTTTCACCATACCTTCTGCCCTTGCTTTTTCCATTGCTTTTACAACACCGTCGTCTGCAAAATATTCGTCTATATTACTTTTTTCCCGGGATCTCAAATTATGAATTTGCCAGAGGTCCAGGTGATCAGTATGAAGGTGGGTGAGGCTCTTCTCCAGGAGTCTCATTGAACCGTCATATGTACGGTCATGTGTCTTTGAAGCCAGGAATACTTCATTCCTTCTTGTCTTAAGTACCTGCCCGATATTACGTTCACTGGTACCCATTGCTTCTTCTCTCGGAATGGTTTCTGTTGATCTGCCATATGCTGCGGCTGTATCTATATAATTAATACCCAGATCAATAGCCTTATTAACTATTTCGACGGCCAGATCCTCTTTTCCCGGAGTTTCTATAGTTGCCTGTCCTCCAAGGCTGTAAATACCGATCATATGTCCTGTTTTACCAAGTGGCCTGAGGGGCATTTTTGAGGCTTGTTCAACTATTTTGCATCTCGATAACAATTCTACTGGACTAACAACGGTTGCCACTGCAGCTGCTGCAGCCATTTTCTTCAGGAAATCCCTTCTTGAATTGCGATTCTGGTAATTCATGGTTAGAGGTGTTAATTGTTTGTCTAAATATAAGAAATTCAGATGTACTTCTATATTTTATTGATATAACAAGGATGCCGGTACAAGGTTCAACACTTCATTTATTGTTATGAGCGCGAAATATGCAGTTATTTTCCTGTGCTTTCTTCTATATTATCAATTCTCTTGAGCAATGATGGATGAGAATAATGTACAAATACGTATGCAGGGTGTGGGTTCAGGTTACTGAGGTTCTTGACAGATAATTTTTTAAGTGCCGACACAAGGTAAGTTCCGTCGTATAAATTTCCTGCATAACTATCTGCCTCGTATTCATGTTTCCTGGAAAGGTAATTCATGAACAGGCTTATTATCCTTGATACCGGGCTGTAAATCAGGAAGAATGCGAATATACTTATATGAAAAGATGGTATTTCAGCACCCATGGCAATGGTGAGTTTTTCATTGCCGGCCAGTATGGAGAAGATATACAGCATAATACCGGTTTGAAAAATACCGTATAGCATCATCGTAAGTGAATGTTTCTTCTTGTAATGTCCTATTTCATGTGCCAGAACGGCCGTAATCTCCTTGACATTAAGATCGCTAATCAGGGTATCGAACAATACTATGCGTTTTTTTGGACCAAGTCCAGCAAAATAGGCATTTGCCTTGGTACTGCGTTTTGATCCGTCAATGGTATAAATATTGGAAAGCCTAAAACCGGCTTTTGCAGCCATTACCTCTATTTCTGTCCTGAGTTCTCCTTCCTCCAGTGGTTTCTGTTTATTGAACAAAGGCACTATAAGTTCAGAGTAGAACATGTTCATAAAAACAGAAAAGAGGGTAATAACTATCCACACATATAACCAGAACATCTCACCTGCAACATAATAGATCCATGTTATAAGTGCTAATAGCGGTGCACCTATCACAGCTGCTATCAACCAGCTTTTAAGATGATCGATGATATAGGTGGTTTTACTGGTTTTATTAAACCCGAATTTCTCTTCAATCTTGAATGTATCATACCATGAAAATGGTAAGCTTAATAAATCTGATGCCAATCCGATTATTCCGAAGAATACAATACTTACAAGTATTTTGTTTTCTGTTAGTGCTCTGGCCAGACTGTCAATCCATGCAAAACCACCAAGAAAAAGCATCGCAAGTATAATGAGCAGGAAAAAAGATGAGCTGATATTGCTGAAATTTTTATTTATCCTGTAGTAATTCTGCGAGGTCTTGTACTTCTCCTTATCAATAATACCTTTAAGCTTATCCGGGACTGTATCAGACCACATCTTATTATTAAGAAAATCAAGGTACAGGCCCGAAGCATGACCAAAAACTATAATAGTTATTATAAGGAAGAAAAAGATGTTATACATAATTTATTTGATAAAAAAAACAGGGCGCCGAGGATTGGAAGAAAAAATGTGGAATAAAAATGTCTCGCTGCATTTCCTCGTGCTGTACGCGCCCTGTTTCCTATAAGAATGTTTTCTAGTGCAAATATCTAATTTTTTTTTAATTAAACAATAGCTTATTAACTGTCTTTGAACATACTTTTCAACAATTTGTTGCATAAAACAATAAATGCAGAAGCAGTTTTGACTGCATTTTAGTGTCATGTGAGCATACCACCGCAGACCTGGATAACCTGGCCGGAAATATAATCCGACATGTCCGATGCCAGGAATAATGCTGTATTCGCAACATCATCGGGGGTGCCACCCCTTTTCAGAGGTATTTTATCAATCCATCCCTTTTTTACTTCATCTTTGAGCTTTTCAGTCATTTCAGTGATTATGAATCCAGGGGCTATTGCATTACATCTTATATTCCTGGTCCCAAGCTCTCTTGCCACGCTTTTAGTAAAACCTATCATCCCTGCTTTCGACGCAGAATAATTGCTCTGGCCCGCGTTTCCGGATATGCCTACTACTGAACTCATATTAATTATTGATCCCCTTCTCTGTTTCATCATGGGTTTGACTACAGCCCTGGTCAGGTTGAATACACCTTTAAGGTTTATTTCAAGAACCTGGTCCCATTGTTCTTCTGTCATTATCATTAGCAGGGTATCCCTTGTTATGCCTGCATTATTCACCAGGACGTCTATTGAACCAAAGTCTTTTACTACCTCATCTGCTACGCGTTGCGAGTCGTTATAGTCAGCAACGTTTGAAACATACCTCCTCACTTTTGCCCCGAGTTTTTCACATTCATCACATACCGCACAGAACTCGACATCCTCAATAATGTTAGTTATTGCTAAATTAGCGCTCTCGGAAGCAAATTTCAACGTTATTGCTTTCCCTATTCCTCTTGAGGCTCCTGTTATAAGTACTGTTTTACCATCTAGTAGACCCATTGTTATTTATTTTTGTTAATATTTGAAAAATTCTTCTATAAAAAACGATTGTAGAGACGCACAATCGTGCGTCTCTACGATTTGGTCCTGCCTTATTTTAGGACTTCGACAACGGTTTTTCCTATATCTGCCGGCGATTCAACCACCTCAATTCCGCATTCCTTCATTATTTTCATCTTTGCCGCCGCAGTATCTGCTTTCCCTCCTATAATTGCACCTGCATGCCCCATCCTCTTTCCTTTAGGAGCAGTCTGACCTGCAATAAAACCAATTACCGGCTTGGTCTTATTCTCTTTTATCCAGAGAGCTGCATCAGTCTCCATATTGCCGCCTATCTCACCGATAATTATAATAGCCTCGGTATCATTATCTGCCATCATTAGTTTCACGGCATCAAGTGTTGTGGTTCCAACAATAGGGTCACCTCCAATACCTATGCAAGTCGACTGTCCCATGCCCAGTCTGGTAACCTGGTCAACTGCTTCATAGGTCAGAGTACCTGACCTGCTTATGATTCCCACACCACCTTTCCTGTGAATGAAGCCAGGCATAATACCAACTTTAGCTTCCTCAGGAGTAATAATACCCGGACAATTTGGCCCTATAAGCCTGCAATCGCGACTGGACAAAAACTCTTTTACCTTTACCATATCCGAAACAGGTATACCTTCAGTAATTGTTACAATGAGTTTGATTCCCGCATCAGCTGCTTCCATTATTGCATCGGCGGCAAAGGCCGGTGGCACAAAAATCACAGAAACATCAGCACCGGTATTTATAACAGCTTCTTTAACGGTATTATAAACAGGGCAGCCAAGGTGTTCACTGCCTCCCTTTCCCGGTGTTACACCCCCCGCTATATTTGTCCCGTATTCTATCATCTGCTGCGCATGGAATGTACCCTCACTACCGGTAAAACCCTGTACCAGCACTTTCGAGTTTTTATTCAATAGAACGCTCATATGAATATGATTTTAATAATTATTTTTGAAGGCCGGTAGCGACCCCTATAATATTTGATAATCAAAACCCAAAAATACAATAAAAATTCTTGACTTCTTGTTATCTTTAAAATGGATTATTGGAGTATTGGATTATTGGATTATTGAGTAGTAAACCAACTTCTATGCATTAATACATAATTCCATTATTCCATTATTCCAAGGGATAAATTAGCTATATGGAAATCATTGAACCTATACTGTATATTGCAATTTCGCAGACATTCTTTGCAGGATTAATCATCGCAACCAAAAAGCCAATAACAATACCTGACAGGCTTATGGCTGCATTCCTGTTCATGATATTCTTTGATCTTATTTTTGCAGTGGTAAAGATCAACATTATTACTTTCTACTCTTTCCCCTTTGTAGCATTTACATATGGACCTATCTTGTTTTTGTATGTTAAGTATATGACTGAACCAGAAAAAGAATTCAAAATAACCAACTATCTGCATTTTATCCCATTTGTGATCTTTTTCATAGTCTCTGTCATTTTCAGGGGTGATAAGGTATTTGCCGACCTGACGGGATTCTTTATGGCTGATAAATATATCTCGTTACGCATTGTATACAGTGTTTGTTTTTTTCTATCCATAACAATATACAGTACTCTTACCTTTATCACTATCAGGGAACACCAGCGGCATCTGAAAGACCTTGTATCCTATGCTTCCGGGAGGATTACACTAAACTGGCTTATTATTATAAGTATAAGTTTTTATACTGCCTATTTTATATTGTTTATCCTGGGTGGTATCGATATCTTTGTTAATTTCCTGCCATTTGACCCGTACTATACTGTCTTTGTATTTATCGCTGTATTTTCCTTTGTTTACGGCTTCTACGCAATCAAACAGCCGGTTCTGGCCAATGTGTTGATCGGGACTGAAGAAAATGTTCACGGCCAGAAAAAAGCCCGCAAAGGGAAAGAAAATATTGATATAAATGATGAAAATAATAGCAAGAAGAAAAGATACATGCGCAGCGGATTAACCGAAACCCAGGCCAGGAAATACCTCGACAAGATTCTGGCGTTCATGGACCAGGAGAAACCATATCTTAACAGGGACCTGACAATATATGACCTTTCCATACAGACAGGCATATCACGCCATCATATAACACAGGTATTAAATGATATCTACGGGCGCAATTTCTTCACTTTTATTAATGAGTACAGGGTTAATGAAGTAATAAGGAGGATGAAAGACCCGAAAAACAAAAATTTCACTGTCCTTGCCATAGCTTATGATTCAGGTTTTAATTCCAAGTCTACCTTTAATACAATCTTCAAAAATATTACCAACCTCACCCCTACCCAATACCTTGATAAACTGGAGGAGGAAGGTTCATGATCAGCGGCTCGTACCACTAACTGAAAAATCAGTGGTTTGATATAAGCGGATCGGGCGCAATTAAGGCCAGCAGTCTCTTACTTTGTATGCATAGAATACAAAAATGAGGAAGACTCTGGCAATTTTTACTTTAGTGTTTCTAGTAATTCCAAACCCGTCAGGAGCACAATCACTTTTTGATGATATCTCAGGCTCTTCAGGTAATGGCTATAAAATTGGTGGATTTATTAGGAGCGGTATCTATTTTAATAAACCTGGCAAATCACCAGGTATTCCCGTATCATTTGCCGATTTAAGCTTAAATACAGAGGCCGGAAATGGCAGCACTTATAAAGCATATGCTGATTTGAGATACCGCTATGCTTCAGAATATGGCAAAATTGTAAATGCCCCCGTTCTCAGGGAAGCCTGGGCAGCATGGTACACACCTTTTACTGAACTTAAAGCGGGTAAGCAGATCATCAAGTGGAGCAATATGGATTTTTTCAGGCTGCAGGATGTTGTAAGCCCCCGTAATGATCTTTACAGATCGTTTGATCCTGAAGACAGGGACCTGGGGAATGTTTCCTTCAATTTCAGTCTTAGCCCTGTTGATAAAGTTTCTTTACAGGCATTGATTATTCCCCGGTTCAGACCCTCGGTGCTCTATACAGAGTTTATGGATATGCCTGGATTAATTGAAATAAAGGAACATACATTTAATGATAACGGGACATTGTCATACGGATTAAGGGCAGAAGTGTATCTGAAAAACTTCAGTGCAAGTATCTCCTATTTTGATGGATATAATCCTTTACCTGGTCTCCGTCTTGATACCCTGACCATACAGGCCGAGGATAATAGTTACATGGTTTCTCTTGAAGAGAGGCCCTTCAAAATAAGAACTCTATCAGCGGGTGTTGAATTTCTGCTAGGCAATAACATAATCCGTACAGAGGCTATATGGTTAGATCCGGATGAAGACTACAGGCAAAAAGAGTATGTAATGCTTCCCGAGATAAAATGGGCGGCAGGATTTGAACATTTCTTCGGAAACCTCCATCTCGTGCTTGAGTACAGTGGTAAATACATCAGTGGTTTTGAAGAATCAGCCTTCGATCCCGTATTACCTGATGAATCATCGTTTTTTGAATTTGGTTCTCTTCCTCCCGAACAGATTTTTGAATATATAAGGCTTCAGATTGGTTCATTTAACAGGCTATACAACTACCAGTTGCGTGAATACAGCCATTATGCAGGGCTGCAC
The DNA here is from genome assembly GCA_964577305.1 of uncultured Rikenellaceae bacterium. Taxonomy (GTDB): domain Bacteria; phylum Bacteroidota; class Bacteroidia; order Bacteroidales; family VadinHA17; genus UBA9300. Next base: position 11,336 of record CAZNYS010000065.1, read on the forward strand.
CTTGCTTATGAAAAAGGATTAGCAACCTTCAGCCCTTCGGTGAACATACTCTACAATATTACTGCAGAAGAATATATGTTAAACCCGGTCCTGAAGATAAATCCTTCTGATAACCTGGAAATAATAGTGGGTGCTGAACTATATAACGGTACCGGCAATTCTCTTTTTGATATGATTAATAGAAGGCTTAATTCAATTTACACAGGAGTGAGGATAGATTTTTAAAAAATAAAAAATGACAAAACTTTTAATAAAATACAGGTACCTTGTAATAGTAGTTTCAATTGCAATTGGTCTGGGTGGGCTGGCCATGCTACAGCAAATGAAGACTGATCCCGATATAAGGAATTATATACCTTCTGAAATGGAATCCCGTATCAATACCGATAATATTGAGCAGGAATTCGGTCTCCAGGACATGATAATGATTGTATATAAGGATAGCTGTATCCTTACACAATCAAACCTAAGGCGCATAAAGGAAACTGAAAGGCAACTGGCAGACCTTAAATCAATTGATAATACAATTTCGCTTTTTAACATAAGAAGAATATATGGTGAGCAGGGAATGATGATAGTTGATCCTGCTGTGAAAAGATTTCCTGAGAACGATGAAGAAATTGAAATATTGAAAGAACAGCTCAAAAATAATCCATTGGTAATGGGCACTGTAGTTTCCGAGGATTTTAAGATGTCGGCTATTGCAGCAACCATTTCACAAGAAACGGATGAGAATATTATACTGTCAGAAATTGATTCAGTGATTAATGCTAACCCGGGATCTGCAGAAGTCTATTTTGGCGGCCTTCCCTATATCAGGCAGGCCATTATGAAGGATGTCCGGCGCGATGGCTTAATACTTGTTCCCCTTGCGCTGTTTATAATGCTCGGTTTTCTCTGGCTTGCCTTCAGGGAATGGCGTGGCATGGTACTGCCATTTACTATTGTTGTTCTGTCTATAGCCTTTGCCATGGGCCTTGCACCACTCCTCGGATGGAAGTTGTCAATATTAAGTCTTTTAGTTCCAATTATGCTTATTGCCGTGGCTAATGACTACGGAATACATATGATAGCCAAATACCAGGAGCTGGTATCATTTAACCATGACGACAGCAATGAATCCATAGTCAGCGCGATGGTTAGGAAACTGAGATTACCGGTCATATTTACCGGGCTGACTACTATAGCCGGTATCCTTGGTTTACTGGCACATTCAATAATACCGGCGAGGCATGTTGGGGTCCTGGCATCCGCTGGTATAGCATTGGCCGTTTTGCTGACATTATTTTTTCTGCCTGCCTGGTTGTCATTACTACCTAAATCAAAGCCCCTGGTTGGAGGAGATAAAGTATCGGGATCATTGCTCGACAGATCCCTTGCCAGACTCTCACGCTTGGTAACATCAAGGCCCAGGCGCGTATTAATGGTATCAACCATATTGACACTAATTTTTGCTATCGGAATTTCATTCATCAGGGTTGATGGTAACCAGGAAAACTTCTTTCCCTCAAAACATCCTGTCAAGCAGGCTTCAATCATTATAAACAAAAATTTTGGTGGGTCACAAAGTATTTCAGTAATGATGGAGGGCGATATAAAAGACCCCGCCCTGTTAAGAACCATGGACAACTGGACAGGTGAAATTAAAACCATGGAAGGTGTGGGTGATTCCTACTCAATTGCAACTGTATTGAAGGAAATGACCAAGGCCCTATACGATGAAAATGAAAGAGGATATGACCGGATACCAGACACCCGGCAAGCTGTTGCGCAGATACTTGAGATATACAATATGAGCGGCGATCCCGAAGATTTTGACCGCCTGGTGGATTTCGATTACACAAAGGCACACCTGATGGTGAGGTTCGAAAACCCTGCAACCGACGTGGTAAGGGATGCAGTTAATAAAATATATTCCCTGGCGGATCGAGATAATATTGATGTCACCATTGGTGGATATGCATATATAATGCTTCAATTCTCTGAGAAAATTTTAACAGGCCAGATTAATTCATTGATTTTAGCCATACTTATTGTTCTGGTATTGCTTACAATTATCTTCAGATCTTTCAAAGGTGGATTGATATCTACAATACCTATACTGGCATCAGTTATTTTCCTGCTCGGATTCATGGGAATTACAGGGATAACACTTAACCCGGCAACAGCCCTGTTATCGTCGATTATGATTGGTGTGGGTGTTGACTATACCATACATTTCCTGTGGCGTTATAAATCGGAGCTGGTTTTTTCGGATCACCGGGAAGCAATAATAAAAACCTTGACCACTACAGGCAGGGGAATTGTATATAATGCATTGAGTGTAATAGTAGGATTCTCGGTACTGGTATTTTCCGGATTCACCTCTATACGCTTTTTCGGATACCTGGTGCTGATAAGTATAGGTGTATGCCTTATTAGTGCACTGTTTGTAATACCTTCCATCCTGCTGGTATTCAAACCATCATTCGTTGAGTATAAATCAAACATTAAGAAACATATAAGAAGAAAGCATATGAAAAGAGCAATTATATTAATATTACTTTTAACGCTACCATTCATTTTAATGGCACAGGGAACAGCCGGCGAGATAATGGATAAGAGCAGGAATGCAATGAAAGTCGAATCATTTGAGGCAATAGCCTCCCTGAATATAACTGATTCAAAAGGCAGGGTCCGTGAGCGTTCGAATGTTACGGCATCAAAGAGCTATGATGACGGAACTGAAAAAAGACTTATTAAATTCCTCTCCCCTGCTGATGTAGAGGGGACTACAATGCTTATATATGACTATGATCAGGGTCAGGATGATATGTGGATATACCTGCCCGCACTTAAACGTACACGCAGGATAGTCAGTTCAGAAAAAGGTAAAAGCTTTATGGGATCTGAATTTACAAATGCAGATATGTCATCACCTCCCACAGAAGACTTTGATCACACTATAATTGACGAATCTGATAATTATTATGTTATTGAAAGCAAGCCAGTTGACAGGGATAAAGAAGATGAATACGGTTATAGCCGAAAGATAAGTACTATTAAGAAAAATAATTACGTGGTAAGCAAAATGGATTTCTATGACAGTTATAATGAACTGTTCAAAACTATACTGATCAAAGATGTCAGGGAAATATCCGGTGAGAAATTTATTATAAGCCATATGACCGTGGAGAATTTCAGTAACGCCAGAAGTTCAGAAATTGTCATGAGTGAGATACGTACAGGCACCCAGATCAGGGATGAGCTGTTTGATGTTACCAGCCTGGGAAGATAAAATATGGAATGATGGAATAATGCTTCTTTCACAGCTTACATTGATTTAATCTGCCAGTGCAGTTCATGCTTACTGCCGGGGCGGTAAACCAGACCCGCACCCGAATGCCTGCATGTTCAGCTTTGACCCTGTTTATGTCACTCAGTTTATATTAATTAATATACCATCAAACCACTATTCCATTAATCCATCAATCCATTAATCCAAGCTTTTTCCTATTTTAGCATCTTATTTCTTATAAGATGAAACTATCCGCCATTGACATCTCCATCATTTTCGGATACCTGCTATTGACAGTAATACTGGGGTTCTGGATATCAAAACGTGCAAGCAAAAACCTGGATTCCTACTTTCTGGGCGGGAAAAGCCTACCATGGTATATGCTGGGCCTTTCAAATGCCTCTGGCATGTTCGATATTACAGGGACGATGTGGATGGTAGCAATCATGTTCATATATGGTATAAAGAGTGCTTTTATCCCATGGCTGTGGCCTGTATGGAACCAGGTGATCCTGATGATATTCCTTGCAGTCTGGATGCGAAGATCAAACGTGCTTACCGGTGCCGAATGGCTTAAAACCAGGTTTGGCGAAAGCAGTGGAGCTAAAATGTCCCATATCTCAGTTGTTGTTTTTGCACTGGTTGCCGTAATAGGATTTATTGCATACGCTTTTGAAGGGATAGGTAAGTTCTCCACGATGTTCCTCCCCTGGGATCTCTCAGCAACAGTGCTTGGTATCTATATATCATCCGAAAGAATGTATGCCCTGATAATTATGGGTATAACAACCCTTTATGTTGTTAAAGGCGGAATGTACAGCGTGGTACTTACTGAAGTGCTGCAGTTTATTATTATGACCATATCATGTATCATAATAGGCATAATAGCCCTTAAAACAGTTTCTCCGGATCAACTCGATGCTGTTGTTCCCGAAGGATGGAAAAGCCTGTCATTCGGGTGGAAGCTGGATATTAACTGGTCAACCTTTCCGCAAGATATAAACCGTATATTGAATGAGAAGATACATACCGATGGTTATGAACTGTTTTCCATCTTCCTGATGATAGTTATATTCAGAGGTATACTTGTGAGTATAGCAGGTCCTGTACCTGGATATGACATGCAGAGAGTACTTGCAACACGCACACCCAAGGAATCTGCTCTCATGAGCTGGTTCGTGTCTACAGTGCTTTTTATCCCGAGATATCTGATGATAGCAGGGCTTGCAGTTATTGCACTGGTTTATTTTAATCCTGAGTCACTGATGAGTGAAGGGAGCCTTGATTTTGAAAAAGTACTGCCTTTTGCTCTCAGTAATTTTATTCCAGTAGGTATACTGGGGATTATTCTGGCCGGGCTGATAGCAGCCTTCATGTCAACATTTGCAGCCAATGTTAATGCCGGTCCTGCATATATAGTAAATGACATTTATAAGCGCTTCATTAAGCCTGATGCAAGCCAGAAAACACTGGTAAGGTTAAGTTATGTGTCATCTGCCGCAATGGTTATAATAGGCGTAACAGTAGGTTTCTTTGTAAGCTCAATAAACAGTTTATTGCAGTGGATCACTGCTGCTCTTTTTGGTGGTTATGCTGCAGCCAACTTCCTTAAATGGATATGGTGGAGGTTTAACGGACATGGATATTTCTGGGGTATGATAGCCGGGCTGGCAGCATCGATGGCCCTGCCCAAATTATTCCCTGACCTTTCAGTAATAGTGGCCTTCCCATTGTTTATTTTGCCGCTTTCAACAGCCGGCTCACTTCTGGGATGCTTGCTTACCCCGCCCGATGATATGAACGTGTTGAAAAGCTTTTATTCAAATGTCCGGCCCTGGGGTTTCTGGGGACCTGTACACAGGGAAGTAATAAAAGATAATCCGGAATTTAAAAAGAACCAGGCCTTTAAACGCGACATGTTCAATTCCCTTGTCGGCTTAGTATGGCAAATGATGCTTATCGTAGCACCCATATACCTTATCATAAGAGAATATAAGGGAATGATATATTCGCTGATTATTCTGGCTGTTACATCAGTTATTCTTAAATTTAACTGGTATAACAAACTTGAAGATAACTAACGGCAAACGTAAAACGGATAAAGACAAAAGAATAAAGAAAATGGAATAATGGAATGATGGATGAATGGAATAATGGGTTTAATTATTTACATTATTCCAGTATTCCAATATTCCATCATTCCAAACAATAGAAAATTATGGAACGACACGAATTTGACAGGGAAGTAAAGCGATTATTTAAAAAGCACAATGAGCTTATAATAAGAAAAAACCGTGCCAGGAAAAGAGGAAACGGGATATATGAAAGGTATATATACCCGGCAATAACCAGGTATCATATACCCGTTTTCTGGAAATATGACCTGAACTACAAAACAAATCCTGAATTGCTGATGCGATTGGGAGTAAACACTACTTTCAATGCCGGAGCAATAAAGCTCAACGGGAAGTATTGTATGGTCTTGAGAACAGAGGGATTTGATGTTAAATCATTCTTTGCCGTGGCTGAAAGTCCAAATGGTATTGATAACTGGGTATTTCATGATCGCCCTGTGCAAATGCCGGTAACCGATGATCCGGAAACGAATGTTTACGATATAAGACTTACACACCATGAAGATGGCTGGATATACGGCCTTTTCTGTGCAGAGAGAAAAGATAAGAGTAAGCCCGAAGATTCATCTGCAGCACTGGCATCATGCGGTATAGCCCGTACAAAAGACCTTGTTGACTGGGAAAGGCTGCCCGATCTTGAATCGGGTGCTGCACAACAGAGAAACTGCGTACTGCATCCTGAATATGTTAAAGGCAAGTACATGATATACACACGGCCCCAGTCAGGGTTTATTGAAACGGGCGACAGCGGTATATCAGTAGGATTTACAGATTCAATGGAGAATGCCGTGATTGGTGAGGAAATTATTATGGACCCGAGACAGTACCAAACTGTAAAGGAAGTAAAGAATGGCCAGGGTCCCCCTCCTATCAAAACTGAAAAAGGATGGATACACCTTGCCCACGGCGTAAGACGTACGGCAGCAGGATTGAGATATACCCTGTATTTGCTGCTTACTGATCTTGATGAACCATGGAAGGTAATAAAAAGGCCATCTGGCCACTTTATTGAACCAATTGGTGATGAGAGAGTTGGTGATGTTTCAAACGTCGTTTTTTCCAACGGATGGATAAAAGATGATGATAGAACGGTGTTTATCTATTATGCTTCATCCGATACGAGAATGCATGTTGCAACCACAAGTGTTGATAAACTCATTGATTATATTGAGAATACACCGGAAGATCCGGGCAGGACTGATTTATGCGTTAAACAAAGAACTGAGATGATAGACAGGAACCTTAAGATATTGAAGCGGGATTTTCCGGATCTAAATGAATAATGGAATGATGGATTGATAGAATTATGGATTAATGGATTAATGGAATAATGGATAATATAAAGAGTTACCAGTAGAAAATATATTTCATAACAATATTCCAACATTCCAATATTCCAGTTTTCCTTTAATAACCTCTATATGAGCACCAACCTGCATAGAACCATCGTCGCACCTGCCACAGGCTTAGGAGGTGCTATAGCAGTAATCAGGGTGAGTGGGAATAATGCTTTGGGGATAGTAAATAATATATTCAAGGCTAAGGCTGAGGCTAAGGCTAAGCAAGGTTTAGTTGGATCTGATGGTTTTAGTATTGTTTACGGGGATATAGTTGATGGAGATGAGATAATTGATGACGTTCTGGTATCGGTTTTCAGGGCTCCTAATTCTTATACCGGAGAGGATTCGGTGGAGATAAGCTGTCATGCATCACCCTATATACAGAATAAGATCCTGCAATTGCTGGTGGATAGCGGAGCCTCCCCTGCCCGCCCTGGTGAATTTACACAGCGGGCTTTTATGAATGGTAAGATGGACCTGTCGCAGGCCGAAGCAGTAGCAGACATTATAAATTCTGAAACTGAAGCTGCCCACAGGCTGGCCATGCAGCAGATGCGAGGAGGCTATTCAAAGGAAATAAATGAACTGCGCGAAAAGATGCTTCATTTTGCCTCCATGATAGAGCTGGAACTGGATTTTGGAGAGGAAGATGTGGAGTTTGCCGACCGTACAGAATTAAGATCAATGGTTCATGAGGTAAAGTCCTACACCGATTCACTGAGAGATTCATTTAAATATGGCAATGCTATTAAAAAAGGAGTACCTGTTGCAATAGTGGGTAAACCCAATGTCGGTAAATCAACCCTGCTGAATGCCCTTCTCAAAGATGATAAAGCCATAGTTTCTGAAATACCGGGTACCACACGTGATGTAATAGAAGATACTATCATAATTGAAGGTGTTTTATTCAGGTTTATAGATACCGCCGGTTTACACGAGACTGCAGACATAATAGAAAAACTGGGCATAAGGAAGACCTACCAGAAGATTGAACAGGCCGATATAGTATTACTAATTGCCGAGGCAGCAGATGGAGCACAGGCTATAAATGAATCATTTGCTGAGATCAGGAAGCAGGTAAAAGATACTGGCAAGACACTACTGCTTATTATTAACAAGACAGACCTTGTAGCGGAAAAAGAGATTAAAGAACTGAGATCCCTGTTGAAGTGTCCTCAAAACATATGCATAATGATCTCTGCCACACAAAAAACAGGCATACCTGATCTTATATCAAAACTTACGGGTATTATCGATTATTCGCGTTCAGGATCGCAGCAGCTTATAGTAACAAACCTGAGGCATTACAATGCATTGCAAGAATGCTCGGAAAGCCTGTACCGGGTTATACAGGGATTAGAGGAAAACCTGCCCGAAGACCTCATTGCCATGGACCTGAGGCAGGCAATTCATTACCTTGGCGAAATAACCGGTGAAATATCCACAGATGAGATCATGGGCAATATCTTCAGGAATTTTTGTATAGGAAAGTAAAGTGGTCTTAATATGACATTGCTGTCATGCCCGGATATTATGAACCGGCCCGATTAAAAAAATCCCGCCAAAGGCGGGACCCAAAA
>CAZNYS010000066.1:0-19563 GCA_964577305.1 uncultured Rikenellaceae bacterium
GTAATGCAATATGGCTATAATCAACATGTTATCAGGGTAACTTACGGAAAGTGTTGAAGAATACAACACATGTTGTAAAAATATACATAGCTTGTAAAGTAAAGATATACAGACATTTCACACTGAATGTCAATATAAAGTGTTGAAAATAACAACATCTTTATCTCTGCCCATTATTACAATAAATATTATAAAGATCAGTAAATCAATAAGATACAAACTTTGGCATTATAATTGGCCTGGCAATTCTGGATAAGCGAAAATTAATGTAAAAATAAGTAATAATGAAAAAGTTAATTGTTTTAGTCAGTTTCGTGGCATTGATGTCAGTAATAAAAATTAATGGCATGATTTTGTCACCAATTTATGCACAGGCTGAAAAAGATACAGTGCATCTGCTTGTAAGCCCTGAATTGTCTGAACTGGTGAACAAATGGATTACTGAATATTCAGCTAGTGATCCTGGTGCTTTAATAAGCCAGGCAGACATTTATGCTGAAAGTAGTGGATATGATCTTAAGCAGAAAAATGTTTTGGGTATTGTAACAGAAGATTATCTCCACTCACTGGATCGCGCATCACTCTGGAGTATGGTTGTTGCAAGGGATGTGATAGTGCCTGTAGTAAGTTCTGAAAATCCTTTCAGTGAAATAATAACCAAGAGTGGTATCTCACCAGGCAAGTTTGCAGATGTATATACTGAACCAGGTAACCTTACATGGGGGAAGGTCCTGGATACGGATGATAATACAACTGTAAATTGTTATTGCCTGGGAGACGAATCAGTCAAGTTTTGTCTATCACAATTCCTGCAGGCAGAAAACCTCACAGGCAATCCGATTATAGCTAGTGATAATAATGAACTAATAGAATATATAAAGAATGATAAATACTCTATTGGTTTCTGCAGGCTTTCAGGAATCATTGATTATGAACAGAACAGTGTCAGGGAGGGATTACAGATAGTACCTGTTGATATAAATGGAAACGGTATTCTGGAACACAATGAAAATATTTACAATTGCCTGAATGATTTCAACAGGGGCATATGGATAGGTAAATATCCAGGCTCCCTTTGCAGGAATATACATATTGTATCAACAGGGGCACCCATAGCTATTAATGAGACTGATTTCATTAAATGGGTTCTTTCCGGTGGTCAGGCTTATATATCAGAGGCTGGTTTTTCAGAGTTGATACCAGGTGAACGACAGCCAAAAATACAGGCATTAAATACAGAGGATGTAACTCTAATTGACAGAAGAGAGCAACCTGTGAAAGCAGCTACAATTTTGTTTATTGCCGCTACAATTCTGCTTGTTGGATTTCTGGTATATGTAATTTTAAAGCTGGTGAAAGCCGGGACAAAAGCACCGGGAACACTATCAAGCGGTGAATCTTCTGCTTTTAATGAGGACTCGGTGAAAGCTCCTGGCGGATTATATTATGACAAAACCCATACATGGGCCTTCATGGAGAAGGAAGGTAAGGTGAAGGTAGGGATAGATGATTTTCTTCAACATATTACAGGCAAGGTAACGAAAATCAAAATGAAGGTACCAGATTCAAAGGTAAAGAAAGGTGAACCTATTCTAAGCCTTGTACAGAATGGTAAACAACTCGATATTTATTCACCTGTTACAGGTGTTATCACAGAGACTAATCATGAACTGGCAATTAACTCCGCAATCATAAATACTTCACCCTATTCAGATGGTTGGATTTATACTATAGAACCTGATAACTGGTTGAAAGAAACAAGAAAGTATTTAATGGGAGACAATTACCGGGAATGGTTAAAAACAGAATTCTCAAGATTAAAGGATTTTATTGCCGTGGTTGTTAAGTTGGATGATTTGAACTATTCGCAGGTTGTCCTGCAGGATGGTGGAGAGATAAGGGATAAGCTTATGGAGAACTTTGGACCTGATGTCTGGGAGGAATTCCAGAGAGGATATATAGATCCTGCTATATATAAGTGATTTATGACTTCAGCATTATTTAATAAAACAAATTAAAATATAAAGGTTATGAATATTAACAGACGTAACTTTCTGAAAGCATTGGGCATAACCGGTGTTGCAATGGGAACCGGAAAGAAGTTGAATGCAGCTTCAGTTAAGAAAGGTAGTGATAAAGAGTTTTACGGAATTCTTTATGATTCAACCCGCTGTGCCGGATGCCAGGGATGTGAATGGGAGTGTGCCATGGAGCATGGTTTACCTGATCCTGATCTGGAGGATATTCCAGTAATCGGGCAGAAAAGGAAGACCAACGAGAACCGGCGATCAGTTATCAATGTGTATTCAACATCCAAAGGTGATGTTTACGTTAAGAACCAGTGTATGCATTGTAATCAGCCAGCATGTGCTGCAGCATGTCTTACCCAGGCAATGCACAAGACCGAGGAGGGTCCTGTGATCTGGCGCGATGAAAAATGCATGGGTTGCCGTTACTGTATGGTTTCATGCCCCTACGACGTTCCAAAGTTTGAGTATTTCAGCTCTAATCCCAATATACAGAAGTGCGATATGTGCTGGGACAGGGTTAAGGAAGGAAAATTACCGGCATGTGTTGAAGGATGTCCGGCTGAAGCCCTGACATTCGGACTAAGAAGGGATCTTATAGTTGAAGCACGGAGAAGGATAAACGAGAACCCGGATCTGTACTATGACCATATTTATGGTGAACATGAAGTCGGAGGTACAGGCTTCCTTTATCTTTCACCTGTGCCTTTTGAGGAGATAGGTTTCAATACTTCAGTAATGAATAAACCCTATCCTGAGTTAACCAAGGGATTCCTTTACAGTGTTCCTTCTATTTTTGTCCTGTGGCCTGCAATACTGCTGGGTATACATAAAGCAACCAGTAATAAAAACAATCAAACTGAAGAAGAAAATGAGTAATTCTGATATTGCATTTACTAGAGATAATGGCAGGAAATCTGTCAGAAGTTTCCTTGTAGCCGAGTTGAAGCCAAAGGGGAAGATGCTTACACCATTTAATATTGTTTCCGTACCGGTTATTATACTTGGCATTATACTGATAGTTATACGCTTTGCTAAGGGATTGGGCGCAGTAACAAATCTTACCCAGGAAGTCCCGTGGGGATTATGGATTGGGTTTGATGTTGTTACCGGTGTTGCATTTGCCGGCGGGGCATATGTGATAACTTTTATGGTATACATTCTTAACATGAAGAAATACCATTCTATAGTACGTGTCACTGTGCTTAACGGCTTTCTTGCATATGTTTTCTACGCGGGAGCCCTTCTTCTTGACCTTGGTAAACCCTGGAATGTAATAAATCCTATAATCGGTAATAATTTCGGTGTCAGCTCGGTATTGTTTCTTGTTGCATGGCACTTCCTCCTGTACATGATAGCCGAATTAATTGAATTCTCACCTGCTATTGCAGAATGGATTGGAGCAAAACGTGCCCGCAAAATACTATCAGGGATGACCCTGGGAGCAGTTATTCTGGGTATAACCTTATCAACATTGCACCAGTCAGGACTGGGAGCATTATATCTTATGGCAAAGGAGAAGATACACCCTCTCTGGTATTCAGAGTTTATTCCAATCCTTTTCTTTGTCTCAAGTATTTTTGCAGGTCTTTCCATGGTTATTTTTGAAGGGTCAATAAGCTATAAGGTTTTCTCAAACCAGATCAGTGAAAAAGACCATAAATCACATCATGGAATTATTCATGGACTCGCGAAGGTATGTACCATAACAATGTTCGTTTATTTTTTCCTTCAGGTACTGGCATTTGTCCATGGTAAGAACTGGTCATATCTTAATACACGAATGGGCCACTGGTACATGGTCGAAATATTTGGGTTTGTGCTTTTACCAATGGTCTTGTTCTTTTACAGTTACCGCAAATATAACATACTGCTGATTAAAATTGCATCCATTATCACTATGGTTGGTATAATAATCAACAGGCTTAACGTGACAGTAATAGGTTTCAAGTGGGATGCAGTACATCATTATTATCCTACATGGAAGGAAATAGTTGTAACTCTTACGGTAATTTTCATTGAGTTATGGATCTTGAGATGGATAATTAACCGTATGCCTGTTTTACGTGAAGCTACTTCATGGGCAAAGAATTAATAACTTAAAAACAATAGAAATGGACGGATTTAGCTATACAAATATTTTTGATACCAAAGGGATTGAATATCTGATAGTAATTGGATTCCTGATAATGGTAATACCTTTTTGGAAGGCGCTTAATAAACCAGTTAAGGTCAAGGAGGGTATCATTGAAACACTGGGCATACTTAATGCTGCTGTGCTGAGAATACCAAAGGGATTATTCTACAGCAGGAATCATGTCTGGACCCACCTGGAACGATCCGGGAATGTCAGCCTTGGTCTTGATGACCTGTTATTGCATATGACAGGCGAGGTTGAACTGAAGAATTTCAGAAATCCGGGTGAAAGAGTCCGAAAAGGGGACCTTATCGCTGAGTTAACCCAGGATGGGAAACAGTTAAAGATTATGTCACCAATATCAGGGGAAATAAAAGATGTGAATGCTCTTATTCAATATGAATCTGATGTCCTGAATAAAGATCCTTATAACAAAGGCTGGTTATACAAAATAAAGCCTGATAAATGGACTGATGAAACAAGTGATTTTGTTATGGCGGAAAATGCCAGGGAATGGTCAGAGAAAGAACTACTGAAATTTAAGGATTTCCTGGCTCATTCACTGCAAGAGCATTCTCCTGAGACTTCAATGGTAGTATTGCAGGAAGGTGGTGAATTAACTGACCACCCTCTCGCCGGTATGCCAGCAGGAGTATGGAAAGACTTTCAGACAGGCTTTCTGGATGTATAAGCATAAAATATTGAGCTTTTAATATTTTATTCGCTTCATTTTTTAATAAATTAGAAGTATATTAAAAGCTCAATAACTGAAAAAAAGCATGGAGATCAATCCGACTGGTCTCCATGCTTCATGCACTCTAAGCTGAATGTTTGAATTCTTTATCTCAAACTGACTTTAAATGATAAATAAAATAAAAAGATTTTTCAGGAGGATAACTGACAGAAGCCTGATCAGAGACTTTACTCGATTCAGATCTACAATATATGGACGTGTTGTCTTTATCATTGCTGGTTCTCTTATTGTTCTTTTTATTGTTTTCAATATCGTTTTCAGGTCAATATATATTGATTTCTTTAATGCTACTATACGGCAGACAGGCGATAATGTAAGTTCCATTGTGGAAGGCTCACTCTATTATTCAATGCTCGAAAATGACAAAGCCATGTTGCAAAGGACACTTGATATAATCAGTACAATGTCGGGCATTGACGAAGTAAATATGTATGATGATAAAGATAGCCTTGCATATACTTCAATATTGGCTGATCCTCATAACGGTGTTGATCCTAACTGCAGGAATTGTCACCCAGACCTCAGTTTAATGTTTCCCGAAAAAGAAAAAGCATACAGGATAATTGGTGATACTGTCGATTGCGGCGTAATGCAGGCAGGGGAGAATTCAAGGCAGTTATTGATCAGAAAACCAATACTTAATGAGAAGTCATGCTATACTGCTGCCTGCCATTACCATAATGAGAGTGACGAAATCCTGGGCTCACTTATAATAAAACTGCCGCTCGACGATCTTGATTCTGTCGTGGATGCATCATCTAATGATTTTCTTATCCTGGCTACAGTCATCACGGCCTTAATGGTTACATTTCTCATAGTGTTTACACGGAAAAGGATCAAAGATCCCCTGAATTCAATTATTAGTGCAAGCGAAGCTGTCTCGCAGGGGAATAACAGTATAAGACTTGATATAAAGCCTAACCTGCTAGATGACTTGAGAAAGGTATCTCTGGCCTTCAATAATATGCTGGATAATATTGAGTCCGCTACAAAGGAATTGCAGAACTGGTCGCATCAGCTTGAGTACAAAGTGCAGAAAAAAACAGAGGAATTGTCTGAAGCACAACATGAACTGATACATGTCGAACGTATTGCTTCCCTGGGTAAACTATCATCATCTGTGGCACATGAAATAAATAACCCCCTGTCTGGTATACTTGTTTATACCAAACTGGTACACAAATTATTGAGTAACGCTGATTATTATCACCCTAAGAAGGAGGCTATACTTAAGCATCTCAGGTTTATTGAGACGGAAACAAAACGATGCGGAGATATTGTCAAAGGTTTACTTGATTTCTCAAGAAAAGACCAGAATAATTTTGAGATTAAAAACATACATGAGATTCTTGAAGCAACATGTAATTTAATTACCCATTCGACTAAGATAGCCGATATAAAACTGGTGAAGGAATTCAGGGCAGAAGAAGACCTGGTATTTTGCAGTCCTAACCAGGTTAAACAGGCATGCTTTGCGATAATGGTAAATGCTTCGGAAGCTATTAAGGAACATGGTGAAATAGTTATCAGGACCAGTAATCCTGATGAAGACAGTATCAGGATTGATATTACTGATAATGGCACGGGTATAGCACCCCAGGATGTGCCACATATTTTTGAACCGTTTTATACTACAAAAAGAGACTCGAGCGGACTGGGCCTTGGTCTTTCAATAGTACATGGTATTATACAAAACCATAAGGGCAAGGTTGAGGTCGATTCAGAAGTGGGGGAAGGAACAACAATATCAATAATCTTCACCTTGAGAAAGGATAAAAATTAGTTGCTATGGCTGAAAAAAAAGTATCAATACTGGTCGTCGATGATGAAGAATCAGTGAGGGATTCCCTTTATAACTGGTTTATCGATGACGGATATGACGTTGAATGTGCAGAGAATGCCAAAGATGCTCTTATTATGCTGGAAGCCAGAGATTTTGACATTATTTTAGCTGATATAAAGATGCCCGGCATGGATGGTATGGAAATGCATCGACGCATAAAGACACTTAATAAGGAACCAATCTTTATTATCATGACTGCTTTTGCTTCGGTTGATACTGCAGTGCAGGCTTTGAAAGATGGTGCATATGATTATGTTACCAAACCTTTTGACCCCGATGATCTGTCACATCTCATACGGAATGCAGCTTCACATGTGACACTGAAAGCAGAGAATATAAGTCTGAAAGACAGGATCACTACCCTTGAGGATGTGGATGACCTGGTAGGGGAGAGCGAAGGAATGAAACATGTATTGAGGGAGGTCGAAAGTGTTGCACAGTCAAATTCTTCTGTAATAATAACAGGTGAGAGTGGAACAGGTAAGGAGCTTATCGCCAGGGCTATACACTCAAATTCCTCCAGGAAGTATTTCCCCCTTATCACTGTTCATTGCGGTGCCCTCACTGAAAGCTTGCTTGAGAGTGAGCTGTTTGGTCACGAAAAGGGAGCATTTACGGGTGCAACATTCAACAGAAAAGGTAGATTTGAAATGGCTGATGGCGGAACCATATTCCTGGATGAAATAGGTACTATTTCGTCTAAAATGCAGATCGAACTGTTGCGTGTACTTGAAACCAGAACTTTTGTCAGGGTGGGCGGAAACAAGGAAATTACTTCCGACTTCAGGGTAATTTGTGCCACTAACAGGGACCTGAAGAATATGGTGAAGAACGGTACTTTCAGGGAGGATCTTTATTACAGGCTGAATGTGGTAAATATCAGGATACCTCCTCTAAGGGAAAGGGTGGAGGATATTCCATTACTGGTGAATCACTTTATCAGGAAATACTGTAAATCCATGAGCAGGGACCTGATATCCGTAGAACCGGCTGCACTTAAACATCTACAGGAATTTGAGTACCCGGGTAATGTGAGAGAACTGGAGAATCTAATTGAAAGAGCAATTGTAATTGGAAACGGAAAAGAGATAAAACTGAAAGACCTTCCTATGGGCAGGGAAGTGATGAGCAGCTCAATTGAAAGCCTCGATGATCTTGAGAAAAAACATATTGCATTGATACTTAATAAGTATAACTGGAATATTTCACGTGCATCAAAAGCCCTTAATGTTGACAGGGCAACACTGTATAACAAGATCAAAAAATACGACCTGGAGAAGAGAACCAGGTAAGTGTTCCGGTATTATTTCCCTTTATGGAAAATAATTCTCAGGAAGGATACAATTTTTATCAGGAGCTGATTGAATAAAAAAAGCATAATATTGGTTTCATGTGGACATTTTGAAAAAAATGTCATAGATAAAATCTCAACAGATTTACTGTTCTTTTTCGGCTTCCCCCTCGATGTAAGGGAATGCAGCCTTGATCTCAGCAGCTTCTATAATCCTACCCGCAGACAATATGATGCAAATTTGATCCTGAAAGCGGTATCAGAACATTCTTCTCCGGATGCAATTAAAACACTGGGACTGATGCGGGTTGATATCTATATTCCCATCCTTACATATATCTTCGGACAATCAATGCTTAACGGCAGCACAGGTATAGTATCACTCTACCGGTTAAGAAATGAACTCTATGGACTGGAACAGGATGATAACCTGCTGATTGAGCGTTTCAGAAAAGTCATTGTACATGAAATGGGCCATGCGTTCGGCCTTATACATTGTCTCAACCCTACATGTATAATGCGCTCGAGTACGTATGTGGAAGACCTGGATCAGAAAGAAATGGAATTCTGTTATAATTGCAAAACAGAACTGGATGAAAAAATTAATGGGTATCAAACATAAGCTCTCCTTATCTGTTTACTGATTTCATAATTTTTTAGTCTTTTAAATATTAAAATTATTCCAGGACTTTATTATATTTGAGTCTGATGGGATTATTTAATAATAATTAATGGTCTAATAAACATATGAAAATTAAACCATTATATAAATCTGACAGTAAAATTCTTGTTGGCCTTGAGGATGACTTCCAGGAATTATGTGTGCTTGATGGCCTTGTGATGAGTATTGATCTCCAGGATAGAAAGATAGTACATCCCCCGTGGAGCGGCCAGAAAATTCTCATGGGAGGTGATTATGCTCCGATTATGATACATCAGAAAAACGACTACAGGCAAAAAATTAAAAAAAGCCTCAAAAAGAAGATGATCGCTGATATTGAAAAACAACTGAAACATCCTCCTGAAGAGGCAGTTGATTCATTGATCTGGAAACCTGACAGACTCATATAAATTATGAACCGAGCCCCGTGACATCAGGATAGTCTCGCCTAAGTCAATTATTATTTTTTATCCAAACCCTTGATACAGCACTTTCATCTTCTTCAGCTCCCGGGATTTCCCTGTTATTCCTTGTGAAATAAGGGATTGCAAACAGGTCTGTGCCATCTTCCCACTTACCTTTCAAAGCTATTATGCCATTAAAGAGGTCCTCCCTCCATTCAGCTGTAATTGGTTCGGCGCCAATAGCCTTTTCAATATCAGGCTGATCGATATTCTCAACACTGAAAACAAGGGGTCCATACCTGAGTGCAACCATTCCGCTGTTGGCAGCTACCTTTTCATCAGATGTTATCACCTGCACTTCAAGGGGGATTTCAAATGCGATCATGTCTCCCTTTTCCCAGTTCCTTGTGATCACAGCATATCCATTCTTTACATCATAACTTATTTCTTCACCGTTTACACTAAGACCTTTAATTCCGCTTACTTCCGGACTTGCAGTATATAATATACTTGTATGCCTGTCGGGTACACGTACATATACAGTGAATTCCTTACTGCTTTCAGGGTTTACGGTTATCGATACTTTTCCATCCCATGGATAGTCTGTTTCCTGCACCATTTGCACATCAGTATCTGCAACATCCTCAACCATAATTGTGCTTCCTATGAAAAGATTCACATAGATACCATCGTCGCCTGTTACGTATGTCCATGTAGGAACCATAAGAAGAGTCCTTGGAATATTGCCTACACAGCAAGGGCAGACATGCCATGAATAACGTTCGTTTCTCTGGGTAAGAGGGTTGGTATAATAGAAGTTCTTTCCTTCTGTATCGAGAGAGCCCAGTAAGGCATTATACATAGTTTCTTCATAAAGATCCGCATACTTTGCATCGTGATATGCCAGGTTCATTTTATACTGAAAGAATATCAATCCGCAACTTGAGCATGATTCGCAGTATGCATTATGCCTGAGTGAATAATCGGGACCAAATCCTTCGGAGGTTTCACCACTGCCTACCCCGCCTGTGACATAATACTTCCTGTTTACCATATTATCCCATAATGACATAACAGCACTCTGATAATCCACGTCACCTGTTTCCGCTGCCACATCAGCCATTCCGGAGTAACTGTAAACTGCTCTTACAGCATGACCTACCGCCTCGTATTGCTCCTGTACACGTATATGGCTCTGGTCATATTCTGATCCGCCTCCCCTGTTATCCAGCAGGAATTTGGCAAGGTCAATATATGCATCACCACTACCATTGCCTTCCATATCATTCACAAACCGGCCAAAACGTACCAGTGCCTGCTCCATTTCCTGGTGCCCGTCAAACCATTCTTTCTTTCCCGGACCAATATTATCAACCCAGCAATCTCCAAGTTTTTTTGCTGCATCGTATAAACGTGTATCTGAACCTTCCGTAAGTGTGTAATGGTTTATTGCAGACTCAATAAAATAGCCTGCAACATAACCTTCATGTGTTGATCTGTTACGGGGAGACCATCTTTCTTTCCATCTGCTTGTGTCCCTCAATGTATAAGCAGTCTGCAGGTAGCCGTCAGGTTCCTGGGCAGCCAGGATCTTGGGTATCCAGTCTTCAAGTGTCTTTTTCATTTTTTCCTGCGCTGCTATTATCTCCTCATCCCCCTGAGGATCAACCATAAGTGCGATGCTCATGGATTCTATTGTCTGGTGAACCCATGCATTCGAAAAAACATAACCTTTATGCCCTTCATGAGGTTCTCCTTTTAATGCTTTGGCTGCTTCAATGAAATTATCAATACCTCCGCCACCACTTTCAATATCTGATCTGTTTATCTGGTCAATGCACCACGGAATCCAGTTAACGATTATTGCTTTTGCCCTTGAATTCCACAAAGGATTGTCAATTTTATATCGCTTTGTATAAACAACATCAAGCCTTTTATCAGGAGGCGGTGTGTGGGCCTTTACTATCAATTCCGATGATGAGCTGAGCTTGCCGGAACGTGCTTCAAGTGCAATCTTGTACTCACCGGGTTCAGAAAATGTTGCAGTTGTCTCAAGCGATTTGTTATCCGCAAAATTAATTTTCCCCGGACCGGAGATCTTTTTCCACCTTAACCTGTCTACCGGGCTGACGGATTTATAACTGCCCCTCAGGTATGTGCTGCCACCTATAATAACGCTCCTGTCTATTCCGGCATCAACTACGGGTGCATACTTCCTGGTAGGATCAGATGATATAACTTCCCACTCTAAGATAGCTGAGGCCTGCCGTTCTTCATTCTCAACTTCAAGCCTGATACTTGTGGTCTCCACTTCTTCAATGCTTATAATATTAAGAATATTTGCTTCAGGTTCAGCTCCTGATGTTATTTTTACCGGTACATATTCTTCCCCATCCAGGTAACTTATTTTATATGAAGCAGGCAGAATGATCCTTTCACCCTGGCTTATCCAGTAGATATGTATTTCATTGGTTAAAACAGCTTTGTCCCAATCGTACTGAACCCATGCCTCCTGCGATCTGCGTCGTGTCCAGAACATATATAAACTTTCTCGCAGGTCTTCGGTGTTTTCAGGAATAATACCATCATTGATTATGGCCATGCTTTCGGGTGACCTGAATCCTGATGAAGCTGATGGTGTGGCAATAAGAGCCAGGTTATCGTGTGCCCCCTCTTCATCTTTATCTGAAGAAGTGCATCCAGCAAATGTAAGTGTAATTGCAACACTTAAAATTATAAATTTAAACGTTTTCATATTGGCTTCTTTAAGGATTAGATATTTCTTCACTAAGATAAACCATTTATTATTATCAGGAGCGACAATTGGAATTTTTTTGAATATTAGAATTCAAATCTCTATTACTCATATTTCAGTGTCTCAGCGGGATTAGTATTACTTGCTTTAATTGTCTGGGAGAGTATTGAAACCAAACCAATAATTACTACTGCCAGAACACCTGCAATAATTGTCCCGGCTCCGTATGCAACATGCAGTGGGATATACTCGAGCCATAAATTATTGCCAAGGTAAGCTATTGGTGAGGCAATTATGGCTGCTATAACCAGAATTTTTATTGATGACCACGTAAACAGATACAGGATATGGTTTGATTTTGCTCCGAATACTTTCCTGATACCAACCTCTTTTTTCCTTGTTTGTATATTGTATGATGCCATGCCCAGTAACCCAAGGCTTGCTATTATGATCGAAATGAATGTCACAAAACCAATGGTATAAACAATATCTTCGAAATATGAATAGTAATCACGAATTTCATCATCTAATAACATTCCCTCCATCGGATGATAAGGATCTATATTTTCCCATTCTTTAGTAAATTTATCAATAGTACCTGGAAGATTCTTTGTATTTATTCTTAAAGCAGCCACTCGAAAATCGTCCGGTGATACTCTAAGAATAAGAGGTCGGAATGGTAAAAAAAGTGCACAATATTTGTAATCTTCTACAACGCCTATTATTTTTAGATTGAGAGAATCTTCAACAATGAGATTCCTGCCAATGGCTTCTGCAGGTGATCCAAGGTTAAGAGTCTTAACTGCCAGCTCTGAGATAACAGTAAAAACTTCATTATCAGTATTCAGATCAAGCGGTATATCCTCACCTGCTAATATTTTTAAGCCCATTGTTGATATGTAGGATGGACTTATGCTGAAATCGTGAGCATTTATTGATTCATCCTCTTCCTTGAGTTTTACCTCAGTGTCCCTTAATTGACCTATTCCAGGAACGTGTGATGCTCCTGCAATGCTTAAAACCTCCGGGAATTTGCTGTAACTGTCTTTTACAAGCCTGAATTCTTCTCCATTTAGCCTGATATTATATACAAGATCACGATCAAATCCCATCTCTGAATTAGTCATATAGATCATCTGCCTGTATACAAGAATTATGGTTATTATGAAAATTATTGAAAATACATATTGAATTACGAGTAAGACTTTCCTGATTGTTACCCTCTTCAGTATCTTTAAGCTACCTGCTCCTTTAAGCACAGTAACCGGTTTAACCCTTGAAACATATACTGCCGGAAGAATACCTGCAATAATACCTGTACAAATAGCAAAAACCAGGAACCAGAAATATACAATGAGGTTTTGATCGGGACTTACCTGGAGAAGTGACATAAGTTTCATCCCTTTGAAGGCAGGCAGAATAAACTGCAAAAGTCCAATTGCAATAACCAATGATATTAGAGCAATTATTATGGCTTCAAGGATTATCTGCAGAATGATCTGGTCCCTTCTCGAACCTACTGTTTTTCTCAGTCCAAATTCCCTTAATCGGGTAAGAGAACGCGCTATCGACAGGCTGGTATAGTTGAAGGATGCTGATAGAATAATAATTATTGCCAGGGCTGTGAAAAACAATAGATATACTTTAGGCATTGCTAGTGATAACTCATTTCCGAGAATAGGGCCAGGTACAATATCATTAAAGGGAAACAGGTAGAATGACAAATTAACATCCTCATTTCCCATGTATTTTTCTTCAGATATTTTGTCTAATATATCCTTAATATAATCAGGATCTGTACCCTTAACTGGGATCATGTAGATATAATTGGAATAGTAACTATTCCAATCGTCCAAAACGGGTGTTGTATTTCTGGAGTCGGCTCTTGACCTTATCGTTGAGGAGCTAACAAGTGATTCGAAAGCAATATGAGTTTTTGAATCAGGTTTTTCAATAATACCTGTAACCCTCAGATCATCATAACCTTGAATAGATATTGTTTTTCCAACAGGATCCTGTTCTCCAAAAAACTTCTCAGCGATATCTTCCCTCAATACTATGGAATGAGGTTCATTAAGTACCTCTTCAGCCTTGCCTCTTATCAAATTAAAATCAAAAACCTCGAAAAAGCGAGAATCAGTATAGTAACCACTTATATAAATATATGAGTCCTCAAATCTTGCCTCTCCACCAAATGTATTATTAAGTACGGCAATTTTATAAACAAATGCGTATTTTTTTGAAAGTTCATCTGCAAGAGGGTATGTTGTTGAGGCATATTTATTCAGTGCATATTTGCTCTTATTGTCTATTGATTGAATCCTGTATATTTTATTCCTTGATGAGTGCATATTATCGTAGGAGTACTGGTCCTGTATAATTACTATTATCAGCAGACATACAGACATACTAAAAGAGAGTCCAAAAATATTAATGAATGTTATTTGCTTGTTCTTAATGATGTTACGTATAGCAGTGAGCAGGTAATTTCTTAACATAGGTTCCGGTAATTATTGGTATTTGCTTGAAAGACGAATTATGATTCCAATAGTTGGTTAAAATCCTAAAAAAAATTGCAGCAGAATTACTTACGAAGGGTCTTTAATAATGCAAACCATTATATAAAACCTCATAATGAAGTTATCGCATCTTTACCGCTCACTCAAGCGTAATTTATGGATAAATATTATTAGCGTACTGGGTTTGAGCCTCGCATTCAGTGTTACAATATTTATATCGATATATGTATATGACCAGTTAAATATGGACCGGACCCAATCAAATTATAACAGGATATACCGTCTTGAGCGTAATACATGGGCTAGCCTCGCAGGGGGAGTAATACCCTCGGAAACCCCCGTACTGCCCTTGAGTCTCCGAATTCAGTAGTACTTACCATGTCAATGGCAAAAAGGATTTTTGCTGACACCAATCCTATAGGGAAGTTAATATTCTATAACAGGGATTTTCCACTGGAAGTTACCGCAGTTGTGGAAGACAGAAGTGATTTGCATCTTGAATTTGATATAATAATAAACTTTACGCAATTAGAGGATATATGGTATGGAGGTGATGAGACTTTTATGTCTAGGGTAAACGGTTCACAGAATTACATGGGCTATTTTATTCTTAATACAGGTGATGTAAATTCACTGGCCGACAAAATAAATAAACGGCTTGTAACACTGGGTTTTTATGATGAAAATAATCCACCCGGTTTTCTTTTCAGACCATTCGGTGATATCTATTTTAATAATTCAATGTATATGAATATTTTTAAAGCATAGCATATTCCAGGGCTTCAATTAGCCTGTCTGCTTCTTCAATTGTGTTATAATGAACCATTGAAATTCTTACTACCCCGTTCTGTTTTGCGAGACCCAGATCCTGTATAAGCCTGTATGCATAGAAATGCCCCCAGCGTATTGCTACTTTATGCTCATCTGTCTTAAGTGTTATTCCCCTGCTGTCGCGGTTTTTCTGCACAAACGAAATTGTAGGCACGCGAATATCTGATGAAGATTCCACAGGGCCAATGATTTTAATATCGTTACGCTGGTTAAGATAGTCAAGCACTTTTGTAGAAAGTTCTTCTTCATGCTTTGCTATCAGGGGGTATATATAATTAAACTTTTCCCTGCGGTTATTATCACCATCATATCCATGTTTTTCAGCAATATCCGCGAAATAATCAGGAAGGGCACCCAATCCATGGCAAAATTCAAAATTATAATTACCGGGCTGGAATTTATAGGGTGGTTCCTTAATGAAAAAGTGGTTGAAACCCGGCAGTGATTCAAGTATATCAAGCTTGCCGTACATCATTGCATAATGAGGACCATATGTTTTGTAAAAGCTGAATACTATAAAATCAACCTCAGTCTCTTTTACGTTGATCAGTCGATGGGGTGTATATGCTACTGCGTCGACGCAGACCAGGGCACCGTATTTATGTGCTGTGCGTGTGAATTCCTTTACCGGGTTTAGCATTCCCAGCACATTAGAAGCTGCAGTGAATGCGACTAACCTGGTATTTTCAGTAAGCAAATGCTCGAGATCTTCTTTTTCAAGGCTAAGGGTATCGGGATTCAGTTTCCATTCCTTTATTATGAATCCGTAATTTCCTAAGTCTCTCCAGGCACCAATATTTGCTTCATGATCGCAATTTGTTACAATTATTTCGTCGCCATCTCTAAGGATTCGCCTGAAGTTATCAGCCAGTATTCTGACCAACAGCGATGTTGATGATCCCATTATTAATTCTTTGGGGTCGCTTGCATTTATCCACTCGGCAAGTTTCATGTGTGCCTGGTCGTGCCTTTCTTTTGCCAGCACAGAGTGAGGGTAGGAGCCATCCAGCTGCACATTGGATGTGTAGAAATGTTCATTTATCCTGTCAACAACAGGTTTGGCTATCTGTGATCCGCCGGCATTGTCAAAAAGGACCCAGTCAGTTTCCAGCCCGGGGAATTGTGATCTGATGTATTCGAGGTTTAGCATATTTTATATTTGTAGAATTGTTGAGTTGTGTATTCGTTGAATCAGGTCAATGTTTCGCGTTCAGTGCCCATCATGGGTGGCCGGGATGGAATACTGGAAGATTGGTTTACTGGATTATTAGTTTAATGGTTTCTCGTTTCTTGTTAAAAATAAACTACTTTAAAAACTTAACTCTTAATTCATCTCTCATCTCTCATAACTGCCTTAGCCTTAGCCTTAGCCTTAGTCCCGAAATTCTTTCGCCAGAATGGCGAATTAGAATTTCGAGGATCCTCGAAAAAGCAATGCTTTTTCGGGACCTTAGCCTAAAACACTATTCCTTATCTTCCTCATCCTCAAAAAGACTCCATTCAGGCGGATCAACACCCAGGAGATGCTTAACAAAGAAATCCTTTCGTTTATGTTCTCCAAAATCGCCACCACTTGAATGTCTCATTCCAGGAACAAACAGGTAATCAAAATTCTTATTTGCTTTAATAAGTGCATCCACTACCTGTACAGTGGAAGACGGATCAACATTATTATCCATTTCACCATTTATAAGGAGAAGTTTTCCTTCAAGCCTGTGAGCATTTTCAACGTTTGACGATTCTGCATATTCGGGGCCAACAGGCCAACCCATCCATTGTTCATTCCACCATATTTTGTCCATACGGTTATCATGGCAGCCACAGGATGATACACCAACCTTGTAGAATTCAGGATGGAAAAGCAGAGCCCCGGTCGAATTTTGTCCACCGGCAGAAGTGCCATATGTTCCCACACGCGAGATATCCATTTCAGGGTATTCTGCTGCTGCAGCTTTCATCCATAATATCCTGTCAGGGAAACCGGCATCTTTGATATCCTTCCAGCATACGTTATGAAATGCTTTGGATCTGTTAGAGGTGCCCATTCCATCAATCTGCACCATTATAAATCCGAGTTCAGCAAGTGAATGCATATTACCCATATAGGGCCTGAAGGATTTTGGTACAAAGCTTGAGTGTGGACCTGCATATATATACTCTATTACGGGATACTTTTTGGAAGGATCAAAATCAACTGGTCTTATTATTATGCCCCATATATCCGTCTGGCCATCTCTTCCCTTTGCTGTGAATACTTCAGGAGCTCTCCATCCTGCTGCTTTCAGTTCCGAAATATCAGCTTCTTCGAGCTTCATAACCTCCGCTCCGGTTAAAGTCTTTCTTAATACAGCAACAGGTGGGGTGTAAACAGTCGACCAGGTATCAACGAAATACTTCTTGTCAGGTGAAAAATAAGCATCATGGTTTCCATAACCATCAGTGATTCTGCGAAGTCCTGAACCATCAAAGTTGACAGCATAATAGTGTATAAAATACGGATCCCCTTCCTCCTTACCGCTTGCATTAAATATTATCTTCCTGTTGAGTGTATCAATATATTCAACATCCCTGACAACCCAGTTACCTTTTGTTATCTGGTTCTTTACTGCACCTGTCTCTCCATCATAGAGGTAAAGATGATTCCATCCATCTCTTTCTGAGGCCCAGATAATTTCGCTACCATCATTTACATCATAACGGTATCTCTTTCCACTGTAATCGATGAACGTTTCAGATTCTTCATTTATAATAATATTTTGTTCTCCTGTCTCTGCATTGATATTTATGACCTGGTAAAGCTGGTGTCCTCTTTTATTGTATTCATATGTTAATGACCTGCTGTCCTTTCTCCAACTGTACCTGCCTACTGAATACTGGTTAGGAATTAATGAGTCATGTACTTCTATATGTTTTTTTGACTCAATGTCAAATATTTGAGGGTATTGCTGGGGAAGTGCATCTCCTGGTTTGGTATATTCATAGGAATGATGCTTTGGTTGAACCTGGTCATCAGGCGATGACTCCACATAATGTATCATGTGTTTTTCAGCCGGATGCATCTTGTATGCCATTATTTTTTTCGAATCAGGTGACCATTCCATGAAAGAAGAATAGTATAATCCTATTCCTCCATCATAACTGAGTTGGTACTCTTCTTTGGTTTTTTTATTTCTGACTTGTACATTGAAATCCTCAATAAAGGCCTCCCATTTATCATCCGGAGAGGGAACAGGATCGTTCGAAAGTTCATCCCTGCTGCCCCACGCCCATTCTCCACGGCCTCTTCTCCTGTCTCTTTCCCTCTCCCCGCTTACCAGTTTGTAAGAAGGCAGGCTGCATGTCCATTCAACATCATTCCACATGAAGGTGAAGCTTTTCAGGTCTTCACTGAAACTGACCCTGCTTATTGGAAGCTTTTTTGACTCGATCTCATCATCAGAAAAATCAGACATTTTTTTTGCCAGTTTCTCAGTACTGAATGCTTCCTTTTTGATTTGTTTAAGCGGGTCTACAATAATATACTCTCTGCCTGAAGGTGTTTCATTCTCATAGGTAAATACACTTGTTTCGCCAGCCCATGAGGGTCTTACACTTC
This sequence comes from uncultured Rikenellaceae bacterium, assembly GCA_964577305.1. Classification (GTDB taxonomy): domain Bacteria; phylum Bacteroidota; class Bacteroidia; order Bacteroidales; family VadinHA17; genus UBA9300. The sequence goes on from CAZNYS010000066.1 coordinate 18,818, forward strand.
CGTACCAGGTTATGTCCCTGAATTTTTCAGCCAGGCTGTCTGCTCTCCGGTAATCTGCAACGGTTACCTGTGCAATAATTGAGGCTGATATCAGTAATAAAACAGCCGATACTATAACTGTTCTGGATACACTTTTTTTCATGATCGTATATTTGGTTTACCCAAAAATACGCAAGGAATATGGTTTAAAGAAAAAAATGTTATTGTTATAAATCATGTTCACGTTAATTATCGATAATTATGAATAATTAACGCGAATGGTTGTCCGCCCATTAATCAATCAAACCATCAGTACGGTATTCCATTGATATTATTTTTCAACATTTGTTTTGCGAATCAAAAAAGATATCTATTTTTGCAGCCGCTTAAACAGGCAAGACGTTCATTTTCTACTGAAGATAATTGAGGATAATTCCAGAGAGATGGCAAAAGGCAAAGGGCAAAGGAAGAATTTAACCCGGAACATTCTCAATTTTTTAGGTAAAAGTTTAAAAAATTTGTATCTTTGTCGCCCCTGCACCGGATTTACTCCGGAGAAAAAGGTAACAGAAACAAGACAGAAGTTTTTAAAAGATACATGATCCGCCGGAGCATATAGCGAAGGCGGTATTCTGAGAGATGAGATGTGAGAGGTGAGGGATGGAGATGCGAGAGATGAGATAATAGGGGTGATGGTTTAAATTCATAACTTATAACTCATAACTCATATTTCAGAAAGTGTTCTTTGAATTAATGAAGCACGCAAA
>CAZNYS010000067.1:0-18131 GCA_964577305.1 uncultured Rikenellaceae bacterium
AACACTTTCCGTAAGTTACCCTGATAACATGTTGATTATAGCCATATTGCATTACGGGAACCGAGTAATGAGGCGCAATGAACCTAAAATCCGCAAGTTTACTTTTTTTGATTTTTTTCTTAAAAAGCAATCACCTGAAAATAGTAAGATTTGTTTAAAAAGCTTATTTACGAAAAGTAATTTAAGCAGAATGATTTAATTATCTGTTTTATAACTGTTTTACATAGAATATGACATACCAGAACCAAGCTTGATTATTTTTAAAGGATAAATTGGATAATCTACTAACAGGGATCAACGCCAATTAAGTTTTAAAACTGATATTACCATAGAGTTTCAACTTTTTTGTTCTCCCTGAACTAACCCATTTGGCAGGAATGCAGATAAATCTAAATATGAACTTTTTTATCCTGAATGTGGGGGATAGATATTTACATATTCTTGAAAATGTGGCAATAATAAGATGGTATATATTTTTACAGCTAGCTGTAAGCATAAGGAATACTGTATTTAGATTTAGTTTTGAGAAAGGAATATGATTCCATCCAAAGTCATTTTTTAATACATCAAATTCTTTTTCTATAGCCCCTCGCTGGTTATAGAAGCATACAATTTGATCTTTATCCATCTTATAATCATTTGTAATAATTGCCGTATACTTATATGCTTCCCCCGTAAATAGATTACGCTGGCCATCTATTCTTTTTTCTTTCGTGACTATCAACCGATAACTTTTCAACAGATGTTCTTGTTTAGATTTTTTTGCAGCATATCTGAAAGGGGTAAAAATAACTTCACCTCGATATAGTACCTGATTATTAATAGTAATTTCATCCCATTTCTCAATTTGATTTATAGCTTCATTTAGGGCTTCATTCATCCTGGCTTTGATGTAAAATTTATCTACATTTTTACTTATTGTTATTAAAGTAGAGAACTGATAGGAAGCACTGTCAGCCCTGAATGCATCTATTTTTATGCGATGAGACTTTAATAATCTAAACATCCTTTCTAAAGTATCCTGTTGCAGAGTTTGAGCATCACTATAGCCACTCCTGTTCTCTACATAAACCACATTCTTTCCTATCATTCCTACTCCAGGATAATAACCCAGTTCCCCTTTATAAGTAACAGATGCATCAGCTTTATCTGTAAAAATGACCGTATTATCATAGTCAAGGACATTATTATTCTTGGAAAAGAGTCTCAGTCTTTTAAGTATAGACAGATTTAATTTGTTCAGCCGATTGCTGTAACTCATATGATGCAACTTATTTCCCCTGGGAGTAGTAGTTTGCAAACTAGGTTCAGAAAGCTCTTTTAATCTGCTCAGAACTCTATCCGGACTTGGAACTTTAATGTACGGGTTATCTTTAAAAGCCGCTCTTATATTGATGTTTAAATCTTCCGCACAATCGGCTCCACAATAAAATAATGACCAAAGACTATAGATTATATCTTTCCAACTATACTTACTTTGAGCTGGCAGGAAAGGAAGATGATGATTGAAGACTTTGTCTAATCCTAGATTATCAAACTCTTTTAAAACAAAATTTAAACCACCAAATGAGGAAACTGACGAACTATTTAGTATTTTCATATCGGTATTTTGTTTGTCAACACCAATATAGGTGAAAATACCTTTGCGGTAAAGCTTTATTAATTAAAGTTTTACCGCTTTTTCAACAAGAGACTTGCGGATTTTAGATGAATTGCGCCTCATTACTTACTTTGTCCTCCATAGCCTCAGCCTAATTTTTTTTCTTACCTTGACCTTTTACTATAATAAAAAAAGATGAACAAAATACTTAAAAGGATATTGATCGGCCTGGCGGTTATCGCAGGCATCTTCCTCGTTATTGCCGTTATCATGATAATCAGGTTCTCCTACGCAACCAAGGAGATGACTCCTGCTGCAACCCAGGCCATAAATGATTCTGTTTTCTGCATTCAGGACAGGTTTGTTAATGCTTACCTGTTCAGGGGCTATGGCGGATACATGATGATTGATGCAGGCCTGAGCAAAAAAAGGGTTCTTGAGGAATTAAACAAACTGGAGATAAATCCTGACGATATTCTGGCTGTTGTACTGACACATTCCGATGGAGACCATATAGGAGCACTGGGAGCATTGAAAAATGCAAAAATATTCCTTCATGAAGAGGAAGAACAAATGGTCAATGGAGAGACCGCAAAAATGATTTTTAAGTTTAAATGGAAATATCAGCCTTATAACCTTATCAGAAGTGATGAAATTCTCAATATTAACGTCTTCCAGGTTAAAGTACTCCATACACCCGGACATACACCGGGTTCATGCTGTTTTATAGTAAATGATGACTATCTGCTCACAGGCGATAACCTTCTGGTAAAGGATGGAAAGTATGTCCATTTTTTCGACATGGTAAATATGGATACCGAGAAGCAGATTGAGTCTATTAAGAATCTTCCGGAACCAACGCAATTTGAATATATTCTAACCGGCCATACGGGCATCATCTCAAAAGATGAACTATGAGAGGCGAATTATGAGAGATGAGAGATGAGTTGTGTGAAATGGTAAAAGAGTTTAAGGGCTTTAGAAGTTGTTGAATTGTTGAATTGTTAAATTGTTGAAATGGGTTTTCGAGACATCTGTGCTCTGAGCTCTGTGCCCTACGCCCTGTGAGTTTTTATACTCTGACTCTCACTCATCTTGTTCTGTAATCCAGTATTTCCATCTCCCTGAAATTTATCACTGTCACTTTGGTCTTCAGAACACCAAGCCGTATATGCCCTGAATCAACGTAGTCAGTTTCGTGACTGGTAACATCAACAGGTATCCAGCCTGCTTCTCCCATATATACTTCATTCCAGCCGTGATGCCCAAAACTGCCCCCATCTACGAGGGTATACATACACCCCCAGACTACCCTTGCCGGTATTCCTGCGGCCCGGCATAGAGCTGCCATCAATAGTGACTGTGATCCACAGGCACCGTTGCCTCTTTCAAGAGTTTCCCTGGCACTCCCTCCGTTTACTGATCCATCTATATTTTCAGCCACCCATTCACTCAGGTGTTTTACGGCTTTCCATGAGTTAGTTTCTCCGGCAATAACTTCATTGGCAATCGTATTTATCTGTGAATCATTCGACTCTATCATATCCTCCGGAACCAGGTATATTGCTATTTCTTCACTGACTTTTTTATAATAATCCAATTCAGGGGCATACTGACCATAATATCTTTTATGTTTTACCTCAAAAACACCACTAATCCAATTATCAGCAAGCTCTCCTTCAAATAATTGTCCCGTAACATTCAGATCATCGAGTGAGCATGCAGGTATTACTTCGAGACTGGCATTAACACGCATTGAAGTGATTGCCCTTATATGTTCTATACTTTTATTTGTCCTTATAAAAAACACATCATCCCAGCTACCTTTCTTAATCCTGCTTACAACTGATAAATCAGTAAGATACATACGCATATTATTTTGAGACTCTGTTTTTAACCGGAGTCCGCTTTCAGTGTCAATCCAGTATGTGGTTTTTAAACCGGTGTCAGGATCAGATTCACTGATAATAACTGCATTATATGTTTTACCATTCAATTCCAAATCCTCATCTCCAATTTTCTTATACTCAAAGTCCTGCACTTTTCCATTCCTTACATTAAAAACCCTGTAGGTCATGGCTATTGCTCCTCCCCTTCCAAAATCCTCTTTCAGGTAAGGGAAGAACATTGTATTTGGTAATATGGTGTTATCAGGGATAAACACATTTTCACTCCCGTTGTTCGAATGCGAATCTATACGGAGGGTATCCTCAATTACAGTCATTGAAGCAGAAATCTTATTCACCCCCTGCTCCATATAACTATCATGGTAGATGAAATTGCCTGTTTCCGGATCAAGGTGATAGGTAAAGGCCTGCTTTTGATTAATATCTCTTCCCAGGGCTTCAAAAGATATGTATGTTTTCTGGTCTATTTCGATGCAATCATTAACACCCTTATTATTAACCAGGACTTCTGAATAGCCGCATAACACACCGTTTAGTTCTATTCCAATAAAGTACTTACTGATTCCGTCCTGAGCAAACAGAAGAGGAAAATTTGAAAAGAAAAATATTACCAGTATAATGGAATAATAGTTTTTATTTCTATAATATCTACGCATAGTATATCATAATTAGGTTAAAATTGATTTTAAGATTACTATCAAAACGAGGAAGCCAAGAAGGATAACCACCTGGGTAAGCACGATAATTGTTGTATCCTGCTTTCTTTTTAATTCGATATTCTCAGATGCCATAGCCAGTGCATTATCATTAAGGTCAGAAAGGCAAATTCTTATATGCTTTATATGATACCTTACCTGCCTCATATCAAGGATAAAACTGAATATCATACCGGTAAGACATATAAATGAATACACGAAATAAGCCATTGGTTGAAAAGGCTTCAGGTAGCCGTATGCCAGAATAAAGTAGAGCAGCATACCCGGTACAAATCCAAAAATATAACTGGTGGCAGACATTAATGCCGAAACAGGGAATTTTCGTTTCAGAAAGGTTAATAAGGAAGTCAGGTTATCCCTGGATGATCTGCCCGGATCTGCACTTCTTTTAAAAAGACCAAAATATTTGATCTGTGCCAGGGTAAAAACAATTAGCAGGAACATAAGAATTGTGTTAATGATCAGAATAATCTTATAATCCCTGTAAAGAATCAGGTTTAAGATAATAAACAAACATGATATAGATTTAATAATAAAATCTCTTTTGAATATGCCCCTGACCTTTTCGTATATTGATACCGATCGTCCCCTGATGAATTTTTCAACAGATGTAATACCGTATCCGGGTATACCCACAAATTCATCAATATTCTCCCAGCCATTTCTTATATCATTCATTTTCGAGTTTTTTAATATGTTCTTCAAGTTTTTTACGTACCCTGACTAACCTCACGCTTACTGCTGATCGTGACAATCCTGTTATTTCAGATATTTCATCATACTTTTTCTCTTCCAGCCAGAGAAGAATAATAGCCCGATCAATATTATCAAGCAGAGATATGGCTCTTAATAAATTCCTGGTCATTTCATTCTTATCAATGTCTTTTATGTGGTAGTGCCTCTCAGGATCCAGTTCCACTGTTTCAATAAGCTTCTTTCTTTTTCTTACAGCGCTTATAGCAGTATTCAGTGCAACCCTGTAGAGCCAGGTGCTGAGTTTTGCCTCTCCCCTGTATTTGCCAAATGATCTCCATAACTGCATGCATATTTCCTGGTAAAGGTCCTCTTTGTCATGTATGGTCTCAGTATACATAAGGGCGACTTTATGAATTATGCCCTTATTGTTTTCAATCAGGTCAATGAACTCTTTTTTATTTCTTTTTCTTCTGTCCATTCAAGAGATTTCAGCTTATATGTCGTTAATATCGGAAAAAAGCTACAGGGAATGTTGAAAAAGTCCCGAAAAAGTTCTAACCACCCCACCCTCCTTTCAAAAGGAGGGGAAACTTGCTACTGTCAACAAATCTCAGCCTTAGCCTTAGCCTTTTCTTTTTACTTTTATCTTTTTACTTTTATCTTTTATCTTTAAAACATTTCATCCTATGAAAAGAATACTTGGTATAATAATCAGCCTGCTACTGCTGGCAGGACTGTCCTCCGCTCAGGTAAGTGAAACTAAACTGGAAGCTATCGACAGCTTATTCCTTGAATGGAACCGTCCAAATCATCCCGGAGGTACAGTGGGCATTGCAGTACATGGGATACCTGTGTTTGCTAAAGCATACGGACTGGCAAGCCTGGAATACGTGGTACCTAACACTTATGGCACAAGGTTTAATATTGCCTCTGTATCAAAACAATTTACAGCCATGGGGATTGTGAAGCTCCACCTGGAAGGGAAACTATCAATAGATGATGATATCAGGGAATACCTGCCTGAACTGCCCGATTTTGGACATAAAATAAGCTTCAGGCATATGCTTCATCATACGAGCGGCCTACGCAGTCTCCACGCCCTGCTTTCCCTTGCAGGCTGGAGGGAGGATGATATGAAAAACAATGATGACCTGCTGAGATTCATGACCAAGCAGCAGGACCTGAACTTTGAACCCGGGTCTGAGTATATGTACTGTAATACCGGTTATATACTGTCTGCAATAATAATAGAAAAGATCACAGGTGAGAGTTTTGCAGATTGGATGAGCAAAGAAATCTTCAAACCACTGGGTCTTTATGACACATATGTTGAAGATAAATACAACAGGGTTACACATAATTACGCTACATCTTATGATGGATCATATAACAGGGGATTCGTAAAGGAAATAGAATACTGGGCTTATACAGGCTCGGGAAACATTCATTCAACATCAGCTGACCTGCTTAAATGGATGAGATATTATTATGATTCGCCTGAAGGATGGGAAGAAGCATTTTCAATGATGCTCACACTTGACCCATTCAATGATGGAAAGCCAAATAATTATGCCTTTGGTGTAAATGTGGATAAGTATAAAGATGAAGAAAAAATATCCCACAGTGGGTCAATAGGGGGTTTCAGGTCTTATGCATGCACTTTCCCTGAACATGAGATTGAAATTGTAATACTTACAAATTTCTCCTCATCCGTTGTTTCAGGGAAAATAAACAATATTGCAGATATTCTCTTAAATAAAGAAAAAGAAGAAGAGCCTGAAATTAACTTCGAGCAGAAAGAAGTGAATGAGGAAATTTTTGATAAATATCTCGGTGCATATAAATCTGAAGACCTTCCCGACAGGTTATTCGAGATATTCAGGCATGGAGATACCCTTTTGTGCAAATCCACCGGCGGGCGCGATACCAGGTTATTTACTGCCAGTGACAGCATATTATTCAATAACAGCTCAGGATTGAAGATAAGTCTCATTGATACTGTACCGGAGAAAATAGTAATCTGGAGCAACGATACCAGGTATACATGGGTAAAAACCGAAAAGTATATACCGGATGAAAAAGAACTTGAAGAGATAGCAGGGAAATACTCGTCGCCCGAACTGGAGACACAGTACAGGTTCTATTTAAAAGATGGTGAATTATATGGTTACCATACACGTCACGGGGAATTCTCTGTGGAATGTATTGGAAAGGATGTTTATGTTTCCAACAGTAGTTTCATTAATAAGATCACTATTGTAAGGGAAAGGAAGAAGGTGACGGGAATGAAAGTGACCAATTCAAGAGTCAGGGACCTGTGGCTTGAGAAGAAATGAATATCGAATATCGAATAATGAATAACGAATGAAGAAGGTAATTGCTCATATATCAATTTTGCTGCTTGTTATACTGGGTGGCTGCAATTCGCAAGAAGAAAAAATTCCTGAAGGCAATGAAGTTATCCTGGGGATTTTCGGGGGCATGGGACCGGAAGCTACGGCTGATCTATACAAACAGATCCTTGATATTACCCCTGCAGCTACAGACCAGGAACATATTCCAACAATTATTTTCAGCAACCCGCAGGTGCCTGACAGGATGGCTTCAATAGCCAATGGCGGGGATCTGATAAAACCCTACCTCAGGTTCAGTGTAAGAAAACTGGAGTCGGCAGGGGCATCATTTATCGTAATCCCATGTAATACAGTGCATTATTTCTATGATTTTATGCAGGAATCTGTAGATATTCCCATTATTCATATGATCAGGGAAACAGCAGGCGAGGTAGCCGGGAATTACCCCGATATTAAGAAAGTTGGTTTACTGGCAACTACAGGGACAATTGAATCAGGATTATATAATAAGGAACTTGAGGCTAAAGGATTTGAGGTACTCACCCCCGATGATTCAATAGAGATAAATATGGTTATGAAGGCTGTTTATGGCATAAAATCCAAAACTGATCCGCAGCTGAACGAGGAATTGCTTGCAATTGCAGGCCAGCATCTTGCGGACAAAGGTGCTGAGCTTATTGTTCTTGGATGTACCGAAATCCCTCTTGCCTACAATCCCGGCCGGGTTGATCTGCCTGTTGTCAATGCCACCAGGGTGCTGGCGGAAAGAGCAGTGGACATGTATGAAGCGATGAGCGGTGAGCGGTGAGTTATTGCAGGGAGCCCTGACGCTCCCGTTGGTCGGTCAGGGTCTTCGCTTCGCTCAGACAGGGGGCATGGAGCAGGGAAAATATATGAGCCGAGCTCCGGGCATTCGGGGCGAGCTCACCAAAGGCAATTTGCTGTAAGCAAAAAATGCTAAATAATTTGAATTTCTGTTATATTGTTAGCCTGATAATGGGTGATGATATTATATCCACGAAAATCCTTCAGCCTCGATCCCGTTCTTTTCAAGGAAGTCCAGAAACTCACTGTAACATTTGTTAGTATGGTACTTAAGTGCAATAGCTTTCAGTAAACCTTCTTTATCACCTTCTTTGACCTGCATTAAAGAATATATTTTTTTAACCTCATCACCACGAACGGTAACCGAATATTCATAATCTGAATCACCCCACCATTCATCGACTGTTTTACCTAAGTCCTGCCCTTCAATTATGAGTTTCTCATTATCAAAATAAGCATCTATATAAATGCTGATGGATGGTGTTTCTAGCCGGTATAAAGAAATCTTGCACATTTTATTTTTATTTAAAAGATACTCTGGATAAGTAATAGTTAAATTTACATTTTTTTTGGAATATACATATCCCGGCAGGCGATGATCAGTCAGTGATAATTTTAGTAATACATTTTGTCATATTCTCATAATGCGAACCTTCCCAGTAGACACGGTCGCAGCCCGGGCATCGTTTGAACTCAGAATAATAACGTTTGGTTTTTCCCTGTAGCCGGTCTGTTATATCCTTTCTCTTTACATCCTCAAGAGGAGTGTTACATATTATGCAACGGGAAAAGAACCGTACCTGATTCTTCAGATCGAACCGTATTAATACCTCTTTAAGCTGCTCATCATATTTCTGTGACCTTATCCAGTAACCGTGTGTTACCCTTTTATTTTTCAGAATGCCCCTGTCACGTGTCAGGATAATTCTCTTTTCTTTCTCCGCTATGTCTACTATTTCAGGATCAGTATAATTACCGTTGAAAAGTGTGTCAAATCCACATAGCCTGAGATACTTGGCCAGTCTTCCAAGGTGGGCATCAAGGATGAATTTCACCTCACGAAGAGGCTTATCCCGTAACCGTATCACGGGAGTGATGTCCAGTCCCTCGAATACCGGGTAAACAGATACATTATCCCCGTCGTTCAGGTTGTATAAAAAGTCGACCGAATCGCCGTTCACAAGCACAAGATCAACCTCAACATGAGGTACACCCAGTGCTTCTATAGCATCCTTAACTGACGGCTTTCCACTGAATTCATAAGTAAAAGAGACTTTTCTCTTTTCCGCAGGAAGAAATTCATTCAGTTCCTCATAAAACCTGAAGTGAGCCAGATTCATAGTGTTTCAACATCCTAAATCAATAATCCCCGCCATCCGGCTGGCCGGGTTAATCCTTCAGGCAACGGATAGAGTACCCAATTTCCTTACTGTTGTAGAGACTGTAGACATCGCTGAGATCGTAGTACATGCCCCGGGCGTGGGCACTTGGTGGATAGTACTCAGTAGCACTCCACCAGCCACCGATGTTACCAATAAAGTCGAATGTGCCATCGTAGTAAATGTAGCCACCCGGAAGGGCTGCAAAGCCGGTTTCGTTGGTGGCTCCTGTGTTTGGGGTGGTCCAATGAGTTGTACCAAGTTCTTTGAGTTTACCTCCGGCAACGCTTTCGCCTCCAAGGTAGGTTGTAAGGGTAGTCCACTCGGCATCGGTGGGAACATGCCAGCCTGTGGGACATAATTTACCGGTGCTTACAGCGTACCAGTTATACAAAGCCCCGTAGGGATTTTTATAAGTAGCAGCATCGTTATTGTACCAGCAATAACCCGGAGTGTTAAGGTTAGCCCATTCTGTATCATCAGTAACTAAAGGTATATCTGTGCCATCATTGTATTTTGTGGTTTTGAGGTTCTCAACCATCCAGACCTGTGTACCTATGGTCACAGAGGTATAAACATTGCCATCTCTGTCGGTCATTGTATCTGAAGGGTCTTCTTTTTTCTCACAATTAGTTGTAAGAATTAATATTGCTGTCATCACTAATAATGGGTAATACCATATTTTGTTTTTGTTTTTCATATCTTTTTATTTTAACGGATTATTACCTGAGTGTGATATTAAAAAGTATTTTATATCTCTGCATTTAATATAAACCAAGTTACGTCATATTAAGATATAAGTCAATTTTTTTAAATGAGTAGAGACGTTGCATGCAACGTCTCTACTCATTAGATAGACCAATCCTGATTGGTTATTTTTTTGGATTTTCCCTTATATATTTTCTGATCATGTGGTATTCATCCCTGTCACGTATAACATGGTCATAATAACATGTTTGCCAGTCAAAATTGGGATTTATTTTGCGTGCGTGTTTTGTTACGGCGGATTTATATGATCGGATTATTGTTGTAATAATCGTTTATGATTTTCAAAAAATAGATGATGTAATTATTATGAAGTGATATATTTACCAAATCACCAGGGATAACCTATTTTTGGCAAAATGTTAAGAGCCGGGAAATATTCATTAATTTGGCTTTTGCTGTTATTTACAACAGTAACCAAGAGTCAGGAGTTAACTATTGACCAGAAGGTAGATAGCCTGTTAGCTCTCATGACCCTGGATGAAAAACTGGGCCAGATGGCACAGGCTGAAAGAGGATCACTGGAAACAATATCAGATATATCATACTACAATCTGGGATCGATACTGAGCGGTGGTGGATCTGCTCCTTCCGATAATAGTGTTACAGGTTGGGCGGATATGTATGATCTATTCCAGGAAGAAGCATTAAAAACAAGACTCGGAATCCCGTTAATTTATGGAATTGATGCTGTGCACGGGCATAACAATCTCTTTGGAGCAGTTGTTTTTCCTCATAATATTGGATTAGGTTGTACCTGGAACAATGACCTCGTAAAAGCTATCAATTATATTACTGCCAGGGAGGTTGCTGCTACAGGAATTGACTGGACCTTTAGTCCCTGTATAGCAGTTCCAAGAGACGAGAGATGGGGAAGAACTTATGAAGGTTTTGGCGAGAGTCCGGAGATTCAGAAACTAATGGCAGCAGCATCCGTATCCGGGCTTCAGGGCTCTGATCTTGCACTCCCGGAGACTATACTTGCCTGCGCCAAACATTTTGTGGGTGATGGTGGAACAACTAACGGTGATGACCAGGGAAATACTCAGGTAACTGAGGAAGAGCTTCGTGAAGTACACATGGCAGGGTATATTGATGCAATAAATGAGGGCGTCGGCTCGATAATGGCTTCCTATAGCAGTTGGAATGGGATAAAACTACATGGACATAATTACCTTCTGACAAATGTTCTCAAGGATGAACTTGGGTTTGAAGGATTCGTTATTTCTGACTGGAATGGTGTTGACCAGATAGATGAAGATTATCGAACTGCCGTTAAGAGAGCCATAAATTCAGGTATAGATATGGTTATGGTTCCGGATCGATATATATACTTCATAAGCATATTAAAGGACCTGGTGCAGGCCAATGAGGTTCCAATGGCTCGAATTGATGATGCGGTAAGCCGGATTCTAAAACAAAAATTTTTATTGAACCTTTTCGACCAACCCCTGACAGACCGTTCAATTGGCTCAACAGTAGGATCAGCAGAACACAGATCAGTTGGCCGGCAAGCGGTAAGAGAATCATTGGTTCTTCTGTCTGCAGGAGATAATGCTCTGCCTCTTCAAAAGAGCGGACAAAAAATTCTGGTTGTTGGAAAAAGAGCTGATGACCTGGGAGCTCAATGCGGAGGTTGGACAATTTCATGGCAGGGATCTAACGGTGATATCACTGTTGGGACAACCATCCTTGAAGGCCTTCAGGAAGTGTGTGAGAACAGTGAAATCATCTATTCCCCGACAGGAAATTATACAGGGGATGCGGATATTGCCGTAGCAGTAATTGGAGAAGATCCTTATGCTGAAGGTGTGGGAGACAGAACATCCCTGCGATTGGATCAGGATGATATAACTCTGGTCAGGAGTTTGAAGGAAAAGGGCATTAAAGTAATTACTATTCTAATCTCCGGCAGGCCTGTGATTATTGGTGACGTTCTACCCTACTCAGATGCCCTTATCGCTGCATGGCTACCAGGAACTGAAGGAGGTGGCATAGCTGATATTCTATTTGGAGATTTTCCTCCAACCGGCAAACTAAGTCATTCATGGCCTGCATATATGGAACAGGTTCCAATAAATATAGGAGATACGGACTATAATCCGCTTTTCAGCTACAAATTTGGTCTTGATAAGTTCCCAACTCCTGACTCAGGTGAAGGCCTGATACCTGTTGCTGCAACAACCGATGATGAAGGAATAACTATATTATTGAAACTATCTGGCAAAATAGATCTTATGGATGTTCAGCCTGACAACTTCCTGGTTAATTTTAATAATGTAGAGATGTCAGGAATAGTTAGTGAAATTAATATTCCCGGATATGATAGTTCAATGATTGAGATCAGACTCTCACAAAATATCACAGACGAAAATATGCTATTAACGGTCAGCTACAGCGGAGGAAATATACAATCAGTATCCGGAACTCTCCCGGAATTTAGTGACCTGTTTGTTTTCAATAACTTTAAAAATTATGGTACACCATTAGTTATTCCGGGTCGCATAGAGGCAGAGGGATATTTTGAGATGTTGGGGGTAGACACTGAAAACTGCACGGACAACGGTGGAGGATTAAATGTCGGATGGATTAACCCGGGAGATTGGATGAAATACTATCTTGATGCCCAAACTTCGGGGTACTACCTTATTACTGGCAGAATCTCAGGGTATAATTCAGGAGCCATAACGCTTAAATTTAATGATGCTATAACATCCAACATTAACTTCACCACAACTAATGGCTGGCAAACCTGGAAAGATTTTTCAACATCTGTATATATTAGCCAGGGCAAATATGTAATGACTGCACTGGCATCCTGCGATGCATATAATATTAACTATTTTGATTTTGAGCTTTTCGGGACAGGAATTAACGAAATATCAAATAACATTGATGAAGTATTACTTTTTCCCAATCCAGTCGATTCATATGTAACTATTCGGCTTAACAGTGAAATGAATCAGTCCATCTCGATAAAAATCTTTGATATGCAGGGAAGAGTTGTCCAACAACTTTATAATGGACTTCTGGATTATGGTTTAAATTCATTATCTTTTACTATTAATAAATCTCTGGAACGGGGGATCTATTTTATTGAGATTAAAAACAAAACCAGGAGATACTTTAAAAAGCTGATGAAGAATTAAAAACCCTGATAACTGATTAATACCTTTTTTTTAGAAAATAGTCGGAAAACCAATAATTGTAATCATGAGAAAGATCCATAAATTATTAATAATCAGCATCCTGATCGGAGCCTGCACCTCAAACCAGAATGAGGAAGAGGGTATTAAATCTGAAATCTCACTATTCAACCGGGAAGTAAAGGTTTTTGTTACTGCTGAAAACAGTGACCTGAGATTATCCTTTACAGGTACAAAGAAGTTTGACAATTCCCGGCAACCACTTGAAACTGAAATATCCGTTTTTGTAAACCCTGACGTAACATTCCAGAGTTTTATTGGTATTGGTGGTGCAATTACAGATGCCTCAGCCGAGGTTTTCACAGGCTTATCCGATAGCAAAAAGAGAGAATTGCTTACCTCTTATTACGATATTAAAGATGGCATTGGATATTCACTGGCACGGACATCTATCCACAGCTGCGATTTCTCAAGCGAAAGTTACACATACATCGAGGATGGAGACAAGAATCTCGACTCTTTTAGTATTGACCACGACAGACAGTTTAGAATTCCTATGATAAAGAGTGCTATTGAAGCAGCAGGTGGGCAATTATTAATTTATGCAAGTCCATGGAGTCCCCCGGCGTTTATGAAAAGTAATAACAATATGTTGCAGGGAGGCAGACTCCTGGAGGAGTTCTACAAACCATGGGCACTCTACTATGCCAGGTTTATTAAAGAGTACGAAAAAGAGAACATCCCGATCTGGGGGCTTACTGTTCAGAATGAACCTATGGCAACCCAGCGATGGGAATCATGTATATATACAGCTGTGGAGGAGAGAGATTTTCTTAAAAATTATCTTGGGCCAACTCTTGAAGAGGAAGGCCTTGGGGATAAGAAAATAATAATCTGGGATCATAACAGGGATATGATCAACCATCGTGTAAATACTATTCTGGCAGATCCTGATGCATCAAAATATGTGTGGGGCATTGGATTTCACTGGTATGAAACCTGGGCAGGAGGTGACCCCATGTTCCATAATGTAACCAATGTGAATCAATCCTTTCCATCAAAGAACCTGATTTTCACAGAGGGATGTGCAGAATCATTCAGAGAGAATGAATATGAAACCTGGAGCAACGCTGAACGGTATGGAGAATCAATGATTTTTGATTTTAACAACGGAACCGTTGGCTGGACTGACTGGAATATACTTCTTGATGACCGTGGTGGACCAAATCATGTAGAGAATTTTTGTATTGCTCCCGTTCATGCAAATATCAATAACGATGAATTGATCTATACTCCAAGCTACTACTATATTGGACATTTCTCGAAATTTATTCGTCCGGGAGCAAAGAGAGTAAGCACCGTAACGAGCAGGAGCCATCTTATGTCGACATCATTCATTAACGAAGATAAATCCATCGTTACAGTGGTTATGAATAAGACCGATGAGGAGATAAACTATAAAGTTTATGCAGGAGAAGGTGTCTTTGATGAAATAATCCCTTCTCATGCTATCCAGACTTTCGTTTATTAAAAGCCTGGCAAATCCCTGATTGAAAAAATTCCTCAGGATTCTATATCATGATTAATGGAATTTTCGCTATTGCCTCCCTGCATTTTAAAGAATTTAATAAGGAATAGCAGGAGGTCCTGCTATTATAGTTATATATGGTTTCACTAGTGTCCGGTTAAGGATGATTAAAAGTAATGTAAATAGTTAATATATAATACCTTAAATAGGGTCAATATTTTTTACGACTTGAATTTATATTTTCGCTCATACAATATTTTGAGCGATTATGTATACCGGGAAAACAGTTTTTGCACAATTGATGATGTTTATGCCAGAGTACGAATTTCAAAAGTGCGTCGATCATTACAAGGGCGATTACAGAGTAAGGAAGTTTTCCTGTAGGGAGCACTTTCTTGTAATGAGTTTCGCTCAACTGACAGGTCGTGAAAGTCTGCGTGACATCGAAAATTGTCTGACTGCATTTTCCAATAAACTATATCATTCAGGCATCAATCAACCAATCTCAAAGTCCACCTTAGCCGACGCCAATGAAAAAAGAGACTGGCGTATTTATGCCGATTTTGCTCAGGTCCTCATCAAGAAAGCCAGGCCATTATATTTTGATGATAAGGAGTTTCGCCTTGATATTGATAATATGGTCTATGCTTTTGATAGCACAACCATCGACCTTTGTTTAAGTCTTTACCCCCGGGCTAAGTTCCATCATCAGAAAGGTGCTGTAAAGATGCACACATTGCTCGATTTTCGAGGTTCCATCCCTATATTCGTTGATATTACCGAGGGTGCAGTTCATGACATTAACTCTCTGGATAAGATGCCTGTAGAGCCTGGTTCATACTATATTATGGATAATGGTTATATCGATTTTCATCGCTTATATACTCTTATTCATCAATGCCGGGCATTCTACGTTTCAAGAGCAAAAGACAACATAAGGTATGAAGCCATTTCGTCTTCGGAAGTCGATAAAACTGCAGGCATAATACGTGATCAATTGGTCAGATTAACGGGTTATAAGTCTTCAAAATCTTATCCGGAGGAATTTCGTTTGGTCGTTTACGAAGACTATGCCACAAGTATCCTCTACACTTTCATGACCAATGATCTTTATCTTCCAGCTTTGACAATCGCATAACTTTATTGTGAACGATGGAAGATCGAACTCTTCTTCAAATGGATCAAACAGCATCTCCATATCAAGGCATTCTACGGCACAAGCCCAAACGCGGTTTATTGTCAGATATGGATTGCAATCTGCACTTACCTGTTGATCGCAATTGCCAAGAAGAAATTGGATCTTGCTATCAGCCTTTACACTTTCGCTCAAACAATGGGTCTAACTCTATTCGAGAAGACACTTATCAAAAAACTTTTTAATAACAATATTAACCTTTATAAATTGTCCGATGAGAATCAGTTATCATTATGGAATTCTTAACCGGACAGCAGTGAATTATTCTATTAAATAAAATTGATTCTGGTTTAAATTGGGTGTAACTTTAATAAGTTCAAATCAGAGAAATATACTAATCTAAAAACATATTATAATGAAAAACTTTAAATGGACTTTAACAATATTAATAATTTTGATGTCATCCATTTGGAATTACTCTTGCCGTACTGAACAGAATAAAGATACATCGCCAAAACAGGATACAATAGTATCATCAAAATTAATAGTTACTGGAATACTTACTCATCCAGCTGGAAATCCGGTAATAGATAGTGATGTTATGTTGATGTTTGGAGAAGGTGTACTGAAAATTGGGGAAGAAGGTATTGTGATCAATCCAGGTTCAAATACTGACGAAAATGGACGTTTTAAATTAGAGATTGAGATAGATTCATTAAAAGAATTTGATTATTCATTTATGATTCGCGTTAGTCGTGGAACAAACAGTTACTATTTAATGGATGAGAATGAAATCCCAATAATTGTAAAAGTTGATCCTAAAACCAGGCAATTCGATATGGGTACAGTGCTATTAAAGTAAATAATTTAAGCAACGATCTCAGCATGGTTGATAATTATTATAAAAACCCCCGAACCATGAGACCGGGGGCTGCTGCATTTCCTCCGGAGTAGACACCGTTAGAGAAGTCTGTCTTTAAGATGTGAATAATTTCAGCAGGTGAAAAAAACTTATTTAACTTTAGTAAAACCGTGAGACACCTCAAGATGCCAATAACCGTCTGCATCAACAG
The DNA here is from genome assembly GCA_964577305.1 of uncultured Rikenellaceae bacterium. Taxonomy (GTDB): domain Bacteria; phylum Bacteroidota; class Bacteroidia; order Bacteroidales; family VadinHA17; genus UBA9300. The sequence continues at coordinate 17,125 of CAZNYS010000067.1, forward strand.
TCCAGTGATATAGAGCATGCGCTAATAAGACTAGTTTTCCTTCACAAAAAATATGCAAATTAACAGTATTTGTGCTATTAGTGGATGTTTGATAAATCCAGTTTCCAATATAAGATACGGTGTATTCTTTTCCTGAAATGTCTCCAATCAAATTCCCTTCAACTCTGTTTTGAATTTTACCGTTTTTCCAGTGTGTACTGAAAACAATTAAATCTCCTGATAACGTTTCTAATTCAGGGCAGACAGTAGCATAGTTAACCCTATGGACAGTCTTAATATAGAATATTTTGTTTATTAAAGATTTTAAAAGTGCTTATGTAATTTCAGGGGAAAATTTTAATTATGCAAATAATAAAGATGGAGTTATCCGGGAGGGTTGCTCCCCTTTTTTAATATCTCACAGGATGGCTTTTTTTATAGCAAAAAAGACCCTTATCAAAGAAATTTCGAAATACGATTGATTCTATTAACTTAAACTTGAACTACGCATAATAATTAGGGCTTCATGTGGTCTGAAAGACCCAGCCTGAAGCCCCGGTTGAACTAAATACCGGGTTTTGGCTAGTCAGAAAGGAATAAATTAGGTGTTTCTCAAGGCTTGTTAAGTCGTGAGTTTGCCAGGTGCAATATTTGACCAGGAAATAAATGATACTTCAATGGTCTGGTCGAACCTCCTATATGGTTTATGAAAGACAGGTAAGTATCTTGAAAGGAGGTTTCATGACACTTCAAGGCCAAGCCCTTCGGGTTCCTTACAGGAAGCCTTGCTTAAGTCATTCAATACCCTCACTACCCTTGACGAAAATTGCCTGCTACTAGCAGTCGGCTCTCGCTTGACTATGAAGTTGAATAATGAGTTGTAAAACAGTTGCTTAATTTGAGACATTTACTTAAATTGCAGATTGCATTACGATGATAAAGAATGCCAAAGGTGTATATACACGCTCAAATCAGATGTATATAAACACCTTAAATTAGTGATATAAGAAAAATAAAAACCACAGTGG
>CAZNYS010000068.1:0-17727 GCA_964577305.1 uncultured Rikenellaceae bacterium
AAATGATTAGAGAAATAAATTACGAATCTAAATTATTAATCGGACAACAGTGATTCTATAATCTATATTCTTAAATCAAGGAGGTTGAGAGGTTAAGTGGTTTAGTTTAACTGTTCCGAAAAGCCGTGCTTTTCGAGGATCCTCGAATCGAAGATTCGGGATTGACTCGTTAAGTCGTTGAACCGGGATTTTATTTGCCCGGTTACACAACACAGAAACCTTACCTTTTAAACTTCGACATTCGTTAATCGATAATCGGTGTTCATCATTCATAACCATCCAACATCCCCCTAACCCCCTTCCAAGGGGGAACCAGTTACTGCAACCATTCAGCTACCTGCTCCGGACTCAATCCCGGCAGATCGAGCTTATTCTTTTTCTTATACCCATTAAGGTCATTAGCCAGTTTGCCTGGATTCTCTACTTCCTTCAGCTTTTCAACAGAATCATAACCAAGTGCCATCAGCGGCTCAATCCATTCTTCAGGAATACCTAGTTCCAGGAACTCCTTTCCCTGCTCCCTGCCCCCTGCTCCCTGCCCGGCCTCCGGCCGCATCTGCGGGAAGAAGAGCACATCCTGTATCGACGGCTGGTTGGTCATCAGCATGGTGAGCCTGTCAATACCCACTCCCAGTCCCGAGGTGGGTGGCATGCCGTATTCAAGGGCACGTACAAAATCCACATCAATAAACATAGCCTCGTCATCTCCCTTTTCTGAAAGCTTCAGCTGTTCCTTGAACCTTTCAAGTTGGTCAATGGGATCGTTAAGCTCGGAATAGGCATTGCACATCTCTTCCCCGTTAATGATAAGCTCAAACCGTTCTGTGAGTTCAGGGTTCTTGCGGTGTTTTTTTACCAGTGGCGACATTTCAATAGGATAATCAGTGATAAATATCGGCTGGATAAAATGATGTTCACACTTCTCCTTGAAAATCTGGTCAATAAGCTTACCCTTGCCCATACTGGGATCATGATCGATATCCAGCTTATCGCATACATCCCTAAGCTGATCTTCGCTCATACCTGAAATATCAAAGCCGGAATATTCTTTAATGGCACCCAGTATTGTTACCCTAGGGTAAGGCTTTTTGAATTCAATCTCCTTGTCGCCGTAAGGAATAAGTGTCTTACCATGCAGGTCAAGTGCCACTTTCTCAATCATCTCCTCAACAAAGCCCATCATCCAGTTATAATCCTTGTAGGCAACATATATTTCCATAATGGTAAACTCAGGATTATGGCTTCGGTCCATACCTTCGTTCCTGAAGTCTTTTGAAAACTCATACACACCTTCATACCCGCCGACTATAAGCTTTTTGAGGTAGAGCTCATTGGCTATGCGCAAGTACAGTTTCATGTCAAGAGTATTATGGTATGTGATAAAAGGCCTGGCAGCGGCACCCCCGGGTATTGGTTGCAATATGGGCGTTTCCACCTCCAGGTATCCCCTTGAATTGAACAGTTCCCTCATTGATTGTATCAGCATAGTACGCTTCCTGAATGTTTCCTTTACCTGAGGGTTGACAATCAGGTCGACATAGCGTTGGCGGTAACGCATCTCGGGATCACTGAAAGCATCATACACCTTTCCTTCCTTTTCCTTGACAACAGGCAGGGGACGAATGGATTTATTCAGTATCTTCAGCTCTTTGACATGCACAGTTATCTCACCCATCCGGGTACGGAAGACAAATCCTTTTACACCTATGAAATCACCAATATCCAGGTGTCGTTTAAAAATTATATTATAAAAGGCCTTATTCTCACCGGGGCAAATATCATCCCTGGTAATATATACCTGTATCCTTCCGGCCGAGTCCTGTATTTCTGCAAATGATGCCTTGCCCATAATACGGCGGCTCATTATCCTTCCGGCCATAACCACATCCTGGAAGTTTTTCTTCTCATCATCGAAACCGGTAAGTACCTCATCCGATAATACCGTTGTTTTAAATTCCTCGGCAGGGTAGGGATCGATTCCCATCTTCCTGATCTCCTCAAGTGATTCCCTTCTTATCCGTTCCTGTTCGCTGAGTTGCATGGTTTTTGTTATTACGATAAAGTGCAAAAATACGGAAAAAAATAGGTTTATAAAGTTGATAGAGTTTATAAGGTTTATAAAGTTTATAAAGTTATGGTATAGGCTAAGGAACGCAGCTGTAGAGGCGCCCAATTTGGGCGTCTATGATTGTTCAGAATGGCATTACTGTAAATTTAGTGAATCTACGTAATAAATAGTTGGTTTACTGGAAAATTAGTTTATCTTTGTAAAAAACAAGTTTTATCATGGGTTTACGTCTTACAAAGGCTGAAGAAGAAATAATGCTGATACTATGGAAGTTAAAAGAAACCATAGTCAGGGATGTGATTAAGAATCTCAGTGATCCTGAAACACCCTATACAACAGTTTCTACCGTTATCAGGATTCTTGAGAAAAAAGGATTTGTGGGGCACAGGGCAGTTGGAACAACACATTTGTACTACCCGTTACTCTCAAAAAAGGAATACCTCAAAGGATATCTCACGGGTATTGTAAAGAATTATTTTGACGGTTCATCTTCAAACCTGCTCACCTTCTTTGCCAAGGAATCAGACCTTAGCCTTGAAGAAATGAAAGGTCTTATAGAAGAAGTTGAATCGGAACTTGAAAAAGAAAATGAACATGGCAAATGAGATATTAATCTACTTACTTAAAGTTTCACTGGGGCTTACCATAATAAGCCTGTCTTATTTATTGTTAAGGGATGATTATAATCTAAGAATAAAGAGGTTTTACCTTTTGTCCGGGATTATTGCAAGCTGGATATTTCCATTATTGAGATTTCCTCAACTCATTAATCTGGGAGCTACAGGCCACATTCCCGTACAGCCATCATCTTTTACTGTTGAGTCCGCAGGCACAGTCACGACCGGGGTGACTGCTTCCTCAAATTTTGATTGGATACTGGCAGTTTTAATAATATATTCCGCAGGAGTCATATTCATCCTGTTACGGAACCTTGTGCTTATACACATGTGGAGGAATAGGAGAAGCAAAGAAAGCAATAATGACAGTAATATTATTTTCACGGATGGTGACCAGGCTTTTACATTATTTTCATGGATCTTCCTGCCGGAGAAATACAGGAATGATCCTCAGATTGAGCCTATAATACTTCATGAGCGGGCACATATTAACCAGTTGCATTTTATTGATCTTATTATAGTTGAACTGACAGTTCTTTTTACTTGGTTCAACCCTTTTACATGGCTTATTTCCAGGATGATTAAAGAGAACCATGAGCACCTTGCCGACAGGGAAGTACTGGCAATGGGGATTAACCCGGCTCATTACAGGGCCCAGCTACTGAATTTTTCCCTCGGGACCACCTATTTCAGGCTGGGACACCAGTTTAATTATTCATTAACAAAAACAAGATTTAAAATGATGAAAAGAAAAGCAACAAAAAGAATGGGTATTCTTAAATACTTTTTATTAATACCTGTTATTATCGCCACCCTTGGAATATTCACCGGTTCAAAAGTGCAGGATCAGGATGGCACTGTAAAAGGGAAAGTGATCCTGGCCGATACCGGTGAACCGGCGAATGGGGCGTCAGTCATAATAAAAGGTTCAACCACGGGTACAATTACTGATGAAGAAGGCAAGTTTGAATTAGAATGTAAAAAGGATGATATTCTTGTCATTTCCTATGTGGGTTATAAGACCATTGAACTCAAGGCATCATGGATTACAAAGGATCCTATTAAGCTGGAATTCAAATCGTATGAGATTAATCTCAGTCATGTAATTAAGGAAAAGAAGAAAGAGAAGGTACAGATTAGTATTGTAAATCCTGACAAGGACAAAGAATCGCCTGTGTTTCTGGTTGAGGGAATGCGTGTAGATAATCTAGATAATATCGACCCTGAAGATATTTTGAGCATTGAAGTAATTAAAGACCAATCTTCCGCACTGGTAAAAAAACATAATGCTACCGGAGGCCTGATAATTATCAAGTTAAAGAACAGCATTGTAATCAAGAATCAGGAAGAATTATTTTTTGTAGTTGAGGAAATGCCCATGTTCCCGGGCGGTTTCCCGGCTCTTAAATCTTATATATATGATAACCTTGAGTACCCTGAAAAGGCCAGGCAGGAAGGCATAGAAGGAGAGGTGACAGTTGAGTTCATCGTTAATACAGAAGGGAAACCTGAGGATATAAAAGTATTGCGAAGTACCTATGAAGGATTTAATAATGCTGCGCTCAAGGTATTTAAGAATATGCCGGCATGGGAACCCGGGAAACAAAGAGGCACGGTTGTAAGGGTTAAAATACAAGTCCCTGTCGAATTTAAACTCGATAAGGAATAATCCTGGATTAAGCCATACAGGGGGGGTGCTTGATTGTATTCGAGCACCCTTTTTATTAGGCTGAGGCTAAGGCTAAGGCTAAGAGAGTTCAATATCCTTTATACTCGAAATAACGAGTAACGAGAAACCAGTACCGAGCAACCTATTTACTACCCAAATATTTCCCGGTAGATTTTAAAATTATCGCCGGGTTCGAATATTTCTGTTTTAAACGGTATCATTTCCCTTGCTTCTTCAGGACTTGAGGCAAGTCCGGCTGCATACATTATGAACATAGCGGCACCCAGCATCGTGGTTTCTTTTTTATCAATAACAGTCACAGGTACTCCTGTTATGTCTGCCCTGATCTGGTTCCAGAGCCTGTTTTTTGATCCGCCGCCTACACATAGTATATTATCAGTAGTAAATCCACCGGCTTTCTCCAGTGCTATCATTCCTTCCCTGAGCCTGAGGGACAACGATTCCAGCATTGCCCTGTAAATTTCTTCACGGGTCGATTCCATCCCCAGCCCTGTAATCTGTCCTCCCCCGGTGCTCCTGCTTTCTTCAAAAAATCTTGGTATAACCCTTACGCCGTTGCTGCCAGGTGGCACTTCCGCTGCCATTGCTATCATTTTCTGATGCAGTTCTTCACCGCATTCGGGGAACATATTCCGGCCTGCCCATTCGAGCATACCCGAAGCAATCCACTGGTTACCAATATTATATAGTCCTGGAACGGGGTCCATCTCGGTACTTATTGAATTATCAAGCTGTTCTTTACCCGACATGTATTTACGCGAACGTACCATCAGTATTTCCCATGTCCCCGAGCTCAATACAGGCTGGTTTACGCCGGCTCCGGAACCAAACACTGCAAACTGGGTATCGTGTCCGCTGGCTACCACAGGTATTCCTTCGGGCAGACCTGTAAGGCTGGCTGCATCGGAATTTACATGACCTATAATATCACCGGGCTCAGCCAGCCCGCCTAAAAGGCCTGGTTCAATATTTATACTCTTAAGGATAGATGGTGACAGGTTCCTTTTTGAAGCCGAAGTAAGCATGGATGTACCGGCCATTGTAATATCATTCTTCATCTCCCCGCTCAGCATCCATGTGAATATTGAAGGGGCAAACAACCACATGTGTGCTTTTTCAACAAGATCAGGCTTGTTTTCCTTAAGCCAGATGATCTTGTTTATTGTATTGAAATTGAAAGGCAGAAGAGCTGATTCACGGTACAATTTTTCAACAGGGATGTATTTACCTATACCCTGCATTACAGGTGTTGTACGTTCACACTGCCATGATATCATGGGGTAGAGCATCTTCCCTTCACGGCTGAACAACGCCCCATCGACCCCGAAAGTAGTAACACTTACACCAATGATATCTTCCTTATCCAGGTCAGCTGTGACCTCCCGGGATGCCTTGCACATCTTGTTCCATATCTCGTCCACATCCCATATCCTGTATTCAGGGTAGAAAGGATCGGGCTGTGTATTATTGGGAAATGACCCTGAGCGGAGTATTTCACCTTTTTCATTTATAGCGAGCACCTTCACGTTTGTTGCCCCGCAATCAAAGACGATTGATGTTTTTCCTTCGCGCATTGCCTTTCCTCTTTGTTTGATCGTTTGAATGGTTTGACCGTTTGATTATTATAAAATCCTCTTCCTGTCAGGCAGGCAAGAGTTCAAACATTCAAACGTTCAAACCAATTATTTATATAATGGGCCGTAAGTCTTACATGCCCTGTAATCGCTCCCTTCAGGATCCATGCCGTAAGCATTCCATGCTGATGGCCGGAATATTTTATCTGACGGTACATTATGCATGTTAACCGGTATTCTCAGCATTGATGCCAGTGTCAGGATATCAGCACCCACATGGCCGTAGCTTGATGCGCAATGGTTAGCGCCCCAGTTAGCCATTACTGAATAAACATCAGCAAATGCACCTACACCTGTCAGGCGCGGTACAAACCATGTTGTGGGCCACGTTGGGTTTGTGCGCTCACAGAGCAGCTCATGCACATCTTTTGGCAATTCAACTGTCCATCCTTCAGCCATCTGCAGTACAGGTCCCAGTCCTTTAACAATATTTATCCTTGAAATGGTTATCGGCATACCTCCCTTTGTGTCAAACTGTGATGAGAAGCCACCGCCCCTGAAATATTCAGTTACTGCTGCGGGCCAGCGAGTTGCTTTCAGGCATGCTTCAGCATCTTCTGAGCTGATTTCCCAGAATGGTTTGATTACAGGCTTTCCGTTTTTCTCCTGTCTTCCTGAAAAGTCAAGTGCCGAAGCTCCTGAATTTATTAAGTGTATCACACCGTTCTCAGCACGCCCGGTCGGTTTATGTCCGCTGACCCTTTCTATTGCTTCCGGGCTCCAGTAAGTTCTTATATCCGAAAACATCTGGGTAGTATTGGTAAGCAGGTAACCCAGCAGCATTGACGCACCATTCAGGCTGTCGTTCTCTGTGGCCAGAAGGTAAGGTGGGCGTATACCATTCCAGTCGAATGAAGAGCATAATATTGCTTCCATGAAATCTCCGTTAGGCATATGGTCGGTCCACTGCCTCTGTCCCTGGAAGCCTGCGAGGATGGCATTATGTCCCATTGCTTCTTCACCCAGGTCTTTTTCCTTAAGGCGTGGATTGCCAACCATAAGGTCGCGTGCTATAAGAGTCATTTTTACTACTGTTTCCCAGTCCTTTACTTTTTCTTTGGCGCTCCTGGGTACTGCATTGGTTTCTATACCTTCTTTGCACCATTTTTTTGTCCATTCCAGTGCCCTGTCGAATTCATCCTTATCATATATCTCCTCGTTGATCCTCCGGTTGAATTCGCTCATATCAATATATTCGTTCCTCATACCCAGGTATTCCTGGAAAAAATCCTCGTTGACAATAGACCCGGCGATGCCCATTGATACACTACCCATTGACAGGTATGATTTACTTTTCATGTATGACACTGCCAGCCCGGCCTTAACGAATCTCAGTATTTTTTCCTGTACATCTCCGGGTACAGTATTATCACCTGCATCCTGCACATCTCGTCCATATATGCCAAAAGCAGGTAATCCCTTCTGTGTATGTCCTGCCAGTGCTGCTGCAAGGTAAACAGCTCCCGGTCGCTCGGTGCCATTGAATCCCCATATAGCTTTTGGCCTTAGTGGGTCCATATCAATTGTTTCGCTTCCATAGCACCAGCATGGTGTAACAGTGAGTGATATCCCCACTCCCTCTTTTCTGAATTTCTCCTCGCACAGAGCTGATTCGGCAACCCCTCCTATAGTGGTATCAGACAGTACACATTCCACATTTTTGCCGGTCGGGTATTTCAGGTTTGAACTGATCATTTCTGCGGCCGTCCTGGCAAGGTTCATTGTCTGTTCTTCAAGTGACTCCCTGACTCCCCTTCTGCGGCCATCTATTACGGGCCTGATCCCCACTTTCGGAAAATCTCCTGTTACCCACCCGTGATTACTGTTTAATTTGAATTTATTTTCACTCATTTTATAATATTTTTTAATAGAAAATATATTATGAATTATTCTTCAATTTTTGTATTGCTTACAAAAGCAATTTTCCTGCTGTCGGGTGACCAGCTATGAACATTCATGGAGCCCTGCCCTCCGTATAAATAAGCAATAACTTCCGGTTCCCCGCCACCGGCATGCATTAAACGAATATAAACTTGTTTGTAAAAGGGATGATCGTCAGCCCTGATATCGCTTTTGTAGGAAATAAAGGCCAGCCATTTACCGTCAGGTGATACATGTGGAAACCAGTCATTATATTCATCGAATGTCATCTGTTCCTGGTTGCTGCCATCGGGTCTCATGCGCCATATTTGCATGGTACCGGTACGGCTGGAATTGAAATAGATATACCTGCCATCGGGAGAATATTCTGAACCGTCATCCAGCCCGGGAGCATCGGTCAGGCGGATTTCTTCCCCGCTAAAGCGGGATATTTTATAAATATCCAGGTGTTCGGCATTATTACGACCTGCAGTATACACCAAATATTCACCATCGGGTGAAAAGCCATGAAGATACGATGGTGCCTCAGAGGTTATCGGTTCGGGTGTTCCTCCTTCAGTGGGTAGTACATAAATAAGCGACTGGTTGACAGGGTTTTCAGTATGGTCGCTTATGCCAAGTAATTTTCCGTCAAAAGATAATACGTGATCATTATTGTTATTTACAGCGAAACCCGTGTTAATTTCATTTAGTTCAGAAGTCAGGAGGTTTAAATAGTACAATTTCCCTTCGCTGTTATAAACCAGGTTATTTCCGTCCCGAGTCCAATTGGGGGCCTGTAGTGACAGTGGTGAGCTATATATTATTTTACGTTTCCCGGTTTTGATATCCATTATTTCAATGTGGCTTCCTATATAATCCTGGTATGCTATAAAATCGACGGGTGCCGGAATTACAAGTCGCACATTATCAAATACGGCAGTTTCCAGGACATCCGCTTCGTGGGAACAGATAAAAATACCTGCATAGGCTTTCTCCTCAATTTTCGGACCGGTTACTTCAATAGATGTGAATGTTTCACCATCAACAGCAGAAGAGAAAATATAAGTATCACCTTTTCGTTCCAGCTGAATAATATCAGCCTCTTCAGTTGTTGATTTTATTTCTTCGGTATTGTTTCCGGCTTTATTGCGGTATTGCAAAGAGGTTAATCCATCACCATGAACTACTGCACTTACATAGGCCGATTCGCTGCTTAGTGAATCACGGATCATGATTCCCAGTTTACGGTGGGGATTTGTGCCTTCGCCAATAAACCTGGTACGTGCCTGAAGAATAAAATCACCTTCAACCTTACTGCAGAGGAAATGGAACTCATCGGCATCGAACCAGATATTTTCACCTGCCCCGGTCAAGGTGTATTCGCCGGTTTCAGCATCATATATGCTTTTACCTTTCAAATCAGGGTTTCCCACATCGGTGGCAAGGTCAAATATTCCTGGCGATACTTCGGTCTGATGCTTACATGTGGTAGTCATAAGGTTTAAAATTACCACACAGAGCAAGATACGAAAAGGATTATTTTTTAACTGATATATTCTCATGATACAGCTTAAAAACTCCACCTGAATCTTACCCATAATTCATCTCCCAGTTCCCACCAGCGGTCGACAGCTGACCTGGCAAAATTATTTGAGTACCTGGTAAGAAATTCCCTGGCCAGTTTAGTCTGATTACCGGTTGCAGCGTTCTCCTTATCCTTTTCAAGGAGCCTGAGCGCTTCTTCTTCAATAAATTCTATTTCATCAAAGGCCCTGTCTTCAAATTCCATAACCAGTGGTTCAATAATTTTCTTTCCTTCGCCCCAATTAACCATTGCCAGCCTGTTTGCCCTGCGGAAGGCCCACATCGCAGATTCAGTGCTGAAATGATCCTGTCCGCATACATAGAAACTTTCGGGGAGGCTCAGGTTACCTGCATAGATAGGTACCCTGGGACTTAAGCGTGGTACATCAATCCCGAACCATAGCCTGCCGCCAACCTCGTCAGGGAGCCAATCCCTGAGTTGCACTATAAATGAATAAGCGCAATACTGTACTGCAATGGGTCTGTCCCTTACCACCACATCTTCTTTCAGGCTGTTTAACAGGTTACGTTTATCGCCTGACATCCATGGGTGCGCAGCGGGGCTTATTATTGTATCTGTAATTGTATTACCGTCTTCATCCCTTCGTCTTACAGGAACTTTCAGGTTCCTTATCATTTCCATTTCTGTTCCATCATAAGTAGTACGAAAGAATTTCAAGACATCCCTGATATCGACTTTTTTTTCAGGTTTAACAGAAAAAGGTAATTCCTCGTCATCATATTTCAACCCAAGCGAAGGGGCAAGGGTGCTGAGCACAAAATACTCGCGTGAGCTGAATGGTTTTCTTCCGGAATATGCTTTCCAGAACTTAAATGGTTCTTTCCCATCCCAGAAACCCATCTTTTTTGCTACATCATATACATTGTCAGATACCATGAAATAATCTTCATTATCAGGATCTATCTCAGCTATCCTGCATATATTGGCTGCTATTCCAATATGGTCATCCGGTATGCGCTGTGCAGCCCAAACGGCTCCTATATTATCAGGCCCTTCTCCCATTATTTCCATGTGCCACACTTCATTTTTATCAGCTATCGTGATACACTCACCGGAATCGCCATAACCGTACTCCTTAACAAGTTCTCCTATTAAACTTATGGCATCACGTGCTGTTGTACATCTCTGCAGGGCAATCCTTTCAAGTTCCTCAATGGTGAAAAGACCTTTTTCATTTCTCAATTCCCTCCTTCCATTAAATGTGGATTCCCCTATGGCTAGCTGTTTCTCATTAAGACATGGATAAGCGGTATTTAAATATGCATACGTCTTATCAACTTCAGGGATCTCTCCTTTGACCTCTATATTCTCTTCACTCCATGCAGAGCTAGTATGCATGGTGCCCCACCTGACGGGGTGCATGGTGCCGGGTTCAAATTCCATGGCAGGAACAAATTGCAGCCATGTGCGGTAGTAAGCATCACAGGTATGACTGGTCATCACTGACCCGTCAGTACTTGCATCTTTCCCAACCATTATGCTTGTACAACTTTCGGAATAAATATTTTCATTCTCCTGGCCGGATGATATTACTGTAAAAAGGAAAAAAGAAAGAAACATCAGGGATAGCCTGTAAAAATTCTGGGTATTCATAACACATTATTTTTTCTGATTTAACTGAACAAATTTTACAATAAGCTAAATATAGAAAATATGCCGGCTCCTTTTATTATAAATCATATGTTATTTAATAACAAAAAAGAAAAAAACATCCTTCGATTCGATTTTCTCTAAAAAACTTCATGATTTTGGGTACTTTTAAAAGACAAGATCCTTCTGTTTTCAGCCAATCTATTATCAATCAGCTATATCTGGGAAATAGGTAAATATTTCTATTTTAATTAGATTTGTATACTGAAATGAAAATAATGAGTGTAAAAGATAAAAGGCTGAATAACAGAAGATTACCGAAATGGCTTAAAATGCAAAGGGCAAGCGGGGAGAATTATACAAGGGTTAAAAATCTTGTAGAGAGCAAGCATCTGCACACCATATGCAAGAGCGGTAATTGTCCGAATATTGGTGAATGCTGGAATGCCGGTACTGCAACTTTTATGATCCTTGGAGATATCTGTACCAGGTCATGTAAATTTTGCGGAACGACAACGGGTAAGCCATATCCACCTGATCCTGATGAGCCGGGTAACCTGTCTGAATCGGTACGACTGATGGCTTTAAAACACTGCGTTATTACTTCTGTCGACAGGGATGACCTGCCCGACAGCGGGGCATCGTTCTGGGCTGATGTGATCAGGAATGTCAAAAAGGTAAACCAGGGAACAACAATAGAAGCATTAATACCTGATTTCAGGGGTGTGGAGGAAGATATTCAAAAGGTTATTGATGCCGGTCCCGAGGTTATTTCGCATAACCTGGAGACAGTGGAAAGGTTAACACCGCAGGTAAGATCTGCTGCCAGGTACCGTCGCAGTCTTGATGCGATAGGGTATATAAGCACTCAGGGAATAAGGACAAAATCAGGCATAATGCTTGGGTTGGGAGAGAAGGACAGTGAAGTTTATCAAACCATGGATGACCTGCTTGAATCAGGTTGCTCTGTTTTTACCATTGGTCAGTATCTACAGCCCTCACTGGATCATATGGAGGTGGTTGAGTATGTTGATCCGGAAAGATTTGAGAAATATAAAAGGGAAGCACTGGAAAGAGGTTTTCTTTTCGTGGAAAGCCACCCTCTGGTAAGATCATCATACCATGCGGAAAAGCATGTTTAATTATAAAATAAAATTTAAGTTAATCTTGTGGACAGGGAAGGAATTTTTGAGGATTTGGGCTTACGTGATTACAAGGTGACCTGGGATTACCAGGAAAAATTGTTCCGCGATCTGATGGCAGTAAAGTTGAAAAACCGTTCGTTTACTCCTGCTGAACAGGAGAGACAGGTTAACAGATTAATTTTCGTGGAACACCCTCATGTATATACCCTGGGCAGGAACGGTTCTGACAATAACCTGCTTGTAAACCATATACAATTACAGGCCAAAGAGGCCTCATTTTACAGAATCGACAGGGGAGGAGATATTACTTATCACGGGCCAGGTCAGATAGTAGGTTATCCACTGCTTGATCTTGAAGAATTCGGACTGACACTTAAGGCTTACATTCATAGTATAGAGGAGATGATAATACTTTCACTGCTTGAATATGGTATTGAAGCCGGACGAATGGAGAGAGCAACAGGAGTCTGGATTGATGGGCAGGATAATGGGCAGGCAAGGAAAATATGTGCTATAGGGGTAAAAGCCAGCAGGTATATTACTATGCATGGATTTGCTTTCAATATAAATACCGATCTGGATTACTTTAATTATATTAATCCCTGCGGCTATACCGATAAGGGTGTAACCTCACTGGCAAAAGAACTGGGTGAGAAGCAGGATTTTGAGAAGGCCAAGCTCATTGTAAAGAAAAACTTCGAGAAGGTTTTCGGAATAAAATGGATAAGCTAACAATGGAAAGAAACTGGATCGTAAAAGAAACAGGCGATAATGTGGTTGTGAAACAATTAATGAACAGCCTTGATGTACTGCAGCCACTTGCCAACCTTATGGTTCAGAGGGGTATTACGAGCTTCGAAGAGGCACAAAGTTTTTTCAGGCCAGGACTGGAAAACCTGCACGATCCATTCCTTATGAAAAATATGAATATTGCCGTTGACCGTATTTCTTCGGCAATATATAAAAATGAGAAGATACTTATCTATGGCGATTACGATGTTGACGGAACTACATCTGTTGCCCTTATGTATGCTTTCTTCCGGAATATTTACCCGAATATTGACTTCTACATTCCCGACAGGTATGCTGAAGGATATGGTATATCATCAAGGGGTATTGATTACGCTCATGAAAACAACTGTAAACTGATGATTACCCTCGATTGTGGCATCAAAGCAGTTGAAAAGATCAAATATGCCAGTTCACTGGGCCTGGATGTGATCATTTGTGATCATCATCTCCCCGGTGAAACAGTACCAGAGGCGACAGCAGTCCTTGATCCCAAGCAGGAAGGCTGCAATTATCCATATAAGGACCTTTCGGGCTGTGGGGTAGGTTTTAAACTGATACAGGCTTATTCAAGGGTAAACGGTATACCGTTTGAAGACCTGATACAATATCTTGACCTTGTTGCAATAAGTATTGCTTCCGATATTGTGCCCCTTACAGGAGAAAACAGGATCCTTGCTCATTTTGGTCTTATACAGCTAAATGAAAACCCGCGGATGGGGATAGCCAAGATAATCAAGGACTCTGATCTCAGGAAGCAGATTACAATTGTGGATATCGTCTTCAAGATCGGTCCAAGAATTAATGCTGCCGGTCGTATGGAGTCAGGTAATAAGGCAGTTGAGCTTATGGTTTCTGAAAATGGAATGTTGGCCGAAGAGATGAGCAGGGAGATAGGTAACTGCAACAGGGACAGGCGGTCTATTGACAGGAATATAACCACTGAAGCCCTGAGGATGATATCGGCCGACCAGAGGAATGTAAATGCCAGAACAACAGTGCTTTATAATCCGAAATGGCATAAAGGTGTAATAGGTATAGTAGCCTCCAGGCTGATAGAAACATATTATCGTCCAACGGTTATTCTCACCGAATCAAATGGATTTGCCACGGGCTCGGCACGCTCGGTGGCAGGGTACGATCTGTACCAGGCTATTGAGTCATGCAGTGACCTGCTCGAGAATTTTGGAGGGCATATGTATGCTGCCGGGCTTACAATGAAAAAAGAAAATGTACCCGTCTTTATTGAGAGGTTCGAAGAAGCAGTTACACAAACCATCAGTGATGACCAGCTGGTACCACAGGTTATAATTGACATGAAACTTAACTTTACTGATATAACTGATAAGTTTTACAGCATGATAGAGCAGTTTCAGCCTTTCGGCCCTGAGAACCTGGCACCTGTATTTATGACCGGGAAAGTGTATGACACCGGTATGGGCAGGGTAGTAGGATCAAGTGGTGAGCACCTTAAGCTTGATCTCTGCAATGAATCAACAGGCACAGTGAGTATTCCTGCCATTGCTTTCGGGCAGGGTAACAGGTTCCCGGTAATAAAGGAAGGGCAACCTATTGATATATGCTATTCGGTCGAAATGAATGAATTCAAGGGTATAAAGAACCTGCAGCTTAATATTCGCGATATCAGGCCTTCGGATATTAAAAGCTGAAAACCACCTGGAATTTCAGTTCGTTTATTCTGCCTGAAGCAACCTGTTCCCCGTGAATATCAGTAACAGCAAATTTGGCACGAAAAGTCAACGTACCAAAAGCCCTGTATATGATCATTAAATATGATCTTTCCCCTTCTTCATACAGGGGTTTGATAACCGGATTATACAGGAGGTCATCTTCCCAGGTATATATTCGTGTATCAAAGCTGCCTGTTTTGAAAATGGTTAACCTTCCCCTTATCTCAAGCGGTATTCTTCGGAATAAATACCCGACCGATTGGTAACAGAGAAATCCCCTGTCATGTGAACCTGTTATAATCACTTTCTCTATGCGAGTGCGCAGCTTAAACCTTTCTGAAACGATTGTTTCCACAGATAACCGGAGATTAGTCTTTATAACGGATGTACCTGTTTTTAATCCCTGTTGTGAATTTATCCAGTTATCACTGACACCATGTTTGATATCTGTTTTCAGTGAAATAAAATCTGCCGGCTTCAGCCTGAGACTGACAAGGTAAAGTATTGAAGAGGGGAAGCTACCTGAAATATTGTTATACCACAGCTCCTTCCTGCTCAGTATACCTCCGGAGAAAGTAAGGAATGATGTTAATTCAGAAGATAAATTTGCAAGCAGGCTACTGGCAGGTTTATTAAAAGTACTTATTCCTGAAGCATTCCCATGAAATGAATTATAGCCCCTGTTTACCCTGGAATACATTATATTGCACCTGACCCTGCCGCCGGGATTCAGGGAGATACCCTGCAGGAAAGCTGTTTTAAGCTTGTTGTCCAGGGCAAATTCTCCAAACAGGTATGAATTCTTAAACAGGTAAGCATAATCAAGGGAAATGGAAGCGTTCACTTTTCCTTCAAAATCATATATATTCCTGGGGTGATCAGCAGGGATGACTGGAATTGAAAACCTTGAATATATAGTATTTAAGCCATAATAGAGGTTATCGCTCATCCTGTTAATATTGAATCCAAGGCTGCTTTCGACCACCTGGTTTCTTTTCATTATTGTTGTCGGGGTATTATGTATGCCTGTATCGTAAAACGACTTTACGTATTTCATACCGGTATTTTCATCATTGACGGTTGTAGCATCAATCATATTTATTGAGGCAAATGATATAATGTTTATGTCACCTGTGGTTAAGGAGATAGATATGCCCCTGAAGAAATCATTTTCATCAGTTGATGAGTATGGCATTATATTGCTGCTTCCTTTCATTGGTCTTTGCTCCGTCGGTACTGGTGAGCGGGAGAAACCATTCCATACAGTAAGACCCTGTCCGAACTGTACTTTGTAATCACCGATAATGATTTTGTTTATTGCATCATCTGGATAGTATGTAATATTTCCCGAAAGGAAATCAGGTTTATATCCCTGCAAGAGCAGGGGTTCCCCTTTATCTTTATCTAACGTTAAAAATGCTTCGAAAGGGCCTGAAGACAACCTCAGTTTTGAAAGTAGTTTATAATTACTACCTGTAAAATCAGTCTCTGTTTCTCCATCGTCTGCAAGGATATTTGTCATAAGCCTGAGATGGGATCCCGCATTCAGTCTGCGGTCGTTATCGTCATATTTAAAAATGATAAAAGGCTGCAGAAGTTCAGACAGCTCCCTGTCAAAACCCGGGATATAACTTATTTCAGAGGCAGAAATTATATCCCCATTTTTCCTTGTGTAATCAACTATACTTCGAGCCTGGAATGCAGTAAGGAAAAAAAGTCTTTTTATTTCGTTTTCATCACCCGAGTTAATATTAACAGGATTTTCTGCAAGGTTGCTTATCTCTTCAGCAAAATTTACTGCCTGCAGATTTTCATCTGATGATTCTGCAATATCTTCCAACAGACTGATGATATGCCCCGGTAAATGATCCTGCGGATAAAGGCAGTTCAATGAAATTACCAGGGCTGCACATATGAAATGCAACCTTAATTTCATTGCTTACCTTATAAATATTACTATTGACAGTGATGGGGTGAGCCCCAGGTTTTCATGAGTAATAAATCCCAGGTTGGCCTGTAATATACGACCCGAATAACCCCCTCCGAAGGCATAGCCAAGGGGGTTGCTCATGAATCCTGCCCGCAGGTAAAGGTTTCCCATGAACTGATATTCAAAGGCCACCCTTACATTTGTATAATGCTGGTCGCTTGTTTCCATTTCAGCTATAGCCAGGAAAGAAGATGCAAACCGGTAGGATGTGCCGAGTCTGAGTACAAGGGGGATATCACTTTCGTGCAGGGCTGTGGGTACAGGGTTATACACATGAACTCCCAATACCAGCTCATTCACAGGTTCAAACTGTATTCCTCCTTCAAAGGTCAGGTCGTACCTGTTCCTGTAGTCACCAGCAATGCGTGTTGAATACAGGTCAGTTTGTATACCTGCCGAGATCTTTTCTCCCAGTTTCATCCCGTAGGCAAGACCAATGGTATGCCTGTTATATTCAGCATAGCCGTAGTACGAGTATACCATTCCGAGTGCACCGCGTTGCCCGGAAGGGATGATCATCCCAAAGGTCTTGTTACTTAATTCTGATAACCCGAACCTGTTGTCCTGGTTAAGCCCGACTGACCATTTATTCATTTCGGACAGTGATGCCTGGTTATGAAAGGAAGCCCAGAAGCCATTGGTGGCCACCGTGGCATAAGCTAGACCCACCTGCCTGGCGCCTGCAGAAAGCCTGTAGGGATTCTGCGTGTACACAGCAATACTTATTAAACACGAGACAGATGTCAGCAAAGTTTTTAGCAGCGAAATTCTCTGACACATAACTGACTTTTTAATCCTAGCTCAAGTTAAGAATTTCCAAGATAAAAGGCAAAAGTAAAAAGTTGAAGCGAAGCCCCGAATAATCGGGGCGAAGCGGAAACCCCGGCTGAATGAAATGAACGCCGGGGGAAAAAGTAAAGAGGCGATTCATCGCGTCTAAAGATTGTTGAATTGAATTCTAAGATAAAAACAAGTTTTTAAGCAAAATTGGAGACTGTTCAGTAAAGTGTGTCATAAGTTAAAATAAAAAAACAGTAACTTATG
>CAZNYS010000069.1:0-468 GCA_964577305.1 uncultured Rikenellaceae bacterium
ATTAAACCCTGTCAGCCTTTCGGCCGACAGGGCTTTTTCTTTGTGATTCAGGCAGGATTCGAACCTGCGACCTACGGCTTAGAAGGCCGTTGCTCTATCCAGCTGAGCTACTGAACCAGTTTTAATATCTTTTCCTACGTATCCTGCCCGCCGTAGTCCCGAGAAATCGGGACGAAGGAGGGAGCTACTGAACCAGTTACAGGGTGCAAAATTAATTCTTTTTTTCTTATTCCTCAAGCAGGATTGTCAAATTACCCTTTGTATTCGTAATTGACTGACTGCAACAAAAGAGACGCACCATGGTACGTCTCTACGTTTAGGTTGTTTTAATCTTAATAGAAAATATTGAGGCGCCAAGCTTGGCACCTCTTCATTGTGAACCTTATAAACCTTTTCAACCTTATCAACGTTATCAACCATTCAGCCTGAATAACATCCCCCTGGCCTCCTTCAAAGGTGGGACCTAGC